>CANQXK010000013.1 GCA_947627715.1 uncultured Oscillospiraceae bacterium
TGGTCGGAGTGGCGGGATTCGAACCCGCGGCCTCTTGGTCCCGAACCAAGCGCGATACCAAGCTTCGCCACACCCCGGCGTGCTTTCATATTATAGTGACTGCGCGGTCAAATGTCAAGAAGAAAATTTCCCGCTCCCCTGCCGCCTTTTCCTTCCGGCTTTGCGGAAATCCTTCTTTTCCTTTGACTTATGGGGCAAGATGTGCTATGCTCTATTCAAATTCTTTTGGGAGAAGGTCTCCGTATGACTTTACGAGAGCTCGCCATCGGCGAGACGGGGCGCATCGACGCCGTGGGCGGCGAGGGCGCGCTGAGACAGCATTTTCTGGATATGGGCGTCATCCCCGGCGCGGAGGTCACCGTTGTGAAATACGCCCCCATGGGCGACCCGGTGGAGCTTCGCATCCACGGCTACGAGCTGACGCTGCGGCTTGACGACGCGGGACACATCGAGGTCACCAAGCTGAACGCCCCCACGCCGGAACCCCCCGCCCCTGAGAAGCGGCGGGCCAAGCAGCCGCACCCCTATTTTGGCGAACCGGGCGTCCACCACGAGAAGAGCACGGAAAATCCCCTCCCCGACGGGCACGTGCTCACCTTCGCCCTGGTAGGCAATCAAAACTGCGGCAAGACCACGCTTTTCAACCGCCTCACCGGCTCCAACCAGCACGTGGGCAACTTCCCCGGCGTGACGGTGGACCGCAAGGACGGCTCCATCACGGGCCACCCCGACACGCTGATCACCGACCTTCCCGGCATCTACTCCATGTCCCCCTACTCCAACGAGGAGCTTGTCAGCCGGGATTTCGTGCTGAACGAGAAGCCCGACGCCATCATCAACATCGTGGACGCCACGAACATCGAGCGCAACCTCTACCTGACCATGCAGCTTTTGGAGATGGACCGGCCCATGGTGGTGGCGCTCAACATGATGGACGAACTCACCGGCAACGGCGGCTCCATCGACGTAAACGCCATGGAGGCCCAGTTGGGCGTCCCCGTGGTGCCCATCTCTGCGGCGAAAAACGAGGGCGTGGACGAACTCATCACCCACGCCATCCATGTGGCCCGCTACCAGGAAAAGCCCGTCAAGGTGGACTTTTGCGCGAAGGACGCCTCCGGCGGCGCGGTTCACAGGTGCCTGCACGCGGTGGTGCATCTCATAGAGGATCACGCGGAGAACGCCGGCATCCCCGCCCGCTTTGCCTCCGCCAAGTGCATCGAGGGCGACAGCCTGATCATCGACAGGCTGGCTCTCGACGAGAACGAGCGGGAGCTTCTGGAGCACATCACCCTGCAAATGGAGTCCGAGCGGGGGCTGGACAGGGCCGCCGCCATCGCGGATATGCGCTTCGGCTTCATCGGCCGGGTCTGCCGTGAGTGCGTGAAAAAGCCGAAGGAGAGCCGCGAGCATATCCGCAGCGAAAAGCTTGACCGCGTTCTCACAGGAAAATATACCGCCATCCCGGTCTTTATCGCCATTATGGGCCTTGTGTTTTACCTCACCTTTAACGTGATTGGCGCGTGGCTCCAGGATCTTCTCGACATGGGGATCGGCGCCCTCTCTGCGGCCCTGGATGGGTGGATGACGCGCACCGGCGTCAACCCCGTGCTCCACGACCTTGTGATCAACGGCATCTTTGAGGGGGTTGGTTCAGTGTTGAGCTTCATGCCCATCGTGGTCACCATGTTCTTTTTCCTCTCGCTTTTAGAGGATTCGGGGTACATAGCGAGGGTCGCCTTCTTCATGGACAAGCTTCTGCGCAAGATCGGCCTCTCCGGCCGGAGCATCGTGCCGCTCCTGGTGGGCTTCGGCTGCACTGTCCCCGCCGTGATGGCGACCCGCACCCTTCCCAGCGAGCGGGACAGGAAAATGACCATCCTTCTCACCCCCTTCATGAGCTGCACGGCCAAGCTGCCCATCTACGCCTTTTTTGTCTCCACCTTCTTCCCCGGGCAGGGCGGCTTCATCATGACAGGCCTCTACCTTTTGGGCATCCTGGTGGGCATTTTGGTGGCGTTCCTCTATAAAAAGCTCCTCTTCCGGGGCGAGGCGGTCCCCTTTGTGATGGAGCTTCCCAACTACCGCTTCCCCTCCGCCCGGAACACCCTTCAGCTCATGTGGGAGAAGGCCAGCGATTTCATCCACCGCGCCTTCTCCGTGATCTTCGTGGCCACGGTGGTGGTTTGGTTCCTCCAGAGCTTTGACCTCCACTTCAATTTGGTGGCCGACTCCTCCACCAGCATCATGGCGATGCTGGCAGGGCTGATCGCGCCGCTCTTCAAGCCCCTGGGGCTGGGAGACTGGCGGATCTGCACCTCCCTCATCAGCGGCTTCATGGCAAAGGAGAGCGTCGTCTCCGTGCTGGAGGTGCTGTTCGCCTCCCAGGGCGGCGTCGCCGCGGTGGTGGACACGGTGTCCGCCGGGGCGCTTTTGGTGTTCAGCCTGCTCTACACCCCCTGCGTCGCCGCCATCGCCTCCATCCGGCGTGAGCTGGGCCGCAAATGGTCCGCCGGGGTCATCGTCTGGCAGTGCGTCCTGGCGTGGCTTTGCGCCCTCATCGCCCGGGGCGTCCTCATCCTCGTTCTCTGATCTGTCAAGGAGGGATTTTCATGAAAACCGTTGCCCGCCGCCCGGCCTGCTTCCAGCGCCCCGCGCCCTTTGGAAGGAGGCTCGCCGCCATGACTCTGGGCGTTATCACCCAGGGCCTCGGCCTGTCCGTTCTGCGCGCCATCGACCTGGGCGTCGATCCCTGCTCCTGCCTCACCCAGGGCGTGGTGAACCTGACGCACCTGAGCTTCGGCACCTGCCAGCTTCTATGCCATCTCGTGACGTTCCTCTTCGTCATCCGCTTCGATTTGAGCCGCATCGGCTTCGGCACCGTGGGCAACATGGTGTTTTTGGGCTACATCTCCGACTTCTTCACCTGGGTGACCCAAAAGCTCCTCCCGGCGGGCGTCTTCGACTCCCCCGCCGTCCGCTGGGCGCTTCTGCTCCCGGCCCTGGCGGTGTTCCTGTGCGGCGCGTCGGTCTATATGTGCTCCGGCCTCGGCTCCTCCCCTTACGACGCCCTCCCCTTCATCATCTCCGAGCACGTGAAAAAGCTCTCCTTCCGTAAGATACGCATTCTCTGGGACATCGCCTTCACCCTGGGGGGCCTGGCCCTGGGCGGGAACGCGGGCATCGTCGCCGTGGCTGTCGCCCTCTTCTGCGGCCCCATCGTCTCCTGGGTAGGAAAGAAGCTGGAATCCACCCTCTTCTCCGTCCCCGCCCAATAAACCAATAAAAAAGTGCCGGGAAAAGGGCGCGGCCCCTTCCCGGCTTTTTTGTGCGAAAACGCGCTCACTGGATGAGCTTCCCTATAAGCCCGCCGTCCACGTCCCGCAGGACAGCGCGGAGCTTGTCCACGATCCGCTCCCTGGACGCGGCGGGCTGGCGGGCATACGCCCCGGTCACGTAGTCGTACCCCAGCAGCGTCTCAGGCGCGGCGTACTTCGCCACGCTCCAGCCGTAGGGCTTGCCGTGCCTGTCCGTCATGTAGACAAAATCGGCCACGCACAGATACGTCTGCATCTGAAGGCGCGTGATGACCGTGTCGAAGCCCTTGGCTCCGCATCGGTCCCGAAGCTCCTTTGACAAGAGCGCGCCCTCTTCATACACCGCGTCAAACACGGCCTTGTCCCGGATCGGGGCCAACCCGTCGTCAAACCGCGCGTCAAAATCGTAGCCGTCCCGGCGGTAGTTTGCCAGGTCCGGGAGCCATTCGCGGCTCACAAACCCCGCC
This sequence comes from uncultured Oscillospiraceae bacterium, assembly GCA_947627715.1. Lineage (GTDB taxonomy): Bacteria > Bacillota > Clostridia > Oscillospirales > Oscillospiraceae > RUG626. The sequence goes on from CANQXK010000013.1 coordinate 3,785, forward strand.
TTCCCCCCAAAGAGCTTCCCGTAGACGCACCTACCTGAGCGGGCGATGGGTCCCTTCCACTCCCACGGCCCATCCACGGTGTCGGAGAACCAAAGCTCGCGCGGGCAGCACTCCTCCACCGAAAAGCCGGGGATGCGGTTTTTGAAAAAGGGCAGAAAGCCCGCCTCCTCCACCAGCGCCGTGATGTCCTCCGCGCTTCTGACTTCATGAAATCGCATCGTCCGCCGCCGCCTTTATGAGAGGATCTCCAGGACCTGCCCGATGTACATGGTGTGGGGGGCCTCGGTCTTATAAAACGCCTCCGCCACGTCTGCGGGCATGGCGGCCACGTCCATGTCCTGCCGGTAGATCTTCCGGCACACCAGCGTTTTACACGCCTCGCGGAAGGTCACGCCGTCTCCCGCGGCCACGGGCGTAAGGCCGGCCTTGCCTACCTTGTCCCCGTCCCGGCCAGAGAGGGTGCCAAGGACCGTCAGGGCCTTTCTATACTGGGCAGGATAGAAGCTGACGGTAAACACGTCGCTCCTCTCCAGAAAATCATGGGTGTACCGCAGCGGCTTAACATACACCGTCGCCACCGGCCTTCCCCAGAGGGTCCCAAGTCCGCCCCAGGAGACGGTCATGGTGTTGAATCTCTCCAAATCGCCCGCCGTGACCAGCGCCCAGTCCCTGTCAAAGATGTGAAACGCATCGGCATTAAATTCCATCGCCGCTTCCCCTTTCCGCGCCATCAGATGCGCTGTGCCTATGATACACCCATTTCCGCTTTAAATCAACGGCAAACGCGAAAATTCCCCGGCCTTTTCTGACGGTAGATTTCTTCACGCTTGTGTGGTATACTTAAAAATTGTTGGACAAGTCCGGGTTTTGTGCAGGTGGGATCATGATTTCATTACAGCAATATTTGCTTGACCCATGCGGGACCGCGAGTATTCCGTACTGGAAGTATACGCGCATAGCGGTGCCGCCAAATATGCTGATCGTCCATCAACGGGAGATGACTGACGATCTGCTCCTTGAATACAGGGACGAGCCGTACTTTCGGCTCTATCACGATTTGAAGAATATCAGGCATATGACGGTACAAGACGTTGAGATCGTCTCAGGCGAAGCTGCGGACGCTGAGTTTGTCCAGCTTATCAACGAAAGCTATACCGATTTAAGCGTCACCGCCGAGCAGATAGCGGGTTACCGGCACACCCCCGTCTACTGCCCCGGCTTATGGATCCTGCTGAAGGAGAAAGGGACGCAAACAGTCGTCGCCGGCGGTATAGCTGATTACGATAAAGAGATCGGCGAATTGATTTTAGAGTGGATACAGGTCCTTCCGCCGTATCGAGGACGCGGCTGCGGCCAATTCACAGTCAATACGCTGCTCACCAAAATGCAGAATACAGCAAGATTCGCAACGGTTTCGGGAAAAATGAACGCCCTGTCTGCCCCGGAACGCCTGTATCGAAAATGCGGCTTTGCCGGAACCGATGTTTGGCATATCCTCACGAAAAAATAAAGTTGAACTACACGTTTGCCCGGACAAGCCCCTTGAGAACCGAGGGTGCGCATCTATGGCGCGGTCAATTTTCGACATTTAAAGTTTTCCCCGGCCAAAAGGCCGGGGAAGATGCGTTTGTTTATGCGATCTGTACGAGGAGCAGATGCGCGGAGACCGCGCCCACTCCGCCCGCCGTGGGCGTGACGGTGAGGGCCGTGGTGTTGCCGGAGGGGTTGCGGACGGAGACGGTGTCCCCGCCTGTCAGATCAAGAAGGCTCACGCCCACGATCTGAGCGGTCCCTCCGGCGCGCCCGGCCACGGTGCTGGGCTGTTCAACGCCGTTCACCGCCAGGACAAGCTGTCCCGGCTGCGTGACGCTGACCTGGAAGGCAACCAGGTACGTGCCCGTGTTGGCCACGGTGACGGCGGTGTCGCCGGAGGCCGCCACGCCCCCGGCGGTGACGCCGGCGTTGGGAAATTCCACATCGCTCCCCGTCTGTACGGCGGCGGCGTTGTCAGGCGGCATCAGGGCGTAAAAGTCGCCGTAGCTGGCCGCGGCCTGCGTCCCCGTGGGGAGGACGAAGTTAAAGACCGCCGCGGTGTCCGTGCCGCTGTTGCTGACGGAGGGCTGGCTTCCGGGAGCGCCGGCTGTGACCGACCCCACGGCTATGGTCGCCGCCGTCCCGGCAGGCCCCTGGGGACCCGTTACGCCCGTCGCGCCCGCAGGTCCGGCAGGGCCGGCAGGCCCCTGGGGACCCGTCGCGCCTGTTGCGCCAGCGGGGCCGGCAGGTCCGGCGGGGCCTGTCTCGCCCTGGGGACCCTGCGGCCCCTGGGGACCTACTGCGCCTGTTGCGCCAACGGGGCCGGCGGGACCGGCGGGACCTGTCTCGCCCTGGGGACCCTGAGGACCTTGGGGACCCACCGCGCCTGTCGCGCCAGCGGGGCCGGCGGGACCGGCGGGACCTGTCTCGCCCTGAGGACCCTGAGGACCCTGGGGACCCACCGCGCCTGTGGCGCCAACGGGGCCGGCGGGACCGGCGGGACCTGTCTCCCCCTGGGGACCCTGAGGACCCTGGGGACCCACCGCGCCTGTCGCGCCAACGGGTCCGGCAGGTCCCGTCTCACCCTGGGGTCCCTGCGCCCCCTGAGGCCCCTGGGGGCCGACGGGGCCGGGGATGCCCTGGGGGCCTCTCGGTCCGGGGCAGGGACTCCCCGCGCCGCCGCAGTTGATGATATTCCCTCCGCAGCCGCCGCAGGGTTCGTTTGTATCGGGACAATTCATGGATTTCATTGAATTCCTCCTGGGCTCCAATATGAGCCTGAACCATAATACGCCGCCGCGCGTCCATATGTTCCTCCGTCGAAAGATAAATTTTTTGCAAATTGCAAAAATTCATATTGAATCGCCGCGTGAAAAATGGTAAAATAATCGTAGCTGGCAGGAGGCGAAAGGAAGCGGCCTGTGAATCGGCGCGGCAGGTGCCTTGACGCTCAGCGGGCGCGGCTCCCCCGCCGGGACCGGGCGTTTTACTCCTCCGGCCGCAACCCCAAAACTGAAAGGAGTGTTCCCTATGGTTAAAGTCATTATGGGACTGAAGGGTCACGGAAAAACGAAAAAGCTCATCGATTTGGTGCGTCGCGCCTCCGATGAGGAGCACGGAAATGTCATCTGCATCGAACGCGACGAGGCGCTTCGGTACGATATTCCCATGAGCGTCCGGCTCGTCAAGCTTTCCGACTACAAGCTTACCGGCTACACCGCCCTCAAGGGCTTCCTGTGCGGTCTGTGCGCCGGGAATTACGATATTACCCACATTTTCATGGACGGCCTTTTCAAGCTGGCCGGCACCGACTCCCTCAACGAGGCGGAGGAGTTCCTTGACTGGTGCGATTCCTTCTCCGCGCGGGAGGGCGTCAAGTTCACCATGACCATCAGCGCCGACGAGGCCGACGCCACCGACGGGATCAAAAAGTTCTTCTGAGTGCGCCGGAAATTCTTCAGGGTCAGGAGGTGGAGGGATTGGAAATTCACGAGTCCGGAGAGGATTACCTGGAGACCATACTTATGCTGGAAAACCGCATGGGCTATGTCCGCTCCATCGACATCGCCACCGAGATGGGCTACTCCAAGCCCACGATCTCCATTGCCATGCGCCGTCTGCGCGAGAACGGCTACATCGACGTGGACGAGCGGCGGGACATCCATCTCACCGAGACGGGGCGCGAGGTGGCCGAGCGCATCTACGAGCGTCACGTCCTGCTCACCCAGATCCTCAAGGCCCTGGGGGTGGACGGGGAGACCGCCATGCGGGAGGCGTGCAAAATCGAGCATGACATCAGCGCCGATACCTTTTCCCGGATCAGGAGCTTCTATGAGGAGCATATGAAACCGTGACCCGTCCCGCCGGAGGGCTTCTCCCCTCCGGCGGATTTTTAAAAAGTTTCAAAATTTCTCTTGACAAGCGCCCCCTGCGTGGGTATAATAGCACTTGCGTTTAGCGGGATTGTGTAAAGGTAGCACAGCGGACTCTGACTCCGTATGTGAGGGTTCGAATCCTTCTCCCGCTGCCATATGAAAAATCCAGAAGCCTATATGGCTTCTGGATTTTTTTAATCTGTCGAAAAAGGCCATTGGCCTTTTTCGACAAAGGGGAACGTGCGGGAAACTCCGCTTGATTTTTGCGAAATTCACTCTGGGGAGGCGTTACCCCTGCTCCCCAAAGACCTCCGCGGCGATCCTGGCCGACTCCTGGGCGTCGCGGGAGTAGTAATCCGCCCCCACAAGCTTGGCGTACTCCGGGTTCAGAACAGCGCCGCCCACCATCACCCGACAGCCGGCCCCCGCTTCCCGGAGCATACGGATGGTCTCCGCCATGGCCTTCACCGTGGTGGTCATAAGGGCGGAGAGGCCCACAAGCCGTATTTTCTCCCGCATTGTCACCTCCACGATAAGCTCCGGCGGCACGTCGCGCCCCAGGTCCACGACCTCATACCCGTAGTTTTGAAGGAGCATCTTCACGATGTTCTTCCCGATGTCGTGGATGTCGCCCTTCACCGTGGCAAGCAAAATCTTCCCGTGGCTCACCACCTCCCCGGACTTGGCCCGGTCCCGGATCACGTCAAAGCCCAGCTTCACCGTCTCCGCCGAGGCCATCAACTGCGGCAGAAAGAACTGCCCCTTCTCAAAGCGGTCCCCGGCGGCGTTGATGGCGGGGATCAGAAGCCCGTTCACCACCTCCATGGGCGCTTTCTCCTTCAGCGCCTCCTTCACCGCGTCCTCCATGAGCATCTTCCGCCCGGAGAGGACGATTGACGTTATGTCAACTTCATTCCCCGCTTCGCCGGAGGGGCCTCCCCGGTCGGTAGACATAACTTTTCCACCGTCTTTGTTAACATAACTCTGATAAGACGTGGTGCGGTTAACATAAGTCTCAATGTACCCCTGAGCGTTCCCGTCCTGGCCGGAGAGTACCCGCCAGGCGGCTACCACGTCCATATAGCGGGCCGACAGTGGATTCAGGATGGGCAAGGTCAGCCCCTCCCCGAAGGCGGCGGCCAGGAACGCGGCGTTGAGAAGCTCCCGGTTGGGAAGGCCGAAGGAGATGTTGCTGACGCCCAGGACGGTCTTGACCTTCAGTCGCTCCGTCACCAAATGGACGGCTCTCAGGGTCTCGCGGGCCAGTTTTTGATTGGTGGAAGCCGTCATGGTGAGGCAGTCGATGAGCACGTCCTCTTTGGGGATGCCGTACTCCCCCGCCCTTTTTACGATCCTCTCCGCGATAGCCAGCCTCTCCTCCGCCGTCTCCGGGATGCCTCTCTCGTCCAGGGTCAACCCCACCACGGCGGCCCCGTATTTCTTCGCCAACGGCAGGATGGCCGACAGGCTCTCCTCCTTGCCGTTCACTGAATTGATGATCGGCTTTCCGGCGTAGACGCGGCAGGCCCGGTCGATGGCGGCGGGGTCGGCGCTGTCGATCTGCAGGGGCAGCGGCGTCACCGCCTGGAGGGCCGTCACGAGCCGCGTCAGCGTCCCCGGCTCGTCGATCTCCGGCAGTCCCGCGTTCACGTCCAGCAGCTCCGCCCCGGCCTCCTCCTGGTTGATGGCCTCGTTGAGGATGTAGTCGAAGCTCTGGGCGCGCAGGGCCTCCTTGATCTTCTTCTTGCCCGTGGGGTTGATCCTCTCGCCAATGACCGCCACGCCCCCCTCCGGGCACACCAGCCTCTGGGAGCTGGTAAACGCCGTCTTATGGGGCGTCTGCCGCTTTACAGGCGTTCTCCCGTCCATCTGCGCCCGCAGGAGCCGGATATGCTCCGGGGTGGTGCCGCAGCAGCCTCCGGCGATGGACACGCCCGCGTCCAGCATCCGCCCCACGGCCTGGGCGAACGCCTCCGGCGTCACGTGATACACCGTCTCCCCCGACGTGGCGTCCGGCAGTCCCGCGTTGGGCTGGACGATGACGGGGGCCGTCGCCCAGGCTAGCATCTCCTTAGCAAAGGGGATCGTCTCCTCCGGCCCCAGGGAGCAGTTGATGCCCACCGCGTCCGCGCCCAGGGCCGAGAGCGTCACCGCCGCCACGGCGGGGCTGGTGCCCAGGAAGGTCCTGCCGTCCTGGGCGAAGGTCATGGTCACATAGACCGGGAGCGCGGAGTTCTCCTTCACCGCCAAAAGCGCCGCCTTGGCCTCCAAAAGGTCGGACATGGTCTCGATGAGCGCCAGGTCCCCCCCCGCCTCCACGCCGGCCAGCACCTGCTCCCGGTACAGCTCATACGCCTCGTCAAAGCTCATGGCCCCCAGGGGAGCCAGCATCGCCCCGGTAGGTCCCAGGTCCAGGGCCACGCGCTTCGCCCCGGCCTCGCGGGCAAGCCGCACCCCGGCGGCAATGACCTGCCGCACCATCTCCGCGCTTCCCAGCTTTTTGGCGTTGGCCCCGAAGGTGTTGGCCGTGATAACGTCCGCCCCGGCGGCCACATAATCGGCATGGACGGCCCGCACCACATCGGGGTCGGTGAGATTGAGAAGCTCCGGCAGAGCGCCGGGCTTCAGGCCCCGCTTTTGAAGCTCGGTGCCCATCGCGCCGTCAAACAGGATAAATCCCTCATCCCTCACAGCCGTACCCCTCCTTTCTGAATGAACAGGTCTCGCGGTTTTCGCATCTGTCGCAGCTGGTGCCGCCGCGCCTGACGCCGGAATCCTCCGGGTAAAGCCCCAGCAGCGCCGACACGCTCTTCTTCGGCACCATCAGCATGGAATCCGTCAGCGTGATGCCAAGGCGCGTCCCCGCGTCCAGAACGCCCAGCACCTCCCGCTGCTGCTCTAAGGGGAAATCCCCGTATCCGGGACTGTAGCGGAAGCTGGTCACAAGCCCGTGGGCGCGGGCGTACGCCTCCACCTCCCGCTGGCATACGTCCGCCACGCTCTCAATGAGCGCCGTGCACGCGGCGTTGATCAAAACCTCCTCCGTGGGAGAGCGCCTGCCCATACGCATCATCTCCCGCTCCACCTGCATCCCCAGGGTGGAGGCCATCACCGCGCAGGCCACGGCCCCGTCCAAGTGCTTTTTGATGTCCCGCCCCCGGAGGACGACGCCCGTGCCTTCCAGCTCCGGCTGGCCCCCGGCGTCCTCCGTCAGGGGAAAGACCCGCCAGAAATAGAGGGGCTTCGCGCTCTCGGCGCACCGCCGGATGCTGCGCTCAATAAGCCCGTCCAGCTCCAGCCCGATCTCTTGCCCCCGGTGTCCCAGATAGCGCAGGACCTCGCTTTTCTCAATGGAGAACTCAGAAGCCGGCATCGCGCAGGACCCCCATCTCAAATTTCGCCACCTCAGGCTTGTTCATGGTGTAGATGTGGATGCCGCTGGCCGCCCCGGAGGAGGCAAGCTCCACGATCTGCCTCGCGGCATACTCCATCCCCGCCTTCAGGAGGGAAGCCGGGTCGTTCTCATAGCGGTTTACCATCCGTATGACGGCGGAGGGCAGGCTCGCCCCGCACAAAAAGACCATCCTGGTGATCTGGCTCTTGCCCATGATGGGCATGATCCCCGCGTCGATGGGCGCGGTGATCCCCGCGGCCCTGGCCTTCTCCACAAAGCGGTAAAACGCCGTATTCTCAAAAAAGAGCTGGCTCAGGAAAAACTCCGCCCCGGCGTCCTGCTTCTCCCGGAGGCGCCGGATGTCCTCGTCAAAGTCGTCGCACTCCACGTGCCCCTCCGGGTAGCACCCGCCGCCCACGCAGAAGTCCGTTGTCTCCCGGAGATACCGCACAAGCTGCGCCCCGTAGCGGAAATCCCGCGTCTCGCTCCCCGGCAGCCTGTCCCCCCGGAGGGCAAAGACGTTGGAGATGCCCTGCCCGCGTATCTCCTCCACCGCCGCGTCCACATCGGCGCGGGTGGAGTTGACGCAGGTGAGATGCGCCACCGCCGGGATGCCGTACTCGCGCTGGATGATCCCCGTCAGAGCGGCGGTGTTCCGCCCGTTCCCGGACCCGCCCGCGGAGCAGGTCACGGAGATAAAATCCGGCTCCGTCCCCGCCAGCGCCTCCAGCGTCCCCCGCAGCTCCTCCACCCGCAGTTCCCCTTTGGGCGGAAAGATCTCATAGGAAATCGGCAGCTTCTTCGTCTTGTAGATCTCTCGAATGTACATTGAACGCAAACCTCCAATCCTGCGCACCGTTGGGAAGGCATTTCCCCTGCCGGCCCCGTTGCGCGTTTTCAAAGCCTTCCCCGCTTGTGGGGAAGGTGGCCCCCGAAGGGGGCCGGATGAGGCCGATGAGCGCCACAACTCCCCTCCGGCCCTCCGGGCCACCTCCCCTCAAAGAGGGGAGGCTTTTTTAATGCAATGCCTTCCCCACTTGTGGGGAAGGTGGCCCCCGAAGGGGGCTGGATGAGGCCGATGAGCGCCACAGCTCCCCTCCGGCCCTCCGGGCCACCTCCCCTCAGAGAGGGGAGGCAATTCCCACCTCATCCGTCGCCTCCGGCGACACCTTCCCCGCCCTGCGGGGAAGGCATTGCCCTTAAAACGACCGCACCTCCGTTGGGGCGTCCCCGGGGGTGTGTCCAGCAGGGGGTCCACCCCCCGCCGGGGGCGGCGTTATCTCCAATACCCCTCTATCTCCTCCCGCGTGGCGCTGACGGAGCCGCTGACCATCTCCGGCCTTCCGCCGCCGCGCCCGTGAAGGGCCTCGTTCATATCCCTTGACAGCACCCGCAGGTCGGCGCTCTTCGACGCCAGCACGTACCTGTAGCCGCTCTCATCGTCCCCGGAGAACACCGCCGCCACCGCGCACTTCTCTCGGGCGGCGCTTGCAAAGCTCTGCATCTCCCTCATGTCAAGCTCCGGCTGGAAAAATATAAGGTTCCCCTCCGTGTAAGGCTCAGCCGCCAGCTTCTCCTCAAGGAGCTGCCGCCGAAGGCCCGTCAGCTTAAACTGCGCCGCGTCCCGCTCGGCCAGCACCCGCTCCACAGCCTGCGTCACCCCGTCGCGGGGCGTGGACAGCAGCGCGGAGATGTCCGCCGCCGACCGGGCGCGTTTTACATAGTCCTCATACGCCCGGCTCCCCGCCAGCATCCGCAGACGCACGCCGTTTTTCCGGCGGATGGACTCGAAGATCTTGATAACGCCGATCTCCCCGGTGCGCTTGACGTGGGGGGCGCAGCAGGCGCACACGTCCACCCCCTCGACAGCCACCAGCCGCACGTTCTCCGTAAGCTCCAGCTTACTGCGGTAGGCGATCCGCCCCAGCTCCTCCGGCGAGGGGAACCAGGCGGTGACGGGCGCGTTCCGCCAGACAGCCTCGTTGGCCTCCCGCTCCACGTCCGAAAGCTCTCCGTCGTCCATAAACCCGTCGAAATCCACAATGACCCCGTCCTCGCCCATGTGAAAGCCCACATTGGCAAAGCCGTGCCGCTGGTGGACGATCCCGGAGACGATGTGCTCGGCGGAGTGGTTCTGCATATTGGAAAACCGCCTGTCCCAGTCGATGGCCCCGTGGACGGCGGAGCCGGCGGGGAGCGGCCCGTCACAGCGGTGGACCACCTCCCCGTCCCACTCAAAGGTGTAGAGGACCTTCACCCGCCCCAAGGTCCCGGTGTCCGCGGGGTTGCCCCCGCCCTCCGGGAAGAAGGCCGTTTTGTCCAAAACGATCTCAAAAGCGCCCTCCCGCTCCCCGCAGGAGACCACCTGCGCGTCAAACTCCCTCACATGGGAGTCCTCATAGTAAAGCCTTCGTGTCATAAGCTCTCCTTCTTGCCCTCCCGCCGTAAGTCCCGGCAAGGACGACCGTATCGTACACCAAACAAGGCGAAAACGCAAGTCCTATCTCAGCTTCACCCGCAGACTCTCCGCCGCTTCCCTCAGCTCCCTGACAAAGACGTCCGCCTCCTCCGGGGTGCTGTAGCGGCTGAGGCTGACGCGGATGGCCCCGTCGATGACCTCCGGGGACTCCCCCATGGCCTCCAAAACGTGGCTCCTGGCCCCCTTTTTACAGGCGGAGGACTTGGAGACGCAGACGCCGTGGGCGTCTAAGAGGTTCATCAGGACCTCGCTCTTATAGCCGGGCAGGGAGATGCTGAGGATGTGGGGGGCGCGGCTCTCCCCGATGAAGCGAAGGCCGGGGACAGCCTCCAAAAGGGCGGCCTTCAGCCCCTCCTTCAACCTCTCCATCCGCGCCGCGTCCTCCAAAAACCCGGCCCTTCCCGCCCTGGCCGCGGCGGCAAAGCCAAGAATGGCGGGCATCGCCTCCGTGCCGGGCCGGACGCCGTTCTCCTGTCCCCCGCCGGTGAGAAGGCCGGGGAGGCGAAGGCCGCTCCTCACATAGAGCGCCCCGGCCCCCTTGGGTCCGTGGATCTTGTGGGAGGATACGGTGACCAGGTCTACCCCTAACCTTTTGGGCGTGAAGGGGACCTTCAAAAACGCCTGGACGCAGTCGGAGTGGACGACGATCCGGGGATCGGCCCGCTTCACCGCCGAGGCGACGGCGGCCACGTCCGTCACCGCCCCGGTCTCGTTGTTCACCAGCATCAGGGAGACGAGGCCCGTGTCCTCCCGGAGGGCGTCCAGGACCTGCTCCACGCCCACGGCCCCGGTGCTGTCGGGCTTTAAAAAGGTGACCTCGTACCCCTGGCGCGCCAGGTCCTGCGCCGTTTTGCGCACCGCGTCGTGCTCGGCCTCACTTGTGATGATGTGCCGGAGCTTGTGCCGCTGGAGATACGCCGCGCCCCGGAGGGCCATATTGTCCGCCTCCGTGCCGCCGGAGGTGAAGAGAAGCTCCCCCGGCGCGCACCCCAGCGCGGCGGCCACATCGGCTCTCGCCTCCCGGAGCCTCCCGGCGGCGGCCCTGCCAAGGGCGTGGCCGGAGGAGGGGTTGCCGAAGTCCTGGGTCATCGCCCCGGCCACCGCCTCCACCGCCTCCGGGCAGGGGCGGGTGGTGGCGGCGTTATCGAAATAGACTGTCATGGAAATCTCCTTGATTTTAGCCGCTTCATGGGCTATAATGTCTGAACATACGGTATTATACAACGAAAAAACCGATAGGACAAGATGTTTATGAGGATTCACATTCACACCCTGGGCTGTAAGGTCAATCAGTTTGAGTCCGCCGCCATGGAGACCATGCTGGCCGCGCGGGGACATGAGGTCACGGCGGAGGAGACAGGCCTGGACGCCATCATCGTCAACACCTGCGCCGTCACCGGCGAGGCCGGGCGGAAATCCCGTCAGGCCGTGCGGCATCTGAAGGAACAAAACCCCGGCGCGCTGGTGGCGGTCTGCGGCTGCTGGAGCCAGGCCGACCCCGACGGCGCGTCCGCTTTGGGGGACGTGGTCTTTGGAAGCGGCGACAGGGCCGCCTTCGTGGAGGCGGTGGACCAGGCCCTCTCCCGGCGCGGGAGCCTTTTGCGCGTGGACGACCCCTTTGCCCGGCGCGATTTTGAGGTCCTCCCCGCCGGAAGCCCGGAGGGCCGCACCAGGGCGCTTTTGAAGATCGAGGACGGGTGCGTGAACTTCTGCTCCTACTGCATCATACCGTATACGAGGGGCCGCGTGCGCTCCCTCCCCCTGGACCAGGTCGCCCGCGAGGCCGCGTCCCTGGCCGATGCCGGATACCGGGAAATCGTCCTCACGGGCATCGAGATTGCCTCCTACGGGGCGGACCTTGCGGAGAAGCCCGACCTATCCAACGCGGTCCGGGCCGCCGCTCAGGCAGCCCCCGGCTGCCGGATCCGTCTGGGGTCCCTTGAACCCAGGGTGGTCACGGAGAACTTCTGCCGGGCGCTCTCGCCCCTTCGGAACCTCTGCCCCCACTTCCACCTGTCCCTGCAGAGCGGCTGCGACAGGACCCTGGCGGCCATGCGCCGCAAATACGACACCGCCCGATTTTATGAGTCCGTGTCCCTTCTGCGTTCGGCCTTCCCCAACTGCGGCGTCACCGCCGACCTCATCACCGGGTTCCCCGGCGAGACGGAGGAGGACTTTGACTGCACCCTGCGCTTCATCGAGAAGTGCCGCTTCTCCTCCATGCACGTCTTCCCCTACTCCCTCCGCCCCGGAACGGCGGCGGCGGAGATGGAACAGCTCCCCCGTGCCGTGAAGGAGGACCGCGCCCGCAGGGCCTCCGCCGCCGCGAAGCGGATGCGGGAGGCGTTTCTGGCCTCCCAGGAAGGCGGCGTCCTCTCCGTCCTCTTTGAGTCGGAGGAGAACGGCGTATGGTCCGGCCACGCGGGAAATTACGCCCCGGTTTTGGCAAAAGGGGAAAACCTCCATAACGCTGTGGTAAATGTACAAATCACCGGCGTTTCCGGCGGGGCGCTTTGGGGAAATGTCCTCTTGTAATCAGAACGAAAGTTATGTATAATTTATTCTGTTAAAGAAAAAGCTTCCTGAAAGGAACGTCGATATGGGTAATGAGCGAATCTACAACTTCTCCGCCGGCCCCTCCATGCTGCCCCTGCCCGTGCTGGAACGGGCGGCCTCGGAGCTTACGAATTTTAACGGCAGCGGTATGTCCGTCATGGAGATGAGCCACCGCTCCAAGGCGTATCAGGAGATCTTCGACGAGGCCAAGGCCCTCCTGCGCCGGACGCTGAACGTGCCGGAGAGCCACGAGATCCTCTTCATGCAGGGGGGCGCTACGGGGCAGTTTGCCGCCGTAGCCATGAACCTCATGGGCAGGACGGGGCTGGCCGACTACGCCGTCACGGGGAACTTCTCCGGCCTTGCGGCCAAAGAGGCGAAGAAGTACGGGCAGGTCCACATCGCCGCCGACACCACGGAGCAGAAGCACACCGTCATCCCCCGCCAGCAGGAGCTTGACCTCAGCACCGGGGCCGCCTACTTCCACTACTGCGCCAACAACACCATCTACGGCACCGAGTGGGACTACACCCCCAGGGCCGGCTGTCCCGTGGTGGCGGATATGAGCTCCAACCTCCTCTCAAAGCCCGTGGACGTGGCCGGGCACGGCCTCATCTACGCCGGCGTTCAGAAGAATATGGCCCCCGCGGGGATGGCCGCCGTCATCATCGACAAAAGCCTTGCCGGGAGCGAGCTTCCCTGCACGCCCACCATCCTCAGCTACAAAACCATGATTGACAAGGATTCCATGTACAACACGCCCCCCACCTACAACATCTATATGCTCCTACTGGTGCTGCGGTGGGTGCAGGAGATGGGCGGCCTTGCGGGGATGGAGGAGCTGCGTAAAGAACGCTCCGGCCTTCTCTACGACTTTTTGGACAACTCCAGGCTCTTCACCTGCTGCGCGGACAGGTCCGCCCGCTCGAAGATGAACGTCACCTTCCGCACCGCCTCCCCGGAGCTGGACGCCCGCTTTGTGAAGGAGGCCGCCCAACAGGGCCTTGTCTCCCTGGGCGGACACCGCATCGTGGGCGGTATGCGCGCCTCCCTCTATAACGCCATGCCCGTGGAGGGTGTCAAAAAGCTCGTCTCCTTCATGGAGGCCTTCGAGCTTCAAAACAGCTGACAGGCCTTTTTCTTACGGTGATTTTTCCCCAACAGGAATGAAAATACAGGTAAAGGTGAATCATATGGTTAAAATCAAGACGATCAACAACATCTCCCCCGCCTGCCGGTCCATCCTGGACCCCAAAAAATACGAGGTGGGCGAGGATTTCATTAACCCGGAGGTCATTTTCGTCCGGGCCTCCTCGCTTCTGGACTACCCCTTCGGCGACAGGCTCCTGTGCGTGGCCAGGGCCGGCATCGGCGTGAACACCATCCCCCTGGACGCCCTGGCGGAAAAGGGCGTGGTGGTCTTTAATACCCCCGGCGGCAACGCCAACGGCGTCAAGGAGCTGTTCCTGATGGCCCTGGGGATGGCCTGCCGGGACATCCTCGGCTCCATCCAGTGGGTGCTGGACTTCGACACCAAGGAGCGGGACGTCAGCGTGGTCATGGAGAAGGTCAAAAAGCAGTTTGCCGGCCCTGAGTACATGGGCAAGAAGATCGGCGTTATCGGCATGGGCAACGTGGGCCGCCGGGTGTCCAACATCTGCCAGCATTTGGGCATGGACGTGTACGGCTACGACCCGTACCTCTCCGTGGATGCCGCCTGGGCCATCTCCAACAAGGTGGTCCGTGTGGACAGGCTGGAGGACCTTTGTGACTGCGATTTCCTGACCCTCCACGTCCCCCTCAATGACGAGACGCGGGACATGGTGGACGCGGAGTTCCTCGCCAAAATGAAGGACGGGGTGCGCATCATCAACTACGCCCGCCAGCAGGTGGTGAACGAGGAGGCCATCCGCGCCGCCCTGAACACCGGCAAGGTGGCCCGCTTCGTCACGGACTTCCCCACCAACACCCTCATCGGCACGAAGAACGTGGTGATGACCCCCCATCTGGGCGGCACCACCTGGGAGAGCGAGGAAAACTGCGCTGTCATGGCGGCGCGTGAGGCCGTGGACTACATCGAAAACGGCAACATCACAAACTCCGTAAACTTCGGCAAGGCCGTCATGGCCCCCAGCCGTCTGGCGCGCCTTTGCGTCTTCCACAAAAACATCCCCTCCATGATCGCCAAGATCACCGCCGCCGTGTCCGGCGCGGGGCTGAACATCGAGAACATGGTCAACGCCTCCCTGAAGGGCAGTAAAATAAGCTACACCATGCTGGAGCTGGGGGAGCAGCCGGACAAGTCCCTCACCGCCGCGGTGGCCGCCATCGAGGGCGTTGTGCGCGTGAGGGTCATCGACGCGAAGTGATCCGAGAGGCGGACGAGGCAATCGAGGCGATCAGGCAGACGAGGCAGACCGCCGTGGAAAGGAGTCTCTATGGACAACACCCTTCTCATCGTCAACCCCGTGTCCGGCAAAGGCCGGGTGAGGGGCATCCTGCTGGATATTCTCTCCGCCGTCTGCGCGGGCGGCGAGAGCGTGCGCGTGTGCGTCACGGAGAAGCGCGGCGACGCCTCGGATTTCGCCGAGAGGTACGGGGCGGGACTGGAGCGCGTCATCTGCACCGGGGGGGACGGGACGCTCAACGAGGTCATCTCCGGCCTTATGCGCCTTGACACGGACGTCCGCCCGGACATCAGCTATATCCCCCTGGGCACCACCAACGACATGGCCACGTCCCTGTCCATCCCCAAGACCCCCAGGGACGCCATTGAGCATCTCAGCGGCTACTCCCAGCGCAGGCTCCTGGACGTGGGGCAGCTGGGGCGGGACTACTTCGGGTATGTCGCCGCCTTCGGGCCGTTCACCGACGTTCCCTTCACCACGCCCCAGGCGGCCAAAAACACCTGGGGGTATCTGGCGTACCTTGTGGAGGCCCTGGGGCAGCTGCCGGACCTGACGTCCCAATCCCGCCACACCTGCGTGCGCTACGACGGCGGGTACATCGAGGGGGATATGCTCTTGGGGTTCGTCACCAACTCCCTCACCGTGGCGGGGGGGATCGTGAAATTCGACGAGGAGAACGTCTCCCTGGACGACGGGCTTTTTGAGGTCCTGCTCATCCGAACGCCACGGAATCTGGCGGAGCTGAACGTGACGCTGGGCAACATCCTCAAGCGCAGCTTCAACTCCGACAACGTGACGCTCCTGCACACCAGCCGCATCAGCTTTTCCTTCGACCGGGAGGTCCAGTGGACCCGCGACGGCGAGGACGGGGGCATCTACAAAAACGTGGAGGTGGTCAACCACCGCCGCGCCATTCGCATCTTTGTGGGGAACAGCCTGTGAACATACTTTGTATCGGGGACGTGGTGGGCGACAACGCCGTCGCTTTCCTTCAAAAAAAGCTGTGGGGCTTCCGAAAGCTCAAGGGCGTGGACTTCTGCGTCGTAAACGGGGAGAACGCCGCTGTGTTGGGGATCGAACCCCACCAGGCCCAGTCCCTCTTCGCCGCAGGGGCGGACGTGATCACCCTGGGCAACCACGCCTTTCAGAAAAAGAGCATCCTCCCCTTTTTGGAGGAGCGGCGGGACATCCTGCGCCCGGCCAACCTCTCCCCTCTCTCCCCCGGCGTGGGGTGGGGGGAGTTTGAAACGCCCCGCGGCACGGTGGCGGTCATCAACCTCATCGGCCGGTGCGAGATGGATTTCGGGCCGGACAACCCCTTCTTCGAGGCGGAGCGGATCGTGAACAAGCTCTCGGCCAAAATCGTCCTTGTGGACTTCCACGCCGAGGCCACCAGCGAAAAGGCGGCTCTGGCCTGGCATCTGGACGGGCGCGTCTCCGCCCTCTGGGGCACCCACACCCACGTCCAGACCTCCGACGGGCGGGTACTGCCCCAGGGGACAGGCTTTATCACCGACCTTGGCATGACCGGGGCGGAGAACTCCATCCTGGGCGTCCGGCCTGAGCAGTCCGTCAACCGCTTTTTGGGCGCGCCCCGCCGCACCCCCTACCTCCAGGCCGAGGGGCCGTGCAAAATGGAGGGGGCGCTTTTTGAGATCGACCCTGAGACCGGCCTGTGCCTTGGCGTGGAGGCCGTCCGGGTGAGCCAATAACCTTTCGATTGCTTTGATTATAACATACTTTTCTTTGCTTGTCAATAGGTATTTTTAATTATTTTTCAAATTTTTTCAGGGCTGGCCTCGCCGGCCCTGACAAGTCTATACGCCGGACTTTTTTGGAAAGGAGGGGAAAGCATGAGCGGAGGCAAGACGTGGACCGCCTCGATGCTGAGAGGGCGCGGGTGGACCAACGAGCTTATCCGGGAGCTTCTGCCGGAGCCGCGCCTTGTGTGGACGCGGGACGGCCGCCGTGTGCGCACCTGGAAGCGCAGCGACGTGACGGCGGCGGAGTCCACCCTGGCCTTTGCCGAGGGCCGGACGGTGAGGGCGGCCCCCGCCCCCACCCCGGACAGGGCCGCCGCGGCGTCCCTCCGGGAGCTGGTGGACGGCTCCTTCCGGCGGGAGGCGTGGGATGGATCCCCGGTCAGCCTGCTGGCGGGGCTTTTCCACAAGGCGGTGATGGCGCGGCTCGGCTCCGCCTCGGACGCGCAGTCCCGGTCGGCGGCGCAGATCCACTCCCTGCTGGGGGAGTTCCTGGCGCTGGAGGACGACCGGGCCGGGACGAAGGCGTACCCGGCGATGATGGGCTTTATCCGTTCGGGGAACTTCATCCGGCAAAACATGACGGACCCCTGGTGCGCCCGCGCGGTGGAGCGGTACCCCGCCGTGCTGCGGGCGGTCTCCCGGCGGATGCTGGACGCGCTGAACGTCCAGGAGAACAGCGCAAGCCTCACGGAGCTTCTGTGCGCCCCGGATTTCCCGTTGGGGCTTTTGTTCAGGGACGGGCTGTCCAGGGTGTGGTCGGTGTGGTACGTGCCCAGGGCCATTCGGACGAGCCTCTCCCTGCTTGTGGCGCTGAACCCCAAGGACGAGTACCCGGAGGCGCGGGCCATGCACCGGCGCTTCATCGTCCACCTGGGCGGGACCAACACGGGCAAGACCTACGCGGGGCTTGTCCGGCTCATGGAGGCCCCCACGGGGGTCTATCTGGGGCCGCTGAGGCTCCTGGCGCTGGAGGCCCAGGAGACGCTTTTGGACGCGCGGATCGACTGCTCCCTGGCCACCGGCGAGGAGGAGGACAGCCGCCCCGGGGACACCCATGTGGCCGCCACGGCGGAGAAGCTGGACCTGAAGCGGTATTTTGACGTGGCGGTCATCGACGAGTGCCAGATGATCTCCGACCCCCAGCGGGGCTACGCCTGGACGCGGGCGATCCTGGGGGTGCTCTCCCCGGAGGTGCATCTGTGCGCCGCGCCGGAGGCGGAGGCTATCCTGCTGCGCCTCATCGCCAGCTGTGGGGACGAGGTGGAGGTGGTGCGGCATGAGCGGCAGGTGCCTCTCATCCCCATGCGCTCCACCGTCTCCCCCGACAGGATCCAGCCGGGAGACGCGCTGATCACCTTCTCCAAGGTGGGAGTGCTCAGCGTGGCGGAGGAGCTCAGGTCCCACGGGAAGGAGCCGGCCATCATCTACGGCGCGCTCCCCTACTCCACCCGCCGCCGGCAGATGGAGGGGTTTTTAAACGGCGACATGAAGTACGTGGTCTCCACGGACGCCATCGGCATGGGGCTGAACCTGCCCATCCGGCGGATCATCTTCATGGAGACGGAGAAATTTGACGGGACGGAGCGGCGGGAGCTGCGCCCCGACGAGATCCGGCAGATCGCGGGCCGGGCCGGGCGCTTCGGGATGTACAACCGGGGCTACGTGGGGGCCACCCAGAACCTGGCCTTCATCAAGGCCGGCCTCACCGCCCCCGTGCCGCCCATTGAGAAGGCGGTGGTGGGCTTTTCTGACCTGGTCTTACAGGTGGACTTCGACCTTTTGGAGGTGCTGACGGAGTGGAACAAGATGCCCACGGTGGAGCCTTACGTGAAGCTGGACATCTCCCGGTATATCTCCCTCATCTCCAAAATGCGCGAGCTGGGCTTCACCTTCCCCAAGGAGCTGGAGCTGCGGGCCGCCAACATCCCCTTTGACGAGACGGCGGAGGGCCTGCGGGAGCTGTTCTTTGAGCTTCTGCGGAAGGTCCAGCAGGGCGTGCCTATCCAGATGCCGGGGCTGGGGGCGGAGCAGCCCACGCTGCCGGAGCTGGAGCTTTACTACAAGAAGCTGGACCTCTACTTCTCCTTCTGCCGGGCCTTCGACCTTGCGGTGGACGAGGACAGGCTTTACGAGACCAGGGAGGACGTGGCCGAGGAGATCAACGAGATCCTGCTGACGCGGCTGAAAAGCAACATCCGCTTCTGCGCCATCTGCGGCAAGTCCCTGGGGCTTTATCAGAAGGGCCGGCTGTGCGACGAGTGCTACCGGCGGACAAGAAAACCCGCGCCGGTGCGGCGCGGGAGGAAGAAATAAGGGGGTCTTTCCATGCTGTTCAAAAAGAAGCGGACCGAGGCGCCGGCCTTCGACAGGACCGGGAAGGTCCCCGTTATCCGCGCCAGCATCTGTACCGGCGAGCAGACGGCGGGCTTCCGGGACGCCGCCAGCGGGCGGTTCACGGAGGTGATGCTGGTGCGGGACCGGCGGGATGTGGAGGAGTTTTGCCGGCTCTACGGCCTTCAGGAGGAGGAGATCCGGCGGGAGTGGTGAGGGGTCCCCTCACAGGGCGAAAAGCGTCTCGATGACGTGGAAGTTCTCCCCCGGCGACTCAGGAAAGCGGAGAAAATGGCTGTCGGGGTCGGCCTCGGCCCAGCTCTCAATGGCCTCGGAGGGCCGGTCGGAGCGGCGGATATTCACCACCTCCCTGTCGCGGGGGGTCTCGAAGTAGGAGAAAAGGACGTTCTCGTGGAGGGAGATAAACTGGAACCTGTCCCCCCGCAAAAGCCCCTCCCGGACAAGCTCCTGGTGGTGTGTCACGTAGCTCATGAGCTTTTCCGGCCGCAGAAGGGCGATGCGCCCGCAGCACTTCTCCGGCGGGACGGCGCGAACGTAGTCCCCCTGGTAGACAGGCTGGTCGTGCCAGAAAACGGGGGTCATGTACGCAAAGGGCCTTTCGCCGCCGCGAAGGCGCGGCCAGCCCCTGAGATAGGGCGCAAGGGCGGAAAAGACGCTCTCAGGCAGCGCCTCCGTGAGGCTCCGGCCCGTCAGAGGCCCGTCGGTGAGGGCCTCTAAGTAGAAAAAGAGGGCGGGTCCATACCGAAAGATCCCGGCGGCTGAGAGGCTGCCGGCCTTTTTTTGTTCCCGGCACGCCTGCGCGGCGGCCCGGACCGCCGCCTCCAGCGCCGGGGGCGCGGTCCCCTCCCGGGCAACGGCCCGGAAGGATGCGCGTGTGATCCGTTTCACTTCCATGCACCTCAATTCAGCGTGCCCCGGTTTTTCTCCAAAAGGCGGGTGACGCTCTCCCGCAGGGGGGCGTTGTCCTCCCGCTTCAGCTCCGGGTCATCGTCCAAAAGCTCCCGCGCGGCTGTCTGGGCGGTCTTTAAAAGCTCCACGTCGGCGGCGAAGCTGGCGATGTTCATGTCGGGAAGGCCGCTCTGGCGCGAGCCGAAGAAGTCGCCGGGGCCGCGCAGGCGCAGGTCCTCCTCGGCGATCTTGAAGCCGTCGTTGGTCCTGCAGAAGGCCCGCATACGCTCCCGCGCCGCCTCTCCCCCGGCCCCCTCGAAGAGGACGCAGTAGGACTTAAATTCGCCCCGGCCCACGCGGCCACGGAGCTGGTGGAGCTGGCTCAGACCGAAGCGGTCGGCGTTCTCCACCACCATCAGATTGGCGTTGGGCACGTCCACGCCCACCTCGATGACGGTGGTGGCCACTAAGATGTCCACGTCCCCGGCGGCAAACGCCTCCATGGCCTCGTTTTTTTCTTTGGGGCGGAGCTTGCCGTGAACAAGGGCCACGCGAAGGTCGGGGAACACCTTCTCCGAAAGCTCCCTGGCGTACTCCTTCACGGATCTCAGCCCGTCGGGGGTCTCCTCCGTCTCCTCCACGGCGGGGCAGACGATAAAGACCTGGCGGCCCGCCTCCACCTGCTTTCGTATGAATCTGTAGATCCTCTCCCGCATGGACTCCCCCACTAAGAAGGTGTCGATGGTCTGGCGGCCTGGGGGCAGCTCGTCAATGACGGAGACGTCCAGGTCCCCGTAGAGGATCAGGGCCAGGGTGCGGGGGATGGGGGTGGCGGACATCACCAGCACGTGGGGCGCGTCCCCCTTGTCCGAGAGGGCCGCCCGCTGTTGGACGCCGAAGCGGTGCTGCTCGTCGGCGATGATGAGGCCCAGGTCGTCAAAGGCCACGCTTTCGGAGATGAGGGCGTGGGTGCCGATGACAAGCTGTGTCTCGCCGCTCCTGAGCCGGGCCTGGGCCTCCCGCTTTTGGCGGGCGGTCAGCCCCCCGGTGAGCAGGTCCAGCCGGACCCCCAGGGGCGCCAGCAGCTTTGACAGGGAGCTGAAGTGCTGCTCGGCCAAAATCTCCGTCGGGGCCATAAAGGCGGCCTGCCGCCCGTCCCTGATAACGGCGTAGGCCGCGGCGGCGGCCACCACGGTCTTGCCGGACCCCACGTCGCCCTGGACGAGCCTGGACATGGGGCGCTCGCCCCTTGTCATGTCCCCCAAGATCTCCTCCACGGCGCGCCTCTGGGCGGCGGTGAGGGCGAAGGGAAGCGCCCTGTAGAAGGGGTCCATGTCGGGGAAGGCGATGCGCTTGCCGGCCTTTTCCCCCTGGCGGGAGCGCATGAAGGCCAGGGTACAGCTCAGGACAAAAAATTCCTCGAAGATGAGACGGCGGCGGGCCAGCTCCAGGCTCTCCGTGTCCCGTGGGAAGTGGATATTCTCATAGGCAAAGCGGGTCTGGGCCAGGCGGTACCGCTCCCGAACCGGCTGGGGGAGCTGCTCCGGCAGCTCGTCGCCGCACAGGGCCAGGCCCTGGCGCACGGCGTTAGCGATGACCCGCTGGGAGAGGCCCGCCGTCATCCTGTAGACGGGCACGATGCGGCGGGTGAAGGAGGGGGGCACGTCCTCCGCCTCCATCACCGGGTTTTGCATCTCCGGCGCGCCGATGCGGCCCCCCACCCTGCCGTAGAAGAGATAGCTCCGGCCGGGGACGAGACTGCGGCCCACGTAGCTCTGGTTGAAGAAGGTGACGGTCATTCGGGCGGTCTCGTCCACCACCGCGCAGCGGGTGATGTCCAGCCCCCGGCGGACGCGGGCGAGCTTGGGGGGCGCGGCCACGGTGGCGCAGACGCAGCAGGTCTCCCCGAACTGGAGCTGGTCGATGCGCTTCACCGTCCGCCGGTCGTCATAGGCGCGGGGGAAGGCCATCAAAAGGTCCCGCAGGGTGAAAATGCCCAGCTTCTCGAAGGACGCCCCGCGGGCCTCCCCCACGCCCTTGATGTATTGGATCCCTGTTTCCAGCACGGACACGCTCCCGCCCCCTTTCGTTTAATTGTTCATATTCCTGTCCTTTTCCTGTCCATTTTACCATAATTGCCGGAGAAATAAAAGAGATTTCTCTTGCTTACCTGTTGAAAACGTGGTAAACTTCTACTTTAGACACTGTTTTGGAGGCTTTTTCATGGCGGATGTTTTACTGGACGCGGTTTTGGACACGCTGAAGCTGCTTCCGTTTCTCTTTGTCACCTATCTTGTGCTGGAGTTTATCGAGGAGAAGGCCGAGGAGGGGTCGCTGAAGCTGGTCCGGCACTCCGGCGTGCTGGGGCCTGTCCTTGGCTCGGCCCTGGGGCTTATCCCCCAGTGCGGATTCTCCGCCTCGGCCTCCAGCCTCTTCGCCCAGCGGCTCATCTCCGCCGGGACGCTGATCGCGGTCTTTCTCTCCACCTCCGACGAGATGCTGCCCATCCTCATCTCCAGCGCCGTGCCGCCTCTGACCATTTTGGAGATTTTGGGCGTGAAGCTGGCGGTGGGGATGGCCGCCGGGCTTACGGCGGACAAGCTCCTGCGGCTGTGCCGCCACGAGGGGGAGCGGGTGGACCTCCACCAGCTGTGCGAGGAGGAGAACTGCGGGTGCGAGGAGCACGGCGTTTTCCTCTCCTCCCTGCTCCACACGCTGAAGATTGCGGCCTTCATCCTGATCATCAACCTCTCCCTGGGACTGGTCCTCCACTTTGTGGGCCAGGAGAAGCTCTCCGGGCTTCTTCTGGACCGGCCCGTCGTGGGGCCGGTGATCTCCGGGCTTGTGGGCCTCATCCCCAACTGCGCCGCGTCCATCCTCATCACGCAGCTCTACGTCTCCGGGGCGCTCAGCGCCGGGAGCATGATCGCGGGGCTTCTCACCGCCTCCGGGGTGGGGATGCTGGTGCTTTTCAGGATCAACCGCCGGGCGATGCGGGACAACGCGAAAATTTTGGGGTATGTGCTGGTCTCAGGCGTCGCCGTTGGGATCCTCATGGACCTTTTGGGGATCGCGTTTTGAAGCTCGTCCCTGTCAGTCAAAAATCCCGTACCGAAAGCCGGTACGGGATTTTTTTGCTCTGTTTTCCGAAGGGGGATCAGTTGAACCGCTCTCTTGCGGCGTAGGTGGTGTGGAGAAGCTCGTGGGCGCGGTGTCCGCAAGGCTCGCCCAGGTAGTCTTTGTAGAGCTGCTGGATCTGGGTGTTGTTGTGGCTCTGGCGGACGGTCTGGCGCTCGTCCTCGCTGTAGAGGGCGGCGGAACGCTTTTGCTTGTAGGTGTCCAGGATGTCGATGTCCTCATTGGGCAGGAAGCAGGGCTTCACGTAGGGCTGGCCGCCGCCGGCCACGCAGCCGCCGGGGCATCCCATGATCTCGATGAAGGCGTACTTGGAGGTGCCGGCACGGACCTCATCCATCAGGACCTTGGCGTTCTTCATGCCGTGGGCCACGGCGACGTTGACAGTGGTGCCGCCCATGTCGATGGACGCCTCCTTGATGCCCTCAAGGCCCCGGACCTCCTCGAACTTGATAAGCTCGTGCTCCTTCCCGGTGACGGCGTGGTAGGCGGTACGGAGGGCCGCCTCCATAACGCCGCCGGTGACGCCGAAGATGACGCCCGCGCCGGAGTACTCGCCCAGGAGGTCCTGGTCAAACTCCTCGTCGGGGAGCTTTGTGAAGTTGATGCCGCTTCTGCGGATGAGCGCGCCCAGCTCGCGGGTTGTGAGGACGCAGTCCACATCGGGAAGGCCCTCGGCGTTCTTCAGCTGGTCCCGCTCCTTCTCGAATTTCTTGGCGGTGCAGGGCATGATGGAGACGACGAAGATGTTTTTGGGGTCCAGGCCGTTTTTCTCTGCGTAGTAGCTCTTCACGATGGCCCCGAACATCTCGTGGGGGGACTTGCAGGAGGAGAGATGGTCCAGCTGGTCCCCGTAGTAGTACTCGGCGTAGTTCACCCAGCCGGGGGAGCAGGAGGTGATCATGGGGAGAACGCCGCCGTTCTTCATGCGAAGAAGCAGCTCGTTGGCCTCCTCCATGATGGTCAGGTCCGCACCGAAGTTGGTGTCGTAGACCTTGTCAAAGCCCAGACGGTGAAGGGCGGCCACCATCTTCCCGGTGACGGGGGTGCCGATCTTCATGCCGAACTCCTCGCCCAGAGCGGCGCGGACGGCGGGGGCGGTCTGGACGACGATGTACTTGCCCTGGCGCTTCGCCTCGTCCAGCTTGCCGATCTCGGACTTCTCCATGAGAGCGCCGGTGGGGCAGACGGAGACGCACTGTCCGCACAGGATGCAGGGGGAATCGGTGAAGCTGCGGTTCTCGGCGGGGCCGACAATGGTGTTGAAGCCCCGGTTTTCAAAGCCCAGGACGCCCAGCCCGTGGGCGTTCTGGCACCGGGCGATGCAACGGCCGCACAGGATGCACTTGGAGGTGTCGCGCACGATGCTGGGGCTTATCTCGTCCACCGTGGCGGGGGTCCTGGCTCCGTCCTTCTGGACGTTGCGCGCGCCGGTGATCTGGGCGGCGTAGTAAAGCTCGCACTTGCCGTTCTTGGGGCAGGCCTGGCAGTCGGTGGAGTGGTTGGAGAGCAGCAGCTCCACGCTGGTACGGCGGGCCTGGACGGCCTTGGGGGAGGAGATGATGATCTCCATGCCCTCGCTGACGGGATAGACACAGGAGGCGACCAGTCCCCTGGCGCCGGTGGCCTCCACGAGGCAGACGCGGCAGGAACCCTGGTTGCATTCGCCGTGGTTGAAGGTACACAGGGACGGGATCTCATAGCCGCAGCGCTTGGCGGCCTCCAGGATGGTAAGACCGGCCTCGACCTGGTAGGGATGTCCCTCGATTTTTATATTCACTAAAGACATATTCGGTCCTCCCCTATTATTCCTTGATGATGGCCTTGAACTTGCAGGTGGACATACAGGCGCCGCACTTCACGCACTTTTTGGGGTCGATCTCCATGGCGGCCAGCTTTTTGCCGGGGGCCACGTAGTCCGTGCGGGTGATGGCGGAGGCGGGGCACTGCTTGGCGCACATACCGCAGCCGAAGCAGTTGTCCTTGACGATCTTGTACTGCATCAGGTTCTTGCACACGTGGGCGGGGCACTTCTTGTCCTTTATGTGGGCCTCGTACTCGTCCATGAAGTGGGTCATGGTGGAGTTGATGGGGTTGGCGGCGGTCTGGCCCAGGGCGCACAGGGAGCCGTTGCGGGTGACCTCCACCAGCTCCTTCAGGGCGTCGATGTCCTCCGGCTCGCCCTTGCCCTCGGTGATGCGGGTCAGGATCTCCAGCATACGCTTGGTGCCGATGCGGCAGGGGGTGCACTTGCCGCAGCTTTCGTCGCAGATGAACTCCATGTAGAACTTGGCCACGTCCACCATGCAGTTGTCCTCGTCCATGACGATGGCGCCGCCGGAACCCATCATGGAGCCTTTGGCCACCAGGTTGTCAAAGTCGATGGGCTCGTCCAGATATTCCTTTGTCAGGCAGCCGCCGGAGGGGCCGCCGGTCTGGATGGCCTTGAACTCCTTGCCGCCGGGGATGCCGCCGCCGATGTCGAAGATAAGCTCCCGGAGGGTGGTGCCCATGGGGACCTCCACAAGGCCGACGTTGTTCACCTTGCCGCCCAGGGCGAAGACCTTGGTGCCCTTGCTGCGCTCGGTGCCGTACTTGGCAAATTCCTCCCAGCCCTCCCGAAGGATATAGGGGACGCAGGCCAGGGTCTCCACGTTGTTGACGATGGTGGGGCACTGCCACAGGCCCTTCACCGCCGGGAACGGAGGCCGGGGACGGGGCATACCGCGCTTGCCCTCGATGGAGTTCAAAAGCGCCGTCTCCTCGCCGCAGACGAACGCGCCGGCGCCGAGGCGGATATGTACGTTGAAGCTGAAGTCGGAACCCAGGATATGCTCGCCCAAAAGGCCCTCTTTGGCGGCCTGCTCTATGGCGATGCGCAGACGGCGCACGGCCACGGGGTACTCGGCCCGGACGTAGAAGTAGCCGTTCTGCGCGCCGATGGCGTACCCGGCGATGACCATACCCTCGATGACGGCCAGGGGGTTGCCCTCTAAGATGGAGCGGTCCATGAACGCGCCGGGGTCGCCCTCGTCGCCGTTGCAGACCACGTACTTCTCGTCGCCCTTCTCATTATAGGCGAACTGCCACTTGCGGCCCGTGGGGAATCCGCCGCCGCCGCGTCCGCGAAGGCCGGCCTTCAGCACCTCGTCAATGACCTCCTGACGGGTCATGGTCAGCGCCCGCTTCAGCCCCTGATAGCCGCCGAAGCCCAGGGCCTCGTTGATGTCCTCCGGGTTGATGGTGCCGCAGCCGTGAAGGGCGATGCGGTGCTGCTTCTTATAGAAGGTGATGTCGTCCTGGCGCTGGACCTTCTCGCCGGTGGAGGGGTCCACATAGAGAAGGCGCTCCACGATCTCGTGGCCGATGAGGTCCTTTTCCACGATCTCCTCCACGTCCTCTAACTTCACCATGCGGTAAAGGGTGTCCTCCGGGAAGATCTTGCAGAAGGGACCCTGGGAGCAGAAGCCGAAGCAGCCCACCTGGTTGACGGTGACCTTGTCGTGAAGGCCCTTCTCGTCGATGACCTTCTGGAATTTCTCACGGATCTCCGCGGAGTTGGAGGAGAGGCAGCCCGTTCCGCCGCACAGAACCACGGCGCGCTTGCCCTCCTCGCCCTTGAACTTGCCCTCCAGGCAGGAGGAACAGGCGGCGATCCTCTCGTTTAAATCAGCAGGTGTCTTAATCATAGATGCGACCCTCCCTTAAGCGTTCCTGTAAGAGTCCACGATGCCGGGGACATCGCTGACCTGCACCTTGGGGTAGACCTTGCCGTTGATGCTGACGGCGGGGGCGATGCCGCAGGCGCCCAGGCAGCGGAGGGCATCCAGCGTAAAGAGTCCGTCCGGGGTGGTCTCCCCGCCCTTGATCCCCAGGACCTCGGAGAACTTGTCAAAGACCTGTCCGCCGCCCTTGACGTAGCAGGCGGTGCCCAGGCAGCAGCCGACCACATACTTTCCCTTGGGCTTCAGGGAGAAGTAGGAATAGAACGTCACCACGCCGTAGATCTCGGCGACGGAGATGCCGGTCTTTTCCGAAACAAGCTCCTGGACCTCCAGGGGGATGTAGCCGTACTCGTTCTGAATGTCGCTGAGGATCAGCATCAGTGGAGTGGGCTCATTTTTGTAGCGGTCGCAGATCTCGGCGATCTGCTTCGCCGCCGTCTCGTTTAAGCGAGCCATATGGATTACCTCCGTTTTCTTTCTGGGTCCAGGCTCTCCTTCCCGGACCCGTATTGATTGTTAATAGAATAACATTCTTTTCATCAAACTTCAATAGTAGATTTCAGCTTTTTTATGAAGATTACGACAGTTTTTTCGTCAAGTTTCCCAATCCCGAACCCCTCCCCTGCCGGGGGCCTCCCCGGCGGGGGCCTTCCCCTTTGCGCCAGGGTCTTTTTTTGGCGGGGAGAAAGCCCCTCCCGGCGCACGACACAAGGCCCGGAGACTATACGCAGAGGTGCGCCCTTAGTCATTGAGGGGGGTGAAACTGCTCGACAAGCGGAAAGTCGGCTGTACGCAGCAGAACGCTCACTCCAAGTTCAGCTTATAATAATGGGCGTCAAACCAGGTCTCCTCCCCCCATTTTTTATAGCGCGTTTTTCTGTCCTCTGAAAACCCGAATTTGCGAAGAAGCGCCACCGACGCGAGGTTGCGATCCGCCACCTCTCCCGTGACGGACTTGCCGCCTTCCGCCTTGACCCAGCGGACGATCGCGTCGACCATTTCGGTCCCGAGGCCCTCTTTCCAATGGTCCTTTGAGACGCAATACCCGATGTCGTAATTCCCGTTTTCAGGGAATATGCAGCAGGTGCCGACAGGCGTTCGATTCTCTTTCCACTCGGCGATCAGGTAATATCCCTCCGGGTTATCCTCCATCTCATCGACACATTTGAGATATGCCTCGTCCATGTTCTCCCGGACAGGGTCGCTCATATACCTTCCGTTTTCCCTGTCTCCCCACATAGACAGCGTAAAGTCTTTATCGGACTTCCGCCAGGAACGGAGCGTCAATCTCGGCGTTTCCAGGTTCTTGAGTAAAAGCATGGTGTGTTTTCTCCTTCAAATGCCGGTTTGCCGAACAGCCGCCCGTTCGGCGCTTCATATTATATCATTCAAATGCAAAGAAATCTACTATCCGTTAAGACGGTTGATCGATTTTTTCAAAACATTTCTGCCCGTAACAAGTAGAAAACGCTCCGGCTATTTTACATCGGTTAGAGCGTTTCTATCGGTCCTATAAGCCGCCCATAAATGGCCGGGCGGTTCTGGCAATGTCGTTAAGAAAAATGCTCTACCCCAAATCGGTTTTGTAACAAAAGCGAATACGGCGTTAAATTAAAAATCATAACCCCCGGTTTGCCGGGGGTTATGATTTGTACGGGGCGTTAATTGGATCAGTGATAGACTGAGTGCGTTTTTATAAAACTATCTGTCGGAATATTACATTTTTAATTGCAGGAACAAAGAAGGCGGTTAGTGAATCTCACGCAGAAAAAACGGCTAAATAAAATGCTATTACTCTGCTTTTGTCCACACTATACTTTGCCTTACGCGGTCACCGTACGTTGGGACTCCATATATAGTAAGCTGTATGTAGTCATTATTAAATTCATACTCATATCTTTGTGTTCCGGCGTGATCGCCCCACCTGTCTCCATTATACGAAATGACGAGGACTCTCGTTATCTGCCCTTCCTCGATCCACCATGAACCATTTCCACACCCTTCATCCATGGAGTGAGGAAATAGGGACGGCTCAACACCACCCGTACTCCCAAGATATTCTCCCTGGCAATATCCGTTAGCATAAAATGAGTATGTATAATCTCCCCAAGTATCATCGGTAGCTGTCCATGTACCAAGAAATTTCTCTGCCTCAGAAATCGCCTTTTCAAATGGATATTCACCGCAATAGGGACAGTATTTTATGTCCTCAGGCACTTCCTTTCCGCAATTTACACAGGTTACTTTTTTTGAACACGACACGCAACAGGAAAGGAGGGCGGCGGCAAGGGTCAAAATCAGGCTCCTTTTCATACGAATCATACAACAAACCCCCAAATTATTTCCGGCAGCTCCACAGGGGCGGGGATTTTCCCCGCCCCTGTGGAGCTTGCCGGAAACGCAAAAAGCGGTGTTGAGCGTTCAACCTCAACACCGCTTTAAAAGCAAACACACAAAACCCCTAAAACAATATTTCCGCCCTTGAAAAAGTGCGGAGACACAGGTATAATAGGAGCGTGGTGCAGTCGTTTTGACTGTTGTGTTGAGTGGTCGTGACACTCATCGCAGGGACATGGCGGGTTGCCGCCCGCCGTGTCCTGCCCGCTTTCGCGTTTCCAATTCTTATTTTAGCGCGTTCCTTGGTGAATTGCAAGCTTTTTCCGCAAAATATATACATATCCCACAAAAAAGGCCCCCCGGTTCCAAAAGCCGGAGAGCCTTTTCCCATCTCTAATCAATCCAGCTGGCGCGTGTACTAATTACCTTAACGTGAAGGAGGGGGGTTGAACTTAATGACATTGGCGGCTCAGGGACGGGTTTTATTCTGTTCTCAGGGCCTCCACCGGGTTCTTTCTGGCGGCCAGTCCCGACGGGACGAGGCCGGCGATGAAGGTGAGGAGCATGGAGATGGCCACGAGGATGGCCCCCGCTCCGGCGGGGAGGACGGCGGAGAGGTCGTTCAGGCCCGTCAGGTGGTGCAAAATGAGGTTGATGGGGATGATGATGAGGAGCGACGCCATGATACCGATGACGCCGGCCCCGAAGCCCACGATGAGGGTCTCGGCGTTGAACACGCGGCTCACGTCCCGCTTGGAGGCGCCGATGGCACGGAGGATGCCGATCTCCTTGGTGCGCTCCAGGACGGAGATATAGGTGATGATGCCGATCATGATGGAGCTGACCACTAAGGAGATGGCCACGAAGGCGATGAGCACGTAGCTTACGGCGTTGATGATGGTGGTGACGGAACTCATGAGCAGGGCCACGTAGTCGGTGTACTCGATTTGGTCGTCCTCGCCGACCCCGGCGTTATACTGCTCGATGAGTTCGGCGATGGTGTCCTTGTCCTCGAAGGTCACCGCGTACAGGCTGACGGTGGAGGGGGACTCCACCCTGGCGTAGCCCAGGTCCTCCATGTTCTTCTCATAGTTGGAGTCGGACACCGTGGGGGGCATGAACTGCTGATAGAAGGCCACGTACTGGTCGTCGGTGAACTGGGCCGCGGCCATCATCATGGCAAGCTGCTCCGCCGGGAGCTGGGACATCTGGGCGGTGACCTGCTGGGCGTAGGCCTCGGCCGCCATCTGGCGGATGCCCTGCCCGGCCATCTCAAAAAGCTCCTCGTCGGACATCTGCCCGAAGTAGCTCTCCAGCTGGGAGGTGTCGGTGACGCCCATCTGCTGGGCGTAGGACCCGGTCATCATCTCCATGAGGCTCTCGCGGGTAAGCCCGGCCATCTGCTGCTCCACGGCGGAGGTCAGGTACTCTTCCGTGGGGACGGCGGACATCTGGATGAACAGCTCCGCCTTCTCCGCGTCCGCCAGACCCTCAAAATACGCCTTGAAATCAGCGATCTTCCGGCTATCCTCAGGCTCGGCGTACTCCGGGGTCCTGAAGGGAAGGCCCGTGAACACGTCCACGGTGTCGTCGGAGAGCTGCTTCTGGACGATCTCCTGCTTCCCCGTCTCCTCCATAGCCCAGAGGGTCAGGGCGGAGGTGTAGCCGATCTGGCCGGAGACAGGGCCGGAGGCGCTGTCCTCCGTGGGGCGGACGATGCCCACCACGTGGAGGGGCAGGCCGACGCCGGCGCTGTCATAGAGGTAGCTCATGCCGGTGTCCGTGGCGGACAGGTCCACATACGTCTCCGTCACAGGGTCCCACTGGTAGTACTCGGAGGGCAGGATGAACTTGAAGCTTGTATCGCACAGCTCCTCATAGCTCCAGCTCAGGGTCTCGGCCTCCACGGGTTCGCCGTTCATCATGGCGCGCATGGTCTCGTTCATGTCCTCGGTGGAGATGAAGCCCAGGGAGTAGAGCATCAGGTCGGAGATCTCATTGCGGCGGTCCACGAAAATGACGATCTCGTCGTAATTCTCCGGCCACTTGCCGTACAGAAGCTCGTACTGGTCCTTTGTGGCCTGGGCCACGCCCGTGCCGTCCGCTTCCGGCAGAAGCTCGTTCCAGACGTTGAACCGCTCATACATCTGGCCCATGTTGTCAAAGTAGGCGGAGTAGTCGCCGCCGAACATACTCGTCATGGCCTCCTGCATCATGGTCATGGCGTCGGACTTCACCACGTTTCCGTCCTCGTCTTTGGTGTACACGTCGAACTTGAAGTCGTAGGCGTAGTGGACGGAGGCCACGTCCATGATGCCGTTGCCGCCCTCGTCTAAGAACTTTTTAAAGGCGGTGAGGTTGTTGGTCTTGGTCTGGGCGTTCATCATGGAGCTGAGCATATCGTACATCACGGTGGCGGAGTAGACCCGGTCCGGCTCCCGCTCCTCCTCCATGGCCTCCTGCCGGGCGTTCATGAAGCCTAAGAGCATGGAGGACATATCCACGCTCTCCGCCTCGATGGTGATGGGATAGGAGGAGAGGGTGTCCTCCTGGACCTGGTCGATGTACGCCTGGAAGCCGGCGGACACGGACAGGATGAGGGCGATGCCGATGATGCCGATGGACCCGGCGAAGGAGGTGAGGAAGGTCCTCCCCTTCTTGGTCATCAGGTTGTTGAGGGACAGGGAGAGGGCGGTGAGGAAGGACATGGACTTTTTCTTCTTCTCGGTCCTGCGCTTGCGCTGCTCCTTTTTCGTCAGCGCCTGGGCCACGGCCTCGTCCTCGTAGGGGTCGGAGTCCGCGGTGATCTTCCCGTCCAAAAGCCGGACGATGCGGGTGGAATAGGTCTCCGCAAGCTCCGGGTTGTGGGTGACCATGATGACGAGGCGGTCCTTTGCGATCTCCTTTAAAAGCTCCATGACCTGCACGGAGGTCTCGGAGTCCAGCGCGCCGGTGGGTTCGTCCGCCAGAAGGATGTCGGGGTTGTTGATAAGGGCGCGGGCGATGGAGACGCGCTGCATCTGGCCGCCGGACATCTGGTTGGGCTTTTTATGGATGTGCTCCTCAAGGCCCACGGCGCGCAAAGCCTCGACGGCCCTTCTGCGCCGCTCGGACTTGCTGACGCCGGAGAGAGTCAGGGCCAGCTCCACGTTGGCCAGCACCGACTGGTGCGGGATGAGGTTGTAGCTCTGGAACACGAAGCCCACGGAGTGGTTGCGGTAGGTATCCCAATCCGCGTCGTTATACTCCTTTGTGGACTTCCCGTTGATGATGAGGTCGCCCGTGGTGTACTGGTCCAGCCCCCCGATGATGTTGAGAAGCGTCGTCTTGCCGGAGCCGGACTGGCCCAGGACGGAGACGAACTCGCTCTTTCGGAAGCTGATGGAGATCCCATCCAGCGCCTGCTGGGTGAGGTCCCCCGTTATGTAGGTCTTGGTAATGTCGGTTAATTTCAGCATGGCACATCCCGTTCTTTAAAGAAATTTACACATCGTCCATTATACCCCCGCACGGCATGAAAGGGTTAACAAACTTTGAATAAATTATTTCTCTGTTCGCTGTGCAAAACAGAAAACCGCCCGGCGGAAAAACTCCGCCGGGCGGCGAGACAGTCAGAAGGTATAGACGCCGCAGCTTACGCAGACGCGCTCCGGGTCCGCGGCCGGCGCGGGCCTCTCCCCGGTGTCCAGCTCGTCCACCTCCTCCGAGACGCGCCGGACAAAGGCCGCTTGGGCGGGGGTACAGCGGACGGTGTCACAGCGGGAGAGGCGAAGGCCCTCCTCGATTTGAGCGCCTGTCAGGGCCTCGTCAAGGCGGACCTCCTCGCAGCAGCGCACGGTGACAAAGCCGTCCCGTTCAAGGAGCGCGCCGTCCACCGTGACCTTCTCCCGGTCATGTACCAGCGCCCCGCGATAGAGAAAGGCGCCGCCGCACGCGGGGTCCAGGTCGTACAGCTTCTCCTCCAGCTCCACCGGCACGGCGGCTTCGCCTGTGACGTGCAGGTACGAAAGCTCGTCAAGGAGGGCGGCGTTCTCCCGCTCCACGGTGAGGCCGCCGTCGATATAAAGCCTGTTCCCCCGGCGCAGAAGGGCCTTTGTCAGCGTCTGCTTCCCCGTGAGGTAGACCGCGCCGTCCGGGATGACGGTCAGCTTCGCCCCAGGCGAAAGCTCCAAGACCGCCAGGGCCTTTTCTACCAGCGATTCCGGCACCGCCGCCCTCTTGCAGGCGAAGACCGCGCCGGACAGGCTCAGGGCGTCCAGCCGGGCGCTTTCGGAGACGACGACCCGGCCTGGGGTATACGTCTTTTTTCCGGCCCACAGGAGATGGGCCTGCGCCCCTAACTCCACGTTTCCGTCCACGTAGTCGTACCCGTCGGGGTAGACCTTCTCGCTGCCGGTCACCTGGACCCGGCCCGCCAGAGAACGGGGCGTGATGACGCTGCCGATGACGTGTACGGCGGCGCAGCCGTCCAGGACCGCCCCGGCCCCCTGCTTCACGGTGAGCGTCCCGGTGACGATGAGCACCGCAGGTTCCCGCGGCGGGTCCCCCGGCTCCAGGGTAAAGCTGCCTGTCCTGGACACCACCCGCGCCCCCTCCGGCACGTTGATAACGGAACCGGCGTTCAGCTCCACCCCGCAGCCCAGCAGGACGCGGTTGGCCGCGGGGGTCACCGCCAGCGCCCCGCAGTTGACACGGACCTTGCCATACCCGGCAAGCGCCTCCCCGGTGACGCCGGTGGCGTCGCACAGGCCGCAGCTGATGGTCAATGTTTTTTTCTTCAAATCGTCCATACGATCACTCCTTATAAAGTTTTTTGAGCTTTTCCCTGGCGGATCGGAGCCGCGCCCTCACCGTGGAGGGGGGAAGGCCGAACATCCCGCCCAGCTCCGTGGAGTTATACCCCGCGAAGTAGCGCAGATAGAAAAGCTCCCGCTCCGTCTCCGGCAAAAGGGCGATGGCCTGCCACACCTCCCCACGGGTGAAGTCCTCCTGAAAGGGCGTCTCCGGCACCTCCGCGCCGGCGCTTCTGTCCCGGCGGCGCTGGTCCAGGAAGATGTTTCGGGCGGTCCTCCGAAGCCAGGCCCAGCGGCCCCGGCCATCCAGGGCCGCCAGCAGCCGCTCATTTGCCAAGGCCCGGAGAAACGTCTCCTGGGCAATGTCCTCCGCCGTCTGCCGCCGGAGGGTCAGCCTCTCCGCAAAGTCCACAAGGCGCGTCCAGTAGGTCTCATACA
Source organism: uncultured Oscillospiraceae bacterium (assembly GCA_947627715.1). Lineage (GTDB taxonomy): Bacteria > Bacillota > Clostridia > Oscillospirales > Oscillospiraceae > RUG626. Next base: position 37,961 of record CANQXK010000013.1, read on the forward strand.
GCTCCGGCGTTGGGATCAGCCCCCTCTCTTTTTCAAGCGCGCTCACCTGATAGACGTTTGGGCGGCGCCAGGTGTTGAAAAAAAATATAAAATGTCCGGGCCGTTCGCGGCGGCCCGGACAGTATACAGCGTATCGGTTCTCAAGGCTGGTCTTGAAGGGTCTTCCCTTCAGGGCCTTTTATGCCTCCTTGCAGTAGATGTGGTAGGGCTGGCCCTCAATGTAGATGGGGGTGAGCTCCGCCTGGATCAGGGGACGGGCGTAGTTGAGGAAGGCCGGGAGCATATCGGTGAAGTTCTCGTTGACCCACTCCAAGGGGACCTTCTTTTCCAGGTTGGCCACCTCGGAGATGGGATGGAGCTCGGTGATGCACTGGTAGGGCTTGTTGGAGACTCTGCGGAGGGCCACCATCTCGCCGCTGTGGCCCTGGAAGGCCGCCTGGGCCGCCGCGCCGCCCACCTGGTAGGCCTCGGTGATGTCGGTGCGGCTTGTCAGATGCGACGCGCACCGCTGGAGGGTGGAGAGCTCGATGGAACGGGTCTTGGTGTCCAGGTTCCGCTCCACCTGGCCGGCCAGATACCGGGCCGTACCGGTCAGATTCTTGTGGCCGAAGGCGTCCACGCGCCGTGGATCGTCGGAGAGCTCGCAGACGTACCGCCCGTCCTCCAGCTTGACGCCCTCGGAGACGGCGATGACGATGCTGGGCTTCTTCTCCTGCATGACGCGGACCTTCTCGATGAAGCGGTCCACGTGGAAGGGCACCTCAGGCAGGCAGATCATGTCCACGCCCTCGCAGTCCTCGCCTCTCGCCAGAGCCGCGGCGGCGGTGAGCCAGCCGGCGTTGCGGCCCATGATCTCCACGATGGTCACGTACTTGGATCCGTAGACCGTGGCGTCGCGGATGATCTCCTTCATCACCACGGATATGTATTTGGCGGCGCTGCCGTAGCCGGGGGTGTGGTCGGTGACCATCAGGTCGTTGTCGATGGTCTTGGGAACGCCCATGAAGCGGATGTCGGAGCAGACGTGCTCGCCGTAGTCGGCAAGCTTGCCGATGGTGTCCATGGAGTCGTTGCCGCCGATGTACAGGAAGTACCCCACGTCCAGTTCCTCAAGGAGGGCCATGAGTTTCTTGTACGGCTCGTCGTTCTCCCGCCAGTCGGGGAGCTTATACCGGCAGGAACCCAAGTAGCTGGAGGGGGTGCGCTTCAAAAGCTCGATCTCCAGCCCGGTCTTGAATTTCTCGGAGAGATCGATGTACTTGCCCGCCAAAAGGCCCTCGACGCCGTGGAGCATCCCGTACACGTGCTCCGCGCCGCGGGCACGGGACGCCTCATAGACGCCCGCCAGAGAGGAGTTGATGACCGAAGTGGGACCGCCGGACTGACCTACCATCACGTTCTTGCTCATTTTGCAGCCTCCTTGAATAAATTTGATTTGAATATGATCAACATTTCATAAATCACGGGGCTTCCATCCCATAATTTTGTTCATTGTAACATATTTCCCCGCATTTGGCAACCACGTTTTTGAGGTTTTTCCCAGATTTTCATAAATAACGGCATTTTTCTGAGTCTCAATAATTTTTTATTGTTTTTCGATAATTTCTTATTGACATTCAGAAATCACGGTGGTAATATATCCCCGAAAGGAGTTGAAAAACATGGGACAAAAAGAATTATCCCTGCTCTTAAAGATCGTCGTTGTGGTGCTGGCGGTGTTCCTTGCCCTGACCCTGGGGTTTTTCCTGCCGCCTCTGGCGCGGGAGATCTTCCTGTTCCTGGCGGAGGACCTTTCGGAGGGCGCGGCGGGGGCGCTGGCGTACTACGGGATCCCCGGCGTTATCATCCTGTCCTCCCTCCCCTGCTTTGTCTCCCTGCGGCTGGCATGGAAAATCTTCAACGAGATTGGGCGCAACAACAGCTTCTGTCTTGAAAACGCCCGCCGCCTGCGGACCATCAGTCGCCTGGCGCTGGCCGACACGGCCCTCTATCTCGTCCTCTTCAGCGTCTTTTTCGCCATGGGGGCGGCCCACCCGTCGCTGACGCTCATCTATATCGTGGTCATTCTCTTCGGTACGGCGATGGCCATCGTCTGCGCCGCCCTCAGCCATCTGACCCGGAAGGCCGCGGACTTGAAGTCCGACAGCGACCTGACCATATGAGGTGGCGGCATGATCACTGTAAATCTCGACGTGATGCTGGCAAAGCGGAAGATGAGCCTGACGGAGCTGTCTGAAAAGGTTGACATAACCCTTGCCAATCTCTCCATTCTCAAGACGGGCAAGGCCAAGGCGGTGCGGTTCTCCACCCTGGACGCCCTCTGCCGGGCGCTCCAGTGCCAGCCGGGGGAGCTTTTAGAGTTCACGGAGGACCCTGACGACTGAGGGACACAACGCGGGCTTGCATGGCCCGGCGGAAAGGGCCATATCCGAGAGGAGTTTGTTATGAAGAAAATATTGATCCAATTGCTATGCTTTACTCTTTTTTCCTTCGTGCTGACGGCCTGTGAGGAAAAGAGGGACGAAGCCGCAAGGGTTTTGGGACTTGACTTATCGGCGGGGACAGAGATTTCCGACTACGATACCCACGGCGGCAACAGCGACGGGACCACCTGCATCGCGTACCGTTTTGAAGACAACGCCGTTCTGGATGAGATCATAAGCTCTTCGGCATGGAGCAAGTTTCCCCTTGATGATACAGTTCAGGCATTGGTTTATGGCCTGTCCGAGGGGACAACGCACATTGGGCCTATGTTGAATGATAATGAGGGGCATCCAATCGTGCCGGAAATCCAGAACGGGTATTATCTGCTGATTGACAGGCAATATGACGCGGAGGCAGATATTTTGCACAGGTATTCATTCAACTTTACCTTGGGCCTGTACGATACCGATACCAATACCTTGTATTTCTGTACGCTGGACACGTAAAAAGGGAGATTTTTATGGAAAACGAAGAAAAAAAGCCCGATTTGACGGAAAAAGCCGAAATCAGCGCCCCCGCCCCGGCGGGCCAAGCCCCCTCCCCCGCGCAGGGGAAGGAGCCGGTGCGGTTTGACGTCTTTGACTGGCTGGCGGTGGCGATGGGCGTGGCGCTGGGGGCGCTGTGGTTCCGGGTGTTCTCCTTAGAGTCGCTGGTCAACGTCCCCGGCCTTGGCGCCACGGCCTTTGTGCTGGGGGCGCTGGCCGCCGAGTGCGTATACCTCCGGGGGAAGCCGCGGCCCACCCGCGCCGGGCTTTTCCTGACGGTCTGCACGGTGCTGCTGGCCATTGCGGCGGGACTTTTCCCGGACCGGGCGGTGCGGATGCTGGACCTGGCGCTGCTGGCGTTCCTGACCCCGGCCTCGGCGCTGGCGCTGGCGGGGCGGGGCTTCCCGGCGCTGGAGGCGGCCATGGTCCGCGAGAGCGCGTGGCTCTTTCTCCCCAACCTTTTCCGGCATTTCCCCAAGCCCTTTCAGGCCCTGCGGCGGCGCAAAAAGGGGTGGAACGGCCTCTGGGTGGTGCTCTTGACGCTGCTGGTCCTGGTGCCGGTCTTTGGGGTGGTCCTGTCGCTTCTGGCCGGGGCGGATCAGGTGTTTGAGGCGATGCTGGGGGACGTGGGGGCGTTTATCCGCAGGACCGTCCTGCAATGGCGGTTCCTGTGGGACTGGCTGAAAGCCGCCGTGCTGGGGCTGATGCTCTTCTCCTTCCTCTACTCCCTGGCCCGGCCCGTCCCGGAGCGGGAGGCCGCCCCCGGAGGCGGCGGGGGCGCGTCCATCCCCTGTCTCCCCTTTATCGCCGGACTTGCGGCGCTGGACCTCATCTACGGTGTATTCGCCGTCATCCAGTTCGTGTTCCTCTTCGGCGGGGCGGAGACGGCGGCCATGCAGGGGGGCTTTGCCCAGTACGCCCGGCAGGGCTTCTTCCAGTTGGCGGCGGTGGCGGGGATCAACCTGTGCGCCGCGCTGGTCTGCTCCCTCCCTAAAGGGCGGGGCAAAAAGGCCGTGAACGCGCTGGTCTACGTCCTCATCGGCCTCACCGCCGTGATCCTGGTCTCCGCCCTCTACCGTATGTGCCTCTACATCGGCGTTTACGGGCTGAGCCTCCTGCGGTGCGGGACGCTCCTTATCATGGCGTGGATCGCCGTGGCCCTGGCGGCGGTGACGGTTCGGACCGCAAAGCCCGGCTTTCGGGTGTTCCCGGTGTTCTTCTGCGCGTTCCTCCTGTTGTGGCTGGGGTTCAATTATTGCAACATCGACGCGGTGATCGCCCGGTATAACGAGGCCGCGTACAGGCGCGGGGACATTCAGGAGTTTGACCGGGACTACGTCCGCGCTCTGGGGCCGGACGCGGCGCGAAACGCCTCCAACCCGTGGCCGGACAGGGTGCTGTTCCCCCAGGAGTGGTGAGACTTTCGCAAAAAGATAGACCTTCCGCAAAACGCAAAGCTCCCGTGTACCGCATCGGTACACGGGAGTTTTCATGTATATATAAGGGGTTATTTCTTCTTGCCGAATTTTCTGGGCTTTCCGGCGCCGCCGCCCAGGGTCTCGTCCAGCTTGCGGACAAGCTCCCGCTGCTCGGCGTTGAGGCTCTTGGGGACGGTGAGCGACACGGTGACGAACTGGTCGCCGCGCCCTGAGCCGTGATAATACGGGATGCCCTTGCCCCGCAGGCGGAAGGTGTCGCCGTGCTGCGTGCCCTCCGGGACGGTGAATTTCACGCTGCCGTCCAGGGTGGGCACCTCGATCTCCGCGCCCAGCATGGCCTGGGTGACGGTGATGGGGATCTCGCACAGGACGCTGTTGCCGTCGCGCTCAAAGAACTCGTGGGGCCGGATGGAGACGGTGACCAAAAGGTCGCCCGCCGGGCCGCCGTTGAAGCCGGCGTTCCCCTGCCCTCTCAGGCGGATGGTCCCGTGGTTTTGGATGCCGCCGTCGATATGGATGTTGGCGGTCCTCTGCCGGCGGACTCTCCCCTGTCCCCTGCACTTGGGGCAGGGGTCCTTGACGATCTTCCCCTTCCCGTGGCACCGGGGACACTCGGACTGCACCTGGGTCATCCCGAAGATGCCCCGCTGGGTGCTGACGACATAGCCGGAGCCGTGGCAGTCGGGGCAGGTCTCCGCGGAGGAACCCTTGGCGCAGCCGGAACCGCCGCACTCGTCGCACAGCTCGATGTGGTTGTAGGTCAGGCTCTTGTCGCAGCCGAAGGCGGCCTCCTCAAAGCTCAGGGAGATGCCCATGCTGATGTCCTCCCCCGGCGTGGGGGCGTTCCTGGAGCGCGCGCCGCCCCCGCCGAAGCCGAACATATTGAAAAGGTCGTCCAGCCCCCCAAAGCCTGAGAAGCCGAAGCCCCCGCCGTAGCCGCCGCTCTGCGCGCCGTAGCTGGGGTCCACGCCGGCGAAGCCGAACTGGTCGTACTTGGCCCTCTTCTCCTTGTCCGACAGGATCTCGTACGCCTCCCCGGCCTCCTTCATCCGGCGCTCGCACTCCTTGTCGCCGGGGTGAAGGTCCGGGTGGTTATCCTTGGCGATCTTGTAAAACGCCTTCTTCAGCTCCGCGTCCGTGGCAGTCTTGGGTACGCCCAGGACCTCGTAGTAATCACGCTTTTCGTCAGCCATGTGTCCTTGCGAAGGCCGCTTCCCCGGCCGCGCCGCTTGCGGCGCGGCTCAGGCGGCTGCTTCGCTCCTCCTTTTCGTCCCGAACCCGCTGCGGGATCAAAATTTTATTTCTTGTCGTCGTCCACGGTATAGTCCGCGTCGTAGTAGCCGCCGTTGCCGGGACCGCCGTTCTGGCCGCCCTGCGCGCCGGCGTTGGGGTCGTAGCCGCCCTGCGTGCCGGGGTTGAAGCCCTGGCCCTGGGGTCCCTGCTGGGCGTAGAGCTTCTCGGAGACCTTGTAGAAGGTCTGGGTCAAGTTCTCGGTGGCGGACTTGATGGCGGCGGTGTCTGTGCCGGACAGGGCCGTCTTGAGGGCGGCCAGGGCGCTCTCCACCTCGCTCTTATCGGCGGGGTCCAGCTTGTCGCCGGACTCGGAGAGGATCTTCTCGGTCTGATAGACCATCTGATCGCCCTGGTTGCGTGTCTCCACCTCTTCCTTGCGCTTGGCGTCCTCGGCGGCGTACTGCTCCGCCTCGCGGACGGCCCTGTCGATGTCCTCCTTGGACATATTGGAGGAGGAGGTGATGGTGATGTGCTGCTCACGGCCTGTGCCCAGGTCGCGGGCGGAGACGTTGACGATGCCGTTGGCGTCGATGTCGAAGCTCACCTCGATCTGGGGGACGCCGCGGCGGGCCGGGGCGATGCCGTCCAGATGGAAGCGGCCCAGGGACTTGTTGTACTGGGCCATCTCCCGCTCGCCCTGGAGGACGTTGACCTCAACGGAGGTCTGATTGTCCGCGGCGGTGGAGAAGATCTGGCTCTTCTTGGCGGGGATGGTGGTGTTGCGCTCGATGAGCTTGGTGAACACGCCGCCCAGGGTCTCGATGCCCAGGGACAGGGGGGTGACATCCAGCAGGAGGATGCCCTCCACGTCGCCGCCCAGGACGCCGCCCTGGATGGCCGCGCCCACGGCCACGCACTCGTCGGGGTTGATGCCCTTGAAGCCCTCCTTGCCGGTGAGCTTCTTCACCTCGTCCTGCACGGCGGGGATGCGGCTGGAGCCGCCCACCATCAGCACCTTGGAGATGTCGGAGCCGGAGAGGCCGGCGTCGGACATGGCCTGGCGCACGGGGCCGGCGGTGGCCTCCACCAGGTGGGCCGTCAGCTCGTTGAACTTGGCCCTTGTCAGGGTCACGTCCAGGTGCTTCGGGCCGGTGGCGTCGGCGGTGATATACGGAAGGTTGATGGTAGTGCTCATCACGCCGGAGAGGTCGCACTTGGCCTTCTCGGCGGCCTCGCGGAGCCTCTGCATGGCCACGCGGTCGGTGGAGAGGTCCACACGGTCGGACTTCTTGAACTCCTCGATGAGGTATTTCACCACGCACTGGTCGAAGTCGTCGCCGCCCAGGCGGTTGTTGCCGGCGGTGGCCAGGACCTCGATAACGCCGTCGTCGATGTTGAGGATGGAGACGTCGAAGGTGCCGCCGCCCAGGTCGTAGACCATGATCTTCTGGCTCTGCTCCTTGTCCACGCCGTAGGCCAGGGCCGCGGCGGTAGGCTCGTTGATGATGCGCTTCACGTCAAGGCCCGCGATCTTGCCCGCGTCCTTGGTGGCCTGGCGCTGGGAGTCGGTGAAGTAGGCCGGGACGGTGATGACAGCCTCGGTGACGGGCTGTCCCAGATACGCCTCCGCGTCGGCCTTCAGCTTCTGGAGCACCATGGAGCTGATCTCCTGGGGGGTGTAGGACTTGCCGTCGATGGTGACGCGGTAGTTGGAACCCATCTCCCGCTTGATGGAGCTGACGGTCCTGTCGGGGTTGGTGATGGCCTGGCGCTTGGCCACATGGCCCACCATGCGCTCCCCGTCCTTGGAGAAGGCCACCACGGAGGGCGTGGTGCGCATCCCCTCGGCGTTGGCGATGACCACGGGTTCGCCGCCCTCCATCACCGCCACGCAGCTGTTTGTAGTACCAAGGTCAATGCCTATGATCTTTCCCATTGTTTTTTCCTCCTGTATGATAAATTGAATTTCCTATTTGATTTTTCGCGTCCGCAGACGCGAATAAATTTAATCATTTTTCCAAGGACATGAGCCTTGGAAAAATGCCCTTACAGGTACCCGGAGTGTGCGGCCCCTGGGGCCGTGCGCGCAGGGGACCGGCAATAATCTCTTTTGGCATTGAAAGGGCAACGCCCTTTCAAGCCAGCTTAGTTGGCTACTTTCACCATTGAGAATCTTATGACCTTATCCCCCAGCATAAACCCCTTCTGGAACTCCTCCACCACCTCGTTCTTGCCGTACTGCTCGTCGTCCACGTGCATCACGGCGTTGTGGAGGTTGGCGTCAAAGGGCTTTCCCACCGCCTCGATGGCGCGGATGCCCAGCTTTTCAAAGACGCTTTGGAGCTGCGTCATGGTCATCTCCACGCCCTTCATGAACGCCTCGTCCGTGCAGCCGGTCTTGATGGCCCGCTCCAAATTGTCGTACACCGGCAGAAAAGCCGTCACGGCGTCCGATTTCACTTGGGCGTACAGGGCCTCCCGCTCCCTGGACGAACGCTTGCGGTAGTTCTCGTATTCGGCGTAGATCCGCATATACTTTTCCTTCTCGGCGGCCAGAAGCTCCTCCGCCGTGGGTTCGGCAGGCTGCGCCTGCTCCTCCGGGGCCGTCCCCTTTTCGGATCCCTCCGGCTCCAGCTCCCCCTTGTCCGGGGTCTTGCCCTTTTTATCAGGCATCGTTGTCTCCTCCCTTGATCATCAGTTTGCCAAAGCCCGCCGGCGGCGATCCTCCCCCGCCCAGGAGCCTGGAGAGGCCCCCCGCGATATAGGAGAGCTTTGCCGCCACGGCCGGGTAGTCCATCCTTGTGGGTCCAACCACCCCGATAAGCCCCCGCATCCCGTCCCCGGCCTCGAAGCTTGCCATCACCACGGAGGAATCCCGCAGCTCCAGCGCCGCGTTCTCAGGGCCGATGAGCACCTTCACGTCGCCGAAGTCCGGCGTGCCAGTGAGGGCCGAGATGTTTTGGGAATCGGAGAGGTAGTTGATGAGCCTGTGCGCCTTGTCGGGGTCCTGAAACTCCGGGAGCTTCAGGAGGTTCGCCTCCCCCGACACGCTCGCGCCGGAGCCTTTGGCGGTCATCAGCGTCTCGATGAGAAAGCCGGCGATAACGCTGGTCAGGCCCATGGCGTCCCCCGCCGCCCGCTCCGTGGAGGCGATGAGGTCGGAGGTGATGCGCTCCTCCGTAAGGCCGGTGAAGCTGGCGTTGAACACCGCCGAAAGCCGCCTCAGCAGCTCCTCGGTGAAGGAGAAGGGCAGATGCACCAGCTTGTTCTTCACCGTGTCGCCGGTGAGCAGCAGCACGATGATGAAGGAGTTGGCGTCCAGCCAGATGAGGTCCACCCGCTTCACCGTCACCGGCGACATGGCCGAGATGGTCAGCGCCGGGTAGCTCGTCAGCTCCGTGGCCATCTTCCCCACGTCCGCCATCAGCCTGTCGGCGCGGCCTGAGTGGGCCTGGAGCTTCCGGGTGATCTCGTCCGTCTCGCTCTGGGAAAGCTCCCGCTCCCGCATAAGCTCGTTGACGTAGAGCCTGTAGCCCTTCGCCGTGGGCACGCGCCCGGCGGAGGTGTGGGGCTGCTCAAGGTAACCCTCCCGGTCCAGCGCCACCAGCTCGTTGCGCACGGTGGCCGAGGAGCACGTAAGCCCGGTCCGGCTGAGGACCGTCCGGCTTCCCACAGGCTCGGCGGTGTCGATGTATTCCTCCACCACCGCCCGGAGGATCCGCCTCCTGCGCTGGCTCATCTCCATGATTTCACCCTCTTTAGCACTCATCGTTCCTGAGTGCTAAAGATAATCTACCACTTAGGCCAGGGAATGTCAAGAGGCAGATGCGCATTTAATAAAAATTTCAAAAATACGGCGGCCGGAAAAAACCGGCCGCCGCAGGCGTATGGACTTTTTCAATGTAGATCGGGCGTTCCGGGGAGACTGCTCCCTCCCCCTCCGGCTCACTCGTCGCCGAAGCTGATGCCCAGAAGCCGGGCCTCCTGGATGATGTCATCGTTGGGGTCCACCATCTTCAGCTTTCCGGCGATGTCCTTTAAGGGGACGGAGACGATCTTGTGGTTCTGGATGGCCACCAGGTCCCCGTACTTGTTCTCCTTGATGTTCAGGGCCGCCTGCGCCCCCAGGCGCGAGGAGAGCACCCGGTCATAGGCGCAGGGCATCCCGCCGCGCTGCATATGGCCGGGGACGGTGACCCGCACGTCCTTGCCGGTGGCGGCGGTGATCTGGGCCGCCAGCTCGTAGCTGACGGAGGGGTAGTTGGCCGCCAGCTCCTCTAAGGACGCCTTGCGGTCCTTCTTCTTCATATCCGCCCGCTCCTTGGAGATGGCCCCCTCGGCCACGGCCAGGATGGTGAAGTCGTGCCCGGACTCACCGCGCTCCCGGATCTTGCCGATGACGGAGTCCAGCTTATAGGGGATCTCCGGGATGAGGATGATGTCCGCGCCGCCGGCGATGCCGGCATTCAGCGTCAGCCACCCCACCTTGTGGCCCATGACCTCCACGATGAAGATGCGGTTGTGGGAGGCGGCGGTGGTGTGGATGCAGTCGATGACGTTGGTGGCGGTGCCGATGGCGGACTGGAAGCCGAAGGTGGTGTCCGTCCCCCACAGGTCGTTGTCGATGGTCTTGGGAAGGCCGATGACGTTCAGGCCCTCCTCGCTCAGAAGGTTCGCGGTCTTTTGGCTGCCGTTGCCGCCCAGCACCACAAGGCAGTCCAGCTTCAGCTTTTTATAGGTGTCCTTCATGGCCTTGACCTTATCAAGGCCGTTGCGGTCCGGCTCGCGGATGAGCTTGAAGGGGGTGCGGGAGGAACCCAGGATGGTGCCGCCCACGGTGAGAAGGCCGGTGAAGTCCCTGGGGGTCATGTGGCGGTACTTTTCGTAGATCATGCCCTTGTAGCCCTCTAAGAAGCCGATGATGTCCACGCCGTCCGCGCCGTAGATGGTGTAAAGCCCCTTGGCGACGCCGCGCATGGTGGCGTTCAGGGCCTGGCAGTCGCCGCCGGAGGTAAGGATGCCAACACGTTTCATTGCGTGATCTCCCTTTCGATTTAAAAAGTTTGGTGGGTGCGAATCGCTGATAACATTATACCATATCCGCCCTTCACTTTGAAAGGGTTTTTTGTATAATTTGCAAAATTTTTTAAAAATTCGCCAAAGGCGGCTGAAATGTGGTATACTTCACCTGACATCGAGGTGAAGCGCGTTGATACTCTACCTGGGAGACAGCCTGACAAGAGGGATCGTGGGCTGGTCCTATATCAAATTCATGCCCGCCGGGCCGCACAAAAACGGCGGCCTGGACGGCGACACGGCCCACGGGGCCTTGCGCAGGATGCGCATCTACCGGGAGACGCCCTGGTATCCGCGCATCGATACGGTGGTGGTGGGCATCGGCACCAACGACCTTTTGCAGCCGTATCTCATGGAATACGCCCCCATCTGGCGGCTTGTGTTCGGCTGGCGCGGCGGCTGGAAGAAGTGGGCGGACGAGCAGGAGTATGAGCGCGTGATCCGCGCCATCGTGGAGACGGTCCTCTCCGACGGGAAGCGGTGCGTGCTGATGGGGCTGCCGCTGATGCAGCTTCGGGACTACCCGCTGAAGGCGCTTCAGGCGCGAAACGCCCTTTTGGAGCGGCTGGCCGGGGAGTACGGCCTCCCCTTTGCCGACGTGATGGGGGCGGAGCTTCAGGCCGTTCCTGAGCCGAGGCGGGACTACTCCTTCGGGAGGCTGGGCCTTCGCCGCCTCGCCGACATCGTGACCATGGGGCTTTTTCCCTCCACAAAGGACGCCTGTTCCCGCCGCCGGGGGCTGGAGCTTACGGTGGACGGGGTGCATTTCAACTCCCTCTCCGGGAGTCTTGCCGCGGAGGCGGTGAAAAAATGTCTGTGAAAACCGCGTATCTGTTCGGCTCCGGCGAGTATGGGGAGGGCGCTCCCGCCCTTGAGCCGGGGGCGCTTGTCATCGCCGCCGACGGGGGGCTTGCCCGCCTGAACGCCCTGGGGATCCGTCCGGGGCTGATCGTGGGGGATTTCGACTCCTACCGGGGGGCGCTTCCCGCCGGGGTGGAGACCGTCCGGCGCCCGGTGATGAAGGACGAGACGGACATGGAGCTTGCCGTCCGCGCCGCCCTGGAGCGGGGGGCCGGGCGTATCGTCCTCTACGGGGGGCTGGGGGGAAGGCTGGACCACAGCTTTGCCAACCTCCAGCTCCTGGCGATGCTGGCCCGGCGCGGCGCGGAGGGCTACCTTGCGGGGCGGGCCGAGACGGTGACGGCGGTGTGCCGGAGGGTCCTGTGCTTCTCCCCCGCCTGGCGCGGCACGGTGTCGGTGTTCGCCTACGGCGGTGCGGCGCGTGTCACGGAGACGGGCCTTCTCTATCCCCTCTCCAACGCGCGTCTTGAGGACGACCGGCCCCTGGGGGTGAGCAACGAGTTCACCGGCGCGCCCGCCCGCGTCACGGTGCACGAGGGCACGGCGCTCATCATGTGGGGCGCGGAGAACCCCGGCTTTCCACAGCTTTTGGAGGTGTGACGCATGACCTTTCGATCCGCCGTCTTTGATCTGGACGGCACACTCATAGACTCCATGCCCGTCTGGGACGGGGCCTGGAGGGAGTTTTGCGACCGCTACTCCCACGGGCCGGACCCGGAGGCCTACGCCATGTACAAGACGCTGACGCTGGTGACCGCCTGCGCGTACTATAAGCGCCGCTTCGGCATCGCCGCCGGGGTGGAGGCGCTGTGTGAGGAGGTCAACGGCATCGTCCGCCGGGGCTACGCCGACGTGCGGGCCAAGGAGGGGGTCCCGGAGTACCTGGAGGCCCTGACGCGCCGGGGGGTGCGCTGCTGCGTGGCCACCAACACCGCCCGGCCTCTGGCGGAGTACGTCTTGGAGCGGCTGGGGCTTTTGAAATTCATGGACTTCCTTCTCCCCTGCGCCGAGTTCGGCTCAGGCAAGGATAAGCCGGACATCTTCCTGGAGTGCGCCCGGCGTATGGGGACGCCGCCCCGGGAGACGTGCGTTTTCGAGGACGCCCCCCACGCGCTGGGGACGGCGCGGGAGGCGGGCTTTCTCACCGTGGCGGTCTTTGACCGCTCCTACGCCGGCCAGGAGCAGGCCCTGCGGGCGCTGGCGGGGCGGTACGTCAGGAGCTTCCGGGAGCTTTTGTGAGGCGGCGGAGAGAATTTCGGGAAATTTCACTTTCAAATTGAATTTTTCTGCGGGGTCTGCTATACTTGACCCAAAGAGTTTATCCGACGGAGGCGCTGTATGCTTGCCGATTACCACACGCACTGCCTTCCCTGGTCCCCGGACGCCGAGGCCCCCATGCGCGACATGGCGAAGGCGGCGTTGGAGCGCGGGATCACCCATCTTTGCTTCACCAACCACATTGAGAACTGCTGTCAGTCCCCTCTCTACCCGGACCAGTTCCCGCCCTTTCACGACTACGGGGCGCTGTACGCGGAGTTTCAGCGCGTCCGGGACGAGTTTGCGGGGCGGATGGACGTCCGCCTGGGGTGCGAGATCGGCTCGCCCACGTACCTTGAGGCGGAGGGGCGGGCCGTCTACGCCCAGAGCGTCTTTGACTTCGCCATCGGGTCCATCCACAATCTGCGGGGGAAGCGGGACTTCTACTTCTACCAGTACCCCGACGACTTCTCCCTTCTGAAGCCGGAGATCGAGGAATACCTGGACGAGAACATCGCCCTGGCCTCCTCCGGGATGTGCGACGTGCTGGGGCATCTGGGCTATATGCGCCGGTATATGGCCCGCCAGGGCAAGTGCTTTTCGCTGACGGCGTTTCGGGACCGGCTGGAGGTCCTTTTTCGCGCGTGCGTGGAGCACGGGGTGGGCATCGAGCTGAACTGCTCAGGTCTCACCGACGCCCTGGGGGGCTTCATCCCGGAGCCGGAGGTGCTGAAGCTCTACCGGCGGCTGGGGGGCGAGCTGATCACCTGCGGCACCGACGCCCACGCCCCGGCGCGGGCCGGCGTGGGGATCGCCTGCGCCCAGGCGCTTTTGAAGGAATGCGGCTTTTCATACGTGTGCCTCTACCAGGCGCACAAGCCGGAATTTATTAGGCTGTAAGGAGGTTCGGTCATGAAAATTGCCCTTGCCAGCGACCACGGCGGCTTCCCGCTGAAGGAGGCCGTGAAGGCGCATCTTGAAGCTCTCGGCCACGAGACCGTGGACTTCGGGACCTGGTCTTTAGAGAGCTGCCACTACCCCGTCTTTGGCGCGAAGGCCGCCCACGCCGTGGCAGACGGCGAATGTGAGCTGGGGATCGTGGTCTGCACCACGGGGATCGGCATTTCCATGGCCGCCAACAAGGTCCCCGGCGCGCGGTGCGCGCTTTGCTCCGACTGCTACAGCGCGGAGATGACCCGGCGGCACAACAACGCCAATATGCTGGCCCTGGGGGCCTCCGTGGTGGGGACGGGGCTGGCCCTGCGGATTGTGGACGCCTTCCTCTCCGCCTCCTTCGAGGGCGGGCGGCACGCCGTGCGCGTGGAGATGCTTTCAGCCATCGAGCGCGGGGAGCTTTGATATGGCGCGGGAAGAGGTTCGCATCTACCGCTCCCACAGGCCGCTGAAAACGGCCCTGGCCGTGATCTTTTCCGTGCTGGCGGTGCTGATCGTCCTGGCCGCCGGGATCTTCTTCGGCTTCAGGCGGTACATCGTCTACACCCCCGACGGGGTGGAGTTGGAGGTCCCCTGGCTGGAGGAGCCGCAGGGGCGCACGGAGGGGTCCGCGTGAGGCGCGGGCCGCGCCGGGCCTTCCCGGCGCTCTCCCTTGCCCTCTCCCTGCTGCTGACGGCCTTGTCCGGCTGCTCCGCCGCCCCGGCGCAGACCGCCACCATCTTCGCCATGGACACGGTGATGGAGCTGACGGCCTACGGGGAGAGGCGGTGCGTGGACGAGGCGGTGTCGGCGGTCTATGAGGCGGAGGACCGCTTCTCCGTCACAGACCCGGACAGCGACGTCGCCCGGCTCAACGCCTCCGGCGGGGGCGCGGTCAGCGGGGACACTCAGGCGCTGCTGGAGCGGGCGCTGGAGCTGTGCGCCCTCACGGACGGGGCGCTGGACATCACCGTCTACCCCCTTGTGCGGGCCTGGGGCTTCACCACGGGCCAGTACCGGGTGCCGGGGGGCGGGGAGCTTGCGGGCCTTTTGGAGAAAACGGGCTATGACCGGGTCCGGCTGGAGGACGGGACGGTTTCCCTCCCGGAGGGGAGCCTTTTGGACCTGGGGGCCGTGGCCAAGGGCTGGACGGCGGACTGTATCGCCGGGATCTGGCGGGAGGCCGGCGTTAAAAGCGGGCTTATCAATTTGGGCGGGAACGTGATGACCGTGGGCGCGAAGCCCGACGGCAGCGACTGGACCGTGGGCATCCGGGACCCCTTCTCCCAGGAGCTTATGGGCGCTGTCCGGGTGCGGGACGCCGCCGTGGTCACCTCCGGCGGCTACCAGCGGTACTTCGAGGAGGACGGGGTGCGCTACTGCCACATCATCGACCCCAAGACAGGGCGGCCCGCCGATTCGGGCCTTGCCTCCGTCACCGTCACAGGCGCGGAGGGCGTCCTGTGCGACGGCCTCTCCACGGCGGTGTACGTCCTGGGCCTGGAGGGCGCCAAGGCCCTCTGGCGGGAGAACGGCGGCTTTGAGCTGGTGCTGGTGACGGAGGAGAGAAAGGTCTACATCACGGAGGGGCTGGAGGGGGTCTTTACCCCGGAGGGCAGCTACCAATCTACGGAAATCAAGGTGATACGGCGTGGCTAAGACGAGAACCTGGGTCATCCTCATTGTGGTGATCCTTCTGCTGTCCGGGGCCGCGTCTGTCTTTTTGTACGCCCCCCGCTCCCCTGCCGGGGGCGTTGCGCGGATCTATGTGGACGGGGAGCTGGTGCGCAGCGTGGACCTCTCCGCCCTCTCCGGGGAGGAGCGGTTCACCGTGGAGACGGAGGGGGGCGTGAATGTGATCCTGGCGGAGGCCGGGCGCATCCGCGTGGAGTCCGCCGACTGCCCGGACCAAGTTTGCGTCCGGCGCGGGTGGCTGTCAAGCTCCCCCGCCCCCATCGTCTGCCTGCCCCACAGGCTGGTCATCCGGCTGGACGGCGGCGGGGCCGCCGTGGATACGGAGGTGGGCTGATGGAGCTTCGCAGACTGACAAAGGACGGGGTCCTCACCGCCGTGGCTCTGGCCATCTTCACGGTGGAGCTTCAGCTGCCGGAGCTGGCGCCGGTGCCGGGGGTGAAGCCGGGGCTTGCCAACATCGTGACGCTGGTGACCGCCTTCACCCTGGGGCCGTGGGACGCGCTGGCGGTGCTTATCGCCCGGATCGTGCTGGGCGGGCTGATCGCGGGGAATCCGGCGGCCATCCTCTACTCCCTCTGCGGCGGGCTGGCGGCGTATCTTGTGACGGTGCTGATGCGCCGTCTTGTGACGGAGAAGCAGATCTGGGTGGCCTCGGTCTTTGCCGCCATCGGCCACAACGCCGGGCAGATCGCCGCGGCGCTGGCCGTCACGGGCACGCCCTCCCTGCTCTACTACCTGCCTGTATTGGCGGTCTCCGGGGTGATAACCGGGGCGTTTACCGGCTTTGCCGGACAATTTGCCGTCAGGCGGCTGGGAAAGGCGCTGAGAAAATGAGCGTGGAAAACGAGGAGCTTTTGAAAAACAGGCTCCGGGAGCTTGCGAACCGGGCCGGGACGCGCGGCGTCTGGGTCTTTTCGGAGTTTTTGACCCTGGCCCAGCAGGACCTGCTGTCCCGGCTCCGGCTGGACTGCCCCTATACGCTTTTCGGGGGCCTCCCCTCCTCTGAGCGGAGGATCGCCTGTTTCGGCTCGGAGGAGCTGTGCGGGTACGTGCAGGACCCGCCTGTGACGTGCCTGAAGATCGCGCCCGTCCGGCAGCAGTTTGCCGACGACCTCACCCACCGGGACTTTCTCGGCTCCCTGATGGGGCTGGGCGTCCGGCGGGAGGTGCTGGGCGACATCGAGGTGGTGGACAACACGGGGTATCTCTTCTGCCTTGACTCCATGGCGGGGTTCCTGTGCGACAGCCTCACCGCCGTGCGGCGCACCACGGTCACGTGTACGCCCTCGTCCCCGCCGGAGAAGCTCTCCGCCCCGCCTCCCCTGACGGAGCTGGTGGTGGCCTCGGAGCGGCTGGACGCCGCCGTGGCGGCGGTGTACCGGCTCTCCAGGAGCCAGGCCCAGGCGCTCATCGAGGCCGGGGAGGTGTTTATCTCCGGGCGCGAGGCCAGGGGTTCCGCCCCCCTTACGGAGGGGGACACGGTCTCCGTCCGCCACCACGGGCGCTTCCTCTACGAGGGCGTCCTCCGCCAGACGAAGAAGGGGCGGCTGCGCATCCGCGTGCGGATCTACCCCTGACGCGCCGCCGGTACGGCGCGGCCCCCCGGTTTCCCGGAGGGCCGCTGTTTCAGTTGTTTCAAATAAAGGCGGCGTCAGCCGTGAAGGCGCCTCAGCCTCATGCCGGGTGCGGGATGGGGCCGGCCCAGGCGGCGGCGCAGGCGGGCGATGCACCACGCGCACGCCGGGATGAGGAAGGCGTCGGCGGCCAGCCACGCCACCGGGGATGCGAAGCACGCCGCGCCGAAGCCCAGCTTCGGCACAAGGAAGCGCCCCATCAGCGTCCGGGCCAGCATCTCCATGACCCCGGCCAGGATGGCAAAGGGCGGGAAGCCCATGCCCTGGATGGAGAAACGCACGATGTTCACCAGCGCCAGCGGGAAGAAGAAGGCGGCGTTCACCCGGATGAACCGCGCGGCGTAGGCCGTGAGCAGCTCCACCTGGGTCTCCGCGGGGTCGATGAACCACATGGCGCACACCGGGGCCAGCAGGAGCATCAGGGCCAGCGCGGCCAGGGAGTATACAAGGCCCATCAGCGAGCAGTCGCGCACGCCCCGGCCCAGCCGGTCCAGCTTCCCCGCCCCGGCGTTCTGGCCGCAGTAGGTGGCCATGGCCGAACCCATGGCGTCAAAGGGACAGGCCAGAAGCTGCGTCACCTTGGACCCGGCGGTGACGGCGGCCACGCACAGGCTCCCCAGCCGGTTGACGGCGGATTGCAGGATCACGGACCCCACGGCGGTGATGGAGTACTGAAGCCCCATGGGGACGCCCATAGCCAGCAGCTCCCGGCACAGCCGCGCATCGGGCCTTCGCTCGGCACGGGAGATGTGGAGCACCGGGAATTTGACATACACGAAGAGAAGGCACAGCGCGCCGGAGACGCCCTGAGACAGCACCGTGGCGACGGCGGCCCCGGCCACGCCCATGCGGCAGGCCAGGATGAAGGTCACGTCCAGGACGATGTTGAGGATAGAGGAGAGCGCCAGGAAGAGCACCGGCGTCCTGCTGTCCCCCAGGGCGCGGATGACGCCGGCCAAGATGTTGTAGAGGAAGGTCACGGGGATGCCCAGGAAGATCACGAATATGTACCGAAAGGAGTCCTCAAGCACGTCCTCCGGCGTGTGCATCGCCAGCAGGATCCTCCGGCACAGAAGGCACGTCGCCACGGTCATCACTAAGGCGAAGCCCGCCGAGAGGTAGGCGGCGTTGGCCACGAAGCGGCGCATTTTTTCCCGGTCGCCCGCGCCCATCTGCTGGGCCACGGGGATGGAAAAGCCGCTGCACACTCCGCAACAGAAGCCCACCACCAGGAAGCTCACAGAGCCGGTGGCCCCCACGGACGCCAGGGCCTGCGCCCCCAGGAGCTTGCCGACGATCATGGTGTCCACCATATTATACATCTGTTGAAACAGCAGTCCGAAAAGCGTGGAGACGGAAAAGCCGAAAATGAGCTTCATGGGACTGCCCTGTGTCAAATCGCGGGTCACGGCGACGCCTCCAGACTTGGGTTTTGATTCCGACACATTATAGTCCCGCGCAGTTTGATTTTACAGCGCAAATCTGCATGAATTTCGTGCGAAAATTGCAGATTCTTTTGACGGATAAACGAAAGGCCGGGCGCTGGCGCTCCGGCTGCTGTTGATCCGTATTTCCGATTTTTTATAAGGAAAGGAGGCGGCGTTGTGGACGAGAGGCTCAGGCTGGTGGTGGCCGACGACTGGGCGGAGAGGGGCCGCGAGAGCGCCCGCGCTCTTGAGGAGGCGGGCTTTTCCGTCCTGGCCTGCGCAGGCTCGCTCACGGAGTGCTACGAGTACGCCGTGACCTTCCCCGTGGACGCCGTGGTGGCAAATCCCCTGCTGTCCCAGCGGGAGGGGCAGGCGTTTCTGGCCCTCCTTGCCCCCGTCACCGCCCTCTTCCGCCCCGCCCTGGTGTCGGTGCAGGGGGAGTACCCGCGCCTCACCGCCGCCTTTGAATATTGGGCGGACACGGGGACCCAGTCCCTCCCGGACTTGGATGCGGCCGCCGGCGTCATCCGCCGGGTCGCCGGGGAGCGCCGGGCGGAGCGGAGCCTGACGGTGACGGGGCGGGACGTGGACTGTTTTCTCAAATGCCTGGGCTTTCGGCGGGACATCTCCGGCTACGCCGCCGCCCGGTACGCCCTCACCGGCCTGGAGGACGGCTTTTTGGCGAAGGAGCTTTACGCCGATATGGCGGTGCGCCTGCGCACCAGCCCCGTCAACGTGGAGAGGACGCTGCGCTTCGCCGTGTCCAGTGCGGTGGACGCCGTGGGCGAGCGGATGTGGAAGCTCGTCACAGGGAACGGCGACCACTCCAATTTCAAGGCGATCATGGGGATGCGGGCGGCCCTGGAGCGGTTCACAAGGCCGTGAGACCGCGCCGGATCCCGCCGCTCCCCGCGTCGGGCGGACCTCTCAGCGGGAGAATCGTAATTTTTTCTTGAAAAGGGCTTGACAGGGCGGGGAAAAGTGAGTATAATTTCTCTTGCTTGCCACGGCGGCGTAGCTCAGTTGGCTAGAGCACGCGGTTCATACCCGCGGTGTCACCGGTTCAAATCCAGTCGCCGCTACCATGGGTCTTGCGGGGAAACCCGCAGGACCCACGTAAAAAAAGGTACGGCCCGTTGGTCAAGTGGTTAAGACACCGCCCTTTCACGGCGGTAACATGGGTTCGAGTCCCGTACGGGTCACCAATGGAGGCTTAGCTCAGCTGGTTAGAGCGCCTGCTTCACACGCAGGAGGTCACTGGTTCGAGTCCAGCAGTCTCCACCAAAAAGTCCCCCAATTTCGGTGAAATTGGGGGCTTTTTATAACTCTTTTAGCATTTTTACTTGTGGGTCGGGTAGTGGGTCAGGCGGCGACCCACCACCTGACCCACTACTTGAATAGCGGCTTTTCCGGGCTTCGGAGTGCAATTCGTGGGATATTATTTTCGGGTTTCCCCTATACTTTTACTCCTATATTTGCTATAATGATCGTACTCTGATTTTACGGAGGCGTGTTATGAAATACGGTGAGTCAACATTTGACATTCTTTATTTGCTCTTTGCCATTGTCTGCGGCATACTGATCCTACACCGTGCGAACAGTCACACAGGCAAGCTCATGGGTGCGGCGGCGCTGGCGTTGGGGCTGGGAGATGCTTTTCATCTCATTCCCCGTGTCCTCAACTACTTTGTGGACGCGGACTTCACTGTGGCGCTGGGCGTCGGGAAACTCGTCACCTCCGTCACCATGACCGTTTTCTATGTACTCATGTATTATATCTGGCTTGGTACCTACGGAGAAGCCGAGAAAAAGCCACTTACCTCCGCCATATGGATTCTGGCGGCTGTCCGCATCGTCCTTTGCCTGTTCCCACAAAACAGGTGGTTGGAAAACGACAGCGGCGTACTTTGGGGCGTGATCCGCAACGTGCCCTTCGTGGCTCTCGGAGCGATCATTGTGGCGCTCTACTTCAAGTCCCGGAATAAAAACCGTCATTTCCGCCTTATCTGGCTTCTCGTCACGCTCTCCTTCCTTTTCTACATCCCCGTGGCTGTGGCGGCAGGCATCGTTCCTATCCTTGGTATGCTGATGCTCCCCAAGACCGTCTGCTATATCCTTATCCTCGCCGCTTTCTACGCCGAGGCAGTCAGAAAACAGAATTGACTGAAATATACCGGCCGACACGCCCACCAACGTGCCGGCCGGTATTTCTATCCTCACATTGCCCGATTGATCACCTCCCCAATCGTTTCCGCCGCGGCCTGCTTCATCTGGGTCGTGGCGTGGGTGTAGGTGTTCAACGTGAAGCCGGCGGAGTAGTGGCCGAGGGCGTTGGACAAGGTTTTTACGTCCACGCCGTTTTTCAGAGACAAAGTTGCGAAGGTATGCCGAAGGTCGTGGAAGCGTATATGCTCCACTCCGATGGCTTTCAGTATCTTGTCGTGGGTGTGCCGGAAGGAGTCAGGATCGAACATCGTGCCGGTTTTGGGCGACGGGAACATATAGGGGTTATCCGGGTGCTTTTCATGCTCGGCTATGAGGAGATCCACCGCATGCTGGGGTATCGCCAGAGTACGTATGGAGTTTTGCGTCTTTGGCGTGGACACCACCAGCTCACCGTTTATGCGTGCGACTTGCTTGGTAACCGAGATCGTCCGATTCTCCACGTCCAGGTCCTTCCACAGAAGGGCCAGCAGCTCTCCCCTTCTCAGCCCCGTGGTCAACTCCAGATAGTACACCGCCAGCAGTCCACGCCTCTCCGCCTCGGCCAGATACGCCCCGATCTGCTCCTCCGGCAATATCTTCATCTCCCGCTTTTCCATTTTTGGAAGCTTGCACCCCTTGGCGGGATTCGTGAGGATCAGCCTCTCCGAAACCGCCTGTTCGAGGCAGTTGTTGAGCAGCATATGGACCCCGTGGATGACCCGGACGCTGAGGCCGTTGTCCTTGTTCTCGATGTGCTTGTACCGCTGTACCCGCCCGTTTTTGCGGAGGTCGTTGTAGAACATCTGGATTTGCAGGGTGGTAAGCTTGTCCAGCTTGATGCTGCCGATGCCGGGGATGATGTGGTTGTTGATGTAGTTGAGGTAATATGCCTTGGT
>CANQXK010000014.1 GCA_947627715.1 uncultured Oscillospiraceae bacterium
TTCATGCAGTTGCCAGACCGCATGTTTATTCTAACAGGGATTCTTCCTCTTCGCCATAGGCTCTTTTGAACCACTCGCTTAGCGAGTGGTTTTCTGGTTAAAAAAAACGGACGCTTTCGCGTCCGTTTTTTTGTTGGAATGGTTTTACGCGCCGAAGACGCGGATCAGGAAGCCCGCCGCGATGGCGCTGCCGATGACGCCGGCCACGTTGGGACCCATGGCGTGCATCAGGAGGAAGTTGCCGGGGTTGGCCTTCTGGCCCTCCACCTGGGCCACGCGGGCCGCCATGGGGACGGCGGAGACGCCCGCCGCGCCGATGAGGGGGTTGATCTTCCCGCCGGAGAGCTTATACATGAGCTTGCCCACGAGCAACCCGCCAATGGTGGAGAAGCAGAAAGCGACAAGGCCCAGCACCACGATCTTCAGGGTGTTGAGGGTCAGGAACCGCGCCGCCACGGTGGTGGCGCCCACGGAGATGCCCAGGAAGAGCGTCACAATGTTCATGAGGGCGTTTTGCGCCACGTCGGAGAGCCGCTCCGTGACCCCCGTCTCTCTCAGGAGGTTCCCGAACATCAGACACCCGATGAGGGGCGCGGTGGAGGGCAGGAGCAGGATGACGAACCCGGCCACCACGATGGGGAAGACGATCTTCTCGGTCTTGCTCACCTCCCGGAGCTGCTCCATCTTCACGGAACGCTCCTTCTCGGTGGTCAGCGCCCGCATGATGGGCGGCTGGATCATGGGAATGAGGGCCATATAGGAGTAGGCCGCGATGGCGATGGGGCCTAAGAGCGCCGGGGCCAGGAGCATACACGTCAATATCGCCGTGGGCCCGTCCGCGCCGCCGATGATGCCGATGGAGGCAGCCTGGTTGCCGGTAAAGCCCAGGAGGATCGCGCCGAAGAAGGCGAAGAACACGCCGAACTGCGCCGCCGCACCCAGGAAGAAGCTCTTGGGGTTGGCGATGAGGGGTCCGAAGTCCGTCATGGCCCCCACGCCGATGAAGATGAGGCAGGGGTAGATGCCGGCCTTGACGCCGATGTAGAGGATGTCCAGAAGCCCGCCCAGGTGGGCGATGTCGGTGAAGGACAGCTTCTCGATGATCTCCGGCTCCTCCGCGCCCTCCGGGAGGGCGGCCCGGTACTCCTCCAGCGACATGACCCGCTCCTCCTCCACGTTGTAGAGGATGGCGTCGTTGGCGGCGTCATAGGGGCACTCGTAGACGTATGCGTCCCACATACCCATGTGGTACAGGCCCGCTCCGGGCAGATTGGTGAGCAGCGCGCCGAAGGCGATACCCACCAGCAAAAGAGGCTCGAACTTCTTCTTTATGCCCAGGTACAGCAGGACCAGGGCCACCAGGATCATGATCAGCGACTTCCAGCCGCCGCTTTCAAAAAAGCCCATGAAGCCTGATTCCATCCACAGCCCCTTCAGGGTCTCCAAAATGTTCAATCCGAAGACCTCCTCACGCCAGGATCACCAGCGGGGAGCCGGTTTCCACCTTGGCGCCCTTGCTGGTCACCACCTGAGCCACCGTGCCGTCGCGGGGGGCCATGATCTCGTTTTCCATCTTCATGGCCTCCAGCACCACCAGCACGTCTCCGCTCTTCACCGTGTCCCCGGCGTTCACGTTGACCTTGACGATATTCCCCGGCATGGGGGCGTTGACCGGCTCTCCCGCCGCAGCGGCCTGGGGGGCGGCCGGCGCGGGCGCGGGAGCGGCGGGGGCGGGGGCGGCGGGCGCAGCCGGAGCCGGGGCCGCAGGGGCCGGGGCGACGGCGTCATACTCGTCCAGAAGCATCGCCTCGCCGTGCTCCACCTCCACCTCGTAGGTCTTTCCGTTTAATGTGACTAAATATTTCATTTCCTGTGAACCTCCCTGATAGAGATGAAGCGCAATTCGTTGATGGGGATCTTCAGCTCGTCGGCCACGATGGCCATGATCATGGCGGCGTCCCTGTCGGGCGTGTCGTAGAGCTTCAGGTCGCCGGCCGCTCCCGGCGCCTCCGCCTCGTGGGGGATCGGGGTGACGGTGACGGCGGTTTTCTCAGCGGCAGGGGCGGCGGGGGCGGCCTTTTTGGCGGTCATGACCTTGCCTGTCAGCATCACCACCAGCACCAGCAGCGCGATCCCAAGGAACACCACGGCGTAGCCCATGACGGCGTCCATAAGCGCCTCGCCCACATTCATCTTAAATTCCATGGCGCTCCCTCACTCCTCTACGATGGAGTACTTCACGTGGTGCTCCTCCTGCTCGCGGCGGTCCTTGAGGAACTTCACCGTCTGATCGGGGAAGCAGATCCAGCTCATCAGGTCCTCCTCGGACCGGCAGAGCGTCCCCAGGGCGGCCCTGGCGTCCTCAAATTCCTTCCCGGTCCTTTTGGCGTCCTCGACGCGGCAGTCCACGGGCTTTCCGTCGCCCAGGATCTTCTTCTGAAGCTCCTGGCTCACAGGCGCGGGCGCGATGCCGTACTCGCCCCGGAAGTAGTTTTTGATCTCGTTGGAGATCTGCTTGTACCGCTCGCCCATCAGCACGTTGATCACGGCCTGGTTGCCCACCATCTGGGAGAGGGGCGTCACCAGCGGGGGATAGCCCAGATCCCGGCGCACGTTGGGGATCTCCACCAGGGCCTCGTCAAACCGATCCAGGGCGTTCATGTCCTTAAGGTTTGCGATCATGTTGGAGAGCATCCCGCCGGGGACCTTGTAGACAAGGGCCTGGGCGTCCGTGCCCATGGACTTGGGATTGATAAGCCCGGAGTCGATGTATTTCTGCTTCACGGGCTTGAAGAAATCGTTGACCTGATTGATGGCCTTCTCGTCAAGGCCCGTCTCATAGCCCATCTGGGTGAGGGCGTAATAGAGGGTCTCCGTGGCGGCCTGGCTGGTGCCGTTAGAGAAGCAGGACGTGGCGGTGTCGATGACGTCCACGCCGGATTCCACGGCCTTCAAAAGCGTCATATACGCCATGCCCGTGGTGCAGTGGGTGTGGAGGATGAGGGGGATGTCGCCCACCTCGTCCTTGATGCCCTTTATAAGGCCCTCGGCCTCGGCGGGGGACATGGTGCCGGCCATGTCCTTGAGGCAGATGGTGTCGAAGCCCATCGTTTTAAGCTCCCGGCACATCTCCACGTACTTCTTCACCGTGTGGACGGGGCTTTGGGTGTAGCTGATGCACCCGGACGCCACGGTGCGGGCGGTCCCGTATTTCTTCGTGGCCTCAAGCGCCGTCCTGATGTTGCGGAAATCGTTGAGGGCGTCGAAAATGCGGATCACATCGATGCCGTTCTTGATGGAGAGCTCCACGAATTTCTCCACCACGTCGTCGTGGTAGTGGTGGTAGCCCAGAAGATTCTGGCCCCGCAGCAGCATCTGGAGCCGGGTGTCCGGCATGGCCGCCCGGAGCTTCCGCAGCCTCTCCCAGGGGTCCTCCCCCAGGTAGCGCAGGCAGGAGTCAAAGGTGGCCCCGCCCCAACATTCTACCGAGTAGTACCCGGCCTTGTCCATGCAAGGCAGGATCCCCTCATAATCGGCGTAGGGGAGCCTCGTCGCCATCAGCGACTGGTTGGCGTCTCGCAGCACCGTTTCCGTAAATTGAACCCTTTTCATGCAATTTTTACCTCCCATTTTCCGTCGATCAGGGGCAAAATATGTGGCCGGGTCCCGGATTTTCCCATTTTCTTAGAGATTCTCCAATCCCAACCCATTTTATCTTAACACGAAAAGCGTCTCTTTGCAACTGTCAATCCCGCCAAATCCACGGGGTTTATGAACGTTATTCCTGCAAAAAACGCCGCCCCGCCGCGCCTCTTTTCGGGGCGGTGCGGAGCGGCGTCAGGCCGAACATTTTTGGCGGTCATATGACCTGGAAAATATAGAATTTCAGATACTCCGTCTCCGGCACGTTCCAGAGGATGGGGTGGTCCGGCGCCTGCTTGCGCACCTCCACCTCCCTGAGCTCTCGGTTCGCGTCCCGGGCGGCCTGGCGGAGCATCCTCTCAAACTGCTCCATGGGCATGAAGTGGCTGCAGGAGGCCGTGGCCAGATACCCGCCCCTGGGCAGGAGGGACATGGCGCGGTAGTTGATCTCCCGGTAACCCCGGTAGGCGCTGTCCGCGGTGGCGCGGGACTTGGTGAAGGCCGGCGGGTCCAGGATCACAAGGTCATAAGCGCCCCGGCTCTCCGCGCACAGCCGGGGCAACAGCTCAAAGACGTCGGCACAGACCACGTCGATCTTCTCCGAAAGGCCGTTGCGCGCGGCGTTCCTCCGCGCCATCTCCGCCGCCGTCTCCGACACGTCCACGGCGGTCACGTGCGCCGCCCCGCCCAGGGCGGCGTTGAGGGCGAAGGAGCCGGTGTGGGTGAAGCAGTCCAGCACCCGCTTCCCCCCGGCGATGCGGGCTATGGCGGCGCGGTTGAACTTCTGATCCAGGAAAAACCCGGTTTTCTGGCCGTTTTCCACGTCCACCTGGTAGAATATGCCGTTTTCGCGGATCTCCGTCACGGCGCTCTCCGGGTGCGTCTCGCCGGGCAGGTCATACCAGCCCCTGGTCTGGGGAAGCCCCTCCAGGGACCGGGCCGCCAGGTCGTTGCGCTCATAGACGCCGCGAATCTCCTGCCCGTCCTCCCGCAGGACCTTGACCATCAGCGGGAATATAACGTCCTTGAGCCTCTCCAGCCCCACGGAGGCCGTCTGGACGGAGAGGAGATCGTTGAAGCGGTCCACCGTGAGGCCGGGGAAGCCGTCCGACTCCCCGAAGATGACCCGGCAGGCGGAAAGCTGGCCGCCCATGACGGCCTTGCGGTACTCCCAGGCGTAGCGCACGCGCCGCTCCCAGAAAGCCGCGTCAAACCTGTCGTTGGCGTTGCGGGACACCAGCCGGACGCGGATCTTGCTCTCCCTGGACAAGAACCCGGTGCCCAGATACGTCCCCCTGGGGCCGATCACGTCCGTCAGCGCGCCGTTTTCCACGTCCTCCGGCTGGGAGATCACGTCCGAGGCGTAGATCCACGGGTGGCCCGTCCCGGCCCACCGCTCGCCCTTGGCCGTCACCACGACCTTGGGAAACGCCCTCTCCGTTTTCATGGGATCGCCGCCCTTTCAAGTGGAATGGCAGGGCAAACCTTCATGGGTCCGCCCCCGTGCTCCTATCTTACCACGCGCACCGGCAAATTGCAACACCGGCCCAGACCGCAGGCGGCTTCCAAAAACCTCAAAAGGCCGCAGGACTTTTCCCGATAGACAGCGGGCCGCCCTTGCCGGGCGGCCCGCGATCCGTTATTCACCAGTTATTCATATGACCCGGAAGAGGAGCATCATCAGGAGGACGAATCCCCCCAGCACCAGCAGGGCGGGCAAAACCAGGGTGAAGAGCGCGGCGATGAGCATGGCGGGGAAGTCCCCCTTCTCCAGCTTCTCCCGCTCCTCCTCCGGCACGGGTTTTACGTCCTTAAGATGCTTCCAGTGGCTGAAAATCGACACGGTCCTGCTCCTTTCGGTCCCGCGCCCGTGTGGGCGCAGGGGGTCAGCTGCGGGCCTCGCCCACAGTGGTCTTGATCCCTTCCAGGTACGAGCCGTCCGGGGCGAGCTTCGGCCCGTCGTAGTGGCAGGCGCAGAAGTGGCCCGGCTCGATCTCCTTCAGCTCAGGGCACACACGGGAGCACTTCTCGGTGGCCATGTAGCACCTGGTGTGGAACTTGCAGCCCGTAGGCGGCTTGATGGGGCTGGGGATGTTGCCCTCCAGGGTGATGCGCTCCTTGGAGGCGGAATCCGGGTCGGTGGTGGGAATGGCGGACAGCAGCGCCACGGTGTAGGGGTGGCGGGGATCCCGGAAGATGGTCTCGCTGTCGCCCAGCTCCACCACGTTGCCCAGATACATGACGCAGATGCGGTCGGAGATGTACTTGACCACGCTCAAATCGTGGGAGATGAACATATAGGTCAGGTTCTGCTTCTCCTTCAGCTCCTGCAGGAGGTTGATGATCTGGGACTGGATGGACACGTCCAGGGCGGAGACGCACTCGTCGCAAACGATGAACTTGGGCTGGACGGCCAAGGCTCTGGCGATAGCCACGCGCTGGCGCTGGCCGCCGGAGAACTGGTGGGGATAGCGGTGGAGCATATACTCCTGGAGTCCGCACTCCTCCATGGTCCTGACGATGTGCTGGCGCATCTTGTCCGAGCCGTGCTTATAGAACTTGTGGGTCAGCAGGCCCTCCTCGATGATCTGCCCGATGGTCATACGGGGGTTCAGGGAGGAGTAGGGGTCCTGGAAGATGATCTGCAGATCCTTGCGGAAGAGGCGCATCTCGTTGTACTTGAGGCGGCTCAGGTCGATGCCCTCGTCGCGCATGGCCTCGTACTTGTCAAACTCCGGGTCCCCCTTGTGGGAGGCGCGCAGGGCGTCCAGCTCCCCGGTGATCTGATCGCACGCCTTCTGGCAGGCGTCCACCTCCGCCCTGGCGGCGTCCACGGAGAGCTTCAGGGAGTCGGCCTTGCGCTTGGCCTTGGGGTCGCTCCCGGCGGCATCGGCGGCGGCGTCATACTCCAACTTCACCGCGTTATACTTCTCGCGGGCGGCCTTGCGCTTGAGGTTGGCCTCGTGCTCCCGCAGCAGAAGCTCGCAGCCCTTCTGCTCGTCCACGGCGAAGAAGCCGCCCAAAATCTTCACGATGTTGTTAAGGCAGGTCTCCTCCTCGCATCTGGCAAGGGTCTGCTCCTGGAGGGTGTAGAAGTCCGCCTTGTCCTCGCCGCCGGCCTCCTCCACCTTTTTCGCCTTTTCGGCGGCCTTCTGGCTGGCCTTGTGGAGGGCGGCCTTGTACTTGTGCAGGTCCTTTATGGTCTTGCGCACATACTCCGGCGCCGCGTCGGCGAGGGTCGAGCCGTAGTACATGGTGGTTCCGGCGGTCTGGGGATAGAGCTGCAACAGCACGCGCCCGAAGGTGGACTTGCCGCAGCCGGACTCGCCCACGACGCCCAGGGTCTCGCCCTCGTAGATGTCCAGGGAGATGTCCTCGTTGGCGCGGACGTACAGCTGCTCCTTCTGGAAGATGGAGGACTTGGCGACAGGGAAGTATTTCTTCAAATTACTTATTGACAGTAATTTTTTTGTGCTGTTCACTTGTCCTCACCTCCTTTTCCGGGTAGAAGCATCTGATATACTGGTTGTCGCCGAACTTCTGAAGCTCCGGCTCCTGCTCCAGGCATTTCTGCGTGGCGTAGGGGCAGCGGGGCGCGAATTTGCAGCCCTTGGGCAGGTCCAGCGGGTGGGGGACGACGCCCTGAATGGGTTCCAGCTTTTCGCCCCTGCTGTCCAGGCGTGGGATGGACTTCATCAGTCCCTCGGTGTAGGGGTGGGACACGGCGTTGTTGGTGAAAATGACCCGCGCGGGGGCCTGCTCCACCACCTGGCCGCAGTACATGACGGCCACGTCGTCGGCCATCTCGTTGATAACGCCCAGGTCGTGGGTGATGAAGATGATGGCCGTGCCCTTCTCCTTCTGAAGCTGGTTCATGAGCTTGAGGATCTGGGCCTGAATGGTCACGTCCAGGGCCGTTGTCGGCTCGTCGGCGATGAGGATCTTGGGCTTGCACGCCAGGGCCATGGCGATCATGACGCGCTGGCGCATACCGCCGGAGAGCTGGTGGGGGTACTGCCTGATGACGGCCTCCGGGTTGGGGATCTGCACGTCATAGAGCATCTTCAGGGCCTCCTGATGGGCCTGCTTTTTATTCATGCCCTGGTGGATCATCAGCGGCTCGGAGAGCTGCCGGTCCACGGTGAACACGGGGTTCAGGCTGGTCATAGGCTCCTGGAAAATGACGGAAATGGCGTTGCCGCGGATGTGGTACATCTCCTCGGTAGAGATCTTCGTCAGGTCCTTGCCCTCGAAGAGGATCTCGCCGGACTCGATGTAGCCGTTGGCGTCCAGCAGCCGCAGGATGCTCATGGCGGAGACGGATTTGCCGGAACCCGACTCGCCCACGATACCGATGGTGCGGCCCGAATCCAGGGAGTAGGACACGTCGTTGACGGCCTTGACGATGCCGTTTCTTGTTTTGAAGAAAGTCTTGAGATGCTTGACCTCAAGCAGGTGATTGGTGTTTTCCGCCATTATTTCTCCACCTCCGATTTCGGGTCAAGAACGTCTCTCAGCGTATCGCCGATAACGTTGATGCAGATGACGACGATGGAAAGGAACAGTGCCGGGAAAGCCCATCTCCACCAGTAGGACTGGATGACGAGGGCGTTGCGGGCGCCGTTGAGCATATTGCCCCATGTGGGGCGGGGGAGCTGGACGCCGAAGCCCAGATACGAAAGGCTCGACTCGGTGAGCATACAACCGGCGAAGTCCAGGGTCAGCGTCACCAGTATGACGGAGATGATGTTGGGCAGGATGTGCCGGAACGCGATCCTCTTCTCCTTCACGCCCATAGCGCGGGCGGCGGTGACGAACTCCTTCTCGCGTTCCGCCAGGATCTGGCCGCGGACCATGTGAGCAAGGCCCGTCCAGCTCAGAAGTCCCAGGATCACCATGATAATAAAGATCCTTGTATCCTCCTGAAGGTTCGACGCCTGCAAAATGACCGAGAGCACCAGCGCGAAGGGCAGGAACGGGATGGAGCCGCAGATTTCGGTAAAGCGCATCAGCAGCATATCCGCAAGCCCTCCGAAGTAGCCGGAGATGCACCCGATGATGATGCCGATGATGGTGGAGATAATGACGGCCACAGCGCCGACGGTCATGGTCATTTTACCGCCGTTCATAAGGCGGATGAACACGTCGCGGCCCATTTCGTCCGTCCCCATAAGGTAGCCCTTCAGGCCCCACGCATCCACCAGCTTGCCGTCCTTATAGGCGTAGTTCTGGAAGCCGCTGGCAAACACCTGGTCGATAGCGCCGGACTTGGTGAGCGCCGAGGGCACCTCGCACTGGTTGCGGTAGTTCTGTCCGAAGGCGTACACGCGGCCCTGCTTTGTGAGGATGGTGTAGTGCCGCGTCCCGCCGGAGATCTTCTCGATCTCATCCCCTTCGGGGATCTCAGGGATCGGGTCCCTCATGCCGGAGACGATCACGTCGCCGTCCTCTGTGACCAGGGCGATGGAGCTGCCGGTGGCGGCGATGTCCACAAGCTTCCGCCCGGCGATGATCTCGTTGATGTCCTTGGTGGTGGAGGCCCCGGTGACGGGATCGGTGGTCATGATGGAATTGAATTTCGTGGATTTTCCGGGCACGAATACGCCGTTCTCGTCAATGCCGTAGATGCCATCGTTGGTGAAGACCACCTTCATCAGGGGGGATTCGTTGTTGTTGTGCTTGATGACGGAGGACAGGTTGGTGGCGCAGAGGCTGGCGTTGCCCCAGGCGTACATGGTCCCGTCATTCATAAGGATGGCGGAGATTTGGTTGCCGCAGATAAGCTGCTTCACCTGAGAGGCGTCGATGGTGCCGTTGAGAAGCTCGTCCGGCTCCTTCCGGGCGGCGGCGATCATGGTGCCGTCCAGACCGTACTGGCCCACGTCGTAAGCACCCCAGCAGTAGACGTGTCCGTCCTCGCTGATGGCGACGCAGTGGTCAGAACCGGCGGCCACATGGACGATCTTGCTGTTTTTGACCTCATCCGGGATATTGAGAACGTTGATCTTCTCGTTTCCGGCGGTGTTGGGGTTGAAGCCCCACATATAGACGTTGCCGTCAGTGGACAGGCCAATGGTGAAGGTCCCGCGGGAGGAGATGTCCACCGCGCCGTCCTTCATGTCGGAGGGGACCTTCAAAAAGCTCATGGTGGGAGCCACGTTGGGGTGGAGCATTTCCGCGCCGGCCTCGGTCAGGTCCACAGGTTCGATGGCCGAGCCGATGAACACAAAGGCGAACATACACACCAGCACCACCACGGCCACAACCGCCACGGGGGTATGGAAGAACCGCTTAAATGCCAGCTTACCGGGGCTGTCGTACCGCTCGTCCTTCACGGACTTGCTGGCGCCCATAAACATACGGGAGAGCCACCCGCCCTTTTTTGCGGCGGGGGCGGGTTTTGTAGATGTACTCATAGTTTCCTCCTCCCGTCACTTATTGACGCGCACACGCGGATCGGCAAGGCCGTAGGCGATGTCGATGATCAGGTTGCCGATGAGGCCCATTGCCACATAGAACATCTGGAGCAGCAGGACCACTTCAAAGTCCTTGGCGTTCAGCGACTCGATGTAGACGCGCCCGACGCCGTTGATACCGAAGATGTTTTCAATGACCACGGAGCCGCCGAAGATGCCCATGAACCAGCCCACCACCAGGGTGATGATGGGGATGAGGGCGTTGCGGAAGGCGTGGGAGTAAATGACCACCTTTTCCCGCAGGCCCTTGGCCCGCGCTGTCCTGATGCAGTCAAGGCTCAGCGCCTCGGTCATGGAGGCGCGCACATACCTTGTCATGCCGCCCAGGGAGGAGAAGGTCATGACGATCAGCGGCAGGGCCATATAGTACATTCTGTCTTTAAATTCCGCCCAGCCCGTGTAGTTTGAACCCGGCGTCTTCATGCCGGAGACCGGGAACCACTTGAGCAGGATGGCAAAAAGCCAAATGAATATGATGGCCGTGATAAAGGACGGTATACTGTACCCCACGATCGTGCCGATCTGGATGGCCGTATCCCTCTTGCTCCCGCGCTTTACGGCGCAGAAGATGCCAAGCGGGATAGTGATGCCAAGTCCCAGAATGGTCGCGAAGATGTTGATGAATACCGTATTCACCATCGGCGTCTTTAAAACGTCGATGACCGGCCTGTCATATGTATAGCTGTAGCCAAAGTTCCCCTGGAAGATTCCGTTGTATTTCCCGTCGATGGGACCGATCCCTATCCAGCCCATATAGCGGACAAGCATGTTCTGGTCGGTGCCAAGCTGCCGCCTCAGCTCCGCCAGCTTCTGTTCGTAGAGCTGTTGAGCGTTGGGGTTCCCCTTGTACGCGGTCTTAAACGGTTCCGCCTCGGTCACCGCCCGGTCGTAGGGGATCATGGTATATACAAGGAACATCAGAAGGGAGAGTATGATCATGACCAGCAGCATATAGCCAAAACGCTTAAGTACATATCTGCCCATAGCCTGCTCCCTCGCTTTCAATGAATTTAACGATTTGAAGTTTTTTTAATTCCAAAATGGGGCAGCCGTATTTGGCTGCCCCATCCTCAGGTTTTTAGCCTTCTATATGGATCCTTTGCGTCCCAGCTCAATAACCCTTGACGTTGGCGTACAGGATCGCGCTCGCGGGGCCAAAGAACGGGCTGGTCTCGAAGTTTTCAATGTTGGCGTTGTACACGTCATAGTAGTAGTTGGAGTACAGGGGAACCTCAGGCATGAGCTCGTTCCAGCGCTCGATAAAGGCCATCCACCACTGGTTGTACTCGTCCTCGGTCTGGGCGTTGTACACCATGCCGAAGGACAGGTAGTCCATGCCCAGCTTGTCGCCGGAGGCGGCAACCGCGTCCTCATAGCTCAGCTTCTCGGCGGTCTCGTCATAGGGGAAGGCCAGATCGTAGGGATCGATGACCTTGTCGCTGGAGTAGTCGGCCCAGTCGGGGGTGGTCCTCCACCAGTAGGACTGGTCATACACAGCGCTGTTAAAGCCGGTAGCAAGGTTGTACATACCGTAAACGGGGCTGCCCAGATAGCCCATGGAGGGGTCACGGTAGATGTTGCCCTGGAGGGTGGTGAAGTCGCCGGTGGTGGCGCGGATCACCATGCCCGCAGCGGCCAGATCAGAGCTGTTGGCAAGAGCGGTGCTCAGCATGTCGGTGACGGTGTTGGGCTGAGAGCCGAACCAGTTAATGGCCAGAGGCATATAATACTCGCCGTTGATCTCCACGGTCTTGTACTCCACGCCGTCGGTGTTGGCCACGGAAGCGTAAGTCTTGTTGCCGGCGTCGTTGCCGAAGATGTCGAGGGCGTTGGCTTCCTCGTCGGTCAGCTTCTTATAGCGGACAGCGTCCACGCCGGAAGCGCCGGCCACATAGGGCTCGCCCTTGGAGTTGTAGATCCAGCCGCCGTCCTCAAGAACCTTGACGGCATTGTCGGGGGAGAAGGAGTAATCGATCAACTCGATGTCGTCCTTCACGGCCTGCCACATGTCAAAGTCGGGGCTGTAGGGGCCGTCCACGACCACGCCGTAGCCGCCGGTGAAGGCCTGGCAGAAGGCGGCGCGGTCAAGCAGATAGGCGACGGCCTGACGGACTTCCTGGAACATGGTGGGGCCGAAGTCGCACTCAAACTGGATCTTGCCGTAGCCGGCCCGCTGATAGTGGGTCTCGGCGAAGTTGACGCCGTCCACGACCTCCAGGGCGGCCTTGGTCAGCTCGCCGCCGGTGATAGCGCTCAGCACGTCAACGCCGCCGCTCTTGAGCTGGTCAAGCTGGGTCTCCTCGACGATCTTCACGTAGACGATGGTCTCGATGGAGGGCTTCTGTCCCTCGAAGTTGCCCTGATACTCAGGGTTGAGGGTCAGGGTCGCGGTCTTGGTGCCCTCGTCCCACTCGGAGACCACATAAGCGCCGGAGAAGGGGTACTTGGTCAGGTCGTAGCGGTTTTCCGCGATCTCAGCGGCCTTCACATAGTCCTCGCCGTTCTTCTCATAGAAGTTGTCGGACAGGTAGCAGCCGTTGCCGTCATCCTGAATGGTGACACCCTCGCCGGTGAACAGGCCCATGGGATAGGGGGAGACGCCGCCGTAGGTGAAGGCGTAATAGTAGGGATAGTAGTCGGAGCTGACGGTCAGCTCAAAGGTGTAGTCATCCAGCATACGGATGCCGGAGAACTCCTTGGTGCCGGTCTCAGAGCCGGGGCCGGTATAGGCGTTGAAGTCCGCGTAGCCCACCAGAGACTGGCCGCCAGTGCCGGACAGGCCGGCGCCCACTGCCACGGGGCTGCCGAAAGCCAGGGTGGTGGCCAGGTAGTTCTGGGCGGTGATGGGGCTGCCGTCGGAGAACTTCAGGCCCTCGTTGATCTTGATGTGGATGGTGTAGGTGCCGTCCTCATTCTCGGTCTCGGTGTGCTCGGCAACAGCCGTCTCGTTCCAGACATACGCGCCGCCCTGGTTGGTCTCCTGAGTGGAGTAGCCCATGGTCAGGTTGTTGATGTCGATGTCGGACGAGCCGGCGGAGCTGCCGCCCCAACCGGGATAGCGGAAGTCGCCGGACAGGTCGGTGGTGCTGCCCAGGATCACACGGTTGGGAAGGGTGGGAGCAACGACTTCGCCGCCGCTGGTCTGGGTGCCCTGTGTCTCGTTGTTGGTCTGGGTGCCCTGGGTCTGATCGCCCTGGGTCTGGTT
The DNA here is from genome assembly GCA_947627715.1 of uncultured Oscillospiraceae bacterium. Lineage (GTDB taxonomy): Bacteria > Bacillota > Clostridia > Oscillospirales > Oscillospiraceae > RUG626. Next base: position 13,324 of record CANQXK010000014.1, read on the forward strand.
GCCGCTGGTCTTATCACCGCAGGCCACAAGGCTCAGGCACATGACCAGCGCCAGCACGAGGCAAAGAAGCTTGGTCTTTTTCATTTGGTTTTCCTCCTGTTAAAAATTTATTTTAAAATGTAGCGTCGAATTATGTACCGAATGCTGCACTTTAAAAATCTGCATTTTCAAATCCGGGAGCTTGCAAACCGCGCCGCAATAATTTCGTTGGCTAAAGTCTTCCCTTTTTGAATAAATGCATTATACCAGAGTGTTTTCCAAAATACAAGAAAAAATTTTTCTCCATTTCCTCAAAATCTTTGCAAGATTGGGGATTTTTTCTGTCTGTTTAGCCAAAATCCCCCGTTTTGCCGTCATGTTGGCCCAATCCGGCGGGGCTGCCCGCAAAAATTTTGGTAAAAGCCACAATCCGCCCTCATGGGTTGACTTTTTCTGCCGGATGACGTATAATTTTCTATATTTTCACGGAATGTTCACAATATGTGGCGTGGTCCCCGCGCCGGGGCGCACAAAATGTTCTGTTTTGCCCCTCCGCCGCCCCGCCGTATATTGTAAATGAATAAAAAGAGAAAAATGATGAGGAGGAATTATCATGCGCGTCTGTCCCAACTGCCAGGAGCCTGTGGGCGACGACCCCTTCTGCCCCAACTGCGGATGCAGGCTGCCTGAGACCCCGGCGTCCGAACCCGCCCCCGCTCCTGCCCCTGAACCTGCCCCGGAACCCGCCCCGGAACCCGCTCCGGCCTTCAAGGCCGCGCCCGCTCCTGAACCCGCTCCGGCCCCCGGCCCTGCCGCCAACGGCTGGCAGCCCGCTCCCGGAGCCGCTCCCGGCTTTGCCCCCGGCCCGGACCCCGTTTCGCCCCCCGCGCCCCCAAAAGCGCCCCGGCCCGCCTCCGGCGTGAAGCTCTGGATGATCCTTGCCGGCGTCGCCGCCGTGGCGGTGGTTGTCCTGCTGGCGGTCCTGCTGTGGCCCAAGTCCGCCGTGGCGAAGTTTGAGGATTACCAGCGCGAATTTCTTGACCCGGCGCTGGAGATGGCCTTCGGCTCCGTGGACAGCGCCGCCAGCGCCAAGCTCAAGACCGATCTCACCATCACCGCCGACGTGGACGACAGGACCATTTCCCGGATCCTGGACGACTCGTCCATTGTGGTGAAGCTGGACCTGAAGAAGGACAAGGCCGTGGTCAATATGCTCCTGAACTTCATGGGCAGCGAGATCCTCACCGGCAGCCTCACCTATGAGGACGGCGTTGTGGGCTTCTGCCTGCCGGAGGCGGACGACACCTATTACACCATCGACGTGGCGGAGGCCCTCAGCCAGATGGCGGACGTGGACCTGGACTCCACGGAGCTTCCCGACGTCTCCGGCAAGGAGCTACGGAAGCTGCTCAACAAGTACATAGACGAAGTTTTCGCCACCGTCAACAAGGATAATCTCAAGGTGGAGAAGGACGAGAGCGTGAAGTACGCCGTCCTGCGGGGCCGTTTTGAGGGCACCGTCTACACCTTCCGGCCCAGCGCCTCCGACGTGGAGGACCTGATCGAGCGCCTCGCCGCCCGGCTTGAGGACGACGATCAGCTTTGCAAGCTCATCGTGGAGGTGAGCCGCTTCAGCGGGGAGGAACTCTCCAACGAGGCCGCCCAGGGGATGCTGGAGGACGCCGCCGACGACCTCCGGGACAACGCCAGGGACTACGGCCGCATGGTGAAGGCCTCCGGCTTTGAGTGGGTCCTTGCCATGGACGGCAAGACCCTGCGCTCCCTGTCCGTGGGCACCGACTACGAGACCTACGGCATCGAGACCGACGGCACCCTCAAGGGCGGCATGGACTTCGCCGTTTACCAGGAGGACGACTGGGGCGTGGAGACCCTGGCCGAGGGCAGCGTCAAGCGCAGCGGCAAGACCATGGAGGGCGACGTGGAGGTAAACGAGGGCGAGATGAGCCTCTCCTTCGAGGCCAACCTGGGCAAGACCTCCCCCCTGGGCGTGCCCTACGGCACCTACTCCTTCTCCTATGAGGACTACTGGTACGGCGACTACACCGTGGACCTGGAGGTGGTGGCCGTCAAGGGCGGCGTGGACCACATCATTTCCCTGGGCGGCAGCGCCCTTGACAGCGACGTGAAGGGCCTGGAGATCACCGTGAACGCCTCCAACAAGGGCACCGCCCAGAAGCCCAAGGGGAAGGGCACCGACATCTCCGACTTCTCCGAAAGGGAGCTGCGGGACCTGTTCTCCGAGCTTGGCGAGGCCCTGTCGGACGAACTCATGGGCGAGTTCGGCAGCTACCTCTACTGATGGCGGAGGAGCTGCGCGCCCGGCCCGTCGCGGCGCTGTGCGACATCGAGAAGAGCTACGGCGGGCGGCGCGTCCTCGGCCCCGTGCGCCTGGAGGTCCGCTCCGGGGAGCTGCTGGTCCTGCGCGGCCCCAACGGGGCCGGCAAATCCACGCTCCTGTCCATCCTGGCGGGGGTGACGCGCCCCGACGCCGGGGAGCGTCGGATCGACCCCTCCGTCAGGGACCGGGTGTCCCTGGTGCCCCAGGAGCTGAGCCTGTACGAGGCCCTGACGTGCGCCGAAAATCTGAAATTCTGGGGGCTGGCCTGTGGCCTGCCCCCTCGTGCCATCCGCGCCCGGACGGCGTGGCTCCTCCGGGAGCTGGGCCTTGAGGAGAAGCTCCGCGCCCCCGCCGGGTCCCTGTCCGGCGGCATGAAGCGCCGCCTCCACCTGGCTACGGCCCTGATGGACACGCCGGGGCTTCTTCTGCTGGACGAACCCACCGTGGGCGCGGACGACGGCTCCGCCGCCGCTATCGCGCATATGCTCCGGCACTTCAAGGCCCAGGGCACGGCCATCGTCATGGCTACCCATCTGCCCCGCGACCTGGAGGACGCGGACCGCGCCGTCACCTTGAAGGACGGCCTGATCGTAAAGGAGGACGCCGTATGAGGGCCCTCCTTTCCTGTCTATATAAGGACATCCGCCTCTTTCTGCGGGGTGCGGGGCTTCTGGCCCTGCTCCTGCCGCTGCTGCTCCTGCCCGCGCTGCGCCTTGCCGCGCCGAACGTGGAGGACGGCCTTGTGGAGAGCTTCCCCATCGCCGTGCGGGACCTGGACGGCACCGTCATGTCCCGCTCCCTCATCTCCCAGCTTAAGAAGGTAGAGCTTTTTTCCCAGGTCCGCGTCTTAGAGGAGGGGGAGACCGACGCCCAGGCCCTGGCCGACGGGGCGGCCGCCGTTGCAACCATCCCCAGGGATTTCTTCTACGACCTCTACGACATGGCCGAGTGCCCCGTCTTCGTGACCCTGAACACCCAAAAGAAGTTAGAGAGCGCCCTTTTTGAGTCCGTGTTCACCTCCGTCATGGGCATCATCCGGGCCAACCACGCCTCGGCCCTGGGCGTTTACACCTTCGTCTACGGGCAGCTGGATCAGGAGCTTACCGCCCGGCTCCGGGCCGAGGCGGGGGAGCAGCTGGTGCTGGACGCCCTGGGCCGCCAGCGGGTGTTCGACGCCCCGGCGGAGGTCTCCGGCGCGGCGGGGGCGCTGGCGCGCCGCCTGGCCGCCTGCGTCCTGGCGGTCCTGGCCCTCTTTTTCGCCCTGGCAGGCGCGAAGAACCTGCCGGAGGAGCGCGCCCTGGGGGTGATCCCCCGTTTTCGCGCCGCCGGGGCCGGCGTCTGGCCGTTTCTGCTCTCAAAGCTCCTGTCCGTGTGGCTTTTGTCCCTCCCGGCCCTTGCGCTGACGGCGCTTTTGGCCGGCGTGGGCTTTTTTGCCGCACTGGCGATCTATACCCTCCTGCTCCTTGCGTCCTTCGCCCTGATGGTGTTCCTCTCCCTGATATGCCGGGACGCGCCCCGGACCCAGCGGGCCGGCGGGCTGGTCATCGTCCTGTCCCTGGCTCTGGGCGGGACGCTCTACCCGCCGCTCTCCCCGGCGCTGACGCAGCTGACCCTCCCCGGCGCGGCGGCCCTGGCCCTTGAGGCCGCGGCCGCCCGGCTCCCCGCCGGGACGGTCCTCACGCTTTTGTGGCCGGTCCTGGCCGTCGCGGCCCCCTTCACCGCCCGGTGCCTCCTGCCCCCGGTGCGCCGGGGCCTTCGCCGCGCCGGGCGCGCCCGGCGCGGGGAGCTTTCCGGGGAGGAGCGGCCCGCCTTTCGCCGGAGGGGCCTTCCGGGCCGGGCCGCCGGCCTGTGCGCCTTCCGCCTCAAGCAGCTCTCCGGCGGCGGCGCGGCGGCGGCCATCCTGGCCGCCTCGGCCCTGCTGTGCGGCTTTGCCGCCGCGGCCCGGCCCGCCTCCGCCCAAGAGCTGAAGCTGGCCGTCCTGGACCTGGACGGCACCGCCCAGTCCCGCGAGCTTATCGACTACCTCTCCTCCTCCGGCGGGCTTGACGTGGCGGAGCTTTCGGAGCGGGACGCCCGCCTCTCCCTTCTGCGGGGACGGCGGGAGGGGCTTTTGACCGTGGGGGAGGGCTACGCCGCCGCCCTTAACGACGACGGGGACATCCCCCTGCGCTACGAGGCCGCCCCCTCGGCGCTCTCCGGGCAGGGGGCCAGGGAGATCGTGACCGGGCGCGTCATCGCCCAGCTTCGCCGCGCCCAGTCGGTGTCTCAGGCCGCCGCCCTGCTGGGCAGGCCCCTCTCCGCGCAGGAGACGGAGGCGCTTTTCGCCCTCATCCAGGAGCTGGGCAACCAGCTCCCGGATCTCTACCGACTCTCCTACGCCGGCGGCCAGCCGTCGCCGGACCCCTTCTCCCCAAGCCCCCTGAGCTTCGCCCTGCTGGTAGCGCTCTTCACCCTTCTGACAGCCGCCGCCCCCTTGGGGAGCGCGGAGTCCCGCGCAGTCCGCGCCCGGATGGGCGTCTTTCGCCGGGGGCGGGCGGTGGAGCTTGCCTCCTCCCTGGCCGCCCTGACCCTGCTGGGCTTTGCCTCGGCGGCCCTGACGCTCCTGCCCTCCGGGTCCGGCGCGGGACCGTACGTCGCCGCCCTCCCGGCGTCCTTCTGCTTCGCCGCCCTGGCGCTTTGGCTGGCGCGGGCCGCCGGGGGAGAGGGCCGGGTGGACGCTCTGGCGCCCTTGGCCGCCCTGCTCATCTGCCTTCTGGGCGGGTGCTTCATGGACCTGTCCGCCCTCAGCCCCGCCGTGGCCCGGCTGACGCTCCTCTCCCCGGCGGGCCTTGCCGCCGCGGCGGCGGCCAGCCCCCTGTGCGCCCTGGCGCTGCTTGCCGAGGGCGCGGCCTTCACGGCCCTGGCTTCCCGCGCCAAATAACCCCCCGGCGGAAAAGGACAAGGGCCTTTTTCGACAGATTAAAAAAGGGGCAGAGGAAAAACCTCTGTCCCTTTTCCTTTTCGTTTTTGCGCTCTTAAAGCGTCGCCAGCTTGGTATCAAGGCTGCTCTTCTTGTGAGCGGCGTTGTTCTTGTGGATGAGACCCTTCGCGGCTGCCTTGTCCACAGCCTTGACGGCGACTTTATAGGCGCTCTCGGCCTCACCGCGGTTGCCTTCGGAAACCGCCGCGTCAAACTTCTTCAGAACCGTCTTCAACTCGGACCTGCCGGCCTTGTTGCGGGCGTTGTTCACCTTGCCAACCAGAACGCGCTTCTTCGCTGACTTGATATTGGGCATTATCTGGCCACCTCCTCCTATAAAGTCACGGATCTCCCGGCGCGAAAGCCGCTTACCGTGCGGAATGGTATTTTATCATTTCTTCGGAAAAATTTCAAGTCTTTTTTTAAATTTTTTTGTTTTATGGAAACATTTCTGTTTTTTGTGTGCATACTAACCCCACTACACCATATATAGGGGGGCTTTGGATGTTATCACGACGCTCTGACCTGGCGGCGGAGGCAAAGAGGATCTGGAGCGAGGACAACCTTGCGGACCTGGACGGGGCCGGCGAGTCCGTGGAGGAACGGCGCGGCTTTCAGGTCACCACCGTCACCATCACCGGCGACCGGGCGGCAGAAGAATTATGTAAACCCAAGGGGCGGTACGTCACCGTGGAGCTGGGCCGCTTCCTCCGCCGGGAGGACGACTCCTTCGAGGCCGGCGCGCAGGTGATCGCCCAGGTCCTGGCGGAGCTTCTGGGCGGCCAGTCCGGCCCCGTCCTGGTGGTGGGGCTGGGAAACCCCGCCATCACCCCGGACGCGGTGGGCCACCTGGTGGTGAAGGACGCCCTGGTGACCCGGCACCTGCGGCGGCAGATGCCCGACGCCTTCGCCCAGTTCGGGGACCTGGCCGCCCTTGAGCCGGGGGTCCTGGGCACCACGGGGGTGGAGAGCGTGGACGTGGTGGGCGCGGTGGTCCGGGAGGTGAGGCCCGCCGCCCTCATCGCCGTGGACGCCCTGGCCTCCCGCAGTATGGAGCGGGTGTGCCGGACGGTGCAAATCGCCGACAGCGGCATCGTCCCCGGCTCCGGCGTGGGGAACGCCAGGGGGGCGCTCTCCAAGGAGACCCTGGGCATCCCCGTCATCGCCCTGGGCGTGCCCACCGTGGTGGACGCCGCCACCCTGACCCTGGACGTGGCGCGGGACGCCGGCGTGGAGCTGGACCCGGAGGCCCTGCGCAGCCGGAGCGGCTCCATGATCGTCACCCCACGGGACATCGACTCCAACGTCCGCACCATCTCCCGCCTCATGGCCTACGGCATCAACCTGGCGGTCCACCGGGGACTGACGGTCCGGGACGTGGATATGTTCCTGGGCTGACCGCTCTCGGACGGCTCTTTCCGGGCCGTCTCCTTCCATGTTTCACGTGAAACAATCCGCGCCCCGGACCGAGAAAACCGCAAATGTTTCACGTGAAACATCAATAGGGGGTTGAAATACGAAACCGAATCGTTTATAATATGTCCGTCGCAAAAAAGAACAGCGGAGGACAAAATGGGCAAGATCATCGGGGTGGCCAATCAGAAGGGCGGCGTGGGAAAGACCACAACCGCCGTCAATCTCACCTGTGCGCTCCACCTCTTAAAGAAGAAAGTCCTGCTTGTGGACGCGGACCCCCAGGGGAACGCCACATCCGCCATGGGCGCGGAGAAGAACCGGGTCAAGGCCGGGACCTATCAGGTGCTTATGGGCGGGGACCCGGCGGAGTCGGTGATCCCAACCAAATACGGCCGCCTGATGCCGTCCAACCGGGCGCTGGCCGGGGCGCTAATCGAGCTTGTGGACATGGAGGGGCGGGAGTACATATTAAAAAACGCCCTGGAAAAGCTCAAAGAGAGCTACGACTATATCCTCATCGACTGCCCCCCGTCGCTGGAGCTGCTGACCCTTAACGCCCTGGTGGCCAGCGAGACCGTGCTTGTCCCGGTCCAATGCGAGTATTTTGCCCTGGAGGGCCTGACGGACCTGATGGGAACGGTCCGGCTCATCAGGAGAAAGCTCAACCCCGCCTTGGAGATCGAGGGCGTGGTGTTGACCATGTACGACTCCCGCACCAACCTGAGTATGCAGGTGGCGGCGGAGGTAAAAAAGTTTTTCAAGGACAAGGTCATGAGAACGGTGATCCCGCGGAACGTCCGCCTCTCCGAGGCGCCCAGCCACGGAAAGCCGGTGATGGCCTACGACTATGCGTCCCGCGGCTCTCAGGCGTACCTGTCGCTGGCGCGGGAGTTTTTGGAGAGAAACGAGAAGGGGTGAGAACATGGCAAAGGGCCTGGGACGCGGAATGGGCGCCCTCCTGGGGGAGGACACCATGCGCGAGCAGGACGCGGGGGTGACGAAGCTGCCCATCACCCACATCGAGCCTCGGCGGGGCCAGCCCCGGGCGCGGTTCGACCCGGAGAAGATGGAGGAGCTGGCCCAGTCCATCCGGGACCACGGGATGATCCAGCCCATCACGGTCCGGCCCATGGACGGGGGGTACTATCAGATCATCGCCGGGGAGCGCCGCTGGCGCGCCGCCAGGATGGCGGGGTTAACGCAGGTCCCGGTGAACATCATCGAGGCGGACGACAGGACCACCGCCGAGCTTGCGATGATCGAAAACCTCCAGCGGGAGGACCTAAACCCCATAGAGGAGGCGCGGGGTTACAAAAAGCTCATGGAGGAGTACGGCCTCACCCAGGAGCAGGCGGCGGAGCGCGTGGGGAAGTCAAGGCCCGTCATCGCCAACGCCCTGCGGCTTTTGAAGCTGTCGGACGCGGCCACGGTGCTGGTGGAGTCGGGGGAGCTGTCCCTGAGCCACGCCAGGGCCATCCTGGAGCTTCCCGACGGGCAGGCCCAGACGGAGCTTGCGCTGCGCGCCGTGGAGGAGGGCCTGTCGGTCCGGGAGGTCACACAGCTTGTGAAGCGTATGTCCGCCAAAAAGAGGCCCCCCAGGGAGAAGAAAAATCCCCGGCTGGGGGAGGACGGCGTGGACTACATGGCGGAGATCGAACGGGACCTGGGCCGGCGGCTTGGCCGCAGGGTCAAGATCGACGCGGGGACCCAGAAGGGCTCCATCACCCTGGAATACTACGGGAAAGAGGATTTTGAGATCCTGTGCGGGATGCTCAACTCCCTTAAAGAGAACCACAGAGGTAACTGAATGGAACTGAAAAGAAGAGACGCGCCCGGCGGCGGGCAGGAGAGCGGCGAAACGCCGGAGGAGACGCCGCGCAGGGAACCCACCCCCAAAAAGCGGGAGGTCTCCGTACTCATATACACCTCCGTCCTTTTCATCGTGGCGCTGGCGCTGATATTGCTGTCCTACTTTATCCAGCAGCGCACCACCAGCAAGCTTGCGGAGGTGTCCAGCCAGCACGGGGCGTTTTCCACCATGGCGATGCAGAACATCGAGGAGCTTCAGGACAGGAACCAGGAGCTGACGGACCAGCTCAACAGCGAGAAGGAGGCGTCGGACGCGCTCCGGGCGGAGCTGGAGCAGGCCAGGAACACCATCGACCAGATGACGGCGGAGATCGCGGTGTTGGACCAGGGGGCGGAGGCCGCCTCCATCGAAAAGGAAAAGCTCCAGCAGGAGCTGGAGAGCCAGCGGAAAAAGACGGAGGCTCTGGGACTGCTGGCCGCCCTGCTGGCCGCCGAGGACGGGGCGGACACCTCCGCCATCCTCGCCCAGCTTGAGCCGCTGCAGGCGTACCTGGACGGGGCCTATTTGAACATCTACCGGCAATACACCGAGAACAACTGAAAAGAAGGCGTTATCCATGATCGATATTAAGCTCATTCGGGAAGATCCCGACCTGGTTCGGGACAACATCAGAAAAAAATTTCAAGACGCGAAGCTCCCGCTGGTGGACGAGGCGCTGCGGCTCGACCGGGCCAACCGCGCCGCCATCAACGAGGCCAGCGACCTGCGGGCCAGGCGCAACAGCCTCTCCAAACAGATCGGGATGCTCATGGGCCAGGCGAAAAAGGACCCCGCCAAGGCCACCCAGGCCGAGGCCCTCAAGGCGGAGGTCAAGGCCGACGGCGACAGGCTGGCGGAGCTTGAACAGCTTGAGGACAAGTACAAGGCGGAGCTTCGCGCCGTGATGATGCAGATCCCCCAGATCATCGACCCCTCCGTCCCCATCGGCCCGGACGACAGCGCCAATGTGGAGGTCCAGCGTTTCGGCGAGGCGAAGGTCCCGGAATTTGAGGTGCCCTACCACACGGACCTCATGGAGCGGTTCCGGGGCATCGACCTGGACGCCGCCCGCGACGTGGCCGGGAGCGGCTTTTATTACCTCATCGGCGACATCGCCCGCCTCCACGAGGCGGTGCTGGCCTACGCAAGGGACTTTATGATCGGCAAGGGCTTCACCTACATGATCCCGCCCTATATGATGCACGGGGCCATCGTGGAGGGCGTCATGTCCCAGAGCGACATGGACGCCATGATGTACAAGATCGAGGGGGAGGACCTGTACCTCATCGGGACCTCGGAGCACTCCATGATCGGCCGGTACATCAACCGGCTCATCCCCGCCGAGACGCTCCCCCACACCCTCACCAGCTATTCCCCCTGCTTCCGCAAGGAGAAGGGGTCTCACGGCATCGAGGAGCGGGGCGTTTACCGCATCCACCAGTTTGAAAAGCAGGAGATGATCGTGGTCTGCCGCCCGGAGGAGTCCATGGACTGGTACGAGAAGCTGTGGCGCTACTCCGTGGAGCTGTTCAGGAGCATGGACATCCCCGTCCGGCAGCTGGAGTGCTGCTCCGGGGACCTGGCCGACCTGAAGGTCAAGTCCTGCGACATCGAGGCGTGGAGTCCCCGCCAGCAGAAGTACTTCGAGGTCTGCTCCTGCTCCAACCTGGGGGACGCCCAGGCCCGGCGGCTGAATATCCGCTTCAAGGACGCGGACGGGAAGATAAGCCTGGCCCACACCCTGAACAACACCTGCGTCGCGCCCCCGCGTATGCTCATCGCCCTTTTGGAGAACAATTTGCAGGCCGATGGAAGCGTCGTCATCCCCGCCGTCCTGCGCCCCTACATGGGCGGGAAGGAGAAGCTGGAGGCCGCCCCGGCGGTGTGAGACCCCCGGCCCGCGCCGCGAGGCCGCGGGGGATGGGATATGCTGTAGTATAATTTAATTAATATAAGGAGGCAAAAACATATGAAAGCAGTCTGGAAGGTCCTCATCGGCGCGGCGGCGCTGGCTGCCGTCACCCCCTATGAGGTAAAGCGCGACGAGGAGACGGGCGAGGTCAAGATCAAGGCGGCGACCTGGGCCGGGACCTACACGAAAAACGGCGACGGAAAAAGCCTCTCCCTGAAGCTTCTCCCCGGCCTCATCCGGGAACCCCACGGCGAGGACGCCGGGGCGTGCTGCGACGGCGATGCGTGCTGCGACGGCGAGGCGGAGGACGAGGACGGCTTCACCATCGAGGTGGACGGGACCGGGGACGAGCCGGAGGCGGAGGACGGCCCCAGGCCCGATGAGGCGTAATGGCGGTTTTTTGAAAGGAGTACATAGCCATGAAAAAGTTTTTTAAGGAATTCCGGGAGTTTATAAACAAGGGCAACGTGCTGGGCCTGGCCGTTGGCGTTATCATCGGCGGCGCGTTCAGCACCATCACCACGAGCCTCACCAACGACGTGATCATGCCCATCGTGTCCATCTTCTTAGGGGGCGTGGACTTCTCCTCCATGACGCTGAAGCTCCCCACCTTCTACAAGGTGGCGGCGGACGCCGCGCCCAACACCCTCAATTACGGCAACTTCATCTCCGCCGTCATCAACTTTATCATCCTGGCCCTGGTGGTGTTCTGCATCATGAAGGCCTTCAATACCGCCGCCGACAAGGCCAGGAAGAAAAAAGAGGAGACGCCCCCCGCGCCTCCCGCTCCCCCCGCGCCCAGCGCCGAGGAGAAGCTTCTCACCGAGATCCGCGACCTTATGAAGGCGCAGCAGAAATAAGATGCTGGAGGACATCCTTGCCGGGGGCGCCAGCGCCCTCGGCATCCGCCTGCCCGACGGGGCGCTGAGACGCTACAGGCAGTACCTGGACGCCCTGCTCTCGGCAAACGAGGCGTTCAACCTGACGGCCATAGAGGACGAGGACCGGGCGGCGCGCCTGCACTTTCTGGACGCGCTGGGGCTGGCCTCCCGCTTCGACCTGAGCGGGAAGTCCGTCATAGACGTGGGCGCGGGCGGGGGGATCCCCGGCCTTGCGCTGAAGATCGCGGCGCCGGACATGGAGCTGACGCTTTTAGACGCCGCCGCCAAGAAGGTGGACTTCCTCTCCCGGACCGCCAAGGCCCTGGAGCTTTCCGCCCACTGCGTCTGGGGCAGGGCGGAGGAGCTGGGCCGGGAGCCGGCGTACCGGGAGCGGTACGACGCGGCGGTGTCCCGCGCCGTGGCAAGGCTCAACGCCCTGGCGGAGCTTTGTATGCCCTTCGTCCGGGTGGGCGGCCACTTTTTAGCCATGAAGGCCGCGGACTCGGACCAGGAGATGGAGGAGGCCCGCCCCGCCATCGAAAAGCTGGGCGGCAGGCTTGCGGACGTGCGGGAGTACACCATTCCGGGGACGGACATCCTCCGCCGGGTGGCGGTGATCGAGAAAACCGCCCCCACCCCCGAACGCTATCCCCGCCGCTGGGCGGCGATCCAGAAGCGTGCGCTGTGAGGTGGAAAAGCGGACATGGGAGATTGGAAACGGATAGAGACGCAAAACGACATCAATGAGCTGATGGGGCATATGGGCGGATTCCACGACTCCTGCCTTGTGTCTGCTGACTTTAAAACGGGAAAATACGTGGACGCATCCGGGGCGATGTTCTTAAGTTACGTGCCGGAGACATATATGCTGACCCTGACCGTCCACAACCAGTGGACGAAAAAGCCGCTGGAGCTGCGATTTACCGGCGTGTACAAGGTGAACCTGACGGGCTTTAACCAGCGGGACGACGGGATCATCTACGACGCCCACCTGGCCTTCCATGAGGACGTGCCCCAGGCGCCCGGAAAGAGGCTCATCGTCTGGGCCGACTGGGAGGATTTCTCGCCGGGAGAGACCGACATGGACGGCCTGACCAGCTTCGTCTACGCCGAGAGCCTTACCTGGCGGGAGACGGAATAATCTCAAAAATACCGTCGAATACCCCCGATGCGGCGCATCGGGGCCTTTCGGCGTGGAGTGAAAAGGCAAGCAAATGGAAATTCTTACTAAATCCATCGTCAACGAGGAGTCCGTCCAGCGTGTTTTGACGGCCATTGAAGGGGGCCGGTGTCCCGCGCTCCTGTCTGGCGCGGGGGCGCTGCCCCGCGCCCACGCGGCGGCGGCGGTGTACGCCTCCACCGGGCGGCCCATGGTGGCGGTCTGCGCCGACGAGGGGGAGGCCAAGCGGATGGCGGAGGACCTTCTGGGCTTCACGGGCGTCTCCCCGGCGCTGCTGACGGGGCGGGACTTCGTCTTTTACAACGCCGAGGGCGTGTCCAGGGACGGGGAGCGGGCCAGGATCGCCGCCCTCCGGCGGCTCACGGCGGAGGAGCGGGTCATCGCGGTGACCACCCCCGACGCGCTGATGCTCCGCACCATGCCGCCGGACGTGCTGGAGGCGCTGACCGTGGAGCTGAGACGCGGCGGCGCCGTCGAGCCGGAGGCGCTCATCCGGCGGCTTGTGGAGGCAGGGTATGAGCAGACGAGCCAGGTGGAGGGGGTGGGCCAGTTTGCCCTGCGGGGCGGGATCCTGGACATCTACTCCCCGGCGGGGGAGCTCCCCGTCCGATGCGAGTTCTGGGGGGACGAGATCGACTCCATGGGCACCTTTGACGTGTCCAGCCAGCGGCGCATCGAGAACATCGACGCCTGCCTCATCCTCCCCGCCAGGGAGACGCCGGTGACGGCGGCCAAGGGCGGCACGGAGGGGCTGGCCGGGCGCATGGACGCCTTCGGCAAGCGGCTCATGAAGAAAAAGAGCGTCAAACGGGAGCTTTTGGAGAACGTGCTGGCGGACCTCAACCGGGTGAAGGACGGGCGGGGGCTTCCGGCGTCCGACCGCTATCTGGACCTGCTGTACGAGCCGGCCACGGCCCTGGACTACATCCCCCAGGACGCGGTGGTGGTGATGTGCGAGCCGTCGCGCCTCTCCGAGCGGGCGAAAAACTTCACCTGGCAGCTGGGGCAGGACCTGACGAGCCTCAAGGAGGGCAACGTCACCGACGGCGGCCCGGAGCGGTTCATCGAGGCGTGGGAGTCGGTGACGGAGCGGCTTTCGGATTTCCCGGTGGTGATGATGGCCTCCTTCACCGCCTCCCAGTACCCCCTGCGGCCCAGGACGCTGGCGGCCCTCACCGCCAAGCAGCTGCCCAGCTACGGCGGGAGCCTGGAGACGGCGGCCAGCGACATCGCCCACTACAAAAAGACGGGCTACCGCGTGGTGGTGCTCACCCGCGACAAGCGCCGGGGGGAGATCCTCCACGACTTTTTGGAGAAGAAGGGCGTGGCCTCCGCCTACGACTTCGCCCTTGAGGCCCTGCCGGAGAAGGGCCGGTGCGCCATCGCCGTGGGGGCGCTGAGCGCGGGGCTTGAGTACCCCGGCATGAAGCTGGCGGTCATCACCGAAGGACAGCTCAGCCAGGGCCTCTTCCGGCGGAGAGCGAAAAAGAAGCTCCCGGCGGGGCGGCAGAAGCTGGACAGCTTCACCGACCTCTCCCCCGGAGATCTGGTGGTACACGAGGCCTACGGCATCGGGCGCTTTGCCGGGATGGTGAAGCGCGAGGTGGACGGGGCCATGAAGGACTACATCAAGATCGCCTACGCCGGCACGGACAGCCTCTACATCCCGGCCACGCAGCTGGATATGGTGTCCAAGTACATCGGGGCGGGGGAGGACGCGCCGGTGAAGCTTTCCAAGCTGGGCGGCACGGACTGGGCGCGGGCCAAGACCAAGGCCCGCGCGGCGGTGAAGGACCTGGCGGACGGCCTCCTGGCCCTGCAGGCCGAGCGGCAGAAGGCGACGGGCTACGCCTTCTCCCCGGACACCCCCTGGCAGCGGGAGTTTGAGGACAACTTCGAGTATCAGGAGACGGACGACCAGCTCCGGGCCATCCGGGAGATCAAGGCGGATATGGAAAACCCCGTGCCCATGGACAGGCTTCTGTGCGGGGACGTGGGCTACGGCAAGACCGAGGTGGCCCTCCGGGCCGTGATGAAGTGCGTCATGGACGGAAAACAGGCGGCCATCCTGGTGCCCACCACGGTGCTGGCCCAGCAGCACTACCAGACGGCGGCCCGGCGCTTTGACGGCTTCCCCGTGAGCATCGAGGTCCTGAGCCGCTTCCGCTCCCCCTCCCAGACGAAAAAGGCCCTTCAGGGGCTGGAGGACGGGACGGTGGACATCGTCATCGGCACCCACAAGCTTTTGCAGAAGGACGTGCGTTTTAAAAAGCTGGGCCTTCTGGTGGTGGACGAGGAACAGCGGTTCGGCGTCCAGCACAAGGAGCGGCTCAAGGAGCTTTCGCGGAAGGTGGACGTGCTGACCCTGTCGGCCACGCCCATCCCCCGGACTCTCAACATGGCCCTCTCCGGCGTGCGGGATATGTCCACCATCGAGGAGCCGCCCTCCGACCGGCAGCCGGTGCAGACCTACGTGATGGAGCACGACTGGGGGGTGCTGGCGGACGCCATGCGCCGGGAGGTCAGCCGGGGCGGGCAGGTGTACTACCTCCACAACCGGGTGGACAACATCGAGCGCACCGCCATGAAGATCCGGGAGCTTGTGGAGGGCGTCAACATCGCCGTGGCCCACGGGAAGATGGACGAGGAACAGCTTGGCTCCGTGATGGAGGCCATGCAGGCGGGGGAGATCCAGATCTTAGTCTGCACCACCATCATCGAGACGGGCATTGACATCCCCAACGTCAACACCCTCATCATCGAGGACGCGGACAAGATGGGCCTGGCGCAGCTCCATCAGATACGCGGGCGCGTGGGCCGGTCCTCCCGGCGGGCCTTCGCGTACTTCACCTTCCGGCGGGACAAGGTCCTCACCGAGGTGGCGGAAAAGCGCCTTTCCGCCATCCGGGAGTTTGCGGAGTTCAATTCGGGCTTCAAGATCGCCATGCGGGACCTGGAGATCCGGGGCGCGGGGAACCTTCTGGGGGCGGAGCAGTCCGGCCACATGATGAGCGTGGGGTACGATATGTACCTGAAGCTCTTGGAGGAGGCCGTCCACCAGGAGAAGGGCGAGAAGGTCCCCGAAAAGCCGGAGTGCGCGGCGGACCTGGCGGTGTCCGCCAACATCCCGGAGTCCTACGTCCAGAACGCCGAACAGCGCATGGACCTCTATCGGCGCATCGCCCACATCCGCTCGGAGGAGGACGCGGACGACATGACCGACGAGCTTATCGACCGCTTCGGCGACCCGCCCCCGGAGGTCAACTCCCTCATCCACATCGCCCTTCTGCGGGGCGAGGCGGCGGACACGGGCATCTCGGAGATCGCCCAGAAGCAGGGCCGGCTCATCTTCTCCATTCGGGAGTTTGAGATGGACCGGGTCAGCAGGCTCTACGCCCTGCCCTTCTACAAGGGGCGGATCAAGATCGAGGCCGGGCTGAAGCCGGCCATCTCCCTGAAGCTCCGGGAGGGCGAGCGGCCCCTGGGGGCGGCGGTGACCTTCGTCCGGGACTACAAAAGCGCCTGAGAGGGCGAAAATCCCCTGCGGCCATGGCGGCGGCAGGGGATTTTTTATGGTCCGGCGCGGGGGATCGTTTATTTTTCGGACACGCGCGGCTCCATCTGGCGCGGGGCGGCGGGGTTAAAGAGAATGGTCTCTATGGCGGTGGCGCGCCCGCCGCCGGGGAGGGTCACCGGGCTTTGCGAAAAGGGGGTGAAGCCCAGCTTCTCGTGGAGGGCGCGGGAGGGGACGTTGAAGTCGAAGTACCCGGAGCTTATATAATCGACGCCCCGGTGGTTGAAGAGGTAGTCGATGGTGGCGGACAGCGCCTCCCGGGCGATGCCCTGCCGCCAGTGCTCCTTGGCCACGCAGAAGCTCAGCTCCCGGCCCGTCAGGCCCTGAAGCTCCGGCTCGCCGGAGACGGAGGGGAAGTTGTACACCAGCAGGTGGCCCACGCAGCGGCCCTCCTCCCGCAGGACGATGGCGTAAAACCGCTTCTCGTGGGTCATCAGCCACGCAAAGGCCTCCCTGGCGTCCTCCGGCGTGGCGTACGCCTCCGTGCCGCGCATACGGCAGCTCTCGGCGTCCGTGGCGTACAGAAGCCAGTCCTGAAAGTCCCCGTCCGTCATGCGCCGGACGGTCAGGCGGCGCGTCTCCAGATACATCGCTCTCCCCCCTCTCCATTCTTTCATATTTCGCATTATTTTATCATTTACCGCGAGGCGTGTCAATGGAGCGGGGGCGGTTTTATGAAAAATTTACAAAATTATTTGTTTCCCCATCCGGCAAAAATACTCCTGACAAAACGCTTTAAGGCAAAGGTGGTGTCCAACCATGACGAGAGGGAGAGGCGCGCCGGCCGCGCCGGAGATCGCGTCGGACGCGGCGGTGTCGGTGGCGGCGCTGGAGGAGGTATACCGGGACTGCTACGACTTTGAGTCGCGGGAGGTCCACATCGGCGGGGACGTCCGGCGCAAGGCAAGGCTTTGCTTCATCGACGGGCTGGTCTCCGGTTCCGATGTGGCGGAGCAGGTGATAAAGCCCCTGACGGACCCGGAGCGGTTCGGGGCGGTGACGGACGCGAAGAGCGTCATCGCCATGCTCCTGGGCGGGTCGGTGTACGTCTACACCGCCAAGAGCCGGACGAAGTTAGGGGAGCTGGCGGAGGACCTGCTCAACGGCTTCTGCGCCCTCATTTTCGACGCGGAGCGCACGGCGGTGACCTTCGAGGTCAAGAGCCAGCAGCGCCGGAGCGTGGAAGCGCCCAAGGAAGAGAAGGTGGTCAAGGGCGCCAAGGACGCCTTTGTGGAGACCATGAAGGTGAACACCACCCTGGTGCGGCGCAAGCTGCGGAACGCGCATCTGAAGATACGGCAGTATAAGCTGGGGTCCCGCGCGGACACGGCGGCGGCGCTCATCTATATCGAGGGGTTCACAAACGAGGGAATCGTGGCCGAGGCGGAGCGGCGGCTCTCCGGGATCCGAACGGAGGGGGCGCTCACCTCGTCGGTGATCGAGGAGAATATCGTGGACAACCCCCGCTCGCCCTTCCCCCAGGTGATCTCCACGGAGCGGACGGACAAATTCTGCATGAACCTCCTGGAGGGGCGGGTGGGCATCCTGGTGGACGGCCTGCCCCTGGGGTTTCTGGCCCCTGGGACCTTCTCCCAGTTCATGAAGGTGCCGGAGGACCACTCCGGCCACTTCATCGTGGCCTCCGCCCTGACGCTGCTCCGCTACTTCTCCGTGGCGCTGACGCTTTTGGCCCCCGCCTTCTATGTGGCGGTGGCCATGTACCACCAGGAGATGATCCCCACAAGGCTCATGCAGTCCATGATCGAGGCAAAGCAGCAGGTGCCCTTCCCCACGGCGGCGGAGGTCATCATGATGCTCCTGGCCTTCGAGCTTTTGCAGGAGGCGGGGATCCGCCTGCCCAGCCCCATCGGGGAGACGGTGAGCATCATCGGCGCGCTGATCGTGGGCCAGTCGGCGGTGGAGGCCAGCGTGGTGTCGCCGGTGGTGGTCGTGGTCATCGCGCTGGCGGGCATCGCCGGGTACACCATGCCCAATCAGGACATGGGGTCGGCCCTGCGGCTGTGCCGGTTTTTCCTGGTGCTGGCGGCCATCGGCTTCGGTATGTTCGGCGTCGCCCTGGGGTGCGCCCTGCTGCTCTACCACCTCTCCGGCCTTGAGAGCTTCGGCGTGCCCTACATGACCCCCTTCGCCGGGAGCGAGGGGCGGCACCTGTCGCGGGCGCTTTTGCGGCACAGCATGACGGATAAAAAGGACCGGGAGCCGGAGCTGAAGACCGGCGACGGCGGGGAGGCGGGACTGTGAAAAAGGCGGCGCTCCTTGCCCTGGCGCTGAGCCTCGCCCTCACGGGCTGCTCGCCGGGGCTGACGATCTTTTCTAATTACCG
Organism: uncultured Oscillospiraceae bacterium; assembly: GCA_947627715.1. Taxonomy (GTDB): domain Bacteria; phylum Bacillota; class Clostridia; order Oscillospirales; family Oscillospiraceae; genus RUG626. Next base: position 31,777 of record CANQXK010000014.1, read on the forward strand.
GCATCTGGAGATGATCGAGCTTGTGCGCACCGTGACGGTGGACTCGTCCGAGGACGGAGTCCTGGTGGGCATCTACGGCACCGCCGGGGAGGAGCAGGAGGCGCGGATGTACGAGAAGTCCGGGCCGTCCATCGGCGTGACCATGAACGAGCTGACCCTCCGCCCCCTGGGGCGGGAGGCCATCCTCTCCCACACCGAAAATATGCTCATCGGCGAGGATCTGGCCAAAACAAGGCTGGACGAGGTGCTGGACTACGTGGAGCGGTTTTCCGAGATGCGCCTGGACACGGGACTTCTCATCGTCCGGGACGGGACGGCCAGGGACCTTGTTTTCGGCCTTGCCGGCGAGGAGACGCCGGCCTCGGACGTGGTGGCGGGCCTCGATCAGAACATCGCCCGGCTGGGCCGGGGGTACGTGTTCTCCTGCCGGGAGATCGCCGCCTCCCTGGCGCAGAACGGCTGCGCGCTGGTGCAGTGCGTCCGGGGGGAGGAAGAGGAGAAGCTTTTTGAGAAGCGGGGCGATCTGAACCTGGCCCCGGCGGGGATGGCGGTGATGCGCCCCGACGCCGCCGTGGGCTTCCTTGACGACCGGGAGACGCTGGGGACCATGCTCCTCCTGGGGCGGTTTCGCTCCTGCAACCTGGACATCCCCGTGGACGACGCGGTGTTCACCGTGTCGGTGGACAAAATAAAGCCGGACATAGAGCCGGTCTTTTCGGAGGACGGCCGGCTTTTGCGGGCGGAGATCCGGCTGCGGGCCGAGGCCAACCTTGTGTGCATGGACGGGCTTGCGGACGTGCGGTCCCGCGATGTGCGCCGGCAGGCGGAAGAGGCCCTCTCCCAGACGCTCAGGAGCGCCTGCGAGGCGGCTGTCCGGCGCGGGCCGGCGCTGGGCCTTGATTTTCTGGACCTGGGCGGCATCCTCACCCGGCGCGCGCCCCTGGCCATGGAGGACATGGGCCGGCCCTGGGAGGAGGTCTTCCCCACTCTGCCCGTGACAGTGGAGGTGGAAAGCGTCCTCATGCGCACCTACGACATCATCGACCCGCCGGAGATCGGCGGGAGAGAGGAGGGGACCCCGTGGGAAAAACTGACCGACTCACTGAGAGACAGCTGACCGTCCTCATTTTCGTCAGTCTTCTCTCCCCCATGATCCGTATTCTGCCCACGGCGGCGGTGATGCTGGGGGGACGGGCCTCGTGGCTGTCGGCCCTGGCGGCCCTGCCCGCCGCGGCGGCGCTGACGGCCCTCCTGCGGGCCTTGACGAAAAACGCCCCGGAGGGGCTGGGGCTTGCAGACATGGCGATCCTGGGGTGGGGTCCGGCGGCGGGGCGGGCCTTTGCCGCGCTCTGCGCCCTGTGGCTCAGCCTGTACGGCGGGTTTCTGGCCCGGAGCGCGGCGGAACGGCTGCTCTCCACGGTGTACCCCAACGGCACCACGCCGGTCTTCATCGTGACGATGCTGGCGGTGTCCATCCTGGCGGCGGCGGGGCTGACCAAGACCCTGGCCCGCACCGCCGAGGTGCTGATGCCCATTCTCCTGCTGGTGATTTTCGTGGTGCTGGCCTCCGCCGCGCCGGACGTCTCCGGGGAGAACCTTCTGCCGGTGACGTACCGGGACTGGAAGGACATCCTCTACGGCGCCATCCCCATCTTCAACGTGACGGCGGCCAACGTCTATTTTCTCTTTCTGCGCGGTCACGTCACTATGGCCGGGCCGGGGAGGCGGCGGGTGTTCCCGTGGCTGGGGCTTTTGCTGCTCATCGCCTTCGCGGTGACGCTGTTCACCCTGGGGACGCTGGGGACGAACCTCTCCATCACCATGGAGAACGCCTTTTTCATGGTCATCCGCAACATCAAGGTCTTTGGCGTGGTGGAGCGCGTCGAGGCGGTGGTGGTGGCCATCTGGATCGTGACGGACTTCATCTTCCTCTCCGCCATCCTCATGATCGCGGCGGAGATCTGGAAAACCGTGACGGGGGCGAAGCGGCGGTCCTTCTTCGTCTGGCCCTGCGCGGCCCTCTCCGGGGCGGCGGCGTTCCTCATCGCGCGGGACGCCTTCGCGTTTCTCAAGTGGTCGGATTTCATCGTGCCGGCGGTGAACCTCACGTTCACCGTGGCGCTGATCCCCCTGGCGCTGGCCTTGGGGAAGCTGAGAAAAAAATACTGACGGGGTGAGTGATATGGATAGAAAAAAACTCGCGGCGGCGCTCCTGGCGGTCTTTGCCGTGAATATTGCGATCATCGGGATACTCCAGACCGTCCCCGACGCCTACGCGGAGAGCTTCCGGCGGGGTTCCTCCGGGGAGACGGTGAAGAAGCTTCAGCAGCGGCTCTCCGACTGGGGGTATTACACCGGGGCGGCGGACGGGGTGTACGGCTCCCGCACCGAGGAGGCGGTGAAGAAATTTCAGAAGGCCAACGGCCTCACCCCCGACGGGGTGGCGGGACCGGCCACGCTGGCGGCCGCCGGCCTGCCCTCCGGGCAGACAGGGTCCTCCGGGGGGAGCGCGGACGTGAACCTCCTGGCGCGCCTCATCTCCGCCGAGGCGCGGGGCGAACCCTACTCCGGGCAGGTGGCCGTGGGGGCGGTGGTGCTCAACCGCATGGAACACCCCTCCTTCCCCTCCACCATGTCCGGCGTCATCTACCAAAAGGGGGCCTTCTCGTGCCTGGACGACGGGCAGTTCAACGAGCCTGTGGCGGAGAGCGCCTACCGGGCCGCAAGGGAGGCCCTCAACGGCTGGGACCCGTCGGGCGGGGCCATCTACTACTTCAACCCGGCCACGGCCACCAGCCGCTGGATATGGTCGCGCCCCCTGCTTGTGACCATCGGCAAGCACCGCTTCTGTAAATAAGCGGGCGAAGAAAACCCGCCGGGGTCCTTGCCCTTTTTCAACGCGCAAAGAGCCGGACCCCGGCTCTTTTTTTTATATCCGCCGGGGGGTTGACCGGGCGGGGTGTTGGGGGTATAATTTATTCAGTACGGACGCTTTGGCGCGGCGTGAAAGGGGCGGCTTATGAATCTCTTTGAAATCGGCATTCTGGACTGGATCCAGACCCTCCGCACCGGGTTTGGGGACGCGGTCTTCCCGATCGTCACAAAGTTGGGGGACGGGGGCGTTTTCTGGATCGCCCTGACGCTGGCGCTCCTCCTCTTCCGAAGGACGCGGAAGCTGGGGCTGACCTGCGCGCTGGCGCTCCTCATCGACGTGGCGCTGTGCAACGGGCTTATCAAAAACCTGGTGGCGCGCACAAGGCCCTATGTGGTGAACCCGGACATCGTGCTGCTGATCCCAAAGCCGGGGGAGTACTCCTTCCCCTCCGGGCACGCGGCGGCGTCCTTCTCCTTTGTGGGGGCGCTTCTGTTCAGCCGGTGCCGCTGGTGGATCCCGGCGGGCGTGCTGGCGTGCGTCATCGCCGTGTCGCGCCTCTATCTCTACGTGCACTACCCCACCGACGTGCTCTTCGGGGCGCTCTTCGGACTGCTGTTCGGGTATCTCGCGGCGCTCGCCGTCAGAAAAGCCGGGGAGGCCATCCGGCGTAGGAAAAACGGGGGCAGTCAAAGCTGATCCAATTTAACAAATATCCGCCCCGGAGACTGGCTCCGGGGCGGATATTATTATGTTGGACGCGGCGTCACGGGTCCCCGACGGCTCATTTCGCGCCGACGGTGGTGTCGATGCCGTTCTCCTCCACGGCGCGGTAGAGGAAGAGGATCATGTCGCACTTGATGACCCGGCTGTTGGGGGCAAACTTGTTCCCGCCTATGCCCTTGGCGATAGGCTCGGACTGGCTGACCGCCCAGGAGACGGCGTCGATGTAGTAGGCGTTGTCGGCCACATCCGCAAAGCCCTCGCCCTTCTCCTCCGCCTCAGGCTCGCCGGCGGCGCGGTAGAGGAAGGTCAGCGCCTCACTGCGATTTACGGTGCCGTAGGGGTCGAAGGTGGTGGCGGTCCGGCCCAGGGCGATCTTATTTTCGTTGGCCCAGAGGACGGCCTCGTAGAAACTGTCAGCGGGTGTAACATCCTCAAAGGGGGACTCGGTGAGGGTGGGTTCGGGGCAGTCGGCGGCGCGCCACAGGAAATCGACCACCTGCCAGCGGGGGCATCCCGTCTCAGGCTCGAACTCCTTGACGGAGGTGTCCACGATCTCCTCGTTGGCGGCCCAGACCACCTGGTCGAAGTAGTAGGCGCCGGGGAGCACGTCGGTGAAGGGGTTCTGGCCCACAAGGTCGAAATTCAGCTTGTAGAACCCGTACTTGCCGTTCTGCTCGAAGGCCACGATCTCGCTGGGCGTGAGGGTGGTGGAGAGGCTTTCCACCGTCCCGTCAAAGCCGGGGAAGTAGGTGGAGAGGGCAACGCCGTCGCTGCCCTCAATGGCGGGGAGGACGCCGTTCACGGGGGTGTCCATCACGAGATAGCCCTTGCCAGTGTCCTCGTCGTACACCGCCGCCGTGCCGTTGCTGCCGAAGGAGCCGGCGACGGCGAGGTTCTTCGCCGTACCGCCGCCGGGCAGGCCGACGTCGTAGCGGTTGCCGTAGGTGTCCAGATAGAACCATTTGCCGTCCTTGCAGGCGGCGGCCAGGCCGTGGTTGTAGACATCAATGTAGTCGTACTCCACGGGGATCACTTCCGTGCCGCTCTTGTTCACGGCGCCGAATTTGTCGCCGGACTTGACGATCCAAAGGCCGTTCAGAAAGAAGTTACCACCGAGATTATAGCGGTAGCCCGTGTATTTGGGGGCGATCACCCAGTTTCCTGTGGCGTAGTCCATGACGCCGTAGCGCGTGTCGAACTCGCCCAGCGTGCCGGGTTCCATGGTGCTGTTTGCCGCCAGCATATACCCGTCCACGGGGGCACGCAGCGCGTTAAGATACACCACGTTTTCGGTATCCCAATCCTGGGTGATCTTGTCGGCAAAGTCCTTGACCACATGGCCGGTCTTGTCCATGAGGAAGCAGACCCAGCACTCCTCCCCCTGAAGATACATGGGGATGAGGCCGTCCACGCAGACGCCGGCGCAGGTGTAATTGTAGTAATACTCCTTTTCGCCGTCACCATACATGACGGAAAAACCGTCAATGCCCAGGTTGTCGATCTTGTCTATCAGAGTATGGATGTCGGCCTCAACGGGCACGATCTCCATTCCGTCGGTTCCGAAGGCGAAGCCGTTCAAAACGAGTACGCCGTTCTGGAAAAAGGGCGTGCCGAAATTTTCGGACCCCCAAAGCTCAACGATCTCGGTCTCCCCGTATATTTCCCAGCGCAGAGCCGTCTCCTTGCCGGTCTTGTCCACAATATAACAGGTATAGTATTCTTCCCAATCTTCTTCCGACTTGCCAACGACGGCATAGCCCTCGTCGAAGCTGCCGGCGTAGTCATATTTGAAGTCTATGACCACCTTGCCGGTCTCGTCGATGAAGCCCCATTTGCCGTTCTTCTTCACGGCGGCAAGGCCCTCGCTGAAGCCCTTGGCGTCCTCGTATGTCGGCGCCACAAGGGTGGTCACCGTCACGGTGGAGGTCTTTTCCTCCGCCGCCAGGGCGGGGACGGCGAACGCCACAAGCATAAGCGCCGCCAGAACAAATGAGATCGCGCGTTTTTTCACAAGCAATTCCTCCTTTGCATTTTTCGGCGGCCCTCGCCGCCGGCAACACAACCATTATAAACCAGCCCGTTCCAACATTCAAGTTTTTTTGATTCCGTCCAAAGGAAAGCTTTTTGTTGACATTGGAGCGCCGGCGCAATATAATTTTAACGCAGGAAAATACGTTTTTGGAGGTGCGTTTTCATGATCCCGACGCCGGATGAGGCTTACGAGATAACGAAGAAATATAACCAGGGGGAGTTCCACCTGTCCCACGCGCGCATCGTGGGGGACGTGATGGCGTGGTACGCCAAACATCTGGGCTTTGAGGCCGAGAGCGACTACTGGAAGGCCGTGGGGCTTTTGCACGACGTGGACTTTGAGCTTTACCCCGATCAGCACTGCCAAAAGGCCCCGGAGCTTCTGCGGGAGAACGGCGTGGACGAGGGCATCATCCGCTCCGTGGTGAGCCACGGCTACGGCATCTGCTCGGACGTGAAGCCCGAACACACCATGGAGAAGGTCCTCTTCGCCGCCGACGAGCTGACGGGGCTTATCGGGGCGGCGGCCATCATGCGGCCCTCAAAGAGCGTGGACGACCTGGAGGTCAAGTCCGTGAAGAAGAAGTTCAAGGACAAAAAGTTCGCCGCCGGGTGCGACCGGGACGTGATCCAGCGGGGCGCGGACGAGCTGGGCTGGACGCTGGACGAGCTTATCGAAAAGACCATCCTCGCCATGCGGGAAAGCCCCAACGTGGCATGAGCGGCCGCGTCCTCATCGCCATGAGCGGAGGGGTGGACTCCTCCGTGGCGGCGTATCTCCTGAAGGCGCAGGGGTATGACTGCGTGGGCGTCACCATGCGGCTTTTTGACAACGCGCTTTTGGGGCTTGCCGGCGAGAGCACCTGCTGCTCTGTGGACGACGTGGAGGACGCGCGCTCCGTGTGCGCCGGGCTGGGGATCCCCTTTTTGACCCTGGACCTCTCCGGGGAGTTTAAGTCCCGCGTCATCGACAAATTTGTCGCCGAGTATGAGCGCGGGCGCACGCCCAACCCCTGTATCGACTGCAATCGGTACCTGAAATTCTCCCGGCTCCTTGACTACGCCCGGTCGGTGGGCTGCGAGACCGTCGCCACCGGGCACTACGTCCGGCGGACGGAGACGGAGCGGGGCGTTGAGCTGCGAAAGGCGCGGGACGCCGGGAAGGATCAAAGCTACGTGCTGGCGCAGCTGACGCCGGAGCAGCTCTCCCACGCCCTCTTCCCCCTGGGGGAGCTTACCAAGGACCAGGTGCGGGCGGTGGCGGAGCGGGAGGGCTTTATCAACGCCCGGAAAAAGGAGAGTCAGGACATCTGCTTTGTGCCGGACGGGGACTACCTGGCGTTTATGGAGCGGTTCACCGGCAAGAAAAGCGAGCCGGGGGACCTGGTGGACGAGGCCGGCCGCGTGCTGGGCCGCCACCGGGGCGCGGCGGGGTACACCGTGGGCCAGCGCCGGGGCCTGGGCGTCGCGGCGGACAGGCCGCTCTACGTGAAGGCCAAGGATATGGAGAAAAACACCGTCACCGTCTCTTACGCAGAGGGCCTTTATTCCCCCACGGCCCGCGTGGCCGGGGTGAACTGGCTTGTAAAGCCGGAGCGGTTCCCCTTCTCCTGCGCGGCAAAGCTGCGCTACCGGCAGAAGGAGGAACCCTGCCGGGTGGATCGGACGGACGGCGGGGAGCTGCTGCTGACCTTTGACGCCCCCCAGCGGGCCGTCACCCCCGGACAGGCGGCGGTGATGTACGATGGGGACCGGGTCCTGGGCGGCGGCACCATCGTCGCCGCGGAACTCGCTTAACCTCGGTCTTCCGTTGGCCGCCCTCAGGCGCTGTGTTTGCGCCTCCTCTCCCCGTGCGATCTTCGCTCATCCGGGGACCCCATTATTTTCAGAAAGGGTATCATATGAGCTACAACTTTTTTGCCCTCATCTCCCGCATGAAGAACATTGACCGCTGGGCGCTGATGCGCAACGCCGACCGGGAGAACGTGATGGAGCACTCCCACATGGTGGCGGTGCTGGCCCACGCGCTGGCGGTGATCCGCCGGGACGTGATGGGCGTCCCCTGCTCGCCGGACAGGTGCGCCGCCGCGGCGCTTTTCCACGACGCGCCGGAGATCTTCACCGGCGATATGCCCACGCCCGTCAAATACCACGACCCGGAGATGCGCTCCGCCTACCGGCGGGTGGAGGAGGGTGCCATCGCCAAGCTTGTAAACGGCCTTCCCGCGTCCATGCAGCCTGAGTACGATATGCTCCTGCGGGACGAGGGCGGCGTTCGGGACCTGGTCCGGGCGGCGGACAAGCTCTCCGCGTACATCAAGTGCGTGGAGGAGCTGAAAACGGGAAATCTGGAATTTAAGTCGGCGGCGGCGTCCACCCTGGGGAAGCTCCGGGCCATGGGGATGCCGGAGGTGGATTACTTCCTGGACAACTTTATGGACGCCTTTGAAAAGACCATCGACGAGCTGAGCGTATAAATCTGTCTGAAAAGGCCGTTGGCCTTTTCAGACAAAGGGGAACGTGCGGGAAATTTTTCGACGTTAATGCCGCCGGAAAAAATTCGATTTGAGTTTTTTGGACGAACCGATATAAGGAGGAAGCTATGAAAGCCATTGTGACAGTGATCGGCAAGGACACCGTGGGCATCATCGCCCATGTGTGCGCGGTGCTGGCCCAGAACGGCGTCAACGTGCTGGACATCAGCCAGACCGTTATGCGGGAGTATTTCACCATGATCATGCTGGTGGACACCGCCGGGTGCAGGGTGGATTTCGCCGCCCTCGCCGACATCCTCAAAAAGGACGGGGCGGAGCGCGGGCTGGACATCCGCATCCAGCGGGAGGACATTTTTGAGGCCATGCACAGGATATAAGGGGACGCCATGATTACAACAAGCGAAATTCTTGAGACCATCGAGATGATCAGCCAGCAGCATCTGGACATCCGCACCGTCACCATGGGCATCTCCCTGCGCGGCTGCGGACACCCGGAGCTGAAAACCTGCTGTGACAAAATCTACGACACCGTCACCAAAAGGGCGGAGAATCTTGTGAGGACCGGGGAGGACATCGAGCGGGAGTTCGGCATCCCCATCGTCAACAAGCGCATCTCCGTAACGCCCATCGCCATCGCCTGCGAGTGCTGTGAGACCGAGGACTACGCGGAATTTGCCCGGACGCTGGATCGGGCGGCGGCGGAGACGGGCGTTAACTTCATCGGCGGCTTCTCCGCCCTGGTCCAGAAGGGCTTCACCGGCGGGGACCGGCGGCTCATCCGCGCCATCCCGGAGGCGCTGTGCACCACCCGGCGGGTGTGCTCCAGCGTCAACGTGGGGTCCACCAGGGCCGGCATCAACATGGACGCCGTGGCGCTGATGGGGCGTATCGTCAAGGAGACGGCGGACTTATCCCAGGGGCAGGGCTGCGCCAAGCTTGTGGTCTTTTGCAACGCGGTGGAGGACAACCCCTTTATGGCCGGGGCCTTCCACGGAGTGGGAGAGCCGGAGTGCGTCATCAACGTGGGCGTCTCCGGGCCGGGCGTGGTCCACAGCGCGCTGAAGCGGTGCGCCGGGAGGCCCCTGAACGAGGCCGCCGAGGTCATCAAAAAGACCGCCTTCCGGGTGACGCGGATGGGCGAGCTGGTGGCGCAGGAGGCCAGCCGGCGGCTGGGCGTGCCCTTCGGCATCGTGGATCTGAGTCTTGCGCCCACCCCCGCCGTGGGGGACTCGGTGGCGGATATTTTAGAGGAGCTGGGTCTGGAGAGCGTGGGCGCTCCCGGCACCACGGCGGCGCTGGCGCTTTTGAACGACGCGGTGAAGAAGGGCGGCGTTATGGCCTCCTCCAACGTGGGGGGCCTGTCCGGCGCGTTTATCCCGGTGAGCGAGGACGCGGGGATGATAAGGGCCGCGGCGGCGGGGAAGCTCACCATCGAGAAGTTGGAGGCCATGACGTGCGTGTGCTCTGTGGGCCTGGACATGATCGCCCTCCCCGGCGATACCCCGGCGGAGACCGTCGCCGCCATCATCGCCGACGAGGCGGCCATCGGCATGATCAATCAGAAGACCACGGCCGTCCGGGTCATCCCCGTGCCGGGGAAGGGCGTGGGGGACTTTGTGGACTTCGGCGGCCTTCTGGGCCGCGCCCCCGTCATGGCGGTGAATCCCGCCAGTCCCGCCGCCTTTATTGGCCGGGGAGGCCGCATCCCCGCGCCTGTGAACTCCCTGAAAAACTGATTTTTTCCCGTTTCCCGCCCCTTTACGGGGGCGGGATATTTTTTGTGCGGGAAAATGATATTTTTACCGAAGGAACCCCTTATTTTATCTTGCAATCAGGGCGGTTTTTTGGTATAATAGGGGGTACTGTATGATGCCGTGGAGTCGCCTTTTTTGAGGGCGGCGCTGAAAGGTGGAGAGAGAATAAATGAACTCTTTAGACGACATATGGAGCAGCGTGCTTGAGCTGATGGGCAAGGAGGTCACCTCCGTGGCCATTACGACCTGGTTTGGCGAGTGCCGTCCATTGAGCTTTACCGAGGAGGGGCTGACGGTGCTGGTCCCCTCGGATTTCAAGCGCAGCGTCATCGCCGCCCGGTTCATGGCCCCGCTGAAGGCGGCCCTGAGAGAGATCTTTTCCGGCGAGATGGAGGTCTTTCTGGTGGGGGAGGAGGCCCTTGAGGAGGACGGCGGGAAGAAGGCCGACCCCATGGACCCGGAGGAGTACACCTTCGACAAATTTGTGGTGGGACCCTCCAACAAGTTCGCCCACGCGGCGTGCCTCGCCGTGGCGGAGGGCCAAACGAGAAACTATAACCCCCTCTTCATCTACGGGGATTCGGGACTTGGAAAGACGCACCTTTTGTACGCCATCCGGCACGAGGTGGCCCGGCGCAACCCGGACGCTTACATCGTCTTTGTCCGGGGCGAGGACTTCATGAACGAGCTTATAACCGCCATCCAGACCGGGCGGAACGTGGAGTTCCGGGAGAAATACCGCAGCGCCGATTTCCTGCTCATCGACGATATTCAGACGGTGGCCGGCAAGGCCTCCACCCAGGACGAGATGTTCCACACCTTCAACACCCTCTACGAGGCCAACAAGCAGATGGTGTTCACCTCCGACAGGCCCCCCTCCGATATGCCCACCCTCACGGAGCGGCTCAAGTCCCGCCTGGGCATGGGCCTGCAGGCGGACATCCAGCCCCCGGACTTTGAGACCCGCGCCGCCATCGTCAGGAGCAAGTCGGCCAAGCTGGGCCTGGCCCTCTCCAACGACGTGGTGAACTACATCGCCGAGAACATGACCTCCAACGTGCGGCAGTTGGAGGGCGCGGTGCTGAAGATCCGAGCGCAGAGCGACCTGATGAACCTCCAGCTAACGGTGCCGGAGGTCACGCGGATCCTGAAGGATATGTTCCGGCAGAAGTCCTCCTATGTGCCCACGCCCGACGACATCATTCAGGAGACGGCGAAATACTTCTCCCTGACAAGCGAGGACGTGAAGGGCCAGCGCAGGACCCGCAACACGGCCCTGGCCCGGCAGATCGCCATGTACAGCATAAGGAGGCTCACGAACCTCTCCCTCCAGGACATCGGGGACATCTTTGAGGGGCGGGACCACACCACGGTGTTGTCCAGCATCCAGAAAATTGAGAAAAACATCTCCACGGACCCTGAATTTGCCCAGATGATCAAGGACATCACCGCCAATATCAACGCCAGGAGCTGAGCGGAGTTTTCAACAGAAATTTGTGAATTGGGGTTAAATGAGGGGGAAAACCCGAGCTTTTTGAAAGAGCCTGTGGAAAGGACGGTGAGCTTTCCACAGGAAGGAAAAGGAGAAAAGTCTTGAAAATCGCGGAAAAAATGAGGATTTCCACATAAATTTGCCCTACTACGAATACGACGAATAAAAAGAATGTATTTCTTATTTTTGAAAAATTTGAATGTCGGGAGGACGGACCATGAAATTTTCCTGTGAAAAGAACGATCTTGTCAACGCCGTGACCATCGCCTCCAGAGCGGCGGCCACCAAGAGCGCCGTGCCCAGCATGGAGGGACTTCTCATTGAGGCGGGCACGGATCTGACCATCTGGGGCTACAATCAGAAGACGGGCATCCGCTCCACCATCACCGCCGACGTGACGGAGCCGGGGGCCATCGTTATCAACGCGCGGCTCTTCGGGGACATCATCCGCAAGCTCCCGGAGGACGTTATCTATGTGTCGGTGAACGAGAAGCTGATGGTCCACATCCGCTGCTCCATGAGCGAATACAACATCTCAGGCCTCTCGGCGGACGAGTACCCTGAGCTTCCGGCCACGGACTATCAAAACTCCATCTATATGCAGGAGAAGGACATCAAGTCCATGATCGCCGAGACGAATTTCGCGGTGATGGACAACGAGGCGCGGCCCATCTACACAGGCGCGCTCTTCGAGGTGGACAACGACATCCTCACCGTGGTGGCCGTGGACGGTTTCCGCCTGGCCCTGCGCCGGGAGCGGGTGGCCAAGACGGAGGTGGGGAAAATCTCCTTCGTGGTGCCGGGCGCGGCGCTGACGGAGGTGGAGCGGATCGCCGGGGATTCGGAGGAACTGGTGAAAATCACCTTGGGGTCCTCCCACGTGATGTTCACCATCGGGAACAACCTCCTTATCGCCAGGCGGCTGGAAGGGGAATTCCTCAATTACCGCAACTCCATCCCCCAGTCCAGCAAGTACAGCATCGACGGGAACCGCCGGGACCTCATCAGCACCATCGAGCGGGTGAGCCTCATCATCAGCGACAAATTCAAAAGCCCCGTCCGCTGTGCCTTCAACGAGAACACGCTGAAGGTCTCCACGGCGACGACGCTGGGGAAGGCCACCGACGAGTGCCCGGTCACCGGGGACGGCGAGGGGCTGGAGATCGGGTTCAATAACCGCTACATCTTGGACGCGCTGCGGGCCGCCCCCTCGGACAACGTGAGATTCCAGCTGTCCACCAGCGTGTCCCCCTGCGTCATCGTCCCCACGGACGGCAACAGGAATTTCCTCTACATGATCCTGCCTGTGAGGCTGCGGGCCAATGAAGGTTAAGGTCAAGGCCCGCGTAAAAAGCGCGGAACAGATCGCCATTTCCACGGAGTTTATCAAGCTCGACTCCTTTTTGAAGCTGTCCAACGCCGCTGAGAGCGGCGGGATGGCCAAGAGCCTCATCGAGGAGGGCCTTGTCCTGGTCAACGGGGAACCCTGCCTGCAGAGAGGAAAAAAGCTCCGGCCGGGGGACCGGGTGGAGCTTCAGGGACAGGTTTTTGAGGTCGCGGCGGAGTGATGGTCATTGACGGCTTGGAGCTTCAGGGCTTTCGTAATTACGCCGCGGCGGCGGCGGACTTCGACCGGGAGATCAACGTCATCACCGGGAACAACGCCCAAGGAAAGACGAATCTTTTGGAGGCGATCTACGTCCTGTGTACGGGGAAGAGCTTCCGGGCGCGGTCCGACAGGGAGCTTCTCGGCTTTACCGAGGACGGGGGGCGTCTCTACGCCCACGGGTGCGCCGGGGACCGGGAACGGCGGGTGGAGATACGGCTCCACCGGGGCCGGAGGCGGGAGATGACTGTCAACGGGGTCAAACAGAAGACCGCCCAGGCGTTTGCCGGGTGCTTCGCCGCCGTCCTCTTCTGCCCGGAGGATCTGGAGCTTATTCGCGGGGGCGCCGCAGAGCGGCGCCGCTTTCTGGATAACTGCATCAGCCAGTTAAGGCCCCGGTACGCCGCCGCGCTCTACGAGTTCGGCAGGGCCTACGAGGCCAAGACGAGGATCCTCCGGGATATGGAGGAGAAGCCGTCGCTGGAACCGCTTTTGGAGGAATATAACCTCCGGCTCGCGCGCATGAGCGCGGAGCTTATCCACTACAGGGCGCTGTTTTTGGACGCCCTGGGGCCGGAGTGCGCGCGCATCCACGGGGAGTTCTCCGGCGGGGAGCGGCTGGAGCTTGCCTACACTACCGTCTCCACCGTCGATGACCCGCGAAGGCCGGTGGAGGAGTTGACGGGGCTTATTATGGAGCACCAGGAGAGGCACCGGGCGGCGGAGATCGCCTCCCGCCTGTGCCTGACGGGGGCGCATAAGGACGACATCGAGATCTCCATAAACGGGGCCAGGGCCAGGACCTTCGCCTCCCAGGGGCAGACCAGGACGGCGGCGCTGTCCATGAAGCTGGCGGAGCTTGAGCTGCACAGAAAGGCCCTGGGGGAGTACCCGCTTTTGCTCCTGGACGACGTGCTCTCGGAGCTGGACGCGGCCCGGCAGGACTTCATTTTGAACCGCATCGGCGGCGGACAGGTTTTTATCACCTGCTGCGAGGACGGCGGGATCGCCGCCAGGACGGGGGGAAAGGTACTCACCGTCGAAAACGGGACGATAAAGGAAGCGTGAACCATGTATCTTCATCTGGGACAGGACTGCGTTGTCCGGGAGAAAACCGTTATCGGCATCTTCGACCTGGACAACACCTCCTATTCAAAGATCACGCGGGACTTTTTAAACCGCGCGGAGCGCGAGGGAAGGGCGGTCTACGTCACGGAGGACCTGCCCAAGGCCTTCGCGGTGATGGCGGAGGACGGAAAGAGCCGCGTATATCTGACGCAGCTTGCCTCTCAGACGCTCATCAGGCGGGCGGCGGACGAGGAATTTATATGAGGGCCGGCGGGACGGACGGAAAAAAGCCGGTTTTGATTTCAAGGGAGGATAAAAATGGCTAAAATAAAAATGGAACCCATCGAGAAAAAGTGGCAGGACCGAAAGCACGTGATGGGGATGCCCCTGAGCTTTACGAAGTACAGCCTTTCGGACGACAGAATATTCCTGGAAAAGGGGCTTCTCAACCTCAAATCCGAGGAGGTGCTTCTTTACAGGGTGAGGGATATTGACCTGAAGATGAATCTGGGACAGAGGATGTGCGGCGTGGGCACCGTGTGCATCTACTCCTCCGACGCATCCTGCCCCCATCTTGACCTGGTGAACGTCAAAAATCCCCGCGAGGTCAAGGAGCTGATCCATCAGGCCGTCGAGGCGGCCAAGGACAGGCGCCGCATGAGGACCATGGAGGTCATGGGCGGCGACGCCTTTGACGACCCCCACGGCGATATGGACCCCGACGGGCCGGACGGCGACGACCGGGACTGATCACGATATTTTCTTAGGAGGCACTTTTCCCATGGCAGAAATCACCGAAGCAAATGAGCTTACAGGCAAGATAACGGAGGAATACGACGCCAGCCAAATCCAGGTCTTAGAGGGCCTGGAGGCGGTGCGCAAGCGGCCCGGTATGTACATCGGGTCCACCAGCTCCTCCGGCCTTCACCACCTTGTATATGAGATCGTGGATAACTCCATCGACGAGGCGCTGGCCGGGTATTGCGACCACATCAAGGTCAGCATCAACCCCGGAGACACCATCACCGTGGTGGACAACGGACGCGGGATCCCCGTGGACGTCCAGCAGCAGACGGGCAAGAGCGCCCTGGAGGTGGTCTTTACCGTCCTCCACGCCGGCGGAAAGTTCGGCGGGGGCGGCTACAAGGTCTCCGGCGGCCTTCACGGCGTGGGCGCTTCCGTGGTCAACGCCCTTTCCGAGTGGCTGGTGGTCCAGGTCCACAAGGACGGGAAGATCTACGAGATGAAGTTCTCCCGGGGCGACATCACCGAACCCCTCACCGTGGTGGGCGACACCGACCGCACCGGCACCACCGTCACCTTCAAGCCGGACCCGGAGATGTTCGACGACACCGTCTACGACTATGAGATCCTCCACAAACGGATGCAGGAGCAGGCGTTTTTGAACGCCGGCCTGCGCATCCGCATCGAGGACAACCGGGGCGAGGAGCTTGTCTTCGACGATATGCACTACGAGGGCGGCATCCGGCAGTTCGTGGAGTATCTGAACCGCCACAAGACCCCCCTCAGCGCCGACGTGGTGTATATGTCCGGCGGCAAGGAGGACTCCATCGCGGAGATCGCCTTCCAGTATAACGACGGCTACAACGAGATGCTGGTGAGCTTCGCCAACAACATCCACACCCCGGAGGGCGGGATGCACGAGACGGGCTTCAAGACGGCGCTGACGAGAGTGCTCAACGCATACGCCGTCAAGACAGGCCAGCTCAAGGGCGACGACAAGCTCTCCGGCGAGGACTGCCGGGAGGGCCTCACCGCCGTTATCTCCGTCAAGCTCACCAACGCCCAGTTCGAGGGCCAGACGAAGGCAAAGCTGGGCAACGCGGACATCCGCTCCCTGGTGGACTCCATCGTCTCCGAGCAGTTTGAGATCTTCCTGGAGGAGAACCCCGGCTTTGGGAAGATGGTGGTGGACAAGGCGCTCACCGCCAGCCGCGCCAGGGAGGCCGCCAAGAAGGCCAGGGAGTCCGTCCGGCGCAAGACCGGCCTTGAGTCCGGCCAGATGCCCGACAAGCTCCAGGACTGCAACGAGCGGGACCCCGGCCTGTGCGAGATCTACATCGTGGAGGGCGACTCCGCCGCAGGCTCCGCCATCCAGGGCCGGGACAGCCGGTTCCAGGCGATTCTGGCCATGTGGGGCAAGATGCTGAACGTGGAGAAGGCCAGGGCGGACAAAATCTACGGCAACGACAAGCTCTATCCCCTCATCGTGGCCCTGGGGGCCGGGATCGGGGAGGAGTTCAACATCGACAAGCTCCGTTACCACAAGATCATCATCATGGCCGACGCCGATGTGGACGGCGCGCACATCCGCACCTTGCTGCTGACCTTCTTCTTCCGCTATATGCGGCCTCTCATCGAAAACGGCTACGTATACTCCGCCGTGCCGCCGCTCTACAAGCTGACGCGGGGCAAGACGCAGCGGGTGGCCTACTCCGACGAGGAGAGGGACAGGATCAGCGCCGAGCTCAGGGGCGACAACCCCAACGCCAAGGTGGACATCAACCGCTATAAGGGCCTGGGCGAGATGGACCCCCACGAGCTGTGGGAGACCACCATGGACCCGGAAAAGCGCACCCTCCGGCGCATCACCCTGGACGACGCCGTGGCGGCGGATCAGATCTTCACCGTCCTCATGGGCGAGGAAGTGGAACCCCGCAAGGCGTGGATCGAGGAGAACGCCAGGTACGCGGTGAATCTTGATTATTGACGCTTGAAGGTTACGAGGTTTAAGTATGGCACATAACAGAGACTACAAACCCGAAGATATTCTGTTCCCCGACCAGGTCATCACCCAGTCTGAGCTGGTGGAGGAGATGAAGGAGAGCTACAAGCAGTACGCCATGTCCGTGATCATCGGCCGGGCCCTCCCCGACGTGCGGGACGGACTCAAGCCGGTGCACAGGCGTATCCTGTACTCCATGTATGAGGGCGGGTTGACCCATCAGAATCCGTATAAAAAGTGCGCCACGGCGGTGGGCGACGTGCTGGGCCACTACCACCCCCACGGAGACGCCTCCGTCTACGATGCGCTGGTGCGTATGGCCCAGGATTTCTCCATGCGCGCCCCGCTCATCGACGGCCACGGCAACTTCGGATCGGTGGACGGAGACCCCCCGGCTGCATATCGTTATACTGAGGCCCGTATGTCGAGGATCGCCGATGAGATGCTCCGGGACATCGACAAGGAGACGGTGGACTGGGACCCCAACTTCGACGAGACGCGCCGCGAGCCGCGGGTTCTGCCCAGCCGCTTCCCCAATCTGCTGGTGAACGGCTCCTCCGGCATCGCCGTGGGTATGGCCACCAACATCCCGCCCCACAACCTCAGAGAGGTGATCGACGCCTGTGTGTGCCTTCTGGACGACCCGGAGGCCCCCTTCTCCGCCCTGATGGAGCATATCACGGGGCCGGATTTCCCCACGCGCGGCATCATCATGGGCCGGAACGGCATCCGCCAGGCCTACGCCACGGGGCGCGGGAAGATCGTCATTCGCGCCCGCACTGAGTTTGAGGAGTACGGCCGGGAGCACCGCACCCGCATCGTGGTCTCGGAGCTGCCCTATCAGGTGAACAAGCGCCAGCTCATCAAGACCATCGCCGACCAGGTCAAGGACAAGAGGCTGGAGGGCATCTCCGACATCCGGGACGAGACGGACCGAAACGGGATGCGGATGGTCATTGAGTTAAAGCGCGACGCCAACGCCCAGGTGGTCCTCAATAAGCTCTTCACCCAGACCGCCATGCAGTCCAGCTACTCCATCATCATGCTGGCCCTCACCGACGACCAGTCCCAGCCCCGGATCTTGCCCCTCAGGAACATCCTCACGGAGTATCTCAAGTTCCAGGAGGAGGTCATCACCCGCAGGACGCGCTACGACCTTAAAAAGGCCAGGGAGCGGGCGCACCTTTTGGAGGGGCTGCTCATCGCCCAGGACAACATCGACGAGGTCATCCGCATCATCCGCTCAAGCTACGACGACGCCAGGGAGAACCTGATGTCCCGCTTCGGTCTGGACGAGATCCAGGCGCAGGCCATTTTGGATATGCGCCTCAAGGCCCTCCAGGGGCTTGACCGGGAGAAGCTCCAGGCGGAGTACGACGAGATCGAGCAGAAGATCGCCTACTACGAGGACCTGCTGGCCCACGAGGAGAAGATCCGGGCGGTGCTGAAGGAGGAGCTTATCACCATCCGGGACAAATACGGCTCCGACCGCCTCACCGAGATTCGGGACGTGGAGGAGGAGATCGACTTAGAGGACCTGATCGCCGTGGAGGACTGCGCCTTCACCCTCTCCAACGCCGGGTATATCAAGCGGATGCCGGTGAGCGAGTACAAGGCCCAGAACCGGGGCGGCAAGGGCATCCGCGCCCAAGCTCTGCGGGACGAGGACTTTGTCCACACCGTCTTTACCTGCTCCACCCACGACTACATCCTCTTCTTCACAAGCGCGGGCCGGGTGTACCGCAAGAAGGGGTACAACATCCCCCAGGCCAACCGCGCCAGCCGGGGCACCAACATCGTGAACGTCCTGCCCTTAGAGGCCGGCGAGCGGGTCACCGCCATGATCCACACCTCCGACATCGAGACCAACGACCGCTATCTTGTCATGGTGACGCTGAACGGCACCGCCAAGAGGCTGGATGGGGAGGCGCTGAAGAACATCCGCCAGAGCGGCATCCGGGCCATCACCCTGGACGAGGGGGACACCCTGATCGCGGTCTGCGAGACCCACGGGGACGACAACATCCTCATCGCCACCCACGGCGGCTACGCCATCTGCTTCAACGAGAACGACGTGCGCTCCATGGGCCGCACCGCCGTTGGCGTCCGGGGCATCAAGCTCCGGGAGGGCGATTTCGTGGTGGGGGCGGTGAACGCCTCCCAGGGCGGGATGCTGCTGACCATCACCGAGAACGGCTACGGTAAACGCACGCCCATCGAGGAGTACGTCCGCGGCTCCGACGGCACGCCGCAAAAGCGCGGCGGCATGGGCCTTAAAAACTACAATGTCACCGAAAAGACCGGCCCCATCGCCGGGATCAAGGTGGTGAACGACGCCGACGACGTGCTGCTCTTAGCGGAGGACGGCACCATGATCCGCACCGGGGCGGAGACCATCTCCGTGCTGGGCAGGGCGACCCAAGGGGTGCGCCTTATGCGGGTTTCCGAAGGGGCGCGGCTCCTCTCCGTGGCGACGACGGAGAAGGCCGACGACACCGCCGACGACGCGGAGGACGCCGCCTCCGGCGGGGAGGAAGGCGCTGCGGAGGCCGGGGAGACGGACGAGGGCTGATGGATAAGGTCACGATCTACACCGACGGGGCCTGCTCCGGGAATCCCGGCCCCGGCGGCTGGGCGGCGGTCCTGATCGCCGGGGAGAACAGGAAGGAGATCTCCGGCGGGGAGTCCGCCACGACCAACAACCGCATGGAGCTTTTGGGCGTTATCAGCGCCCTGGAGCTTTTAAAGAGACCCTGCGAGGTGACGCTTTTTACCGACTCGCAGTACATTGAACGGGCGATCAACGAAGGATGGCTCCGCGGGTGGAAGGCCAGAGGCTGGAAGCGAAAGGACGGGGAGCTGAAAAATCCTGAGCTGTGGCAAAGGCTGGACGGGCTTCTGGCGCGGCACCGGGTCACCTTCCACTGGGTCAAGGGCCACGCCGGTAACGCGGACAACAACCGCTGCGACGAGCTGGCCGTCAGGGAGAGGGACAGCCGCCGCTGAGACGGGAAAGCCCGTAAGAACGCGCATCGCTATTTTTTGGAGGTATGATCAGTGAACAGGGAAATCTTCAGAGGCATCGGGACGGCGCTGGTGACGCCCATGAGCGAGTCCGGCGTGGATTATGACGCGCTGGCGCGCCTTCTCGACTTTCAGTTAGAGGGCGGCGTTGACGCCCTCATCGTCTGCGCCACCACCGGCGAGGCGCCGACGCTCACCGACGAGGAGCATATCGACGTCATTGAATTCTGCGTCGATCGCGTGGCGGGGCGGGTGCCCGTTATCGCCGGGACCGGCTCCAATTACACAGACCACGCCGTGGAGATGAGCATCAAGGCACAGAAGGTGGGCGCGGACGCGCTGTTGTGCGTCACGCCCTATTACAACAAGTGCACCCAGAAGGGCCTGGTGCAGAGCTTCTACAAAATCGCCGACGCCACGGAGCTTCCCATGATCGTCTACTCCGTCCCCTCCCGCACCGGCATGAAGATCCTGCCGGAGACGTGCGTGGAGCTGGCCAAACACCCGCGCATCGCGGGCATCAAGGAGGCCACCGGCGACATGGCCACGGTGGTGGACATCCGCGCAAGATGCGGCGACGATTTTGCCGTGTGGTCCGGCAACGACGACATCACCGTACCCATGATGGCCATGGGTGGGTCCGGGTGCATCTCCGTGTTCTCCAACATCATGCCCAGGGCGGCGGTGGAGATGACGCGGCTCTTCGACGCCGGGGACGTCCGGGGCGCTGCGGCGCTCCAGTGCCGGTATAAGCCGCTGATGGACGCCCTCTTCTCCGAGGTGAACCCCATCCCCGTGAAGGCGGCCCTGGCGGAAATGGGCATCATCCAGGACTGCCTGCGCCTGCCGCTCACGCCCATGGAGCCTGCCCACAGGGAAAAGCTCGTGGCGCTCATGCGGGCCGAGGGGCTTATAAAATAAGACCGTCCCCGGCCGCGAAAAGGGCCGGGACCCAAAACTACGAATGTACGGGAGGGCAGCCGATATGATCAACGTACTTGTCCACGGCGCGCTGGGCCGGATGGGGAGCATCGTTATAAACCGGGTGGAACAGGCGGAGGATATGACCGTGGCCGCCGGGGTGGACGTGTACTCCCAGGGGGGCGCGGTCTACGCCTCCCTGGACCAGGTGACGGAGAAGGCGGACGTGGCGATCGATTTTTCCCACCACACGCTGACGCCGGGGCTTTTGGCGTGGTGCGCGGACAGGGGCGTGGGCGTGGTCCTGTGCACCACGGGCCACGACGAGGCGGAAAAAGCCGCCATTGAGGCGGCGGCGAAGCGGATCCCCGTCTTTTACTCCGCCAATATGTCCATGGGCATCGCCCTGCTGGCCGACCTTGCCAGGCGCGCGGCGGCCCTCTTCCCGGACGCGGACGTGGAGATCGTGGAGGCCCACCACAACCGCAAGCTGGACGCGCCCTCCGGCACCGCGCTGATGCTGGCGAGGGCCGTGCAGGAGGTCCGCCCCGGCGCGACGCTCAACCTGGGGCGCTCCGGGATGGGCAAACGGGAAAAGAACGAGATCGGGGTCCAGGCCGTGCGCATGGGGAACCTCCCCGGCACCCACGTCGTCTGCATCTCCACTGACAATCAGACCATCGAGCTGAAGCACGAGGCCCACGACCGCTCCCTCTTTGCCGACGGCGCGCTGACAGCGGCCCGGTTTTTGATGGGCAAGGGCGCGGGGCTGTACGATATGAACGGCCTTGTGGCCGGAAAATGAAAAGGCGGATCGGGCGGCCTCTCCGGGCTGCCCGAACGGTTATTTCGCGTATGGGCCAGGATTTACTATTGACGAACGACCCGCAAAAAAGTAAAATACAAGGTGGGTCTTTGTTGGGAGACCGGCAGACAGAGAGATTCCGGGGGTAAGCTTATGAGGATAGGCTTTGACAACGAGAAATATTTGAAGCTCCAGTCCGAACACATCGCGGAGCGCATCGGGAAATTCGGCGGGAAGCTCTACATGGAGTTCGGCGGGAAGCTTTTTGACGACTATCACGCCAGCCGCGTCCTGCCGGGGTTTGAGCCGGACAGCAAGATCAAGATGCTGGCCGAGCTGCGGGCCCAGGCGGAGATCGTCATCGCCGTCAACGCGGGCGACATCGCCAAAAACAAGGTGCGCGGCGACTACGGCATCACCTATGACCTGGACGTTCTGCGGCTCATCGACGCCTTCCGCAGCTTTGACCTCTACGTGGGCAGCGTGGTCATCACCCAGTTTGCCGGGCAGAGCGCCGCCGAGGCGTTCCAGCGGCGGCTGGAGGCGCTGGGGATGAAGGTGTACCGCCATTACCCCATCGAGGGGTACCCGGCGAACATCGACACGATCGTCTCCGACGAGGGCTACGGGAAAAACGACTACATCGAGACCACCCGGCCCCTGGTGGTGGTCACCGCCCCCGGCCCCGGAAGCGGCAAGATGGCCACGTGCCTCTCCCAGCTCTACCACGACGGAAAGCGGGGGATCCAGGCGGGGTACGCCAAGTTTGAGACCTTCCCCATCTGGAACCTGCCCTTAAAGCACCCAGTGAACGTGGCCTACGAGGCCGCCACCGCGGACCTCAACGACGTGAACATGATCGACCCCTTCCACATGGAGGCCTACGGCTCCCTGGCCGTCAACTACAACCGGGACGTGGACACCTTCCCGGTGCTGTCGGCGCTTTTTGAACGCCTCACCGGCGGGGAGTGCCCCTACAAGTCGCCCACGGACATGGGGGTCAACATGGCCGGCTTTTGCATCGTGGACGACGAGGCCTGCCAGGAGGCGTCCCGGCGGGAGATCGTCCGGCGCTACCTTGCCGCCTGCTGCGCCCGCACGAAGGGCCAGCCCGCCGGCGGGGACGTGGACAAGCTCAAGCTTTTGATGAACACGGTGGGCACCTCGGAGGCCGACCGGCCCGGCAGGGCCGAGGCCCTGCGCAAGGCGGAGGAGACCGGCGAGCCCGCCGCCTCCATCGAGCTTCCCGACGGCAGGATCGTCACGGGCAAGACCTCCAAGCTCCTGGGCGCCACCAGCGCCGCGCTTCTGGACGCGCTGAAGGCCCTGGGGGGCATCGACGACTCCATCCGGCTGCTCTCCCCCACCATTTTGGAGCCGGTGCAGGATCTGAAAGTGAACCATCTGGGGAACGTGAATCCCCGTCTACATACGGACGAGGTGCTTCTGGCCCTCTCCATATGTGCCGTGACGAACCCGCTTGCCGAGATCGCCATGCAGCAGATCGAGCGGCTGGAGGGCAGCGAGCTTCACGCCACGGTGATCCTGTCCCAGGTGGACGAGAATCTTCTGAAAAAGCTGGGCGTGAACGTGACCTGCGAGCCGGTGTACGAGACGAACAAGCTTTATCACAAGTGAGGGGCGGCGCTTTGGGCGCGGCCTGAAAAAGAGGGTCTATGGACATTTCCGAGCTTTCCGCCCGGCTCTCCTCCGGGCGGCTGTTTCACGCATATATTGTGACCGGCGCGGACGCGGACACCCGGCTGCGCGCCGGGAAGCTCCTTGCCCAGGCCGCGGTCTGTCAGGCGGAGCGCGGGGTCCCCTGCGGGGTGTGCCGGGACTGCGTCAAGGCGAAGCGGGACATCCACCCGGATATTGAGATCGTCCGCCGGGAGAAGGAGAACGCCGGTCACACGGTGGACACCATGCGCGCCCTCCGCGCCCGCGCGGCGGTCCTGCCCAACGAGGCAAAGCGCGGCGCGCACATCATTGACGACGCGGATTTTATGAACATCCAGGCCCAGAATGCCATGCTGAAGGTGCTGGAGGAGCCGCCGGAGCACGCGGTTTTCGTGCTTTTGGCGGACAACCCCCAGAGGCTTTTGGAGACGGTGCGCTCGCGGTGCGAGACGGTGAGCCTGAACCCGGAGCAGACCGTGCTGGACCCAAAGCTGACGGACATCGCCCGGGAGCTTGCGGACGCATTTGATCGGAGGGACGCCTTCGGCGTCGTTAAGGCCGCGCAGCCCGTGGAAAAGCTGGGCAAGACGGAGCTTTTCGACCTTATGACCGCCCTGCGGCGGGAGACCCTGGGCCGGGCGGGGAGGCTCTCTGCATCGGACGCGGAGCGGCTGATGGAGGCCGCAGACAGCGGGGACAAGCTGATAAACGCCAATATCAAGGGCGGCTACGTGGCGGGGGAGCTTATCGCACGGCTCATCCAGCCCTGACAACGCCCTGTTGAAATAGCCGAAAGGAGCGAGCTTAATTGACTGAAGTTATCAGTGTCAGATTTAAAAATAAGGGGAAGGTATATTTCTTCGACCCCAACGGACTGAAGGTAGAGCAGGGGGACAACGTGGTGGTGGAGACCGCCAAGGGCCTTGAGTTTGCCGAGTGCATCTCCGGCAACCACGAGGTGGACGACTCCGCCGTACACCCGCCGCTGAGGCCCGTCGCCCGGCTCGCCACCGAGGAGGACGTGCGCCGCGCCGAGGCGAACCGCCAGCGGGAGAAGGAGGCCTTTGAGGTGTGCCGCCAGCGCATCGCCAAGCACGGGCTGGACATGAAGCTTGTGGACGTGGAGTATAATTTTGAGGGATCCAAGATCCTTTTCTTCTTCACCTCCGAGGGGCGCGTGGACTTCCGGGAGCTGGTCAAGGACCTGGCCGGGATCTTCCACACGCGCATCGAGCTTCGGCAGATCGGCGTGCGCGACGAGGCGAGAATGCTGGGGGGCCTGGGGATCTGCGGAAGGCCGTTCTGCTGCGCGCAGTTCCTTGACGACTTCCAGCCGGTGTCCATCAAAATGGCCAAGACCCAGGGCCTGAGCCTGAATCCCACGAAAATCTCCGGCTCCTGCGGACGCCTGATGTGCTGTCTCAAGTACGAGCAGGACGCCTATGAGGAGCTGGTGCAGAGCGTCCCCAAGACGGACGCCTTTGTGGAGACTCCGGCGGGTGTGGGGACCGTGGTGGACGTCAATTTGCTGAAGGGCACCGTCCGGGTGCATTTGGAGGACCAGACGGATATGGCGGTAAAGACCTTCAACGCCTCCGACGTCACGGTCCTGGGGGGCAAGGCGAAGCGCGCGGAGTACCTGGCCGCCCGCGCCGAGGGAAAGATCGAGGCGCCCCAGCCCAAGCTGGCCGCCAGGCCGCGCCGGCAGGCCCAGACCCAGGATAAGCCCCGCGAACGGACGGAGAACCGCGAGGGCGCGGAGAGCGCGCCGTCTGCCGGGCAGGCCGAGGCCAAGCAGAATGCGCAGCGCAGGAACCGCTCCAACAATCAGCGTCAGCGCCCGCCCCGGCAGGAGTCAAACCGCCCGGAAAACCAGTCCGCAGCTGCGGCCGGGCAGACGCAAAGCGGGCCGGCCCAGGCCGGCGGCGACGCCGCGCAGAGGTCAGACGATGCGCGCAAGAGCCAGTCCAATAACCGCCGTAAACGCTACCGCCACTCCGGCCCCCGCCGTCAGGGGGGCGAGGGAGGCTCCTCCGAGGGCGGAGAAAAGCGCGAATAAGCGCGGAAAGTTTTCCGTGAAAAGCTCTTGACACGCCGGTAAGTGTGTGTTATCATAATATAGCTGAGGGAAACCTCACTATATCGCGGGGTAGAGCAGTTGGCAGCTCGTCGGGCTCATAACCCGGAGGTCGTAGGTTCAAGTCCTATCCCCGCAACCATAAGGAAAGACTCGTTATCCCAGGATAACGGGTCTTTTTTTGTGGGTTTTCAGGTTTCAAATGTACTCGGTCGCAGTCGTCAACAGTCGTGTCTATTCGGTCCTTTTTTGTCGGCATTTCGTCGGCACGGAGGTACACTTTCCTCTGGCTCCGGTCGGCGGGCAGTCGGCGGCGGTGTAAGGATGGGCGGCTCGCCTCCATCAGCATATAAAATTTTTGCAGATTCCTCTTTTATGAATACATTTTATTTCATTGACCCCAAAGGTAAGGCCATGCCGAACCTTTGGGGATTTTTGTGTTTTTAGGGGGAATTTTGCGTGATTTCAAGGGTTATTCCGGCTGTATTGTGTTCAAAAGTTCTGATGGATTACATGGCGGGGCTGGGGTGATATGGACAAATACAAGGACAATGGGATTTTACTTGAGATTTTGGGTGTGCTAAAATCGTCGAAAGAGGT
>CANQXK010000015.1 GCA_947627715.1 uncultured Oscillospiraceae bacterium
GCGATATACCGGGCGGTCTGCGTGTTCTTCCATGAAGGGGCGAAAGACGCGGCAGTAACAATAGCCTCAATTTGCTCATTTTCTACCGGCTTTTCCAAAAAGCGCCTGACGCTGCGCCGTGTGGTGATTGCTTCAAGTGTGTTCATAAACAATACCTGCCTTTCTGTTATTCTATTACATTTCTGTACTGAACCAAGAGAGCAGCTGCTCAGATTCTTGATTTGTTTCATAGCCAAGCCAAGCAACAGCTAACCGTTTTTCACGGTTGAACATGGTCATCTGACCGTTCATCCCGCCTTTACCCCAAAAGCCGGACTGTTCCAGTGGGTACAGGTCATATTGTTCTTTTTCCACCAGACTGACCCATTCTTCTGAGATGATCCGAGTCCCCTGATAGACGCCGTTGTTCTGATACAGCCAAGCCAGTTTTACCATATCCCGCGCAGACATATAGGCGCCGGAGGAACCGATCGTATGATTTTGCGGACAGCGCGCCCATGCGGTACTGGCAAAGTGCAGAGGATTCAGTATTCGCTCTGTGATCGCTTCATCCGCCCGTTTCCCTGTGATCGCCTCGATAACCAGCGACAGCAGATAATGCGGGACATCCGTATACTGCCTGTGCTGTCCCGGTGCTTCTGACGGGGGATTTGAGAATATGAATTCCAAATAGTTATCTGTTTCATATTGGCTTGTGTCGTCGCGGTCAATGTCGATCACGCCGTGATCGATTCCCATCGTATGCGTCAGGGCATGGCGTATCGTTACCGTGTCCCATATTGGATCATATCGAAATTTCAGGCTGCCGGATAAAACATCCGTAATCCTGTCATCCAGCTTGACGCGCCCTTCATCATATAAAATACCGATCATGGTCACAACAAACAGCTTGGTCACAGAATAAATCGCATTACAGGCGTTGCAGGATTGGCAGTATGTATGCTCAATGCCGCTGTCTGTCATAACAGCAATATCATAAATATTCAGATGATTTGCTTTGATAAATTCCAATGTCTTGTCAATCATTTTTTGGCTCCACCTGCAATTATTTGACCCCTACCATAAAGAACCTGTTGAAGCAAAGAATGACCTCTCCGTTCTTCATAACGGGATAGGCTTCTCTTACCCGTCTCAGTATCTCGTTTTCAAATGCTTCTTTGCCTGAGTCATTCAAACAGGAGAGGTAGGGCCTTATGCGCGTCCCTTTGACCCACTCAACGAGCACCCTATGGTCTTTTAGATTGTGGTAATACCGCGTTTCCCATAGTTGAAAGCTGCTGCACTGTCCGCTCAACAGGTCAAAATACTGGTGAGGGGTCAAAGACCCATTATAATCCACTTCAACATCCTTAAAACCCCAGCGGTCTTCCGCGGCTACTGCCTGGATGATTTGGTAAAGCGGCTCTGCATCGTTCATAGGAAACTGCGCCGCAAAGACTCCGCCTGGATTCAAATGTGTCAGAAGCTCCGGGATAAGAGCCTCATGCGCCGGAATCCACTGGAGGCACGCATTGGAGAACAGCAGATCATATTGGCCGGTCAGTTCACGGATGTCTTTTTGTAGAAATTCCATGTCTCCGCACTCTTTGCGCGCCCTCTCTATCATGTTCTCCGAATTATCGATCCCGACGATTTTCGCGCAGGGAAATGCCTGCTTCAAAAGCCGTGTGCTGTTTCCGGGGCCACAGCCAAGATCGGCTATCGTATCAGGTTTGAAATCGGATATTCTCTTTATCAGGTCGATAGCGGGCTGATTTCTTTGGTTTTCAAAGAGTAAGTATTGCGCTGAACTCCATGCTGCTTTCAATGATATTCCCCCTTTCAAGCCGCTCAGGATTGCTTCTACTGTACGGCTGGCTCAAACAGAAGGCTCGCCAGATGCTTTGCGTTGGCTCCGCCAAGCTCCAGACCCTCCACACAGTAGTGGCAGTATGCCACCACGTTTTCGCCATGAAACCGGTCACAGTAATCCCTCATCAGGTCAATCTGTTCTTCTTTTGTGCAGGGAATAAATTTACCCGCCGCGTTTTCAACAAACCGATGCGGAGCCAGTTCCAGATTTCGCTTCGGTGACGGGCGATACGTCGAGACTCCGCAAAAATCTGTTTTCTCCCTGTTGTCGGGCAGTTCATGGATAACAAAGTTCATTTTTGTCAGAATCGCTCTCGCCGCGTCCTGCTCCGATTTTCTGTCCTTTGCCCGCCAGCAGTCCTGAACGAAAACACTCTGACCGCGATAGTCGGGGTACGCAAAGGTTTCATCTGAAAGGATCAGCTCCCAAATCGACCTGACGATCACGCCGGGTTTGCTTTCCTCCAGAATGGCCGAGCAGTTATGGCACAGCGAATACACGGTATCTCCCGGAAGAAAATCCGCACAGTCCGGGATGCTATCCCATTTGTCACGGTAGTCCTCCGGCATCTGCTCACGGAATCGCTGAAGATCATATTTTGGAACACAGCACCGGACGATCTGCATACCAAATCGGTCATGTATGTACTGTTGAATTTTCTTGCTCAGTTCCGGGTACTTCGATGTGAATACGCAGCTTGCAATGTAATATGTCTGACTCATTATGCTTTTCTTCCTTTTCCTGTTATCTTCTCTATTTCAAATCTCAGCACATAGATTTTATCAAGAGCGGCGTCGATATATTTCATGCCTTTTTCAATATAGTCCGGCGAGTATTTATGGAGAATGGCCTCTATGCCTTTTCGCTTCTCAGTCTCATCGGCAACGATTTCAATCGTTCCATAGGCAGCACCTGACATATACAATGTGGCAAATTGCTGGGGCAGCAGCTTTGTATGCTCGATCACTGTAAAACAGGCATTCGGATCATGCCGGATGCCTGATATTCGTTTGCCTCCCGCCGCGTTGCAATGAAAGTAGATCACATGATCACACAGCGCAAAGCTCATGGGAACGCCGTAGGGGACATTATTCTCATCAATTATCGAAAGCACTCCGTACTCAGCCTCATGAAACAGGCGAAGCGTTTCTTCATCCGTTAGCTGTCTGTCAGATCTTCGCATTGTCTCGTCCATGTTATTCAACCCCCTATGAAGATTATCCCTTTTCATTGACTATTCAATGATTTGACCGTCTGTGGAGATCGTCACAACGCTCCAAGGGATAAACTTCCCGCTGGCCCTAAGCGCTTGTTTTACCGCGTTTTCGATGCCGCCGCAACAGGGTACTTCCATTCGGACGACGGTCACGCTCTTGATGTTGTTTCCGGCGATGATCTGTGTCAGCTTCTCAGTGTAGTCCACCATATCCAGCTTCGGGCAGCCAATCAGGGTGATTCTGTTTTTGATGAAATCATTGTGGAAGTTACCGTAAGCGTAAGCGGTGCAATCGGCGGCGACCAGCAGGTTCGCGCCGTTGAAATAGGGCGCGTTTACGGAGAGCAGCTTGATCTGCACCGGCCACTGAGAAAGGCGGCTGTGGACTGTCACATTATCAGCCTGCGTTTCTCCGCGGTGAATTGCTTTTGAGGCTGTGCCGGGGCAGCCGCAAGGCAGATTTTCAGCGCCTTTATTCAGCTTTGCCGCCTGTACCGCAGCTTCGTTGTATGCCGGTGCTTCCCGTTCCTCAAAAGAAATTGCCCCTGTCGGGCAGGCGGGTAAGCAGTCGCCAAGGCCGTCGCAGTAGTCCTCCCGGAGCAGTTTCGCCTTGCCGTCAACGATACCGATAGCTCCCTCGTGGCAGGCTTCGGCGCAGATCCCGCAGCCATTGCACTTGCCCTCGTCGATTTTGATGATTTTTCTAAGCATAATATGTTCCTCCTGTTCGGAAACGCTTTGGCGTCTCTTGACTTTCTGGTTCCATTATAATACAATGGGAGCAACAAGTCCGTTGTTTATCCAACGGAAAAGAGGTTTCTTATGAAAAAGTATGTCTCCATTCTAAAAAGAACAAAGTTGTTTTCCGGCGTAGGTGATGATGACATTCTATCTATGCTGAATTGCCTAAACGCCACTGTTCGAGAGTATAGCAAGGGTGGATATGCGTTTCGTCAGGGCGAGTACATTCGCAATCTTATGATTCTTGCATCAGGCAGACTTCACATTCAGAAAGAGGACTATTGGGGCAATCTAAATATCCTGAATGAGATCCGCCCTGGAGAAATGTTTGGAGAAGCCTACATTGTGCCAAACAGTGGCCCCTTGATGGACGATGTCATTGCTATTGAAGAAAGTGTGGTTCTCTTTTTCGATATGGAACGAATACTGACCGTATGCCCCTCTGCTTGTCCTTTTCACACGCGGCTGATAAAAAATATATTTTATACTATATCGGATAAGAATAAAAGCCTTGTTCAAAAACTCAGCTATATGTCTCAACGGTCCACAAGAGAAAAGCTGCTGTCTTACCTTTCCGATGAGGCGAAGCGGCAAAACAGCAGTTCTTTTTCTATTCCCTTTAACCGACAGCAGCTTGCGGACTTTCTTTCGGTAGACCGAAGCGCCATGTCCAATGAGCTTTGCAAGCTGCGGGACGAAGGTATGCTTGATTTTCATAAGAGTAAATTTACATTATCTCAAGTAAAATAGAGTATTCAGACACATAGGCATAGAGTTCAATGGGTAGCCAATCAACTGGGAACCGCGCAACTGGTCTAATACAATAAAGAAAGTTCCAACTGATTCTCAAAAAAATCAGTTGGAACTTCTTGCACCCTGAAACCGTCAGCCGACGGTTGATAAGATTGAGCAGTTCTTATCGCTATCAGATGAAGATTTGCGAGGCCAATTTCGATGGTATCTTCTCTGGGCTGTTTATGCTATCTGATCCACGCTTTAGCCAAGTCGAAGTTACTGATGGTATAGCCGTTCATGGCATTGGCATTGCCCAGGGGGAGGTTGCCGTAGGAAAAGTACATCGTCACGGTGTAGCCCGGTACGAGTTTCTGGGCCTCAGCCGCCATCTTCTCACATTCTGCCCGGATGGTGGAGAGGTCCATGGACTTCCACCACGCCATGAACTCCGCTTTACCCATGGAGCCGGAGTAGTCGGCGTTGAAAATCTTTTCGGTGCCGTAGTTGGTGACGGGGGTTTCCGTGACCGTCCACCGGCTGGAGAAGGAGGAAACGCTGGGCGCGGGAGCCGGAGCAGGCGCGGCGGCCTTGCCGGGGTCGTTGACCACCGCCATGTTGCGGGAGCCATCGTAGCTGACCTCCAGGCCGTAAGCCTCAGCCAGCGCCCGGAGGGGAGCGTAGGTGGTGCCGTTGTAGACGAACACCAGCACGTCGTTCCTGTTCACATCCTTGGGCTTGAACACTTCGCCGTTGACCATGACGTTGATGGGATAGACCGTGATGGTCCGGGAGCTGTCGGACGCCAGGGCGTTGACCGACAGCAGAAGCGTCAATGCGATAATCATAGCGCCAACAAAGAACTTGGAACTGTGTTTCATGAAAAAACCTCCATTTTATATGTTGTTTGGGGACACGCTCAGGAATAAATCAGCTCGTCCAGTATCACCTCCTCCGCGGCGTTGCGGATGCCGTTCATAGCCCCCACCCAGCCCATCTGGTCCTGAGCTTTCAGTGCCTCCGTGACCCCCTGCTCCACCGCCATCTGCCGGACCAGCCTCTCGAGCATCCCCTCCGCCTCCCGGTCAATTTCCGCAAGGTGTTCGTCGAGCCTGCCCGAGAGAAGCATCCCGGTGTATAGCCCATTGCGGTGCCGCCTCAGAAACTCCCTCCGCCTCATCCCCCAAATGCCCACGGGCACGACCTCCGGCGCAGTCAGGTCCGGGAGCAGATAGCCGCCCTCGTCATGATAGGATAATTCTGTATTCATTTTTGACCTCCTTTCAGCGATGGCCATATTGTATCAGCCCCTGCCTCAAAAGGCGAATGTGCAAAAAGAAAACGCTCAAAAGGTCATTTCTGTCCTCCTGAGCGTCCTCCTCGGATATGTGCCGGTGCCGGTTTTTGTTATTTTCAAAGTCCCTTATGAATAACCGCACCAAAAAAGCGCAGCCCGAAAGGGCTGCGCTTTTTTGGTGCTTACGGCCTTTGCCTTTGGCAAAGGCCGTCCCGCCGCGCTGCGCCGGGGGTTCATTAAACGTGAAGGAAACCCCTGATGGGTTTCCTCCACAGCTCTTTCCTTTCCGATAGATTTAGGCGGGTAGTAAAAGGTCTTTGAACGCTTCACTCAAAAGTTTTTCAGCGCCGGTATGGAAATTCACCGCTTTCTATGGTATAGTAATAAATAAACCTATACGACACCGGGGTGATTGCATGACGGGCACAGAGCAGAAGCAGGCCGCCAAAAGATTTACAGACAGTTGGAAAAAGATAAGGGGTACGAAAAAGGGCAAAGCCAGGCTTTCTGGCTTTCTCTTCTGAGGGATGTTTTTGGCGTAGAACACCCGGAGGAATTTATCATCTTCGAGGAACAGGTACATTTGGACCATACCAGCTTCATTGACGGGACAATACCGGCCACTAAGGTCCTCATAGAGCAAAAAGGGTTGGGCAAGGATCTGAACGAGCCCATCAGGCAGTCGGACGGTACACTGCTGAACCCGTTCCAACAGGCCAAACGCTACTCCGCCGAGCTGCCCTACTCCCAGCGGCCGAGGTGGATCGTGACCTGCAATTTTGCCGAGTTTCACATCTATGACATGGAACGGCCAGGCGGTGATGCGGAGATCATCCGTTTAGCCAATCTGGAGAAGGAATACTACCGGCTGCAATTTCTGGTGGACACCGGCAGTGAACAAATCAAAAAGGAGATGGAGCTGTCCCTCCAGGCCGGAGAACTGGTGGGCGTCCTCTATGACGCCCTGCTGGCCCAATACAAGGACCCCTCCGACCCGGAGACTCTGCGGAGCCTGAACAAACTGTGTGTCCGGCTGGTGTTCTGTCTCTACGCCGAGGACGCCGGCATCTTCGGCCGGCGCGGCCTATTCCATGACTACCTCAAGGCAAGACAGCAGAATCCCCGCGGCGCGCTTATGGACCTGTTCAAAGTGCTGAACACGAAAGAGGAAGACCGGGACCCCTATCTGGATGACGACCTGGCCGCTTTCCCCTATGTGAACGGGGGACTGTTCGCCGATGATAATGTGATCATTCCCCGCCTTGATGGGCACATCGCCGGCCTCATTTTGCACAAGGCCAGCGAGGACTTCGACTGGAGTGAGATCAGCCCCACCATCTTTGGCGCTGTGTTCGAGAGCACACTGAGCCCGGAGACCCGGCGCTCCGGCGGGATGCACTACACCTCTATTGAGAACATCCACAAGGTCATTGACCCGCTTTTCCTGGACGACCTCCGAGCGGAACTTGATCGAATCAAACAAATTGTGGTTAGAAGGAATCAGGTCGCCCGGTTGGGCGACCTGAGAGAGCGGTTTTGCAGTGTGATTATTCGCTTGCGTTGTAAAATGCGTGTCAAGCTGATGGGAGTGGATTTCTTCACAATTTTGTGGAATGAAGCGTTGTGCCTGACAAATGGAAATAGTTAAGTTGCACAACAGATTGATAAACCACAGATATGGAGGAAATAAAATGGAACTAAGATATTTAGAATGGAATTTACACGCAAAAGGTGGGTATGAGTATAATCAAATTCCCGACTTCATTGTCCGCTATTTAAAGCCGGTGGACATTTTCGTTCTTGTTGAGTTTCGTCAGGCAGATAATTGGAATGAGTTTAAATTCAAATTAAGAGATTTTAATTTGTACTGCTCACCATACGTTCCAAAAGGATACAATCAGATTTGCATAGGTATACGAAAATCCTTAGGCTATGAACTGTTGTCTGTTGTATCCTGTGATGTTTGTGATATGTCAAAACCGGAATTTTTGGATGTAGGCATTGAACTTGATGGTAAGGAAATAAGAATCGTTGGCACGCGAATTAAAACGAGAGGTTTAAGGAAACCTCAAGTCGAATATTTGAAAGAATATCTAAGGAACGTTGAACACTTTGTCTGCTTAGGAGATTATAATTCGGTACAAACAACGTTAAAGAACGAATTTTCAATAATCGGTAATGTGTATGGTCCTCGTATAAGGAATGGCTATTATAGTTATGTACATAAATGCGGCGATCAACCTTGCTGCGGATTGGACTGGCTTGTTTCAAAAGGAATCAATCGCGTGTATAACGACTATTCGGATGAGAATCAGAGCCCAATAGCAACATATGATTGGAGTTTTGTTACTAAGCAAAATGGCTATGATAATAAAACTGAAAAGGATTATTTAAATATTGATGGATTGCCAGATCACGCAATATTAAAAGGGATGATTGAAATTTAATTGCAGATCTGAAAGCAGTTAAACAATTTCGCCTTTCCGCCAAACAAACTTCTATGCAGAAGTTGGCGAATATTCCTACCCGCTTTCAAACAGAGAATATGCCCCAAGGCCATTATATCATTAGCCCAGAAGTCTCATCCCAACGATGTCGTTATGTACCGATAGGATATATGGAAGGTCCTACTTTATGTATTAAAATCAGGCTAATGCGAATGCCCGTTTATATCATTTTGGCGTTTTGACATCTAAAGCCCATATGGCATGGATGAGATCGGTATGCGGTCGCCTTGAAATGCGGTATCATCATTCCATCAATGTTGTCTACAACAACTTCCCCTGGCCCACCCTCACCGGCGTGCAAAGGGCCAAATATGTAATATGCCGAAAGTTTTTTCCTGCTCTTAGAGAAAGCGCTTTATTAAAGCAGCGGATATTTCTGCGGACGTTTTTCGGCGCTTTTCTCTGTGGAGATAGAAATGCGTGGCGGCAAGTCGTTGACTTGCCGCCACGGTTTTTGTTTTCCCTTATAGACGGCCGAAATCGGGACGCTCACCTCTCCAGGGTGAGATACCGGGTGAAGACCGCCGCCATCTCGCAGCGTCTGGCGCTGCTCGCCGGGTCGAAGACGTTGCCGTCCCGGCCTTCGATGACGCCGTTTTCACTGCACCACGCTACCGCCTCATAGGCCCAGTCGCTCACCTTCCCGGCGTCGGCAAACGGCATCTGGAACATCCAGTCCCCGGTGAATCCGCCGCTGCCGAGCTTCTGCTCATAGCGGTAGAGCATGGCAGCCATCTGCTCGCGGGTGATGGGGTCGTTGGGGCCGAAGCAGGCCGCGCTGTACCCCTCCACGATGCCCTGGCTGTCCGCCCAGCGGACGGCCTCGGCGTACCACGTCCCGTCCTTCACATCCTTGTAGGTCATCTGGTGGTTGACGGCGCCGCCGCCCGCCAGATTCCACAGCACCATGACCATCTGCGCCCGGGTGACGGTGCCGTAGGGCGCAAAGGTGGTCCCGCCCATGCCCCGCATCAGTTCATGGGCGATGACGTAGTCCGTGAAGCGGTGGTACCACTCTCTCACGTCCAGGTCCGAGAATCGGAGGGACGGGCACTCACGGAAGCTTGCGTTCACCGTCACGCTTCTGCCCGGCATGATGAAGCTGTACGTCCCGTCGCCGTTGTCGGTGACGGGGATCTCCCGCCCCCTGCTGTCGGTGACAGTGAGTTCCCCCGCCTCATAGCCCTCGTCCGGCGTTACGGTCAGGGTGACCTTGGTGCCGGAAACGGCGCTGCGGCGGTTGGAGGTGACGGCGCCGTGGGATGTGTCGGCAACGGTGACCCTGCCGGAGGGATTTTGGGACCAGGTCAGCACATAGGTGGAATAGTACCTGGCATAGACCATGATGGCCGTGCCGTCCTTCACGATCTCGACGCGCTCGCCGTCCCTGTTGGCGCTGGTGGTGATGGCCTGTACCTCCTCCACCCCGTCGCCGTCCTCGTCATGGAAGCGGTAGACGGTGTAGCCGTCCTTGCCCTGGAGGTCCGCGGGCAGGTAGATGAGATTGGCGATGAGTACCTTGGAGTCGCCGATGTGCGTGACAGTTGTTTCCGCCGTACCGTCGGATTTCAATTCTGTCACCGTTTTGGTGAGGCTCATGTTCAGCACCATGCCGATGTTATCCGCGGATACCGGCACATCCTTGAGCTTATCCGTCATACCCTCGGCCGTGCTGTAGTCCTCAACCTTCATCATGAACTCCACTGTGCCGCCGTTCTCCTCTACCAGCTCCTTTTCATCGGCGTTGTAGAGTTCCGAAGCCTCTTCGTCCGTGATGATGGGGTCAAGATCGACCACCACCGAGCCGGACCCCGGCGCCACTTCCACCACTGTATTCAGCCGGTAGCCCGGAAGGGTATACGTCTCGCCCTCCACGTTCTTGTCGGTGATTTCCACCATGTAGGTCTTGACCACCCCGTTCCAGGTAAACACCAGGTTATAGGTGTTGGGGATGAGTCCGTCGAAGTGGAAGCTCCCGTCCTCTTCCGTGGTGGTAAGGCCAATCTGGTGCTCGCCCATCATCAGCGCCACGCTGACGTAGGGGATGGGGGATTCTGTGCTGTCTATCACCACCCCGGCGATGCTGAAGATCTCTTTCGTCCACCTGGCCTCAAAGGTCACATTGGAATAGGCCATGTAGAACTCCTCGTTGGGTTGATACAGCGCCCCGCCCCGGCTCCATCCGGCGAAGACATACCCCGCCGGCGCATTTTCCGGCGCCGGGGGCAGGGTGATCTCCTGGGTGGGGATGAGGCCCGTCATGGGATCGGGCACCTTGACATCGTTGAATCGGTTCCCCCGCTCGTCCCGGCCGGGATCGAAGGTGACGGTGTAGGTCGCCTGGTGGTCGTTTGCGGCGATGCGCAGAACGCCCACGTTATGGAAATCGCCGCCGGCGGTGCTGGCGTGGCGGAAGTTGGCGTTGGGGATCTGCACCCACACCTGATAGGTGCCGATCTCGGTGGGATTGTCCACCACGGTCCCGTCCGACAGGCGGTACTGGATGTCAGCGGCGGTCACGCCCAGGTTACTCAGGGTGATTTTGGTCCCCGCGCCGGGATAGCCGTCGCCCACCACGGTGTCCGGGGCGTTGGTCACCTCGCCCCAGGCGGCGGTGAGGGTCACGTCCCGATCCTGTTCCTCATTCTCATGATAGAGCCACTCGTTGTTCGTCACCTCAAAGACCACCGGCGCGGGCTGGATGACCACCGCCGCGGTGGGGTTGGAGACGGTGTAGTTCCCGGCCTCGCTTCCGTAGAGGGTCACCGCCACGAGGTAATTGTTCGCGTCGGCAGAGTCGGTGACCGCAAAGGCCATCAGGTCCTCATGGAAAGTCGAGGGGTCCTTCAGGAATCCCTGCTTCTTCTCCTCATCGGGCTGTTCGTCAGCCAGGAAGGCGTTTTCCACCCGCACTGTGGGGTGCATCTTGTGGCCGTGGTAAACGAAGGTCAGGTTCTGCCAGGTGACCCGCACCTCATAGGGCTTTACCGTGACGGCGCCGATGCACAGCGTCCGCGTCTCCGGCTCCTCCCCCGCAAACATGAAGTTGTGGGCGTCCTCCGTCAGGGTCACCCAGATCTCATAGGTCCCGGCGGCTCGGAAGGTTTCGCCGGCGTCCTCGGTGACGGCGTTCCCGGCGGCGTCCTCCACCCGCTTATAGCTCACGGAGAACAGGCCGCCGCCCATTGAGACGCCGCCGTCCTGCCGGACGTTGGCCCGGTGCTCCAGGCTGTCATAGGTCATGGTCAGGGCAAAATCGTTCCAGACAGCGGGGTCGGCGTCCCCGGCAATGACATAGCCGCCGGGGTTGGGATCCGTATTAGCCTCCGTTGTCCAGTCATGGACGGGCTTGACCTCGGCGCCGATAGCGAAGGTGACGGGCGCCTTACGGATGGTGTATTCCCGCGTGATGCCGCCGGGCAGCTTGTAGTTTTTGTTGCTGAGATCCGTGACCTTCGCCGTGTACGTCCCGGCATCCGTCTGGACGCCGTTCTCCCCCACGGTGAGGGCGCACTCGTCACCGGCAACAAGGCCCGTGGCCTCGGCGGTGATGGTGACATTTTTGCCGGTGTAATAGATCCCGTCCCATTCGGCGGTCGCATCTGTCTTCCCGTCTCCGGCGTTTGAGAAGTGCCAGACGACAGACAGCTCCTTCGGCGTCACCGTGGCTTGGGAGGGGGCGTTTGTGAGCGCGGTGGTGCTGAGTTCATAGTTGTCGCCCCAGTCGCCGTCCAGCGCGATCTCCGTGACGTTGACGGGCTTGTTCTCCCCCGCGTCACGGGTCACGAACGCCACCTGCCCGTGGGCGGTGGGCGCTTCGTCAAGCACCGCGCCGGCGAGGACGATCTCCCCGTCCGCGCTTCCGTGGCTGTGGAGCGTCCCGTCATACTCTCCGCCGGGCACCTGATCCTCCGCCACGGAGGGCGTCAGCGTCTTTTTGTTCACCGTGACGGTCACAGGGAAGATCACCGGCTGGTAGTTATCCCCGTCCTCCGGCGTGAAAACCACATTATACTCCGTCCCCGTGGTGGCGGCGGGGTGCTGCCCCGCCGTCTCCCAGGCGAAGGTTCCCGCTACAGGCTTCCCGTTGAGGGAGGCAGAGCCGCCTTTAAGAAGCCCATCTGTCAGCTCGTCGCCGTAGGTGAGCGTGGCGACCGTGGGGGCGGTGATGTCCGGCTTTGCGGCGGTAACCGTGGCCGTGACAGTGCCGGAAGTCACTGTCTCCGAGGTGAGGGAGTGATCGCAGTGGGCTGTGACCTCCACCTTGTAGACCCCGTTGTCGTCGAAGGAGTCGAGGGTGTAGGTGCCGCCGCCGGCGCCCTCGATCTTCACGCCGTCCTTGAACCATGCATAGGTGTAGGTGACGGTATCTGTCGCTGTATGGGAGGGCGCGGCGGTCAGGGTGATGACCGGCTCTCCGTTGTTGTACACGGCGGTATTTTTATCGGCGGTCAGGTTCACCGTGGGCGGATTCAGGGTCCACTTGGCGCTCAGGCACACATCGGCGGTGACGGTGGAACCGAAGTCATATGTCGCGCCGCCCTTTTCCCACTCCACAAAGGTGTGCCCGGCGAGGGTGGGCTTGTCCGGCTCCACAGCGTTTCCGCCGCTGGCCACAAGCTGTTTGGCGGGATCTGCGGCGGCGCCGTTGCCGTCGAAGCTGACGGCGTATATCACCGCCGTCTGCGTCACAGTGAGGCCGGAATTTGACGTGGCGGTGAACACATACGTCCCCGCCGCCGTCACGGTGCAGGTATCACCGGGGACGGTCTCGGTGGAGCCGTCCGGCTTTGTCACTGTCACCGTGCCGCCGGAGAGGCCGAAGTGGCTTTCGACGCTCAGGGTCTGCTCGGTTTTGTCCGGGTTGCCGGTCTTCCCGCCGCTGACGGTCAGCGTAGGCGTCTGCTTGTCCACACGGATGGCGGCGGACCAGCCGGCGGCCACGTTCCCGGCGTTGTCCACGGCCTCGTAATAGATGTAGAAGGTGCCGTTCTCCGTTTCGCCCACGGTCACGCTCCCGCCGGCGGTATCAAGCGGGGTAAGCTCTGCCGGCGCGGGGGCAGAATTGGTGGTCGTGATGGCGTACGCAAAGCTTGTTACGCCCGCGTGCTCATCTGACGAAGTGAGGCTGACGGACGGGGCCGCGCCGTACCAGCCGTCCTCGATGGTCCCCACCGTCACCGTGGGCGCGGCGCGGTCGATCTTAAAGGGGCCGGCGAAGCCTTCCTTGAAATTGGTGTCCCGCCCGGTAGTCTCCCAATCGCTGGGGGACTGGTCGCAGAACTTATAATAGACGTAGTACTCACCGGGCGTGGGCGTGGAGGCTTCATCAAGCGTCACCGTGTAATCGGTACCGCTAAATTCTATAAGGTCCGTGGGGTGGGCAGTGTCACTCATGATCTTATAATACGCCTTGCCCACGCCGCTTTGGGTGTCTCTCGCGGTGAAGGTGACGGTGGGCGTCCCCTT
This sequence comes from uncultured Oscillospiraceae bacterium, assembly GCA_947627715.1. Classification (GTDB taxonomy): domain Bacteria; phylum Bacillota; class Clostridia; order Oscillospirales; family Oscillospiraceae; genus RUG626. The sequence continues at coordinate 13,815 of CANQXK010000015.1, forward strand.
CGTCCAATCGGTGGAAATCAATGGTACGTCCACCGTGGGCGGTGTGACGTCGATGCAGTCAACATTAGCGGTGTCGGTGCTGATCCCGCCATAGTCCAGATCCTCCACCGTCACGGTGACGGAGCTGTTCTCCGTGACCCGAACCGTACCGTACTCCGTGTCCTCAAGCACGCTGCCATCGGGCAGAGTGACCTTGAAATGCCTGCCGGCAACGTTTGTAACCGTCCAAGTCAGGGTCACGCTGTCGTTGATCCACTTTGCGGGGACTTCGCCCAGCGCGATTATCGGCGCGTTGCCGTTCAGCGCGCTCTGGGCGATCACCGTATAGCTTGCAGGCGAGACGGCGGCGTAGGTGTGGCCCACCTTGTCCGTCACCCGGATATGCAGATATTTTGCGGTCTCCGCGCTCTCGGTGGCGGTGTAAGTGAGCGTGGCACTGCCGGAGGCAATGTCCGAAAGAGTCTGCCAGCTTCCCGGATCAGCGGCCGAATCCGTCCAGGCATATTCCACCCTGGCAACGCCGGATTCAGCGTCGGAGAAGGTGACGGGCAGGGCAATTCGGGTATAGACGCCCGCCTTGGGGGTGGCAGTGGACCCCTCCTCGGAGAGCGCCCCCACAGAGGCGGATGGGTCCTTGGTGTCGATGCGCTCCACCGTCACTGTCACCGTCTCCATGTCGTCGCCGCGCAGGAGGCGGAAAGTATAGGTGCCGTTTTCGGTGACTTTCACCGTGCCGCCGGTGGCGGGGGTGATCTTCGTCCAGCCGGAAACTCCCTCTCTGTGATATTCAAGGGTCTCGCCGTTGGCCGCCGTTACGGTGATGTCCCGGCTGGTGGCCCAGCTTGTATTGTCGGTGGAGGCCGTCAGCGAAAGCGCGGGAGGGGTGGGATTTGTGGGATGCTCCGGGGTTCCGAAATCCACCACGGCCCATTGATAGGTGGATGCGCCCGTGTCCTCGTAGGACGCCAGCACATGGAGATACCACTTGCCGTTATTGCCGCTCCCCGGCTCCTGCCGGGTCGATAACGTCAGCCCGCCTTTTTTCGCGGCGGCAAGCTCCGCGGAGGTGGCGTCTACCCAGCCGGTGGCGGGCATCGTCTCGGAATTGGACCATACATACCGCATGGAGGTGGTAAATGTCTTGTTCTCATTCACCGTCACCGTCGCCTTGCCCACGCCGTCCGTGACGCCATTGGAGGTAACGGTGATATTCGGCTGGTTGCCGTCCACCTTGGAGCTTGTGTTCATGCCGGAGGAGGCGCTGCTGGCGGTGCCGTTGGCGCTGCACATATCCCTCACAAGGCCGATATTGTCTACGCTGGTGATAGACAGGTTCCCGCTGGCCCCGGCCTTCACCGTGCCGGTGAAGTAGAGCACGTTAGTGTCCGCGCCGCCAGAATAGGTGGCGTCGCCCCAGGTGGTATGTACCGTGATCTTGTTGAGATTCTCGTTCCCGGTGTTCGCAGCGTCCACGATCTCGTCAAAGATCAGGGACACCACAAACTGATCCCCCACCTTGTAGGTGGAATCCGGCATGGGGGCGATGGCCAGAAGCTTGGGCTCCTTGCTGTCATAGTAGACGCTCTCCTGCTCGCAGGTGCCCAATTCCCATTTATCGGTCGAACTGCCGGTGGCCTGGATCCCCACTGTGATGGGGTCGGCGGAGATGGTAAACTGATAGACAAAGCCAAGGCCCATTTTGCTCTCTACGGGGTTTATGCTCTGGAAGTCGGTAATCTTTACGACATTCTCTGTGGTGCCCTTCGCCCTGGGAAGCCAAGTGCTCGTCCAACTCGTATGTTTTCCGCTGGGGTCTATTTCAAACTCAATGATCGCAATCTCGCTGCCCGAGGTGAAGCGCACCCACTCATAGCCGTCTGCCTCCTCGCGCACCTGCGCGTTCATGCGCATTTCATAGTAGTCGGCGGTCGCCTTCAGGTAGGTCAAATATTGTGTTTGTATGTAATTGCGCTGCATGGTAAAAATATCTTTAAACCCACTATGACTATCGTCGATTTTACTGCTTGAGCTATAAACGGTGTCCTTTTTCGCCACATAGCAATTCCTGTCCATCGTGTGCCCATTGTCCTTGCTCATGGTCCGGGAGGCGCGGGTGGTCGACCCCAGCGTGCCGCCGCCGGTGACCCGGTAGATCTCCACTGAGTAGGTGCGGTCGGCATTGGAGTAGGCCGTGGCGGTCTGGCCGTTGTATGCCGTGGCCACGCCCTTCTCCGTGATGGTGATGGTCTTCGTTGTCTCTCCCTGCCCGAACGTCAGCGCCCCGGCCTTATGGTCAAAGTGGGTGCCGCCCACCGCGGAGCCGTTGACGGTGCGGAAATAGACGGTCTGCTCGCCGTCGGTACCGCCGGTCCTGGTGACGGTGAAGGTACTGCCGCTGGTATAGGAAATGGTAAACGTCCCGTAATTGGCCGCACCGATGCCAAAGGTCATCTGCTCGCTGTAATAGGTCACGCCCCCGGCGATGGCGTAGGCGCGGGCATAGTAAGTCACGCCCTCGGTGATGTCCGGGGTCGTTTTGATCTCGCCGCCCGCCGTCGTCACAGCCGGGGTGGTCGCAAATTTGCCGTTGTTGAGGGCGGTAGTGGGGGCGGTCATGATGCCCCAGACAAGGCCCGTCTCGGTGATCGTGTCCTCGCCGGGGGAAGCGAGCTGTGCGGTCAGGGTCTTCGCATCGCTGTCGAAGGTAGGCGTTGTCAGCGCCAGAGCCGAGGCGGTGACGGTCACGGTGACCTGCTTTTCCGTCTTGTTCCCCGCCTTGTCCGTCACCGTAACGGTGACCTGCCGCTCTCCGGCGATGTTGGTAGCGCCGTCCTCCATTGTCACTTCGACTTTGCACTCCTCCACCGGCTCGTTGTCGGTGATGGTCAGCGCCGGTTTCACCTTGTCGGCCACTTCCGCCTGGGTTGCGCCCAGCTTCACTTCCACCTGTTCATAGGTAAATTCCGGGGGCTGAGTGTCCCTCCATTGGGCCGTCATAGTCAGAGAAGTTTTGAAAGAGCTTATCGCTCCCCCGCTCGCGTATGTATTTCCGTTCTGATCCTGCCACTGCGTAAACGCATACCCGGCGCGGGTGGGCGTGCCGGCGGCGAGGGTGACGCTGCTCCCCGGCCATTCATACTGCGTTGTGGGCAGGTTCATCACGCCGGACTTTCCGCCGTCCGAATAATGGATCGCCGCAGGCCCCTGGAAGCTGGCGGTAATAGTTTTCCCGTCGTTATCTGTGATTTTGAATTTGACCACGCCCGTGGACGCGTCAGCGGAGACCGTGTAGCCGCTGGGGTCCAGGGTGACGGTCTTCCCGGTGTCATAGGTCAGGATAACGGTGTAGTCGGCGGAGCTGTTGGACCCCTGTTTTGTCACATCCTTCAGCTGCGCGCTCACGTCCTTCGCTTCAATCTCCGAGGTCTTGTAGGTATAGGCATAGTAGGCTCCGCAGTCCTGCGCGCCGCCTGCCCAGCAGAAGTAGCGGTACTCGGCCGGGGAGGTATCCGGCATCTTGTAAAGGCCGCCGTGCTTGCAGTAGTCAAAATCCCGGCCCTTCTGGATCACGTCCACATAGACCTCGACCGTAGCCCCGGGGTATTTTTTTTGCATATACTTTATGGAGTTGTTTTCAGTCGTTGTCGCCTTGAGGATCGCGCCGGAACCCAGGGCGCTGACGGCGTCGCCCCCGTCGAATTGGTTGTTCAGGAAGGCGTAGTCCTCACCGGGCGAAAAGCTCTTTGTCTCCTCAAAACCGTGATAAATAAAGGCTGTGCCGCTGCCGTCAATATACTGCAGATTCACCGCTCCCGCCGAGATCGCGTCCATCATGGGCAGCTCATGCAGCCGTACCGGCCCCTCCATGGGGAGGGCCGCCAGAGCGCCGTCAATGCCCGCCCGGAGGGCGTCCATGAGGGCGGTGAAGGCGTCATCGGCTGTTCCGTCCTCCTCCGCAGCGGCAAGGACCTGCTCGTAATCCGCAATCATGTTGAGAAGGGCGTCCTTGTCCATGGCGAGGGCGGCGGTGGGAATGCCGTCCAGCGCGACGCCGGGGAACCAGGCGTCAAGAAACTCCCGGAGGAGCCTCCCCGCCTCTGTGCCCCCATCGGCCCCCACGTCCGCCACGGTGACGGTGATGGTGGGCGCGCTGACGCCCTCTCCCAGGACATACTCCTCGGAGAGGCGGGGTTTCAGGACAAACACGCCCTCAGTCTCGCCGTCAATGACCTCTGGCCAGGTGACGGGTATCTCCACGGCCTTGCGCACCGTTTCGGGGTCGGCCTCAGGCTGGGTGGGAGCGCCTTCGTCATTGCCGCCCCCGGCGCTCTCATCGAAGATCTCCGGGCCATCGAAGCCGGGGCCGGGTTCCACCTGGGGTTCACCGGGGACGAGGATCCAGGCCGTCAGCGAGGAGGGCAGGATGAGCAGGCCGTCGCGGACCAGCGCGTCCTGGTCCCGGCCCAGAGGGGCGCTCTGCTCCGCGCAGGAACTGTCCAGCGCCTCGAAGCCGATCACCGTCTTTTCGGTGCCGGAGTCATCCGCGCTGACAAAACGGAATACCTCCGGCAGCAGCATGGCGGCCATGCACATGATCAGCGTGAAAGCCACGATTCGCTTGATCCTGATCCTTTTCATAATAGCCCCTCCGTTTCGTTGTAATCGCCGTTCTCGCCGGCTATCGGCGTTGCCGCCCAAGTTGCCGTTGATAATTGGCCCTGCGGCAGACACATCGCAGGCGACGCGCCCATGATTTGTTTTTTTATCTTCCCATCCTCGCATTCAAATGGGTAGTGAGAGTCCATTCTGTCCGTGGGGTTCCCCACGGACCAGGCTGGGCCGGCCCAGCCCTGATAAAGCTTTCGTTATGCCCTTGACAAATCCTGTTTTACCATTTTTCATCATAATTACATCATGTTCACCCGTGAACAAGTCAATAGGAAGAATGAAAAAATTTGAGAAATTTTTTCTCAATCAATCAGGCGAGCGGATGGGGAAGCGGTTTTTGCTGCTCAAACGGGCCACTGAGGAAATAACCCTCTGGGTAAAAAAAGCGGCCCCTGCGGGGCCGCTTTTTGGGTGCCGGTGACACATTTAACCCCTTCGGCCTGAATCATCGCACGGGCAATGGGGCGGCGTGCGAGATTCCCTCTTGACAGGAGGGGGAAAGGGGAGTATTATGAGGTACGATATATCGAGGCGCATACTATTGGTGGGAGTCGAAGAGGATGAATCAGGAACCGATGACGGAGGCCATGTTTTACATTCTGCTGGCGCTGCTGCGGCCGGGGCACGGGTACGGGATGATGGGCCGTATCCGGGAGCTCTCCGGCGGGCGGCTGGTGATGGGGCCGGGGACGCTCTACGGCGTGCTCAGGCGGATGCTGAAGGACGGCTGGATCGTCTTTACCGGCGAGGACGGCCGACGGAAGAATTACAAGATCACCGAGGCCGGGCGGGCGGCGCTGATGGCGGAGTACGACCGTTTAAAGCGCGTGGTCACGGACGCGAAGATACTGGAGGAGGACGGGCATGAGGATCAAATATAAGCTCCACCCCGGCGATTACGCCCTGGGGGAGAACGAAAAATTTTACGAGGACATGGAAGCCAGGGGTTGGCGGCTCGTGAAGCGCGGCGTGTACCGCAGCAGGTTTGAGCGGGTGGAACCCGGTAAGGCCCGCTACCGGGTGGAGGTGGCGGACACGTCGCTTTCGGACGGTCTTCCAGAGGAGCAGACGGCTGTTTTTGAGGACTGCGGCTGGGAGTACGTCACCAGCCGTGGGATGCTCCACTATTTCAGGTCCCCGGAGGGGAACGGCGCGCCGGAGTTCTACCAGGACCCCCGGCAGCAGGCCAAAACCATGAAAGGCCTTCGCCGGAAGATGCTGCTCGGAACGCTGATCTCCCTGGGGCTTATTGCGCTGTTTGCATCGCTTCTCTTCTCTCTCAACGGCAGGGCCGTCGAGGCCGTCCCCGGATTGCGGCGGGAGCTGCTCCTGCTGCCGGCGCTGGTCGTGGCCTACTGCCTGCTGCTGATCTCCGCCTTTGTGGAGGACACTGTCAATCACTGGCAGATCAGCCGCGCCTACCGGCGGCTGAAAAAGGGCGTCCCCCTGGACCACGCCCCCAAGGGCCGGGGCCGCGTCCGCTTTGTCCTGGTCCACGGCCTTCGCTGGGCCTCTTTCCTGTGCCTGGCGCTGACGGCGCTGCAGCTGGTCACCATCCAGCACGGCGGCCTGCCAACGCAGCCCGACGGGCCGTACATCGTCCTCAGCGACTTGGGCTGGACCGGGGAGCGCACCGACTTCATGGGCAGCACCAGCCGCCGGTGGCACACCCGGACCTTCCTGTGCGAGTACTGGGACGTCCGGGAGTATGTGGAGGACCCCGGCCACGTGGCCGCCACCATCTATGAGGACGTGTACCGGCTGGCCCCCTGGCTGGACCCCATGGACTGGGTGGACTGCCTGACGGCGGACAGGATCCAGCGGAGCCACGAGTATGCCCCCGTGGACATCGAGGGTCTGGACGCCGCCTGGATCGTGGAGGGCGGCGTGGAGGCCGTGGCGGTGAAGGGGCCGCTGATGGCGCATATCACGTATCTGGGCGGAGAGTACAAGACCTCGGCGCTGAAGGGTGTGCTGGAGGCCCTGGCGGACCGATGGGCGGGGCTTACATAAACGCCCGAAACACGGCGGGTATTCCCGGCCGCCGTCCCCGTGTTCACAAAATGTTTTCATCTCATTGCCACGCGGTCCTTGCATCCTTTTCAAATGTATGTCATAATGATGTATATAGACTATTTATGGGCGGGCGTATGCGTCTGGCCGTCCGCCGGCGGCTGTCCTGCTGGGTCCCTTTGATTTGAAAAAACGGACTGGAGGTATGAACCATGAAAAAGCGCATATTGGTGCTTATTTTCGCCGCGGCTCTTATAGCAATCCCCTCTTTCCACTCGGCTTCATCGAACGCCGGCCCCTCGCCATCCGGCAAAACGGCGTTATCCACTTTGACCACCGAGGAGAAGCTGGCCTTTCTTCAGGCTCAGGGCGTTGATGTCCCCTCAGAATACTCCAGGTATGTCACTTCTTTTATTTCTCTCCTGGAGGAGAACCCGGATTATCCCATTATAATCAGCAATCCCGTTTTATACCGCTTATGTGAGCAGACGCGGGATGCGGTCAACAACTATTATCAACGAAACAGTAGTCAAATCTCATCATCTGATAAAAGAGCGTTATCTGATATGACCACCGAGGAGAAGCTGGCTTTTCTTCAGGCTCAGGGCGTTGATGTCCCCTCAGAATACTCCAGGTATGTCACTTCTTTTATTTCTCTCCTGGAGGAGAACCCGGATTATCCCATTATAATCAGCAATCCCGTTTTATACCACTTATGTGAGCAGACGCGGGATGCGGTCATTCACTATTATCAGGAGGACCTGTGACCGCGCGGCGCGCTCCCGGCGGCAAAGGCTCCGGCGCGTTTGCGTGACCTATCGCGTTTTTCAGACGAAAAAGCAGCCCGCTTTGCGGGCTGCTTTTTTGACAATTTATCTTTGTCTCTGCTGTGTCACTCCCCCAGGGAGACCTTGCCGTTTTCCACGGTGACGGGCGTGAAGCTCTCGTAGTGGTCGGCGGTGTAGAAGTAAAGCCCGTCGTTGGAGTAGACCAGTCTGCGCGAGCCGCGGGAGGCATAGCCGTCGGTGTCGATGTCGCACTCGGTGTACACCCGCCCGTCGGCCTTTGGCAGGAGGCCCTCGTAGTTGCCGAACCTGTCCCCGCCGATGGCGCCGCCGTCCATGTAGTTCTCCACGCTTCCGCCGGTCCAGCCCAGCTCGTTGGCGTCCTCCTTGGTTATGTAGTTGGGGGGCAGCTGGTCGTAGGCCTCCAGGTACAGCACCACGTTCTCCACGTCGTAGTAGTACTCGTTGTACGCCGGCTTCCAGTCCTCTTTGTTGGAGGACTCTTCCCCCTGAAAATCGTTCTCCCCGCCGTCCGGCTGGGCGGCGGTGTTGTCCGGCAGGGCGCCGGCATACTCGTTGACCTCGCCGGGGGCGGAGTACTCGCTCCCGCCGCTCTCCGCGCTATTCAGGCCGTCCGTGAGAAGGCCGCAGGAGGCAAGAAGCAGGAGCAGGGCCGCCAAAAGCGCCGCAATGGCCGGTTTTTTCACGGTCCTCACCCCAGCAGCAGCTTGTCGTCCGCCTCGTTCGACCCTGTGGTCTGGCCGAACCGCGCCAGCAGCTCCTCCACCGTCAGGTGCTTTTTCGCCTCCCCGGAGATGTCCAGGACGATCTTCCCCTCGAACATCATGATGAGGCGGTTCCCATGGACGATGGCGTCGCGCATATTGTGGGTGATCATCAGCGTGGTCAGGTCGTCCTTCTTCACGATCCGCTCGGTGGCGTCCAGCACCTTCGCCGCGGTCTTGGGGTCAAGGGCGGCGGTGTGCTCGTCCAGCAGCAAAAGCTTGGGCCGCTTGAGCGTAGCCATCAGCAGGGTCAGCGCCTGGCGCTGTCCGCCGGAGAGCAGGCCCACCTTCGTGGTGAGGCGGTCCTCCAGCCCCAGGTCCAAGATCTTCAGAAGCTCCCGGTACTCGCCGCGCTCTTTGGCGGTGATGCCCCGCTTCAGGGTGCGCCGCTGTCCACGGCGGGCGGCCAGGGCCAGATTTTCCTCGATCTGCATGGAGGCCGCCGTGCCCATCATGGGGTCCTGAAAGACCCGGCCGATGTACTTTGCCCGCTTATGCTCGGCAAGATGCGTCACGTCCGTGCCGTCGATGGAGATGGTCCCCTCGTCCACGGCCCAGACGCCGGCCACGGCGTTGAGCAGGGTGGATTTCCCCGCGCCGTTTCCGCCGATGACAGTGACAAAGTCCCCGTCCTCCAGGTGCAGGTCCACGCCCTGCAGGGCCGTCTTTTCATTGACCGTCCCGGCGTTGAAGGTCTTGCGGATCCCGATCACGTCAAGCATGGGCCTTGCCTCCCTTCCCCGGCTTTTTGCCGAAATACTTCTTCTTTACATGGGGGATCGCCAGGAACACGGCCACCACGGCGGCGGTGAGGAGCTTCAGGTCCGTGGACTCCAGCCCCAGCCTGAGCACAAGCGTGATGACCATGTAGTAGATGATGGCCCCGAACACGGCGGAGAGCAGCTTCAGCGCAAAGTTGCGGAACACCTTCTTGAAAAGCACCTCTCCGATGATCACCGCCGCAAGGCCGATGACGATGGCGCCGCGGCCCATGTCGATGGTGTTGCTGCCGGAGTACTGGGCCAGCAGGCCGCCGGACAGGGCCACCAGCCCGTTGGAGACCACAAGCCCCAGCACCTTGGCCTTGTCGGTGTTGATACCCTGGGCGCGGGCCATGTGGCTGTTGGCCCCTGTGGCGCGCAGGGAGGAACCCAGCTCCGTCCCGAAGAACCAGTAAAGGAGCGCGATGACCGCCGCCACGGCGATCACCAGCAGGATAAGCGGGTTGTTCAGCCCCAGACTGCGCACGAACCGGGAGGAGACCATCAGGGTGTTCCTGTCCGGGCTGAGGGCCAGGGAGGCCTTGGTGGCCGCCGTATCCCCGATGGCCATGATGCGCAGGTTCAGCGAGTAGAGGGCCAGCTGTGTCAGTATGCCCGCCAGAATGGCCGGTATTCCGCAGGCGGTATGGAGAAGCCCTGTGATGAGGCCGGCCAGCATACCGGCGAGTATCGCCATCAGCAGCGCCGGCCAGGGGTCCCAGCCCAGGGTGATGAGGACCGCGCACACAGCGCCCCCCGTGGTCAGCGAGCCGTCCACCGTAAGGTCGGCGATGTCCAGGATCTTATAGGTGATGTAGACGCCAATGGCCATGATGCCCCATATCAGCCCTTGTCCAAAGGCGTTGGGGAGCGAGTTGATAAACGACTGGATAATGTTCATGATCCGTCCTCCCGAAGCTTTTTAAACGAAAAAACGAAAAGGGCGGGAATGGGGACCCCTTTCCCGCTCTTTTCGGTCAGAGTGCGCGATCACTCGGCGATGGCCTTGTAGCCCTCGGGCATGGTGAGGCCCAGCGCCTCGCAGTTGGCGGCGTTGTACATCTTGTCCAGGGTGGTGTCGAAGCCGATGGCCGACTCGGACACGGAGGTCTTCCCGGTGAGGATGTCGGCGGCCATGCGCCCGGTGATCTGGCCCAGCTCATAGTAGCTGATGGACAGGGTCGCCACGCCGCAGCCCTTGCAGATGCCCTCCTCGCCGGCCACAACGGGCACCTTGGCGGGCAGGACGATGTTGGCGATGGTCTCGGTGTTGTCGGCGGCGGTGTTGTCCGTGGGGATGTAGAGGACGTCGCAGCTGTCACAGGCGGCCTGGGTCACGGCGGGCAGGTCGTTGACGTCGGTGAAGGCGTAGTTTTCGCAGGTGTAGCCCATGCCCTCCAGGTAGCCCTTGATGGTCTCCACCTGGTAGACGGAGTTGGGTTCGGCGGAGCAGAAGAGCAGGCCCACGTTCTTCGCGTCCGGGAAAAGCTCCTGGACCATGGCCGCCTGCTGGTCAAGGGGCGCCAGGTCCGAGGTGCCGGAGATGTTGCCGCCCAGGACCTTGTCCTCGGTGGTGTCCAGATTCAGCGCCACACCGTAGTTGGTGATGGCGGTGCCCAGGATGGGGATGGTGTCGGTGGCGGAGGCCGCGGCCGTCAGAGACGCGGTGGCGTTGGCCAGGATGAGGTCCACCTTCTCGGAGATGAAGCCGTCCACGATGGTGGTGCAGTTGGCGGCCTCGCCGCCGGCGTTCTGCTCGTCAAAGGTCACCTTGTCGCCCAGAGCCTCAACCAGGGCGTCCTTGAAGCCCTGGGTGGCCTGGTCGAGGGCCGGGTGGGGGGCCAGCTGGCAGATGCCCACGTTGTAGGCGTCGTTCTTCTGTCCGCAGGCGGCGGCGAAGGTGAGGATGGCGCTGATCGCCAGGACGACGGCCAGCAGTTTATAAAGCTTTTTCATTTTTCTCTTCCTTCCGAAATTTAATTCCCTATTGTTTTGCGCAAATAAAGCGCCCACGTGAAAAATTTTATTCTTTTTTTCGCCGAATGTCAAGGGTACAGAATGACGGTTTTTTCCCCGTTTCTCCGGGTGAAATTGTGCATCGGCACACCCGCGGGCCTCTTTTTTCCCCCTTTTTCCCGGACAAACCGTCCCCCTGGCCGGGGCGGGACGCTTTTTCTCCCCCGGCCTCTTGCGCTGGAGCGGAAATTTTGCTATACTGTCAGGTAGTTTTCCCGGTGGAGGGCGGATATGGCAAAAAAACGCGGGACAACTGAATACGCGCGGTTTATCCAACAGATGCCGGAGGCGGAGCGCGGGAGCGTGGACACCTTCTTCCGTCTGCTGGACCAGCATCTGCGCCTCTCCCGCGAGTGGAAGCGGCCCATCGTCCGGGATTTTGAGAACGCCCTTTTGTGGTACTGCCAAAACGGCGTGCCCCTTTCCAGGGCGCTGGAGCTTCTCTCCCCGGAGAAGCTGGGGGGCTTCTACTCCCGCCCGGCGGACGGCTGGTTCCCCCTGGACGCGGCGGCCAAGGTGTACCCCCTGAGCATGAACCACAGGCAGATGGCCGTTTTCCGGCTGTCCGTCACCTTAGACCGGGAGGTGGTGCCGGAGCTTTTGCAGATGGCCCTGACCTTCACCATCAAGCGGTTCCCCTTCTTCGCCACCACCATCAAAAACGGCGTCTTCTGGCACTACATAGACGCGGCGAAGCGGCGCTTCCCCGTGGAGCCGGAGTCCACCGTCCCCTGCGCCGGCATCAACGTCTCCATGACAGGCTCCAAGTCCTTCCGGGTCCTCTACTACAAGAACCGCATCAGCTGCGAGTTTTTCCACATCCTCACCGACGGCACTGGCGGCATGATCTTCCTCAAGAGCCTGACGGCGGAGTATCTGCGCCTTTTGGGGGCCCAGGTCCCGGCGGAGCTGGGCGTGCTGGACATCGACGCGCTGCCCGACGCCTCCGAGTCGGCGGACGACTTTTCAAAGCACGTCTCCGGGCGCAAGTCCTCCGGCTTTGTGGATAAACCGGCCCTCCAGATGGGCGGGCGGCTTTCCAGGGTGAAGCCCTGCCAGGTGATCCACTTCGACATGGACGCCCAGGCCCTCCGCACGGCGGCGCGGGAACGGGACGCCTCCGTCACCGCCCTCATCGCCTCCATGATGTTCATCGCCTGCAAGGCGGCGACGGACCGTCAGCACGGCGCGGTCCACATCCAGGTACCCGTCAATATGCGCAACCACTTCGACTCCAGGACCCTGCGCAACTTCTCCCTCTACGCCAACATCCACTTAGAGTTGGAGGAGATCACCACCCTTGACGCCATCCTCCCCAAAGTGGCCCAACAGCTGAAGGCCGGGGTCTCCTTTGACAAGATGCAGGAGATGATGAACGGCGCGGTGAAGTTAGTGCGCTCGGTCCGGCTGGTCCCCCTCTTCATCAAGCGGCCCGTGGCCCGGCTCATCTACGGCTTTCTGGGCGACCGGGCCTTCACCACCACCCTCTCCAACTTGGGCGTGGTGGAGACGCCGGAGGGCATGAGGGAGCATATCAAAAAGATGGACTTCGTTCTGGGCACCGTGGCCCTGTCCCGCGCCGCCGTCTCCATGGTCACGGTGAACGGCACCGCCACGCTGTCCATCGCCAAGCTCACCGCCGACCCCTCCTTCGAGGAGCGGCTTTATAAGCTTCTCGCCGGGGCCGGCCTGAAGATCCATGTAACAGGGAGCGAGCTTTATGGACTTTGAGATCGTCTATCCCCACATCAAAAAGCACTCCATCGCCATGGTGTACGTGCGGACCGTCTTCGGCCTTCTCTTCCTGGCCGCGGCGGCGGTCTGTCCCGTGGTCAACCTGATCCTGGGCGGCAAGGCGTGGAGCGTCCTCGTCCTGTGGTCCCTGTACATGGTCTGGACCCTGGTGCTGAAGGCCCCTTTGGTGGAGCGCAACCTCATTAGCCAGGGGGCGAAGCTTCTGGTGATGACCGTCATCCTGCTCATCCTCATCGACCGGCTCATCTACCCCGGCTGGGCGGCCTTCGTGGTGCCCATCGTGGCCTACGGGGCGCTCATCGTGCTGGCGGTCCTCTTCTTCGTCAACGTCTCCAAGCAGCGTCACAACGTGATGCCCCTGATCGTCTTGGCGCTCCTGGCCGCCGCGGCCTCCGCCGTGGCCCTCTTCGTCTTTTCCGAGACCCGCTGGCCCATGATCGTCCTGGCCTCCACCGCCGCCGCCCTGCTCATCGCCACGGCCTTCACCCTGAAGACCCGCCTCTTCACCGAGCTTGTGAAGCGTTTCCACATCAAATGACCCCGCCCGGTCTATAAAAAGGACGGTATGGACAGAAGCCATACCGCCCTTTTATTTTGTCAATTTCCTTTTTGTTCCCGTTAGAGCCATAGCCGGAAGGGGTTTGCAGCGTCCCGGCGAACTGGAATTTATCCCTATGTAATTCGGCTAATTGACCTTAAATTCAAATGTGAGTTGATCTTCTTGCTTGTTTTTGTGCCCCGTATCCCGTTGAACGACAGCGCCTCCCATCGCATGATAGAAGGCTTGCGCGGGGTGGTTATGCGCGTTACAGTTACAGTAATACTTGAGCGCTCCACATTCCATACAATATTTTTCTGCTATCATAAACGCCCGCCTGCCAATTCCCTGATGTTAATATTCTTTCAGCAGATACAAAGATTCAATATATATTGGCTCTGTTGTTTTATGGGTGAAATAGCCGATGGGCATATCTGCAAAACGGATAAGATAAACGCGCAAATACGGGTCCTTGATTCTCGCCAGATCGCGCTGCGTATGCCACTCCAAATCGAAACCGTCGATGGCATCATCAGGATAAATCCCTCGATACGTTGTGCCCCATATGTCATGACGAAGATTGGAAATGGTTTTTGCATCACCATCCTGCGCAAGCGAAAAACTAACGGCGTTATCCATTGAATAATCCTCTCCGTCAAATCCCGATTTAACCCTCAAACGCGAACAGATTTCCAAGCGGAATAGTAAAGCCTAAGGACTGATACATTTTGATGTCGCAATCCGCACATCCAACTGTGAGAGAACCCACGCCGCTTTCCTGATAAGCAAATCTGACTAACTGTCTTGCGATTCCTTTGTGCCGATATTCGGGAACAATGTAGAAATCTTCAAACACACCTCCTGTTTGGTAGTTAAATGTGGAATAGGTTGGTGTGATGGAGCAGCAGGCAATCAATCTCCCCTCATCAGCACACCCGTAAAAGATGATTTGCCCCTTTTTAAGTGCCTCAGTGAGGCTGTCAAAGTTCTCATCCGTAGGCGGTTCTTCTCCAATCTCCTGCTTGTACCCTGTGTGAAGCGTTTTAAGCCCGTCCATGTTGTCATTCGTTATACGAATATATTCCATTTGTTCTCTCCATTTCAAGTCTGTCAAAAAGCGCATTTCAGCCCGTTTCGTAAGCATGGTATGTATAGACGCACGGCCTTTAGTTCCTAAAGGGTTTTGCAACTGCTCATCAAACTTTTAATTTATATATCGAACAGAAATATGTTTGGCACAACATCGGAACCAAAAGTTTTTACTGCCATTCGATACATAGCCTTTGCATGGATTCTGTCGTGCCATATAAAACGTCTCAACACTTTTCTTAATGACCATTCTTCGTCATAGCTTCCAAGATAGATGGTATTTTTCAAGAAATCAGATTGACTTTCCAGTGCGGCAAATCCACGCTCCCTGCACTCTAAGATCGTGCCTTCATTATCCGCAGAAACGCCTATCTCATCGAAATAATATTCATTGACGTTCTTTGTATGCTCGTACATCTCAAACGCAGTACGAGGGACCTGACCGTAGAATGTCTCTCTGACCGGCAGACAGCTTTTATTCTTATCAGGTATTGCCTGATACAACGTCAAAAAATCAAGTGCCGATTTTAAGGCAAGGGCTTTCAAATCCGCATACTCGGACAGGCTTAATTCTTCTTTTTCCACCTCAAAGAGGACATCTGAATCAGCGTCGGAAACCGTCAACTCAGACTGCTTTTCCTGAATTATTTCGAGTTCAAAGGAGTCTGGCATTAAGCCGCCCTTCCACCTGAGATAGGATTTGATTTCGGCAGGCATTTTCCGAAGTGCCATATCTCTGGAATTTCCTCTTGTAAATGCTCCGACAAAGTTATCCGCATACAAAATACTGTCGTCGCCGTTATGTTCCCATACGCATCTTATTTTCATTGGTAGATCTCTCTTTTGCGCTGTATCATTCTTCTTGCGAAGTACTCGCTTCCACGCAGGCTTTTTTCGGTCACGGATCCGAAGTTTTCTCCTATCAGCCCTTCATGACCCGCACCAGCACGGCCTTTTGGGCGTGGAGGCGGTTTTCGGCCTCGTCAAAGACGGAGCCGGCGTACTTCTCCAGCACCTCGTCGGTGATCTCCTCGCCCCGGTGGGCGGGGAGGCAGTGGAGGACGATGGCGTCGGGCTTTGCCACGCCCATGAGCTTCATATCCACGCAGTAGCCGGCGAAGTCGCGCCTTCTGCGCTCGGCCTCGTCCTCCATGCCCATGGAGGCCCACACGTCGGTGTAGACGGCGTCCGCGTCCTTCGCGGCGGCGAAGATGTCGTCGGTGATGGTGAGGTCCCCGTTTTCACGGCCCCATTTGACGATGTCCGCGTCCGGCTCATACCCGTGGGGACAGCCGATGGCGACGCTCATGCCCGTCTTGATACCGCCCACGATGAGGGAATTGGCCATGTTGTTGCCGTCGCCGATGAAGGCAAGCTTCCTGCCCGCCAGCGTACCCTTGTACTCCCGGATGGTCTGGAGGTCGGCCAGCACCTGGCAGGGGTGGGCGTAGTCGGTGAGGCCGTTGATGATGGGGATGGAGCCGTACTGTGCCAGGGCCTCCACCTCCGCCTGCTCGTAGGTGCGGATCATGATGGCGTCCAGATAGCGGCTCAGCACCCGGGCGGTGTCCTGGACCGGCTCGCCCCGGCCGATCTGCAGATCGCGGGAGCTTAAAAAGAGGGCGTTGCCCCCCAGCTGATACATCCCCGCCTCGAAGGAGACGCGGGTGCGGGTGGAGGATTTCTGGAAGATCATGCCCAGGGTCTTTCCCGTGAGCAGCGGGTGGGGGATGTTGTTCTTGCGCTCAAATTTGAGCTGGTCGGCCAGCCCCAGAAGGTCAAGGATCTCCTCTTTGGTAAGGTCGCCCAATTTCAGCAGATGTTTCATGCTCCGATCACCTCTTTAAGAATTTCCACAGCTTCCCTGAGCTGTTCGTCGGTTATGGTCAGGGGCGGCACCAGCCGCACCTTCTCGTGGGCGGTGAGGACCACCACCCCGCGCGCCAGCGCGGCCTTTGCCACCTCTCCGGCGGGCTTGTCGCAGAGGATGCCCACCATCAGGCCCAGGCCCGTGACGGCTTTGACGCCCTTGGCGCCCTCCAGCGCCTTTTTGATGTATTCACCCTTGCGCCGGACGTCCTCAAGGAGCTTTTGGTCTATCCGCTGGATGACGCTGACGGCCCCGGCGCAGCTCACCGGGTTTCCGCCGAAGGTGGAGCCGTGGTCGCCCGCCCCCAGGGTGTGCTCCACCCGCTCCCCCAGAAGGCACGCGCCCAGCGGCAGTCCGCCGCCCAGGCCCTTGGCCGTGGAGACGATGTCCGGCATGAAGCCGTACTGCTCGTAGGCGTAGAGCGTCCCGGTGCGCCCGTTGCCCGTCTGCACCTCGTCCACGATGAGGAGAAGACCGTACTCACGGGCGATGCTCACCACCTCGTCCACATAGTCCCGCGTCAGCGGCACCACGCCGCCCTCGCCCTGGACAAGCTCCAGCATCACCGCGCAGCAGTCCCCCTTTTCGGCGAAGGCCCGGACCTCCCCCGCGTCCTGGGCGCTGGCGTGGACAAAGCCGGGGGTAAAGGGGCCGAATTTGGTGTGGAAGGCGTCCTGCCCCGTGGCGGAGAGGGTGGTCACCGTGCGGCCGTGGAAGCTGTTTTTCAGGGTGATGATGGTGCTGTGGCCGAAGTCCCCGTACTTGTCGAAGGCCCACTTCCGGGCCGTCTTAATGGCGCACTCGTTGGCCTCCGCCCCGGAATTTCCGAAAAAGACCTTCTTAAACCCGGTTTTTTCGCACAGGAGCCTGGCAAGCTTCACGCAGGGTTCGGTGTAATATAAGTTGGACATATGTTGAAGCTTTGACACCTGCTCCGTCACCGCCGCGGCCCAAACGGGGTCCGCCACGCCAAAGACGTTCACGGCGATCCCGGCCCCCAGGTCCAGATAGCGGCGGCCCCGGTGGTCAAAGACCTCCGCGCCGCGGCCCTCCGTGAAAACCACGTCGGCGCGGCCGTAGGTGTTCGCCACATATTCCTTATCAAGCGCTTTAATATCCATATCCATGATCCTTCACCTCACGCGGTAAACATGGTGCCGATGCCGGCGTTTGTGAGAAGCTCCATCAAAATGGAGTGGGGCAGGCGTCCGTCGATGATAAAGACCTTGCGGACGCCCCGGCGGATGGCCTCCACGCAGCACTGTATTTTGGGGATCATGCCGCCGGAGATGATCCCCTGGGCGGTAAGCTCCGGCACCTCGGAGACGGTCAGGCGCGTGATGAGGGTGGCGGGGTCGTTTTTGTCCCGCAGAAGGCCCTCGATGTCGGTCATGGTGAGCATGGACTCCGCGCCCAGCTTCCCGGCGATGCGGGCGGCGGCGGTGTCGGCGTTGATGTTGTAGAGGTTCCCCTCCTTATCGCACCCCACGGTGGAGACGATGGGGATGTAGCCCATGTCGAGTAAGTCCGTGATGGGCTTCACGTCCACGTCCTGTATCTCCCCCACCGCGCCCAGGGCTGGGTCCAGCTGCGCGGCCTTTATCATGTGTCCGTCTACGCCGGAGATGCCGATGGCGCGGCCTCCCGCCAGCTCCACCAAGTTCACCAGGTCCTTGTTGACCTTTCCGGCCAGGACCATCTGGACGATGTCCATGGTCTCCGGGTCCGTGACGCGAAGGCCGTTTTTAAACTCCGGCTTCTTCCCGGTCTTTTTGAGCATATCGGAGATCTCCGGCCCGCCGCCGTGGACCACCACCACCTTGATGCCGATCATGGAGAGCAAAACGATGTCCCCCATGACGTATTTCTTCAGCGTCTCGTCCGTCATGGCGTTGCCGCCGTATTTGATGAGGATCACCTTCCCGGCGTACTTCTGGATGTAGGGAAGCGCCTCCGTCAGTGTCTGCGCCCGCAGGGCGTGGTCGTGCAGGTCCATTGCCAAAACCTCCTTTTGATTCCGGCGTTCCGCCGGTGGGTCGCCCGCCCTTGGGCGGGGAGACGCTTTCAGGTCCTGTAGTCGCCGTTGATCTTCACGTAGTCGTAGGTGAGGTCGCACCCCCAGGCCTCGGCGGAGGCATCCCCGGATTTTAAATCGACCAGGATGTCGATCTCGTCCTCCAGCAGGACTTTTTTGGCCTCCTCCTCGGAGAAGGGGACGCCCGCGCCGTCGCGGCACACGTCCACCCGCCCCGCCCTGGAGACGAAGCTCACGTCCACACGGTCCACGTCCACCTGCGCCCCGGAGTAGCCGATGGCGCACAGCACCCGGCCCCAGTTGGCGTCCGCGCCGAACATGGCGGCCTTGGTGAGGCTGGAGCAGACGACGGCCTTAGCCACGGTCTTGGCGGTCTCGCCGCTTGACGCGCCGGTGAGGCGGCAGGTCACAAGCTTGGTGGCCCCCTCGCCGTCCTTGGCGATCATGCGGCAAAGCTTCACGGTGACGGCGTGGAGGGCGGCGCAAAAGGCGTCGAAGTCCTCCCCCTCGCCGTCAATGACGGGGTTCCCCGCCATGCCGTTTGCCAGTACGGCGAAGGTGTCGTTGGTGGAGGTGTCGCCGTCCACGCTCACCATATTGAAGCTGGTCTTTACGTCCTCGGAGACGGCCCTTTGGAGCATCTCCGGGGTGATGGCCGCGTCGGAGGTGACCCACACCAGCATCGTCGCCATATTGGGGTGGATCATGCCGGAGCCTTTGGCGATGCCGCCCAGGCGGCACTTCACGCCACCCGCCTCGAACGCCACCGCCGCCTCCTTGGGGACGGTGTCGGTGGTCATGATGGCGTCCTCCGCAAGGTCGGAGTGGTCCCCCAGCCCGGCGGCCAGCGCCTCCATGCCGTTTTCCATGGGCGTAAGGCTCATGGGCTGGCCGATGACCCCGGTGGACCCCACGATCACGTCATTTGCCGGGATGCCGGTGTACCGCTCCACGAGACAGCTCATGCCCTCGGCGATCTCCAGCCCATTGGCGTTGCAGGTGTTGGCGTTGCCGGAGTTGCAGATCACCGCCTGGGCGTACCCGTCGGCAAGGTGCGCCTTTGTGACCTTGATGGGGGCGGATTTGACAAGATTGGCGGTGTACACCGCCGCCGCGGCGCAGCGCCTCTCCGAGACGATGAGGGCCAGATCCCGCTTTTTGGAGCTGGCCTTGATGCCGCACCGCACGCCGTTGGCGGTAAACCCCCGCGCCGCGCACACGCCGCCGGGGATGGGTGTGATGTTCATACAAATTCCTCCTTATAAGACCATGAGCAGCGTCCCCGCGCCGATGAGGACACAGCCGATGAGGGACTTGGGGGTAAATTTTTCGTGGAGAAAGACAAAGGCCAGGATGAGGGTCAGCACCACGCTCAATTTATCCACCGGCACCACCTTGGACGCCTCGCCGATTTGAAGCGCCTTGTAGTAACAAAGCCAGGACGCGCCGGTGGCAAGGCCGGAGAGGATGAGGAAGAGCCAGCTCTTCCGGCTGATCTCCCCGATGCCGCTCTGGGCATTGGTGAGAAACACCATCCCCCAGGCCATCGCCAGCACCACCACGGTCCGCAGGGCGGTGGCGAGGTTGGAGTTGACCCCGTCGATGCCCACCTTAGCCAAAATTGAGGTCAGCGCCGCGAACACGGCGGAGCCGAGAGCAAAAAGAAACCACATGGGCCGCTGTCCCCTCTTTTCCTTTATACGTTCAATCCCGTCAGCTCGTCCACGCCCAGAAGGAGGTTCATGTTCTGGACCGCCGCGCCGGAGGCGCCCTTGCCCAGGTTGTCAAAGAGGGCGGTGACGGTGACGCGCTCATCATTGCCGGAGACAATGAGCATCAAATCGTCCCGGCCCGCGAAGGCGTTGGCGTCGATCATGGGCGTGCCCCAGTTTAAGGGGGCCACGTTGATGAGCCGCTGGTACTGGTAATAATCGTCCAGGGCCTCCCGGACGCTCCTGGCCGTCTGACGGCCCGGCAGCAGGTCTAAGTGGAGGGTGACGGTAGTGGCCATGCCCTTATAGTAGTCGTCCACAATGGGCGAGAACACCGGGGCACGGGTGAGACCGCAGACCTTCTGCATCTCGGCGAGGTGCTTGTGCTGCTGGGTGAGGCCGTAAACGCGGGGGGCGTTGAGGTTCACGGGCTTCTCCGGGTCCTCGTACTCCGCGATCATCTTCTTCCCGCCGCCGGAGTAGCCGGTAAGGGAGAAGCAGGTGAAGGGGTAATCCGCGGGGGCGATCCCCAGCTTCACCAGGGGGTAGACCGAGACGATGAAGCCCGTGGCGTGACAGCCGGGGTTGGCGATACGGCGGCCCTGCTCAATGGCGGCGCGGTGGCCGTCCGACAGCTCCGCAAAACCGTAGGCCCAGCCCTCCGCCGTGCGGTGGGCGGTGGAGGCGTCGATGACCCGGACGCGGGGGTTTTCGATCATGCCCACCGCCTCCCGCGCCGCGTCGTCGGGCAGGCAGAGAAAAGCGATGTCACAGCCGTTCAGCGCGTCCCGCCGGGCCTCCGGGTCCTTGCGGCGCTCCTCCGGGAGGGTCGCAAGCTCGATGTCCCGGCGCGAGGAAAGCCTTTCGTATATTTGCAGCCCGGTGGTCCCGGCGCTGCCGTCGATGTAGATTTTCATGGTCATTTTCTCCCTTTGTACTCCTCCAGCCAGAAACCGGGCCACAGGCAGGGGCGGTACCCGCTCTCGCGGGGCCAGACGTCTTTCAAATAGTGAAGAACTTCCGCATTGTTATCAAAGCAAACAGGGTCGTCCATGGGAAGCTCGCTGAACCAGCCGTCGAAGTAGACCGAGCGCGGCCCGCCCATTCCGCAGGGCCGGTGGTTCCCGGTGACGTGACACCACCAGGTAAAGCCTGTGACAGTAAGCCCCGCCCCGTCGCATTGACGGACAAAGGGTTCCACGCTCTCCCAGGGGCAGATGAGGTCAATGAGTCCGTTCCCTACAGGCTGGATTTTCAGCATTTCAAGGTCAGGCATCGCGCCGATGGTCATTTCAAAAGCTCCTTTACGATCTTGATCTGCCGCTCTACGCTCTCCGGGGTGGGGCCGCCCAGGGATGTGCGGCGGAGAAGGCAGGCGTCGATGTTGATGGCATCATAGAGCGTCTCGTCGAAAAGCTCGCTCCTGGCCCTGTACGCCTCTAAGGGCAGGTCCTCTAAGGCGACGCCCTTTTGAGCGCACTCCTCCACGATCTGCCCGGTGAGCTTGTAGGCGGTGCGGAAGGGCATCCCGCGTCCCACCAGCCAGTCCGCCAGGTCCGTGGCGTTGATGAAGCCCGCCGCGGCGGCCTTTCTCATGTTCTCCGGCAGGAAGGTCATGGTCCCCACCATGGGGGCGCATACCGTGAGGCAGGCGTCCACGGTGTCAAAGGCGTCGAAGATAAGCTCCTTATCCTCCTGCATATCCTTGTTGTAGGCTAAAGGCAGGCCCTTGAGCATGGTGAGAAGGGCCATCAGGTCCCCGTAGACCCGCCCGGTCTTGCCCCGCGTCAGCTCCGCCATATCGGGGTTTTTCTTCTGGGGCATGATGGAGGAGCCGGTGGAGTAGGCGTCGGAGAGGCGGATATATTTAAATTCCCAGCTGGACCAGAGGATGAGTTCCTCGGAGAGGCGGGAAAGGTGCGTCATGACGAGAGAGAGGGCGGCGGCCAGCTCCACGCAGAAGTCCCGGTCGGACACGCCGTCCAGGGAGTTTTCCGCCACAGCGGAGAAGCCCAAAAGCTCCGCCTCAAGCTGCCTGTCGGTGGGGTAGGTGGTCCCGGCCAGGGCGCAGCAGCCGATGGGCGAGACGTCCATGCGGCGCGAGGCGTCCGCAAGGCGGCCCAGGTCCCGGAGGGCCATCATGGCGTAGGCCATCAGGTGGTGGCCCATGGTGACGGGCTGGGCGCGCTGGAGGTGGGTGTACCCCGGCATGACCATGGCCTTCGCCTCCCCCGCCCTGTCGCAGAGGGCGCGCACGAAGGCCCGGAGCAGGTCCCCTGTCTTTTCCACCCGCTCCCGCAGATAGAGGCGCGTGTCCAGCGCCACCTGGTCGTTGCGGCTGCGGGCGGTGTGCAAACGCTTGCCCGGCTCGCCAACGCGCTCCGTCAGGGTCTGCTCCACAAAGGTGTGGACGTCCTCGGCCTCGTAGTCCACGGCCAGGGTCCCGGCCTCCAGGTCCGCCAGAATGCCGTTGAGACCGTCCACGATGGCCTCCCCGTCCTCCGGCGTGATGATGCCCTGGGCCGCCAGCATTTTGGCGTGGGCGATGCTGCCCTGAATGTCCTGCCGCACCATCCGGGAGTCCACCCGGATAGAGCGGTTGAAGTCCTCCGCAGCCTCATCAATGGCGCCGGAGGTCCGCCCCGACCATAATTTTGACATGGCTCCCTCTCCTTTGAAAGCGTTGATAAAAACGGGCAACGGGCCGCCGAACGCGGCGGCCCTTATAGCTGCTCTGTTGGATAAACGGCTGCGGCCGGTCACTTTATCCCGTTCTTTTTGTCCACGGCCGCCTGGACGGAGATGGGCAGGCCGAAGAGGTTGATGAACCCGGCGGAGTCCTTCTGGTCGTAGTCGGACGCGCCGAAGGTGGCAAGCTCGTCGGAATAGAGGCTCCAGTCGCTCCACACCCCGGCCTTGATGATGTTGCCCTTGTAGAGCTTCAATCTCACCTTGCCGGTGACCCGCTCCTGGGTCTTGTCCACGAAGGCGGAGAGGGCCTCCCGCAGGGGGGTGTACCACTGGCCGTTGTAGACAAGCTCCGCGAAGGTGATAGAGAGGCGCTGTTTTTCATGCTGGGTCATCTTGTCGAGGCACACCGTCTCCAGATACTCGTGGGCCTTGTAGAGGACCGTGCCGCCGGGGGTCTCGTATACGCCGCGGCACTTCATGCCCACAAGCCTGTTCTCCACGATGTCGAGTAAGCCGATGCCGTTTTTGCCGCCCAGCTCGTTGAGCTTGAAGATGATCTCCTTGGCGCTCTTCTTCTCCCCGTCGATGGCAACGGGCACACCCTTGTCAAACTCGATCTCCACATAGGTGGGTTCGTCGGGGGCGTCGATGGGCGAGACGCCCAGCTCCAAAAAGCCCGGCTTTTCGTACTGGGGTTCGTTGCCCGTGTCCTCCAGGTCCAGCCCCTCGTGGCTCAGGTGCCACATATTCTTGTCCTTGGAGTAGTTGGTCTCCCGGCTGATCTTCAAAGGCACGTGGTGGGCCTCGGCAAAGTCGATCTCTTCATCCCTGGACTTGATGTCCCAGATGCGCCAGGGGGCGATGATCTTCAGGCCCGGCGCGAAGTGCTTCAGGGTCAGCTCAAAGCGCACCTGGTCGTTGCCCTTCCCGGTGCAGCCATGGGCGATGGCGTCGCAGCCCTCGGCAAGGGCGATCTCCGCCAGGCGCTTGGCGATCACGGGGCGGGCCATGCTGGTGCCCAGAAGGTAGTCCTCGTAGACGGCTCCGGCCTTCATGGTGGGGATGATAAAATCATCCACGAACTCGTCGGTCAGGTCCTCCACATAGAGCTTGCTGGCCCCGGTCTTGTTGGCCTTCTCCTCTAAGCCCTCGTTCTCGCTCCCCTGCCCCACGTTGCCGCAGACGGCGATGATCTCGCAGCCGGGGTAATTCTCCTTGAGCCAGGGGATGATGATGGACGTATCAAGCCCGCCGGAGTAGGCAAGGGCGATCTTCTTGATGGGTTTTTCAGTCATGGTGCGCGCCTCCGTATCTTCGTTTCGCAAAATCCCGCCCCGTCCGTGAAATGGGCGCGGAAGGCGGGTCCTTCGTAGTGTCATTATGGGGCTTTTTCCGCGAAAAGTCAAGGATTATTCATCCATTCAGCCCGTTTTGTGCAAAAAACGAAGGAGCCGCGCCAACGGCCCCTCCGTTTGTGTACTTTTGCGGGAAACGCCAAAACCGCCGGCGGGTCCCGGTGAATGAATTTTCGGAATACGCGAATATTTATTCGCTCTTTTCCGCTGGAAGGGCCTCCCGGATCACGCGCCCCACGGACTCGGAGAGGGTCAGGCCGTCGGCGGTGACCTGGCGGACGGTGACGATCTTCCCGCCGTCCTCAAACTGGCCGGGGTCCGTCAGCGGCACCGGTTCCGGGGCGATAAGCTCACCGGGGGCCTTTCGGACCGTGTCCAAAATCTCCCCGTCCAGGGCGATGACGCTGAAATCGGTGAAGTTGCTGCCGTAGACGTGGACAAGGCCGCTGTCGTCCACCGTGACGCGGTCAATCACCACCTGGTCCACCCCCATCCGCAAATCTGTGGCGGCGTAGGGCGGATGGCCGCCGGCGCAGTACCAGTCGCCGCCCAGCATATCGTACTCCAAGAGGTTCAGCCCCTCCCGGTAGTCCTGGGTGTCCCGCATCTGCTGGTGGTAGCGGGTGATGATGCCGGGGCTCATGCCAAGGTCCGCAAGGACGCGCGGGTAGAGCTGGTAGGCGTACAGGTCCTCATCCCGCTGGGGGAGGTCCATATTGGACCATATGACGTACTCCGTTTCAAAGACGTCGCCGTTGCGAAGCTGTTCGGAGCCGATGGAGAAGTTGGGGAGGTGGTCGCCGTAGAGCACCAGCACCGTGGGTTCGGCCCGGCGGGAAAGGGCGCGGGTCAGGTCGCCGATAAAGGCGTCGGTCTCGGAGAGCTGGGTCAGGTAGTAGCCCAGGGCGTCCTCCTCTTCGGGGTCCGTGGCCCAGGTGACGTTCAAAGACTCGGTGTCCTCGCTGTCCACGCCCCGCTGGTATTTGCCGTGCCCCTGGACGGTGATGGTGAAGACGAAGTCCTGTCCGGGGGTGGAATCCAGGGCCTTGAGGATCTCATGGGTGAGGATGCTGTCCCTGCACCAGCCGATGGGGTTATACTCCACCCCGTCCATGTACTCGATGGGGATGAAGCTGTCAAAGCCCAGCTGGGCAAAGACCTCGTTGCGGCCGTAGAAGATGGCGGTGTTGTTGTGGATGGCGGTGCCGGCGTAGCCCAGGCTCTTCAGGTCCCACACCACCGTCTCGCAGGTCTGATCCCGGAGGATGGTGTTGTAGGGGTATTCCCCCAGCCCTAAAAACTCCAGGCTCATGCCGGAGAGGACCTCAAACTCCGTATTGGCGGTGCCCGCCCCCACGGAGGGGACGGTGAGGAAGCCGGAGGAGCAGGCGTCCCGGAGGCGGGTGAAGTTGGGGATGGGGTTCTCCTCCACCTCCACGTCGTCCAGATACCCCACGTCGAAGAAGGACTCCAGCTGGACGAAGACCACGTTGGGCAGGACCTCCGGCGTCTCCCCCTCCTTCAGGTTGCCCACCAGCCAGTTGACGGCGGAGCGGGAGTAGAAGTCGGGCCGCGACACCCCCTGGTCAAACGCGCCTGTGGTGAAGCAGTAGACGAAGCCGTAGGTGCTGTAGGCGTCGGAGATGTTGGAAAACGTCTCCTCCCGCGCCTCCTCGTGGCCCACCACGGTGAGGCTGTACACGCCCACGGCCAGGAGGACGGAGCCGGAGATGAGCACGGCGGCGGCGCGGATGTTGACGCTCTTTTTACGGGCCTTCACGAAAAGCACCGCAAGGCCGGCGACGGCGGCCGCCGCAAAGACCGCCAGCAGGACGATCTGCCAGATCTCCAGATAGACGGTGAAGATGGTGAACACGGAGGGCAGGACGGCGATGTCCACCACGCCGAAGGGCGTGACCCGGAAGGCCAGCACGATGGCGTTGACGGTGCCCGCCAGCGCCCAAAGTCCCGCCAGGAGCGTCAGCCAGAAGGCCCGCTTTTTGAAAAGGTGCGCCAGGGACACGGTGGACAGGACGATGAACATCCCGGCGGCAAAATTCAGCGGATGGACGAAGAGGAAGGCGATCCCCTTCAGCGGGGAGTGGCGGGAGGCCATCTCGATATAGAGCGTCACCAGGAAGGAAAGCGCCACCGTAAAGATCGCCGGATGGGCGTCCGGCGCCTCCCTCAGCCTGGCAGGGATCGCTTTGAAAAACCGTCTTGCGGCGGGAAACAGCTTCATTTGACACACCCCGGAAGTACGAAAATCGGTCCATGCCGGATACGCGCCCCTATGATAGCAGACCCCTCCGGCAAAAGCAACGGCTTTATGGTCAAAAAATCATTAAATTCCCGCAAATTCACGGTCAATTTGCTCCTTTTCATCGGTTTTCGTCCGATGGCGCGTCTGCTTTGACATTTTTCCCCCCGCGTTGTATAATGGGGGCATCCCATTTCAAGGAGGCCGTTTTTATGCTGACAGCTGGTACAAAAGCGCCGGATTTCACCCTTGCGGACAAGGACGGGAAGCCCGTTTCCCTGTCGGATTTCGCGGGGCGGCGGGTGGTGGTCTACTTCTACCCCAAGGACTCCACGCCCGGCTGTACCCGGCAGGCCTGCGCCTTCGCGGCGTCTTACGGCGCGTTTCAGGCGATGGGCGTGCCCGTTATCGGGATCAGCCGCGACTCCGTAAGCTCCCATGAGCGGTTCGCGGAGAAGTACGCCCTGCCCTTCCTTCTTCTCTCCGACCCGGAGAGGACCGCCATCGAGGGCTTCGGCGTGTGGCAGGAGAAGAAAAACTACGGCAAGACGACCATGGGCGTGGTGCGCTCCACCTTCGTCATCGGCCCCGACGGGGTCATCGAGAAGGTCTTCCCCAAGGCCAAACCCGACACCAACGCCGCAGAGATCCTGGACTATCTCAGGGGGTGAGCCATGCCTCTTACGCTTTTGAGAGGGCGAAGCGCCTGCCCCCGCGCCCCGGAGGCCCCTCCCGGCGCGGACGACGCGGCGCTGACAGACGCCTATCTGCGCTTTTTTGAGCGCGAGGCCCGCTGGCCGGGCCGCAGAGCGGAGACGGACCTCATCGGGACGGGTCCCGGTGTGAGCGTGGAACGCTCCCTGCAGATCGCCGTCCGGGCCGCCAGCATTTTTCTCCGGGGCCGCGAGGCGGACATCACCATCTACGTGCCGGAGTCCCAGCGGCTGGAGCAGGCCTTCGCCACGCAGCTCAGCGCGTACATCGCCCAGCGGTACACCGGCTCCGGGCCGTGCGGCGGGCTGTTTGGGACGCCCTATAGCCGAATGCCCCCCGCCCCGCCCCCCGGCGAGGTCTCGGTGGACGCGGCCCCCTCCCCCGCGGCGGACCGGCCTTCTGCGGCGCGAAAAATCTCCTATACCGCCCCGCTCCGGGCCGTGCCGAAGAGGGCGGAAAGCCTTGAGGATATGCTCCGGGCCGCCGACGCAGGCTTTTCCGAGACGCTTCTGCGGCTCATCGACGAGAGCGGCGAAAAGGACGCGGACGTATATAAGCGGGCCAACATCGACAGGAAGCTCTTCTCCAAGATCCGCTCAAACGCCCATTACCGTCCGTCAAAGGCCACGGCGCTGGCCCTCGCCGTGGCGCTGAGGCTCGACCTGGACGGGACGCGGGACCTGATAGGCCGCGCCGGGTATACGCTGACCCACGCCAGCGTCAGCGACATCATCGTGGAGTACTTTATCGTCAACGGAAAGTACGACATCTTTGAGCTGAACGAGACGCTCTTCGCCTACGACCAGCCCCTCCTGGGCGGCGCGTAAGTAAGGGTGGCGCAAGGGGTCCCCGCGCGGCTGTCGCCGCGTGGGGAGAGGAGGAGCGGACCTGGCGCCTGAGGAGTGAGGCGGTCGCTTTCGCGTCCGCCTCGCTCCGAGGTTAAGCCGGTCCAGCGACGACGAAATGTCGCTTGAGAAGCGACCTGCCGCCTTCTTTTCTTTGGTATCATGGGACCATCAAAGAAAAGGAGGTCATTCAAAATGACAAACAACATCACTGAGCTTGTATTCATCCTTGACCGCAGCGGCTCCATGGCCGGGCTTGTGAGCGACACCATCGGCGGGTTCAACTCCATGCTGGACAAGCAGAAGAAGGAGGCCGGGGAGGCCCTGGTGACCACGGTGCTCTTCGATCACGAGACGGTCACCATCCACGACAGGCTCCCCATCGGCCAGGTCCCGGAGCTGACGGGCAGGGAGTACTGCGTCCGGGGGTCCACGGCGCTTCTTGACGCGGTGGGCAAGACCGTGGAGCACATCTCCCAGATTCACAAGTACATCCGCCCTGAGGACGTGCCGGGAAAGACCATGATCGTCATCACCACCGACGGGCTGGAGAACGCCAGCCGCGAGTACAGCTATGACAAGGTACGCGCGCTCATCGAGGAAAAGACGAAGGCCGGGTGGGAATTTATCTTCCTGGGGGCGAACATCGACGCCGCCAGGGAGGCCGCGCGGTTCGGCATTCAGGCGGACCGGGCCGTCCGCTACAAGTCCGACAGCGAGGGCACGGCGCTGAACTATGACGTCATCTCCCAGGCCGTGTCCTCCGTGCGCTCCTGCGGCGCCGTGTCGCCCAAATGGAAGGCGCGGATCGAGGAAGACGTGAAAAAAAGAGGCAACTGACGGCTTTTCCAGCATACACTCCCCCGTGAGGGGGAGTGTATGTTATGTTGGGGCTGATTTCCGCTGAAAGCGTTCAGGGGCGGCGGTGCGCCTTTTCCCTTTCCGCGCCTGAGCCGCTGGGGATGGGGTGCCTGTGGGCGCAGGTCCAAATCGGCCAGAGGGCGCGGGACCGGCGCGTGGGGCGGTGTCTTTTGGCGTGCGCGCAGCGGCTGGAGGCGCTCAGGGCGCGGCGGGTGGTGTTCGCGGAGGGGTTCCCCTATCGCCCGTTCTTTTTGGAGCGGGGGTTCGACGAGGCCGGGTGCGAGGAGCTTCTGGCCCAGAAGGCTGGGGAGATCGCGGCGGCGGGAGCGGCGGGGCATGAGCGGGCGCTTCTCTCCACCCCGCGGGCCGACGGACCCAGCGCCCGGGCGGTCCGGGAGCTTGTGCGGCGGTTCCGCTACCTCCTGATAGACGCGCCGGAGGGGACCTTTGAGATCCTGGAGGAGGTCTGCGGCGAGTACGGCGTGACGCCGGAGCGGATGGGGCCGGGGCGGTTTGCCGATGTGGACGCGGCGGTCTTTATGGCCCGGCCCGCGCGGCCCGTGTATGCCAGCGCCCGGTGCGCCGCCCTCTTTGTCCGGGGCGGGCGGGAGCTGATGCTGGGGGGCCGGGAGATCGCCCAGGCGTCCTTCTCCCTGCCCGCCCGCCGCGCCTTCCAACTGCCCTTCCCCGCCGCGCCCATCCTCTCCGCCGCCCTCTCCTGCGGCCGCATCGCCCCCTCCGACGTGCAGGTGGCGGCCGCCGGGGACGGAATTTCCTATAAATCCGGGGCATCTCTTGACAAAACGGGGAAAAATCTCTATAATGTGTAAGATTATTGGGCCGGGGACCGGGTCCGCGCTTCAACGGCACACGGGCCGGCTCGCCCGCCGCAGGGCGGAGAAGGCGGCAAGGTCCCTCCTGCGCTGACGCCGGGGGCGTAAAATATACCTTTAAGGAGTGTTCAGGTATGGCAGAATCCAACAGGTACAGAATGAGCCATCAGAGGCTTGAGGAGATCAAGGCGGAGCTTCACTATATGCAGACCGTCCGCGAGAAGGAAGTGGCCGAGCAGATCAAGGAGGCTAGGTCTTTCGGAGACCTCTCCGAGAACTCCGAGTACGACGAGGCCAAGACCGAGCAGGGCAAGCTCTACTCCCGCATCGCCGAGTTCCAGGATCTCATCGAGCACGCCGTCATCGTGGAGGAGAGCGACGACCTTGACAAGGTGGGGATCGGCAGCATCGTCACCGTCAGTGAGGTGGAGAGCAAGACCACCTACCGCTACAAGATTGTGGGTTCCCAGGAGGCCAACCCCATGGAGGGGAAGATCTCCGACGACTCCCCCTTCGGCAAGGCCCTCTACGGGCACGCCGCCGGCGAGGTGGTGGACGTGGAGGCCCCTGCGGGGACCATCCAGTACGAGATCCTTGTCATAGAGAAATAACGTTCAACGTTCCCCTCTCAGGCCGCCGCTCCGGCGGCCCACTTCCCATTCAGATGAAGGAGATTCAGAAGATGCCAGACGTCATTGCCACACAAAACGGGGAGCCGGATCTCTCCGAGATTCTCAAGGTCCGCCGGGACAAGCTCAGCGCCCTGCAGAGCGAGGGCCGGGACCCCTTTACCGTCACCAAATTCCAGCGGACCGCCTTCAGCGAGGAGATCCGGGGGGACTACGATTCCTTTGAGAACCGGCACGTCGCCGTGGCCGGCAGGGTCATGGCCAAGCGCGGCATGGGCAAGGCCATCTTCGCCGACCTCCAGGATGCGAAGGGCCGCATCCAGATCTACATCCGCGCCGACTCTGTGACGCCGGAGGAGTTCGCCGACTTCCGCAAGGTGGACGTGGGCGACATCGTGGGGGCGGAGGGCTATGTTTTCCGCACCAAAATGGGGGAGATCTCCGTCCACTGCGAAAAGACGCAGCTCCTGTCCAAGTCTCTAAGGCCGCTGCCGGAGAAGTTCCACGGCCTCACGGACAAGGAGATCCGTTACCGCCAGCGGTACGTGGACCTGATCGTGAATCCCGAAGTGAAGCGGACCTTTGAGCTGCGCTCAAAATTCATCAAGTTCATCCGGGACTACATGGACGGCCGCGGGTACATCGAGGTGGAGACCCCCGTGCTCAACACCTTGGCCGGGGGCGCGGCGGCGCGGCCCTTTGTCACCCACCACAACACCCTGGACATCGATATGTATATGCGCATCGCCACGGAGCTGCCCTTGAAGCGCCTCATCGTGGGCGGCATGGAGCGGGTCTATGAGATCGGCCGCATCTTTCGCAACGAGGGCATGGACACCAAGCACAACCCGGAGTTCACCACCATCGAGCTTTACGAGGCGTATGCCAATCTCTTTGACATGATGGACATCGCCGAGGGCATCCTCTCCGGCGCGGCCCAGAAGCTCCTGGGGGGCTATCACGTCACGTGGCAGGGGGAGGACATCGACCTTGCCCCCGGCTGGCGGCGGCTCACCATGGTGGACGCGGTGCGCGAATATGTGGGCGTGGACTTCGGCACCGTCTCCGATGACGGGGAGGCCGTGGCGCTGGCCCGTTCCGTGGGCGTGGAGCTGGCCCCCACCGCCGACAGGACCTGGGGCAGCGCCCTCTACGCCTGCTTCGATCAGAAGGTGGAGGAACAGCTTATCCAGCCCACCTTTATCACCATGTACCCGGTGGAGGTGTCGCCGCTGACAAAGCGCAGCCCTTCAGACCCCCGCCTTACCGAGCGGTTTGAGCTTTTCATCTGCCGCAGCGAGATGGCCAACGCCTACTCGGAGCTTAACGACCCCATCGACCAGCGCGCCCGCTTCATGAAGCAGCTGGAGCTTAGGGACCGGGGCGACGACGAGACGGAGATGCTGGACGAGGACTTCCTCACCGCTTTGGAGTACGGTATGCCCCCCACGGGCGGCATGGGCATGGGCATCGACCGCTGCGCCATGCTCCTCACAGGCTCGGACTCCATACGGGACGTGATCTTGTTCCCCACGATGAAACCGACGGAGTGACAGACATACAAAAAAGCCTTGAGAAATCAAGGCTTTTCTTTAAACGGGCCTTTG
Organism: uncultured Oscillospiraceae bacterium; assembly: GCA_947627715.1. Classification (GTDB taxonomy): domain Bacteria; phylum Bacillota; class Clostridia; order Oscillospirales; family Oscillospiraceae; genus RUG626. Next base: position 45,637 of record CANQXK010000015.1, read on the forward strand.
AACGAAAAGAAACAATTACAGGAGGATCGGGTCATATGAAACGAGCGATCATTGGTGGTTTTGTCGCCTTGATTGGAAGCATTTGGTCTCTTGCTGTTATTATATCAGCCAATAACTATACAATAGACGGATGGACAACGCCGCCTGGAAAGCTGTTGACGCAAATTGCGCAATCAAACCTTATGCTGTGGTTTGCCGTTTCGATCATATTGGTGCTTTTGGGGATGATACTGATGGCTGTTGAGTTTTTCAGGAAGGATAAATGAAAACCCGTTTGTCGGGCTGATAATCGTTAAGCGTCGGTTCTGGAATGGCTTTTTCGGCTCTTAAAACAGCAGACAACTAACAGAAAAAAACTGCCCTAATTTCGGCAGGATCGATCCTGTTTCATCGCGATTCGGCAGCTTCCCATCCGCTGGACCGGCGAGATTTTTAAAACATTAAAAAGGCCGGGGACGAGTCCCCGGCCTTTTGGTTTATTCCACGATTTATGACTTATGACCGCACCACGTAGGTGGAGGAATCGAAGAACTGCAGGGGGTTGATGCGGTTGCCGTTCTCCCAGATCTCGAAGTGGAGGTGCGGGCCGTTGACGATGCCGGTGGCCCCGGAGAGGCCGATGAGGTCGCCCCGGCTGACCACGTCTCCCACGCTCTTCAGCCGCTTGGACATATGGCCGTAGAGGGAGCAGTAGCCGTTGCCGTGGTCGATGACGATGAAGTTGCCGTAGGAGCTGGAATAGGCGGATTTGATGACGGTGCCGGTGTCGGTGGCGTAGATATTCGCGCCGGTGAGGGCCTTCAGATCGACGCCGCCGTGGTTGGTGGACGCGCCGGGGATGCCGGTGTTGCGCCCGCCCCAGCCGGAGGTGACCACGTTGGAGTCCACCGGCCACAGGAACCGGCCTGTGCCCTTGACACGCTGGGAGGCCTCGTACTCCCGCTGCATCTGGATGATCTCGTCCTTGAGCTTGTCCTCATCCGCCCGCTTTTCGTCGTAGACCTTCTGATACTCGTCTATGTTGTTCTGGAGCTGGATGATGAGGTCGGTGGCCTCCTGCTGCTCCACCTCAAGGTCGGCCTGGGCCTGCTTCTGCTCCTCACGCTTGGACTCCATGTCCGCCTTGACGCTCTCAAGGGTCGCCTTGGCGTTCTCGGTGGCCTTGCGGGCGGACACCAACTGCTCGTATATGGTCTCGTCATGGTCCATGATGGAGGAGATCATGTCGATGCGGGAGAGCATATCCGCGAAGTCCCTGGCGCCGAAGATGATGGCGTAATAGGAGACGGTGCCGTTCTCCTCCATGGCGCGGATGCGGGTCTTGTAAAGCTCCCACTGGGCGTCCTCCTCAGCCTGGCGCTGCTCCACCTCTTCCTGCTTCTCCTGGATATAGACGCCGTACTGCTCGATCTGGGCGGAGAGGTTCTCAATGACGGAGATGGTCAGCTCGATGCGCTGGTCCAAAATCTTCTTCTGGGCCACGATCTGGGACTGCTGGTACTCCAGGGAGTTGATCTGGCTGAGGACCTCCTTCTGCTGTTGGCGAAGGCCGGCCAGCTCCTCCTGGAGGCTCTCGATCTCCTCCTTGGTGACGGCGCCCGCGGTGGAGGCGAGGATGCTCACCAGCACCGACGCGGCCATGAGGACCGCCAGGACCACGCACATGAGGCGGATGAAAAATTTCTGAGATTTGTTGCTCATTGTCAATCCTCCGAAAGCTACACTTTCAGATAGTTCTTAATGGCGAGAAGGCTTCCGATGACGCCAACGCCCAACCCCACGACGCCGAAGGCGATCAGGATGGGGATGGAGACCTGATAGAAGGGGATCACGGTGAGGAAGGAGATCCCCGCTCCGGAGAGGAGCTGTTGCACAAGCACCTCGTAGATGCCCCACTCCAGGGTGAAGCTGACCAGCGAGCCGATCAGCCCCAAAATGAGGCCCTGCACCACGAAAGGCCAGCGGATGAAGGTGCTTGTAGCGCCCACCATCTTCATAATGGCGATCTCGTCCCGCCGCTCGAAGGTGGTGAGCTTGATGGTGTTGGACATGATAAACAGGGAGATAACGAAGAGCACCGCCACCAGGGCGATGGAGACCAGCGTCACCACGTTGCGGATGCGCACGAAGCCCTGGCTGATCTTCAGATGGGCGCGGACCCAGTCGATCCCCGGCACATCGTTCGTCAGGCGGTTCTGGGTCTCCTCCATGAGGGAGATGTCCTCCAGGTAGACAACGTAACGGTCCCGTGTGACGGAGGCGTCAAGCCCCTCGAAGAAGCGGGGGTTCTCGTAGGTATCCACAAAGTCGTCCCACGCGGTCTCCCGCGTGACGAACACGGCGTGGTCCACGTTGGGGACGGCCTCGATGCCGGTTTTCAGCGCCTCGGCCTCCTCCCGGGACAGGGAGTCGTCCACGAAGGCCATCAGCTCGTTCTGACTCTCCATGGTGTCGATGATGTTGTCCACGTTGAAGGCCAGGAGCGTGAAGCTGCCCATGATGAGAAGGCACGCCACGATGATGCAGACGGAGGCGAAGGACATAAAGCCGTGGTTGAAGATGCTGCTGACGCCCTCACGAATGTAATATGTGAACCTGTTACCTCTCATACTTGTAATACCCGTCCATTCCGTCGCTGATAATCTTGCCCGCGTCGATGGCGATGACGCGCTTTGAAAAGCTCTCCACAAGCTCCTTCTCGTGGGTGACCACAAGGACCGTGGTGCCCAGCTCGTTGATTTTCTGAAGGAGCATCATGATCTCAAGGCTTCTGGCGGGGTCCAGATTGCCCGTAGGCTCATCGGCGATGATGAGGCGCGGGTTGTTCACCAGCGCCCTTGCGATGGCGACCCGCTGCTGCTCGCCGCCGGACAGCTCCTGGGGCTTTCTCCTGGTACGGGTGTCCAGGCCCACCAGCTCCAGCACGTAGGGCACGCGGCGGCGGATCTCCTTGTTGGAGGCGCCGATGACCCGCATGGCGAAGGCCACGTTCTCATAGACCGTCTTGTCCTCGATGAGGCGGTAGTCCTGGAACACCACGCCCAAGGTGCGGCGCATATAGGGCATTTTGGAAAAGCGCATCGCGCCCAGGTTATAGTCGTTCACCATCACCGTGCCGTCCGTGGGGGCGATCTCGCCGGTGAGGAGCTTGATGATGGTGGTCTTGCCGGAGCCGGAGGGACCCACCAGGAACACAAACTCCCCGTCCTGGATGGTGAAGCTTATGCCGCGCAGGGCCTTGGTCCCGTTCTCGTAGGACTTGAATACGTCAGTAAATTGAACCATTGCCTATCAGTTTCCTTTTTGCGTGGTTTCCTGAGAGTCCAGATACTTTTTGACCATCAGCGCCACCTTGAACACGATGGCCTGGTCAAATTCTCTGAGGTCGAGGCCGGTGAGCTTCTTGATCTTGCCCAGCCTGTAGACCAGGGTGTTGCGGTGGACGAAGAGCTTGCGGCTGGTCTCGGAGATATTCAGGTTGTTGTCAAAGAACTCGTTGATGATGCCCAGGGTCTCCTCGTCCAGGGAGTCGATGGGGTTCTTCTTGAACACCTCGTTTAAGAACATCTGGCACATGGTGGTGGGCAGCTGATAGATGAGGCGGCCGATGCCCAGGCTTTCGTAGTTGATAACGGTCTTTTCCGTGTCAAAGACCTTGCCCACGTCGATGGCGGTCTGCGCCTCCTTGTAGCGGATGGACAGGTCCCGAAGGTGCATGGCCAGGGTCCCCACGCCGATGACAGTCTTGATCTTCAGCTCGTCGGAGATGGCGTTTGACATGGCGACGCCCATCTTGTGGGTGTCCCGCTCCTCGGTGTGGGCGGGGACCTCCTTGATGACGGCGATGTCGGACTCGTTGATGGAGATAATGAAGTCCCGCTGCTTCTCCGGGTAGAGCCGGCGCAGCACCTCAAGGGTCGCCACGTCGGAGCGGTCGATCTGCCGGATGTAAAAGACGGCGCGGGGCACGTCGGAGACAAAGTGCAGCTCCTTGGCGTGGACGTAAATGTCGCCGGGAAGGATGTTCTCGGTGATGATGGACTTGACAAGGGCGGACTTGTCGTACTTCTCCTCGTAATACGCCTTGGCGCTGGAGATGGCCACGGCGAGCATCGTGCAGAAGCTGGCGGCCAGCTCATCGGTGCCCTCCACGAAGACGGCGTACTCGATATTCTGCTCGGACCCGGCCACGGGGCGGAAGGTCTTGCCCGCGTACACGGACACCTTTTCCCCCGGCTGGGGCAGGATGCTCGCCGTGTCCGCAATATGTGTGCCCATAACGGAAAGCTCGCTGGTGGCAATGACGTTGCCTTCGCTGTCAACAACGCCGAGCGCTCTTGTGGTGGCTTCCTTCATCTGTACTACCACGCTCTGAAAAATTCTGCTGGACATAGGCGTTCCTCCATTAAAAAATATGTCGCTCTGCCGTATTCGTGATTTTGACATATACCATAATAACCAATATTGCGTCAATTTTCAATAGGAAATTTATAATTTACCTCCGAAATTTAAAAAAAGTCCGTTTTTAAATCAATGCAATAGGTAAAAAAGACCAACGCAAAGCCGTCATACGCGGGCTTTTCCCCGAATATCATAGTACAAACCTTCAGGAGGTGCGGAAATGTTCATGATCACGGCAAAGCTTGACAAGAGGAAGATCATCGGCGGGGCGCTGATTTTGGTGGCGCTGGCGGCCCTGGCGGTCCTCCTTCTGGGCGGCGGGGATAAGGCGCAGACCACGGCGAATCTGTCCGCCACCGTCAAAACCAACGCCCAGCGGGTGGCGTATCTCAAGTCCCTGGGGTGGGAGGTGTCCGGCGACCCCATCGACCAGCAGACGGTGACCATCCCACGGGATTTCTCCGGGGTCTACTCGGCGTATGACGCCCTTCAGAAGTCCCAGGGCTTCGACCTCAAAAAATACGCCGGCTTCGAGGCCACGCGCTACACCTACGAGGTCACCAACCACCCCAACGCCTCCGGGCGCGTGGTGGCGGATATGCTGGTCTACCGGGGGCAGCTCATCGCGGCGGACATCCAGGCCGTCTCCGCCGAGGACGGCTTCATGGAGGGGATCGCTTTCCCCACGGCGTAAGGCCGCCAAAGCCCCGGGGCCTTTGACACCCGCTTTAAAAGAGTATATGATAAGTCCGCCCCCTGTCCGCACAAAATGTCGGGACCGGGGCGGGCTTATTATGCTATAACATACTCGAAGGGAGCGGAGAGCATGGACTGGATAGACGGGATCCAAAACGCCCTTACGTACATTGAGGAGAACCTGATGGAGGAGATCGACTATGACGCCGCCGCCCGCCGCGCCGCGTCGTCCTCCTATCATTTCCAGCGGGTGTTCAGCATCCTGTGCGGGTACACCGTGGGCGAATACATCCGAAACAGGCGTCTGGCGCTGGCGGGGGCGGAGCTGGCCGCCGGGCGGATAAAGGTCATTGACGCCGCTTTGAAGTACGGCTACGAAAGTCCCGACAGCTTTGCCAGGGCGTTCAAAAAATTCCACGGTGTCCTCCCCAGCGAGGCCAGGGGAGCATCCCTTCGGTCCTTCTCCCCTCTCCGCATCAAATTATCACTTGAAGGAGCGAGTATGATGAAGTACAAAATTGAGGAAAGGCCCGCGCTTATTCTCACCGGCTTCAAGCGCCGCTTTAACGGCGCGCCCGTGGACAGGCGCAGCCAGGACCACAATATGTGGGTCAACACGCGTGTTGATCAGTACATCCTCAAGGGCATGGCCCCGGACAGGGAGACCATGTACGAGGTCATCAGGAACCAGGACGACGAAGGCTACGACTTCTACATTGCCTGGGAGCTGGAACCAATCGACACAGAAAATCTGGCCGAATCCCTGAACGACCCGGAAATCGCCGCCAGATTTGAGAAAATCACCGTCCCCGCCGGCCTTTACCTGGTCTGCGAGACGGAGCGGTGCAAGTATCCCACCAATCTCTACAACGGGTTCCGCCTCCGCGTGGCAAACGAGGTCCTCCCCGGATCGGGCTATGAGCTGGACGACCGCCCGGAGGTTGTCAAGTTCCACTGGTTCTACCGCTGCGGCGACGAGGAATACAACTCCCGCCGCTATATGGAGCTTTGGCTTCCCATCGTGAAGAAGCCCTGACTCTCCGGGCGGCCCAACTCGCCCGCCCGTTTTCGGCTCCTCTCAACCGGCGGTTGACACGGCCCGAAAACACAGCCATTGAAAAGTATCGTCCCGGCGTGGTAAGATAGCCACAGTCCGGACGATACTTTTTTGGAGGTAAGCGTATGGAAATTGGAAATCAGATCAAAGCCCTCCGCGCCCGGAGGGGCGTCACCCAGGAGGCCCTGGCGGAGGCTCTGGGCATCACGGCGCAGGCCGTCAGCAAATGGGAGACGGGAGTTTCACATAGTTAAGGATACCACACCGACAACCCACGCTTACATGAGCATAATTCTTGACATGATCCGTGAATCGTAAAATGTAATTTTTATACATTGACATAATAAAACAAAAGTGGTGCATTATTTGCCTTTTGCATCACTTTTGTTTTATAAAATAAGAGCATGAAAATTCTAGCCAATTTCGTCTGACAGTTTACCCCTGTCCTCCAAATCAATATCTATTTGTATACCGAGAAGCTTACTTTCAGGCGAGTCATCATTTAGTTCTAATATGGTATTGCCCATAATTATTCGCTCATAATCATTTTCGGACATCAATGACTTAAATGATAAAAGAGCATCTTCATTAATAGAACAAATATACTGAAAATCACCAGCTTGACTTTGCTCATCTACAATATGAAACAGAGTTTCTCTCTGCCGCGGATCCATATTAGCAAAGAGACGACTATCATGCATTAGAAAACGCATTTTACTTTTTTTCTGTGACAAAAGCAACAAATCAAAACAAAATAAACGCACCTCATTAACTCCGTCTGAAGAATCATCTTCTATACGAGCATCCAATGTATAACGGAGCATATTTTCACCAGAATTGTTCTTTATTACAAGGCCGCTCCTTTTTTTGGGATAAAACCTTTTAGCAAAACTTCCGTATGTGCTTCTCAGGAATGCCAAGTAGTCTTTTTCGGATTCCAAATATTCTTCTGTTTGCTTATCCTCCGAAATAAAGGTTGCTTTAATATCCAATTCCGAATCGCGATAAGCCTTTAGTATTTTTTGATACTCTTGTATACGTCCTAATTCAGCATTCAATCCAGAAAGCTGTTTTGTCAAAGCAACATATTCTTCTAGAGCCCCATGCGAGTTCAAATAATCAAGCAACTCATCCATGCGTTGACCTAAAGATTTTATTTGCTCATCGATATATTCTAACTGGCTCCTCTGCTTGTGTAATTCCTTTCTAAGACGACTATTACGGGATAATAGCAGGTTGCTATGAAATGTTAGCACGTCATCAATATTCTTTTTTACCATTTCAGGGATTTCTACATTAGCGGCCTTGTATATTTCCAGAACCTTTTCTTCTTTTACTTGTTCTGTTTCTTTTAAGGCACTTTCAATATTCTTAATATAACTATTTGTCAAAGCACGCTGATTTTCTAAATCCTTTTTTGCAAAGCTCTTTTCGTCTGCTTCTTTTTCTAGTTCGTGGTAATTGCTGGAAACCTTAAATTGAGATATTTCTTTTTTCAATTCCTCAATTTGATATTCTAAATCAGCCACATCAAGTTCGGCATCACTTTTTCCAAGATAGTATTGTCTAAATAATGGGTCTCTTTTTATAGCTTTCTCTGTATCTTTAATAGTGGTTTGTCTGTCACGCAGTTCTTTCTTGCTGATGATTAAGTTTATATCAATACCCAATAAGAAGCAGTTATTAAGTATTTTACTATAATCCTTTTCCTTAGGGACAAAAGAATCAAATGTTGTATAGCTTGATCTATATCGACGAGAAAATCTCGAAAATAGTGTTGTCCATGTCAAATCCTTCGGAGGCGATGTAATCCCAAAGCAAAGTTCCAGCAGTTTTTGCCTTAATGCTGTAATGGGTATTTTTTCTCCGCAAAAGATGACTTTACTCTGATCATTAGTTCCTCTCGTCGATGAATATTTTTCATGATCAATCTCAAATTCAAGAGTAAACTCCCAATCTGGCAATTTTGTAGCAAATGATTCAATCTTGTTTGAACCCAGACAAAAATGAACCAAATGAACGATGAGGGATTTTCCAACGCCATTGTATGTATTACCATCATTCTCATTATGAGGAGAAACTTGTTTCCCTACGACTATATTAATGCCATCATGAAATATAATAGGGTGAAAAGATTGTTGATTAGCCCTTAGACTAAGCATTTTCATAACTCAACACTCCTTCTTCACTCATTTTAATTGCACCAATAATGAAAAGAAAGTCTAATGTCATTATAAACTGGTCAAATGAGAATCGGATAGAATACTTTTTGCTTTCATAAGAATCTTTATAACATTCCCATAATTCTTCTACTGAAAGCGGAGCGACTATATGTTCCAGCAGAAAAGCTCCAAAGCCCCAAAAAGATTCATTTAGCGAAAGCTGTTTTTTGGGTAATATCATTTTATCCTCCAAATCCATACGTTTATAATATGTTATTGCGGTTCCTCAAAAATATCACAACTAGAAAAATAATAAGCCATTAATACAAGAACGCTCGAACAAATTGAAAGAGTCTTTCTTGGGCTGGCTTGTTCTAAAATATAGAAAAACCGACAATCTGCTGAATCTTCAACATCATTTGGAACGGCTACTTTAGCTTGCTCATAGAGAAGTCGAAATCTTTTTTGTAATATTTCTTTTGTTCCTGGTGTTTCATTGAAATACTGTAACAATCGTCCTTCTTGATAGCTGCCTACTACGAGCAGATGATTTACAACATTACTTAAATTATTAAAAATAATCTTTTCATCAAAATCCGGAACAACTAAGCTATCAGGGAAAAAAGTCCTTAGTTCAGTATTGACAAGATAGGACACCACTTCGTTAAGAGCATCAAATTCAATTATTGGCGAAATGTTATCAGGGATAAAACCAACCACGTCTTGTTTTGCATTTTCATCCAACTTGTCGAAAATTGATTCTAAATCCTTAGCGGAAAAAATAGCAATGTTTATATTCTTATATAAAGGGTTTGCCCTCAATTCACTAAGCTTTTCTATAATTGGAGCAGGAACTCCTTTATATTTATCATTAATCACGAAATAATATTGCTTGATTTGACATATCTTATTCCAGTACTCGAATAATCCAATAAAATCTTTTTCTAATTTATTGGCAGCTTCGGATATTGTTTTAGGCTTCGTTATATCCTCTGGTGAAAAGATTTGATAATATGTTCCTGTTGTTTGATCAAAACCATCATTTTTCTTGTCGCCGATATTACCATAGGCTTTTACAGGCTGGAAATTAGAATTAATTTTTGTCATAATAGCAACAAAAAAGTCTTCAAATTGTTGCCCGATATACTCATAGATACGATTGCGGAAAATAATTTTCGCAATATATTGTTCTCCCTTGTTCAAAATAATCATCTCCATTTTTCTTTTCCAACAAAAGAAAGCCTTTGCTGTCACCGAGATATACATAATCATTATATCACAACTTTTCTGCTGTGGCTATATGTTTTGAAGTTCTTTGCGGTATTTTTTGTTTTTCGATATTCCTCCGCTATTTTTTATGTCTTTTCACAATTGAACTTCCTACTTCCTGAAATTTCAACGATTTTTCTTTTTGCCCCTTTGACTAATCCCACTTTTCATGTGCTTCGACTTTTTCAAAATCCCAATCAATGTAACAAATTCTTCCTTTGTCAGTGTATTATAGGGGATTCCAAGCTGGTTGCAGAAAATACGGACTTGTTTTTCTTGGGGGCTTCCTTCAAAGCTCATAGCCTCTT
>CANQXK010000016.1 GCA_947627715.1 uncultured Oscillospiraceae bacterium
CAAGAACAGCTCTAAAGCCCTTCTCTTTTTGGTGCTTTTCGCTTACACTGTTTAATTCGCAAGGTACATTCCCCGCTTCGCCCCCTCTCGGAAGCTCAGCGGAATTTTAGAATACCACAGCCGTCCGTTCTTGTCAAGAGATTTTTTAACTTTTTTCAAGAATTTTTTGCGGTGGCTTCTCTTTGCAGCCGCCCGGAGGGGCGACAGCTTGACTACTATACTACTCCGTTTCCGTTTTGTCAACACCTTTTTTAAAAAATTTTAAGAAAATCTCAAGCCGCTGTTTATTGCTTTCGCCGCCGGGCCGGTATACACTGAACACGAGCTGAATAGAGGGTTCTCCCCCTGCCGTCAGGGGCCGGGCCGCCCCCGGAGCGGCCCGGCGCAGAACCTTTTGGCGGTCATCCGGGGCAGACGAAGGAGGCCGCCCCGACGGAGAGGCTGACGCTCCCGCCGCCGGGAAGCGTCAGCTCCGCCCGGCACCCCTCCGGGACGAGGACGTCAAGGAGGAGCTTCTCCCCCTCGTAGCGCCAGTGGACCTCATATCTCCCCGCGGCGGAGTCGTACACGGCGTCCAGCCTCTGAAGCCTCCTGTCCGGCGCGGGGCGGAGGGCCGCGCTGCGAAAGCCCGGCTCGGCGGGTTCGATCCCCGCCGCGTACCGCCAGATCCACTCGCAGACGGAGCCGTAGGCGTAGTGGTTGAGGCTGTTCATGCCCGTGTCGCCCATATGTCCGTCCGGCAAAACACTGTCCCATCGCTCCCACACGGTGGTGGCCCCCATCTTCACCTCATAGAGCCAGCTCGGGATGTCCTCATTCAAAAGGAGGTCGTACGCCCTCCTGTGGAGGCCCAGCCGGGAGAGCACGGGGCACAGCAGCGGCGTCCCCACGAAGCCCGTCTGGAGCTTCCCTCCGGCGGCGTCGAGGCAGGAGAGGAGGGCGTTTTTCGCCCGCTCCCGGTCCGGATGGAGGTCAAAGGCCAGCGTGAGGAGGTGGGCCGTCTGGGTGTTCACCCGGCACGCGCCCTCCGCGTCGAACCAGTCCCGGCGCACATCCGCCAGGACGCGCCCGGCGACGGCCTCGTAGGGCGACGGGTCGCGGCCGATGACCCTGGCCGCCGCGGCGGTCAGGCGCGCGGAGTGGATCAGGTATGCGCAGGCGATGAAGGCCGCGTCCGTCCCGCCCCGGCGCGGGTCGGGGTAGATGGGTTCATCCATGCTCAGCCAGTCCCCGAAGTGGAACTGACTGAGCCACGTGCCCCGGTCGTATCTCCCGGCGCACCAGCTTGTCCAGCCGGCCATCCCGTCAAAATGGTCCTCCAGGATGGACCTGTCGCCGGTGAACATATAGAGCGTCCAGGGGATGACCGTGGCGGCATCGCCCCAGGCGGTGGACGCCTTCTCCTGCCCCAGGTGGGGCACCGTGTAGGGGACCATGCCGCCCAGGACGGACTGCTCGTAATTCATGTCTGTCAGGAATTTGTGGAGGAACGCGGTGCAGTCGGTAAAATAGCAGGCGGTGGGCGCAAAGACCTGGGCGTCCCCCGTCCAGCCCATGCGCTCGTCCCGCTGGGGGCAGTCGGTGGGCACGTCCAGATAGTTGCCGCGCTGTCCCCACACGGTATTGGCGATAAGGCGGTCCACCCGCCGGTCCCCTGTGGTCAAACTCCCGATTTCCCAAATCCGGGAGTGGAGGACCAGGGCGGTGAAGCTGTCCTCCCCCAGCTCCGCGCCCTCCACCTTCACATAGCGGTACCCGTAGAAGGTGAAGCGCGGCTCGACCACGTGTTCCTCCCCGTCGGAGACCCACACGAACTCCTGAAGCGCCGTGCGGAGGTTCTCCCGGTAGAAATTCCCGTCCTCCAGATGCTCGCCGAACTGAAGGCGCAGGGTCTGGCCGCGCGGGATGCGGACCCTGGCGCGGAATATGCCTGTCATGTTCTGCCCCAGGTCCAGCACCGTCTCCCCGGCGGGCGTATGGAGGACCTGCCGGACGGAGAGCTCCTGCCGGACGGCGACCGGCGGGCTGAGGCGGGCGCGGAGGACGCCTTCAGGCGGGGGCGCGGGCAGGGCCGGCTCCGGGGCCGTCTCCGGCAGGGTCATGTCCCAGTGCTCGCCGTCGTAGATGGAGGAGGCGGTGATGCGGCCGCGGGTGACCTGCCAGGTCTCGTCGGTGCCGGTCACATCCTCCGTGCCGTCTGCGTACCTGACGCGCACCTCCGCCAGGAGCTTCCAGCCGTCGCCGAAAAGCCCCCTGTCGCCGGGCTTCGACCAGTAGGAGAAGCGCCCCGCGTACCAGCCGTTCCCCAGCTCCACGGAGAGGGTCCCGCCGCCGCTCAGGGCGTGCGTCACGTCCCACGTCTGATATTGGAGCCATCGGTGGTAGTCGTTGAAAAACGGGGTCAGATGCTCGTCCCCCACCTTCACCCCGTCGATCCGCGCCTCATAAAGGCCCAGCCCGCAGATGTAGAGCCTTGCGGAGGCGACGGGTCCCCGGACGGCGATCCGTTTTGAGAAGATGGGGTGGCGCGGCTGCCCGCTGTCGCAGCCGACCCATCGGGCCTTCCACGGCTCGTCCAGCTTCGCCGTCTCGAAAAAGCACACCGGCCCGTCCCCCGCGCGCCAGAAATACCGCGTCCGGGGCTTCAGCGCCAGGGGCGGGCGGGTGAACAGGGGGTCCGCCGGCGTGTTGCCGGAGTCCCACAGCACATTGGAAAACTCCCTGTCCAGGGCGATCCGCAGCCGCGCCGCGCCGCCCTTCCAGGTGAACACAGGCTCCCCCAGGTCAAAGCCCAGAGGGTTTTCCAGGTGGTTTACCCGGCAGTCATAAATTTTCACTTTCTCCGCCTCCCGATGGTCTTTTTTCCCGGCGCCGGCCGGGGGCCGCTTATAAGGGAGAGCACCACGCCGGACGGGCATGGTGCTCTCTTATGAAGGGGATGGCCGATGACGCGGACGCCTCATCGGGCCGGGAAATACTATACACTATTTCGCGAAATTTTTCAAGGGGTCTTTGCGAATTTTTTGATTTCTTTTGCGAAAGCGCCTCGTCCCGTCCCGCTCCGCCGGGGAAACGCCGGTTTATTTGGCGTAGAGCAGGTACACCACCCGGTTCACAAGGCGGGCGGGAAGCAGACGCGCCAGCATCACCAGGGCCTTGTAGGAAAAGCCGATGCTGGAGGCGGGCGGGACGGACTTGCGCAGGGCCATTTTGCGGATATATCTCCCCGCCACAGCCGGGGCCATGCCGGTGCGCTCGTCGTGCTCCATCCGGGAGACGGACCGGGCGATGCGCCCGCCGTAGATCTCGTCCCCCGCCGGGGACTTCTCCCTGGCGTCGGTGAAGCCCGTGGCGATGTCGCCGGGCATGACCGCCGTTAAGGTGACACCGTAGGGGCGCAGTTCATTGCGCAGGGCCGCCACATAGGCGTTCAACGCCGCCTTGGAGGCGGAGTAGTAGGTCTGGAAGGGGATGGAGATGGCCCCCGCCACGGAGGACACCACCACGATCCGCCCGCTCTTCTGCTCCCGCATGGCGGGCAGGACGGCCTTCACCGCGTTCACCACGCCGAAGAAGTTGACGTTCAGCTGCTTTTTTGCCGCCTCAAGCTCCGTAAACTCCACCGCGCCTGAGATGCCAAAGCCCGCGCAGCAGACGAGGATGTCGATCCGCCCCTCCTTTTCGAGGACGGCTTTGACCACCCGCTCCATGGCGTGGGTGTCGGTGACGTCGCCGGGGAGGTGGACGGCGTTTGGAAGCGCGATGTCCCGCCGGCTGGTCTCGTACACCGTGACCCCGGCCTCATGAAGGGCGTTCACCGCCGCAAGCCCGATGCCGCTGGAGCCGCCGGTGACCAGGGCGACCTTCTTTCCCCTCAGCATAGATTGTTGGCCTTCAGCACCTTCTGGATGATGCCGGCGGCCTCCTCCACCAAAGCTTCGGTGTGGGTGGCCATCAGGGAGGTGCGCAGCAGGCACTCGTGGGGGGCCACCGCGGGGGGAATGGAGGTGTTGACGTACACGCCCTCGTCAAAGAGCTGCTTGGTGATGGTCAGCGTGTCGATCATCTCATATGTATAGATGGGGATGATGGGCGTCTCGCTCTGACGGATCTTGATCCCCCGGTCGGTGAGCTGTTTTCTGAAGTAGGCGGAGATGTGCTGGAGGTTGTCCACCAGCTCCGGGTGATGCTCCAGCTCGTCCAGCGCCGCCATGGCGGTGGCGCAGGAGGCGGGGGCGATGGAGGCGGAGAAGATGAAGGGGCGGGAGGCGTGGCGCACGTAGTCGCACACGTTGGCGCTGGCCGCCATATAGCCGCCCAGGGAGGCCAGGGACTTGGAGAAGGTGCCCATGTAGATGTCCACGTCGTCCTCAAGGCCGAAGTAGCTGGCGGAACCGCGCCCGCCCTTTCCGATGACGCCCAGGGCGTGGGCGTCGTCCACCATCACCCGCGCGCCGTACTTTTTGGCAAGGCGCACGATCTCCGGCAGGTTTGCGATGTCGCCGCCCATGGAGAACACGCCGTCGGTGACGACGAGGCACCCGGCCTCCTCCGGGACCTTCTGGAGCTGCTTTTCCAAATCGGCCATATCGGCGTGGCGGTAGCGGAGCATGGTGCCGTAGGAGAGCTTGCATCCGTCATAGATGCTGGCGTGGTTCTCCCGGTCGCAGATGACGTAGTCGCCCCGGCCCACTACGGCGGAGATGATGCCAAGGTTGGACTGGAAGCCGGTGGAGAAGGTGACCACGCCCTCCTTGCCCAGGAACTTCGCAAGCTTCGCCTCCAGCTCCAGGTGAAGCTCTAAGGTGCCGTTCAAAAACCGGGAGCCGGAGCAGCCGGTGCCGTACTTCTCGATGGCCTTCACGCCGGCCTCGATGACGCGGGGGTTGGTGGTGAGGCCGAGGTAGTTGTTGGACCCCAGCATGATGCGGCGCTTGCCCTCCATGATGACCTCCACGTCCTGGCGCGACTCCAGCGCGTGGAAGTAGGGGTAGATGCCAAGGCGGCGGGCCTCCTCCGCCTGAACGTTCCCGTGTACCAGCTTTGTGAATATATCGGTCATAGATGTTTGCCTCCATTTATTAAGATGTATTCCAGCCTCCGGCCCGCCCTTTCGCGGTCCGGGGCGTTTATATGAATTGAAATTGAAAAGAGCGGCCGTCCCCGCGCTCAGGTCCGTTTCTCCGCGCCGTACTCCCTGCTCTCGTACTTCCTCATCCAGACGCGGACCCGGTCCGGGTCATACTTTTCAAATCGGCAGTCGTGGCAAAGGTCGTCCGCCACCTCCAAAATGACGTCGTGAAGCTCCAGGTCCCTCTTGAACTTCTCCGGGAGGGCCTCGTACCCCAGGGACGCTCCCAGGATGTTCCCGGCGATCGCCCCGGTGGAGTCACTGTCGCCGGAGTGGTTGACGGCGGCGATCAGGCACTTTTCAAAGTCGTCCTTATACCGGACGGCGCAGTAGACGGCGATGGCCAGGGCCTCGTCCCCCACCCAGCCCTCGCCGAGGGCGCGGATGTTGTCAAGGTCGGTTTCCCCGTTGTGGGCCAGCTCCAGCGCCCGGCGGATCAGGGCATTAAAGTCCCAAAGCCAATCCCTTGTGGTGACCTCCTTGGGAAAAATCCGCTGCATGGCGTTGAGCGCGTTGGTGACGGCGCTCTCGATATCGGCGTCCAGCTCCGCCACCAGCCGCACGATGTGGGCCAGCATGGCGGCGGGGACCCAGCCCATCGCGTTGCCGTGGGTCAACGCGGCGGCGCGGGCGGCAAGAAGGTCGGACTCCTCGATGGGGTAGCCCGGCCGCTCGCAGAAGTAGAGGCCAATGGGCGCCACGCGCATGACGCCGCCGCAGCCCTTGGAGTCGTTCAGTGGGTTCTCCATGGTCCCGCGGCACCCGTCCCGGATGGCGGACATACAGGTGTTGCCGGGGGCGCGGGGACTGAACATCTCCGGGAGGTTCATGAGCCAGGACTGAAAAGCACCCGGCTCCCCCATCCCCTCCAGGGGGTATCTCTCCGTCTGGGTCCTGTACCAGCCTTGATAGGCGTAGGCTATGTAATCGGCGTAATCACCCATGATGCCACGGGTTTCGAGCCGTGTGATGCCGAGAAGCAGGCCCGTGGCGGTGAACAACGTCATCTGGGTGTCGTCGGAGATTTGCCCGACGCCGTTTCTCAGGTCGTACGATCGGATGCCGCCCGGCCCGTATTTTTGGAATATGGCGCGGTCGTTCATAAACTCCACCGCATATCCCAGCGCGTCCCCGGCGGCCCCGCCGATGAGACAGCCCCGGAATTTGTCCCGGTCCCTCACGCGTTTCACCTCTCTAAAGTCATACACAGATAATTTACCGCAATTCCGTCAATTTGTCAACAATGATCCCCCGATTTTTCATACGATTCACTAAATTAAAAAAACTTTAAAAAGGGGGTTGACAAACGGAGCCTGCCGTGGTATTCTTTCGGATGGTTAGCGGATGCTAACCATGAAATCAGCCTTTGAGTTAGGCACAACTAATTTAAGTTATAAGGGGGTAACTCATGTGGTTCCGTTGACATTGGCGGAGGGCGGCGGGAAAAGCACCGTCGTTAAGATCACAGGCCGGGACGAGGTGCGGCAGCACCTGGCGGAGCTGGGCTTTGTGGTGGGGACGGACGTCGTCGTCACAAACAGGCTCGGCGGGAATATGATCGTGTCGGTGAAGGACTCGCGGGTCGCCATCGACAGGGACATGGCGAGCCGAATCATGGTAGATGTGGGGTAAATTTTGCCCCTCAAAATAAGGAGGTACAACGTATGAAAACATTGAAGGACACGGCGGTAGGCTCCACGGTCACCGTGGCGAGGCTCCACGGCGAGGGCGCTCTGAAGCGGCGCATCATGGACATGGGCGTCACCCGCGGCGTGGAGATCTACGTCCGCAAGGTCGCCCCCCTGGGGGACCCCATCGAGGTCACGGTGCGGGGCTACGAGTTGAGCATCCGAAAGGCCGACGCGGAGAACATCGAGGTCGCCTGATTTTTTCGCCTCAAAAGTTAGTTATCTATAACAATTATTATCTCCGGCTAACGCCGGGGAACAGGAGGAACTGCCAATGGAAATCAAGATCGCTCTTGCCGGGAACCCCAACTCCGGCAAGACCACCATGTTCAACGATCTCACCGGCTCCAACCAGTACGTGGGCAACTGGCCGGGGGTCACGGTGGAGAAGAAGGAGGGGAAGCTCCGGGGCCATAAGGACGTGACCATCCAGGACCTGCCCGGCATCTATTCCCTCTCCCCCTACACCCTGGAGGAGGTGGTCAGCCGTACATACCTTGTGGGGGAGCGGCCCGACGCCATCCTCAACATCGTGGACGGCACCAACATCGAACGGAACCTCTACCTCACCACCCAGCTCATCGAGCTGGGCATCCCGGTGGTGGTGGCGCTGAACATGGCGGACCTTGTGCGCAAAAACGGGGACGTCATCGACGTTGACCGCCTCAGCCGCGCCCTGGGCTGTCAGGTCGTCGAGACCTCCGCCCTGAAGGGCGAAGGCTCCAAGGAGGCGGCGGAGCTGGCCGTTAAGGCGGCCCAGGAGAAGAAAGCCGTGGAGCTGCCCGCGGTCTTTCAGGGCAGCGTGGAGCACGCCATCGCCCACATCGAGGAGTCCATCGAGACGTATGTGGACCCCCAGTTCGTGCGCTTCTTCGCCATCAAGCTCTTTGAGCGGGACGGGAAGGTCCGGGAGGAGCTGAAGCTGCCGGAGGATGTGGCGGCGCACATCGACGAGCACATCGCCGACTGCGAAAGGGAACTCAGTGACGACGCGGAGAGCATCATCACCAACCAGCGTTACGCCTACATCGCGGGCGTGGTGGACAAGGCGGTGAAAAAGAAACGCTCCGGCCAGAAGATGAGCGTCTCCGACAAGATCGACAGGGTCGTCACCAACCGCGTCCTGGCGCTGCCCATCTTCGCCTGCGTCATCCTTCTCATCTACTTCATCGCCATGGGCACGTCGCCCCAGGCCCTGGTGGACGGGTCTTTTAGGGACGGGGAGTCCTGGGGCATCGGCATCGGCACCTGGGGCACGGACTGGGCCAACGACGTGCTCTTCGGGGAATGGGTACCCGGCCTTGTGGACAAGGCGCTCCTGAACGCTCAGGGCGAACCCGTGGTGGCCGATTGGCTTTACAGCCTCATCCAGGACGGCATCGTGGCCGGCGTGGGCGGCGTTTTGGGCTTTGTGCCCCAGATGCTGGTCCTGTTCCTGATGCTCTCCATTTTGGAGGACGTGGGGTATATGTCCCGCGTGGCCTTCATCATGGACCGCATTTTCCGCAGGTTCGGCCTCTCCGGCAAGTCCTTTATCCCCATGCTGGTGGCCACGGGCTGCGGCGTGCCGGGCCTCATGGCCTCCCGCACCATCGAGCAGGACCGGGACCGCAAGATGATCCTGATGACCACCACCTTCATGCCCTGCGGGGCGAAGCTGCCCATCATCGGCCTCATCGCCGGCGCGCTCTTTCATAACTCCCCCTGGATCGCCTTCTCCGCCTACTTCATCGGCATGGGATCCATCGTGGTCTCCGGCGTCATCCTCAAGAAATTCAAGGCCTTTGCCGGGGAGCCCGCCCCCTTCGTCATGGAGCTGCCCGCCTACCACGTCCCCAGCGCCTCCGGCGTGCTCCGCGCCACCTGGGAGCGGGGCTGGTCCTTCATAAAGCGCGCCGGGACCATCATTGTCATCGCCTCCATCCTTGTGTGGTTCCTCCAGTACTTCGGCGTTGAGAACGGCAGCTTCGGCGCCGTGGAGGATCAGGACAACTCCCTCATGGCCGCTGTCGGAGGCGCGATCTGCTGGATCTTCGCGCCCCTGGGCTTCGGCAACTGGCGGGCCGCCGTGGCCTCCCTCTCGGGCCTCGTTGCCAAGGAGAACGTGGTGAACACCTTCTCCATCCTCTACCACTACGCTGGGGAGATCAGTGAGAACGGCGACGAGATCTGGGCGCTTGTGGCGGCGGATTACACGAAATACTCCGCCTTCTCCTTCATGGTGTTCAACCTCTTATGCGCCCCCTGCTTTGCGGCCATCGGCGCCATCCGCCGGGAGATGAACAACTGGAAGTGGACCCTCGCCGCCGTGGGCTATATGTGCCTGTGGGCGTATGTGCTGGCGCTGATCGTCTATCAGATCGCCGGCCTCATCGGCGGGGCGGTGGGCTTCAACTTCTTCACCGTTGCGGCCCTGGTCCTTCTGGCGGGCATCCTCTATCTGCTCTTCCGGCGGAACCCCTACGACGGGAACGGTAACCGGCTCTCCGGCAAGGAGGCCGCCCATGCTTGAATTTCTCTCTGAAAATCTGGCGACCATCGCTGTCGCCGCCGTCCTGGCGGCCATCGTGATCCTCATCGTGGTCAGGATGGTGAGGGACCGCAAAAAAGGCGGCTGCTCCTGCTCCAGCGCCTGTTCGTGCTGTCCCAACGCGGGGTCGTGCCACGCAAACACAAAACCCTCCCAAAACCGCTGAACAGGACCCTTTACCTCCATTTTCTTTCATTTCCTCTCTCCATTTTTTCTTCCCCTGTTGCATCTGTACAGCGGTATAGAAATCGCCCGGCTTTCGCCGGGCGATTTATTTTTTGACTTTATGTTGGAAACATGATAGAATCGTAGAAAAATTGTTTAGGAGGCGACGTATGAAAACACCCACGCAGGTGGTGGCCGCCCTCATCTGGAGGGACGGGAAATTTATGATCTGCCGCCGTCCGCCCCACAAGGCGCGGGGAAACCTCTACGAATTTGTGGGCGGGAAGGTGGAGCCGGGGGAGACGAAGGAGGAGGCCCTGGCGCGCGAGTGCCGGGAGGAGCTGGCCGTCGCCGTCCGGGCGAAATCGGTCTTTATGGAGCTTATCCACGAATACCCCGACATGACCGTGGACCTGACGCTCTTCAACGCGGAGCTGACGGAGGGCGAGCCTCAGATGCTGGAGCACACGGACATCCGCTGGATCGCGCCGTCGGAGATCCCCAACTACGCTTTCTGCCCCGCGGACGGGGCCATCCTGAAAAAGCTGATGGAGGGGGCTTCGTAAGCAGAAGCTACCGGGGCAGAGCCAGGATACCCGCGCAGTAGGAGACCTGCGTAAACGCAAGCTTCGGGAAGGCGCGTTTCAGTTCATCAGCAACAAAATAGATCTCCTCATCGTCCCATTCATCCCCGGCCGCCTCCCGGCATTGCTCCAGCTTCTTGCGGGTCTCAAAAGCGACGTCGCCGATCAAAATCTGCCCGTCCTCCTTGAGAAGGCTTTGCAGCGTGTGGAGAAAGGCGGCCTTCCTGCTTTTGATAAATCGTGTTTTATGCCCGGCTCTCCTTGTGGAGGGCCGGGCATTTTTCTCTTTTCGGTTATTCCGCCGAGATCATGTAGTAGTACACGGGCTGGCCGCCGGAGATGAGCTGGATGTCGGCCTCCGGGAAGAGGGACGCCAGCTTCTCCTCCACGGCGCGGGCCGCCTCCTCCGTCACGTCCTCGCCGTAGAAGATGGTGAGGACCTCCGGGTCAAAGTCCCGGACGGCGTCGGCGATGCCGCCGATAAGCTCGGCAAGGTCGGAGGTGCTGGCCAACAGCTGATTTTCCAGCAGGGCCAGATATTCGCCGGATTTGATGTGGCTGCCGTCGAACTCCGAGTCCCGCGCCGCGTATGTAACGAGGGCGGTGTGGACGGTGCCGCAGGCGTCGGTCATGGCGTCGGTAAGCTCGTCCGGCTCCAGGGAGTCGTCGAAGCACACCAAGGCCGAGATGCCCTGGGGGACGGTCTTGGAGGGGATGACCACCACGTTCTTCTCGGTGAGCCGGTCGCACTGCTGGGCGGCCATGATGATGTTCTTGTTGTTGGGGAGGACAAAGACCGTCTCCGCCGGGACGGACTGGACGGCCCGCAGAATGTCCTCGGTGGAGGGGTTCATGGTCTGCCCGCCGGTGACCAGGGCGTCCACGCCCAGGTTCTTGAACACCGCGTGCATCCCGGAGCCGGCGCAGACGGCCACAAGGCCGTATTTCTTCTCAGGCGGCACGTCCACGGGGCCGGCCTTCTGCTCCTCCTCCATAGCCTCCAGCTCCCGCTCCACCGCCTCAAGGTCGTCAGTGGACTGGGCTTTCCGGCCCGCGGCCAGGTCGTCGCGCTGGGTGACCATGTTCTCGATCTTGGCAAGCTCCAGAACGCCGTACTGCTGGGCGGCGTTGAGGGCGTCGCCGGGGGTGTTGGTGTGGACGTGGACCTTGAAGGCGTCGTCGTCCTCGCCGATGACCAGGGAGTCGCCGATGGAACTCAGATACTCCCGGAAGGGGTCCAGGTCCACGTCCGGGTCGCTCTTACGGACGATGAACACGGTGTCGAAGGCAAAGGTGATCTCCTCGTCGGACAGGCCCGCGAAGTCCGCGCCGGCGCTCTCCGGCTCCTCCGAGGGGGCGTGCTCCACGGGGTGGCCCAGAAGGGCGGAGAGCATCCCGCGCAGGATGCACAGATACCCCTTGCCCCCCGCGTCCACCACGCCGGCCTTTTTCAGCACCGGGTTTTGCTCGGTGGTGCCGGCCAGGGCCGTGTCCCCGGCGGCGATCATGCGGTCAAACATCTCCTCCAGGTCCTCGCCGGACTCGGCGTAGGCCCGCGCCGCCTCGGCGGCGATGCGGGAGACGGTGAGGATGGTGCCCTCGGTGGGGCGCATAACGGCCTTGTAGGCCGCGTCCACGCCGCGCTGGAAGGCGGCGGCCAGCTCGGCGGCGCCGCAGGTCTTTTTCTCCTTCAGGCTCTTTCCGATGCCCCGGAAAAGGAGGGAGAGGATGACCCCGGAGTTGCCCCGCGCTCCCCGCAGAAGGGCGCTGGCCACGGCGTCAGCGACGGCGGTGACGGTGGCGAAGTCGCCGTTTTTCAGGGCGGCCACGCCGGAATTGAGGGTGAGGCTCATATTGGTGCCCGTGTCCCCGTCGGGGACGGGGAACACGTTGAGCTCGTTGATCTGCTGCTTGTTCTGCTCCAGAAGAGCGGCCCCGGAGACGATCATCGACTCCAGAAGGGCGGCGTCTATCGACTGTACCAAGGCTTAGTCCTCCATCAATCCATACTGACCGAGTCCACGTACACGTCCACGGAGCGGACCTCGATGCCGGTGGCCTCGGTGATCTTGTATTTTACCTCGCTGATGATGCTGCTGCACAGCACCGGGATGTTGACCCCCTGGTCAACAATGATATGAAGATCGATGAGGATATAATCCTCCCCATAGGCGATGTGTACGCCCTTCCCCATCGCCTCCGGCTTGAGGAGATGCACAAGCCCGTCGGTCACGGAGCGCATCGCCATGCCCTTGACGCCGAAGCAGCTGGTGGCGGCGTCGCCCACCAACGTGGTGATGACGTCCGGCGAGATGGAGATGACACCGAGATTCGTCCTGAATCTGACCATATCGACACCCCTTTTACAGTTATTCGGGATTTGGCACTCTATATTATAAACCATCGCGTTCCCGTATACAAGACGTCAAATCCACGATTTTTTAATAAATCTATGAGCGGCTATTGAAAAACTTGCAGGAATAGTGTAAAATATGGTTTGTTCCGCCAGCTTTCACTTTTGGAGGTATGATCATGAACAGGAAGAAAATCGCCGTCCTGATTTCGGCTGTCCTCGCCGTGGCCGCCGCCGTCACCGCCGTCATCGTTTTCCGCCGGCAGATCGCCGCGTTTCTTCAGGGCCTGGAGGCCAGGCTCCAAAGCTCCCGCCGCTCCGCTCCGGCCCCGGACTTCACCGATGAGGAGCGCGAGTCCTTCGCGGACATCTGAGCGCAAAAAGCTTCCCCGTGCCGGCGCGGCACGGGGAATTTTTTTATTCCTCTTTTTTATATTCCAGAATGTCCCCCGGCTGGCACTCCAAGGCCTCGCAGATAGCCTCCAAGGTGGAGAAGCGGATGGCGCTGACCTTGCCGGTCTTGATTTTGGAGAGGTTCACATTGGCGATGCCCACCTTCTCCGCAAGCGCGTTCAAGGACATCTTCCTGTCGGCCATCACCCGGTCCAGGCGTAAAATAATGGACATTTGACCACCTCAGAGCGTTTCGTCAGACTGGCGCTGCAGCTCCTCGCCGTAGCGGAAGATCCAGGAGAGGAAAAACAGCGCCGCCGGGATGAGGAACCGGGAAAGCTCCAGGCGGAAATTCACCGTGTAGCTCTTCACATACTCCTGGTTCAGGAAATATCCGAACTCAAAAAGCCGCAGCTCCATGGTGAAGATCAGAAATTCCGCCACACTGTAGACAGCCGCCTGCACCAGGGTCATCCAGCCCAGCTTCCTGAGATTCTCCGACACCGCCGAGTCGAAGGGCCGCCCCTCCGCCATGGGGGCCAGGACCCGATGGAGAATAGCCGCCTCCACCGCGGCAAGAGCCAGCACCAGGGCGCCCGCCAGCATCATCACCGCCACCGGCACCAGGGGCCGGGTGGTGCCCGGGACAAGATGGGCGAGATCCAGCCTCACATTCCCCAGGGTCAGGTGCAGGTCCCCGCCCACCAGCACGGCCACCGTGTCGTGGTTTCGGATGGACAGGTAGTACGCCAAGGTGAAGATGAGGCCCGCGAACAGGAAGATGGCGGCGGCGATGAAGATCACGCGAAAGATTTTTGCGAATCTGTCCAGCACACGGGCCGTCCTTTTGAGCTTTTCCATATCTGTGTCCTCCCTTTTGAAGATGGGCACAGTATACCACGGATATTTATGTTTGTCAACTATTATTTAACGATAATCGTTAAATTTTTATGTACTATTTCCCCGTGGAGCCGAAGCCCCCCGCGCCGCGCTGGGTTGCGGACAGTTCCTCCGCCTCCTCAAACTCGGTGAACGCCACGGGCATGACCACAAGCTGGGCCACGCGGTCGCCGGGATTGACGGTGACGGGCTTATTGGAGTGGTTCAAAAGCGCCACCATGTACTCGCCCCGGTAGTCGGAGTCCACAACGCCCACCTTGTTGGCCGGGGCCAGGCCCGACTTGGAGGCCAGCCCTGAGCGGGCGAAGACGAAGCCGGCGTAGCCCTCCGGGATCTCGGCGGTGAGGCCGGTGTGGATAAAGACCGTCTCGCCGGGGGCGACGGTGAGGGGTTCGTCCATGCAGGCGCGCAGGTCCGCCCCGGCGGAGAAGGGGGAGCCGCGTGAGGGGAGGACGGCCCTGGGGTCCAGCTTTTTGACCTTGACGGTTACGTTTTCCATATGCGTATTCCTTTCTCTGCTTCTTATTTCATTGCGTTCACGTAGGCGGCGGCGGCTGTGGCGGCCACTGCGCCGTCTGCGGCGGCGGTGACGAGCTGCCGGAGGGCCTTCTTCCGGCCGTCCCCGGCCACCCAGACGCCGGGGGTGCCGCTCTCGCAGTCCTCCCCCGCCACGGCGTAGCCGGCCTCGTCCAGCCGGAGCACGTTGGCGAAGGCGGCGTTGTTGGGGATCATGCCGATGGCGGTAAAGACACCGGGCGTGTCCAGGGTCCGCTCCTCGCCCGTCTCCAGATTTCGCACCCGCAGCGCGGCAACGCGGTTATTCCCGTCCGCCACCACCCCCGTAGGCACGCAGGGCGTCAAAAATTCCACATTTGCCTTCGCCGCGGCAGTCTCCACAAGGCGCTTTTCCGCCCGGAACTCCCGGCGGCGGTGGACGATGTACACCTTCTCGCACAGGGAGGAGAGGTGCAGCGCGTCCTCAAAGGCGGTGTTGCCGCCCCCCACCACGGCCACCTTGCGGCCCCGGAAAAACGCCCCGTCGCAGGAGGCGCAGGTGGACACGCCCCGGCCGGAAAGCTCCGCGCCGCCGGGACAGTCCAGCTTTCTGTGTCCCGCGCCGGTGGCGATGATCACGGCCAGGGCCTCAAAGTCCCCCTTGGCGGTGTGGACGATCTTTTTGTCCCCCGCAAGCTCGACCCCCGTGACGGCAGCGGTTTTGACCTCCGCGCCCAGCGCCTGGGCCTGCTTCTGCCAGTCGTCCGCCAGCCGCCAGCCCTCGATTTGGGCGATGGCCGGGAAATTCTCCACGTTTTGCGAATTGATGATCTGCCCGCCGCAGACGGTGATCTCCAAAAGGAGGGTGGAAAGTCCCGCCCTGCGGGCGTATACCGCGGCGGTGAGGCCCGCCGGGCCGCCGCCGATGATGGCAAGGTCGTACATAAGCGCCTCCGAAATGAGAAAGATAAGTCCGTGCACTCTCTTAGTATAGCACGTTTTCAAAAAAATTGACAGAGGGAGCGGAAAGTTTTATAATGAGATCATCCATAAAAACAACAAGGAGGCTTTCAAATGGCTGAGCAGATCACCCCTTCGGACTTTGAGGAGCTGGCGCTCCGTTCGGACGTCCCGGTCCTCGTGGACTTCTTCGCCACCTGGTGCGGCCCCTGCCGGATGATGGCGCCCATCCTTGAGGCGGCGGAATCCGGGCACCCGGAGGTAAAATTTTATAAGTTGGACGTGGACCAGGCCCCGGAGGTGGCGGTGAAATACGGTGTCATGAGCATCCCCACCCTCATCCTCTTCAAAAACGGTGAGGCCGTCAAAACCAGCGTCGGGCTTCTCTCCGGCGACGAGCTGGAGGCGTTCCTGGCGTAAAAAAAGCCGCCGGGGCGGCGGCTTTACCCACTCATACAGCGAAAGGACGGGGCGGCCCGTCCTTCGTTTTTTATGCGCCCCCGCGGGGGCCTCAGCCGGCGGCCTCGTAGGACCACAGGTTTCGGATCTCGCCCTCCATGTCCTCCCAGGCCCAGCCGTGGCAGTTGGAGGGGCGGAAGGGGTCCAGGACCTGAAAGCCGCCGCTGTCCTTGCCCGTGATCACGATGTAATGCCCCTCCTCGGTGAAGCGGCCCGGCCCCATGATGCAGATGACCGGCCTGCCCGCCGAAAGCTCGGCCTCCACCGTGGGTTCCCACAGCGGAAGCTCTTTGGCGGTAAGGCCCAGCTTCTCTGCCCCATCGGAGAAGAGCGTCCAGGCGGTGCCGTTGCCCGGCTCGCAGTACCCCTCCCGCACAGCAAAGTCCGCGATGCCGGACGGGGTCAGCGTCCCGTCGCCGGTAAGGCCCGCCGCCACCATGGACAGGGCCGTGGGGCCGCACCCCGTCCAGCCCATCAGCCCCGCGCCGTAGACTATGTACCCCCAGCGGCTGTCCCACTGGGTGAAGTAGGGGATCTCCCCCTTCGTCACCTCTACCGTCAGCGCCGGGTCCGGGTCCTGCGGCCCCCGGTAGTTCTCGGCAAACGCCCGCATCTCCGGGTTTTTCTCCTCCGCCAGGGCCAGCATCGCGGCGTACTCGTCCGTCTGCGCCGTCCCGTCCCCCTCCTCCGGCGGGGCGGCATGGTCCGGCCCGGACGCGGCGGGGTCCCTCTCGCCCCGCCCGCCCCGCTCCTCCGGTGCGGTCGTTTCCACCGCCCCGGCCTCCGCGCTGTCCCCGGCGGGACTGCGCAGAATGAGGACGGTGGCGGCAACCACGCACGCGATCAGGCCGCACAGCAGCGCCTCCGCCGCCCGCTGCCGCCTCAGCGCCCGGCGCGCCCGCGAAAGGCGTCTCGACTCCGTTTGAAGCTCCATGGCTCTCCCTCCCTTTAAGGCAAGTATACGTCCCGTATGAAACGCAAAGGCCGCAGAGGCGCATCAAAACGGAAAACTATTTTAGATTGTCAAAAAAGGCCGTTGGCCTTTTTCCGACAAAGGGGAACGTGCGGAAAACTCCGCGTGAATTTTGCGAAATTCACGCGGAGTTTCCGAGTTTTAGTTTGCGCTGGCGAATTTCTGCTTCACCTGGTCGATCTTCGTCTGCGGCACGTTCTGGGTGGTGTACCAGCCCTTCTGGCTCATCTGCTTATAGATGGTGTCCTGCATACAAAGGGCGTCGCTCAGCGCGGCCTTGAAGGCGCTGTTCACGTTCTCCGTGGAGGACTCGATGGCGCCGTGCATATAGAGGTCGCACACGCCCTTGGTGGTCAGGAGGATGCCCTCCATGATGGTCTTGTCGTCCATGTCCCTTCTCCTTCCTTACACAAGCGCGTAGAATTTGCCGAAGATCTGGCGGTTCTTGTCCACCCACTGCTGGGCCTGGGCCTTGAGCTGGGGGTCCTGGAGCGTGTTCACCGCGTCCTGGCACTGCTTGGCCAGATATTCCGCGTGTCCCAGCGCGTCCTCGATATAGAGCAGTTCTTTGGAGCTCATAATAAAATCACCTCGCGGTTATTTTGCCGCGAGGCCGCCTTTTTATTCATAAAAATCCACGCATACCGGCGGGACAAGGGGAATAGATTTCAGGGAAAGAGGTGACGGAATATGAAAATCGAACCGAAAAAGCTGATCGTCTGCCTTGCCATCCCCCTGGCCGTGGGGGGACTGGCGGCGGCGCTGTCCATGCAGGGGATGCGGGCGTTTGCCGCTCTAAATAAGCCGCCCCTGACGCCGCCGGCCTGGGTGTTCCCGGTGGTGTGGACGGCGCTGTACCTCATGATGGGGCTGGCTTCGTATCTGGTCTGCGAGAGCCGGAAGCCGCGGGAGGACGTCTCCGCCGCCCTGACGGTCTACGGCTGCCAGCTGGCCCTCAACTTCTTCTGGCCGCTCCTCTTTTTCCACTTCCGGCTGTGGCTCTTCGCCTTCTTCTGGCTCGTGGCGCTTTGGCTGGCGGTCATCGCCACCCTGGCCTTCTTTCGGAAGCTCCACAGGCGCGCCGGGACGCTGATCCTCCCCTATCTTCTCTGGGTGACCTTCGCGGGGTATCTCAATCTGGGCGTCGCCCTTCTCAACTGAGGGGGGCGGGCCTTCCGGCCCGCCCCCGCGCTCATTATCTCACGTCTCCCAGGAAGAACACCGCCAGCGTGCCCGGCCCTGAGTGGGCGCCGATGACGGGGCCGATGGCGTTGATGGTAACATCCAGGGGGTGGAGGTTCTCCCTGACCAGGGAGGCCAGGTACTTCGCGTCGTCCCCGCAGTCCCCGTGGCTGATAAAGATGTGCTGGTGGGCGACGTCGTCCCCCGTCTGGGCGCACTTGTCGTAGATGGCCTTGATGGACGCCTTCCGGCCCCTGGCCTTGGACATATTGATGAGCCGCCCCTCGTCGTCCACGTGGAGCACGGGCTTTATGTTCAAAAGCGTCCCCACGGCGGCGGTGGCGGCGCTGACCCGCCCGCCCCGCTTGAGGAAGAAGAGGTCGTCCACCGTGAACCAGTGGGCCACCCTGGGGGCGGTGGCGGCGGCGTAGTCCCGCAGCTCCTCAAGGCCGGCCCCCTCCCGCTTTTTCAGGGCCGTCAGGTACACCAGCAGGCCCTGTCCCATGGAGGCGCATTTGGAGTCCACCACGTAGATCTTCCGCTCCGGGTACTTCTCCAGCAGCTCCTCCGCCGCGATGGCCCCGTTCTGGCAGGTGCTGGAGAGCGCCGTGGCGAAGCCGATATACAGGATGTCCTGCCCCTTCTCAAGGTAGGGGGTCATGATCTCCACAAACTCACTGGGGTTGACGGCGGAGGTGGAGGCGTTGCCGCCGTTCCTCAGCGCCTCGTAAAACGTCCCGCTGGGGATCTCCCGCTCGTCCAGGTAGTTGCGAAACTCCCGCCCGTCCAGGTTCACCTTGAGCGGGAGGACCTGTATGTCCAGCTCCTCCGCCAGAGCGGCCGGCAGGTCGCAGGAGGAATCGGTAAGAAGAATATAATCGCTCATTGATGGTCCATCTCCTCAATCGTCAGATTTTTCCGCTTCTTATTATATCAACCCCCGCGCTTCTTGTCGAGTACAAATTCCGCCCCGTCTGTACAAAAAAAGCGCCGAAGGCGAAAAAGTCCGACAGCAAAAGCCCCGAAGGCTCGCCTTCGGGGCTTTTTCAACGCAGGGTATGCGCCTTACTTCACCAGCTTGGCGACCTCGGCGGCCAGATCGTCCTGGCGCTTCTCGATGCCCTCGCCCTTCTCAAAGCGGACGGCGCCGGCAAACTTCACCGCGCCGCCCAGCGCCTTGGCGGCGGAGGCGATATACTGCTCCACGGTCATGGAGCCGTCCTTGACGAAGTCCTGCTGCAAAAGGCAGTTCTCGGAGTAGAACTTGCCCATCTTGCCCATGACGATCTTCTCGCGGACCTGGGCGGGCTTGCTGGCCATGGCGGGGTCGTTCTCCATCTGGGCCAGCATGATCTTCTTCTCCTCGTCCAGAGTGGCCTGGTCCACCTGGCTCTTGTCCCAGAAGCGGGGGTTGAGCGCGGCGATCTGCATGGCCACGTCCTTGCCGATGGCCTCCACGGAGGCGGCGGGCAGGGCGGTCTCCAGGTTCACGATGACGCCGATCTTGCCGCCCATGTGGACGTAGGGGACGGACACGCCGGTGTCGAACCGGGCAAAGCGGCGGACGTTGATGTTCTCGCCGATGACCAGCACCTTCTCGTTCTGGGTCTCCTTGACGGTAAGCTCGGAAGCGGGGTACTTGCAGGCCATCAGAGCGTCAAGGTCTGCGGGGGCGTCGTGGGCCACCACGGCGGCGATCTGATGAACATAGTCCACGAACACGTCGTTCTTGGCCACGAAGTCAGACTCGGCGTTGACCTCCACGCACACGCCCACGCCGTCAATGACGGCGGCGTAAGCCACGCCCTCGGCGGCGATGCGGCCGGCCTTCTTCTGGGCGGCGGCAAGGCCCTTCTCACGCAGCCACTCAACTGCCTTGTCCATGTCGCCGTCGGTGGCGGCCAGGGCCTTCTTGCAGTCCATCATGCCCACGCCGGTCATCTCACGAAGATTCTTTACATCTGCGGCGGAAATAGCCATTCCAATGTTCCTCCTGTCTCTTACTCAGCGGCTTCCTCAGCCGCGCTCTCAGTCTCTGTCTCCGTCTGCTCCTCGGCCTTCGCCTCGGCGGCGTCCTCGCCCTGACGGCCCTCCTGGATGGCGTTGGCCATGGTGGAGGCGATGAGGCGGATGGCGCGGATGGCGTCGTCGTTGCCGGGGATCACATAGTCCACCTCGTCGGGGTCGCAGTTGGTGTCCACGATGGCGACGATGGGGATGCCCAGCCTTCTGGCCTCGGCGATGGCGTTGCGCTCCTTGCGGGGGTCAACGATGAAGAGGGCGGAGGGGAGCTTGTTCATCTCCTTGACGCCGCCGAGATACTTCTCCAGCTTTGCCATCTCGCCCAGGTGCTTCATGACCTCCTTCTTGGGGAGCATATCAAAGGTGCCGTCCTCCTGCATACGCTTGAGCTGCGCCAGCCTGTCCACGCGGGTACGCATGGTCTTGAAGTTGGTGAGCATACCGCCCAGCCAGCGGGCGTTGACATAGTACATACCCACGCGCTCGGCCTCTTCGCGCATAGCGTCCTGGGCCTGCTTCTTGGTGCCCACGAAGAGAAGGGTCCCGCCGTTCTCGGAAAGCTCACGGACGAAGTTGTAAGCCTCCTCCAACTTCTTCACGGTCTTCGCAAGGTCGATGATGTAGATGCCGTTGCGCTCCATGTAGATGTAGGGGGCCATCTTGGGGTTCCATCTGCGGGTCTGGTGGCCGAAATGCACGCCGGCCTCCAGAAGCTGCTTCATTGATACGACTGCCATTTGATTTTCTCCTTTTCATTTTAAGTTCTTACCTCCACGGCGATCAGCCGGCGCGCAAGCCTTACGGCACCATACGCGACGTCCCGCCGTGTGCGTAATCCCCATTTGGGGCTTTCGTATTATAACAAAGGGCCATTCAAATTGCAAGGATTATTTTGCGCTTTTTTCCGCTTTTATTCAAAAAATCTCTCCGGCGTACCCTCCAGGCCCCTGACGGCGGCCTCCAGCGTCTCCTGCGTCTCCGCCAGCCAGTAAGGGCGCGACACGGTTTCGGGCTTTGCGGGGTCAAAGTCGGCGTAGTCGAACCACACCGCCGCCTTGATGTTCTCATAGTCCGGGAGCCTTTCAAACATATCCTCCATCCACGCGGCCTTGTCCCCGCCGATGGAGGAGCTGCCAAACTCGGTGATGATCCAGGGGAAGCTTCCGAAATACGGCTTGTATTTCTTCTCCATCCCGTCGTATATCTCCCGGAAGCTCCGCCACTTCTCCTTTGTCACATCAGCGTAGTAGGTGCCGGTGTTGTAGCCGGTGACCCCCAGCATCTGCACATACCCGTCGCCCGGATAATAGGAAAGCCATCTGTTCCAGTCCGCCGCCGGGAAGTCCAGGTCGTTGGGGTTGAAGATCCATATGGTGTTGTCCACGCCGTTTTTCAGGAAGAACTCGTAGATATACCGCCAGGCCTGGGTGTACAGCTCCGGGTCTGCCAGGTTCACAACGCCGGAGTAGCTTGTCCAGTCGGAGTTCATCTCGTTGTTGAGCCGGAAAAGCACCGGGTGTCCGAAGGCCTTCAGGTCCCCGGCAATCTCCAGAAGCTTCCCGTCATACCCCCCGGAGAGGACTTGGATGAGGGGCGACGGGGCGTTGGCAAGCTCCACGTTGTTGGTGGCCGTGAGCTGAAGGGTAAGCTCCGTGAGCTTCCCCTGGCCGTACCACTCCTGAAGCCTCTCCAGCGGAAGCGGCTCCTCGATGTGAAAATACGTCATGGCCATGGGGAGCCGCCTTCCCAGCTTGTCCTCCAGCTCCCCCAGGTCCTTGCTGAACGCACCGAAATACGCCCGGTCCGCGCCCGCCAGCCTCTCGTACGTCTCCCGTGTCTCCTCAGACCAGCCGTCCGGCAGGACGGGGGTGAAGCTCTCCGGCCCCTTCCCCTTTTTGGGGAAGCTCACCGTCATCTTCACGGAATTGGCAAAGGCGTCGATGGCCCTGACCGCCTCGCTATCGTTCCCGCCGCTTCTGTACTTGAAAAGCGCCCGGACAAAATACCGGGTATTCGTTCTCAAAAGCACGTATGTGTACACGTCCTCCATCCCGTCCGGCATCGCCCCGACCCGGATGGAGTAGATGCTCAGCCTGCCGCGCGTCTCGTCCCGGAGGACGGTGACCTCATTCTGCCTCTGCCAGTCGGCGTTTCTGATGTAGAGGTCGTGGTACCCCGCGATATACTCGTCCACGTCGATGTACGTGCTGCGCTCCCTGGTGACGCGCACGGAGAGAACGCCGTTCCGCCCCTGGACGGAGTACCCCGGGCAGGACGCCTCCTCCAGCTCCAGGTCCGCCGGCAGCGTCCCGCTCCAGCCCAGGGCCCAGGCCTCCAGGCCGAAGCCGTCATATACAAACACGAAAAGAAAGCCCAACGCCCCCATCACCAGCACAAGGCCGGCGCACAGGAGGATGAGCAGCTTCTTTTTTCCTGACATGGGGGGCTTTGCGTCAGCCCCCTGCGGTATGTTCTTTCTCTTCGACATGGGTATCTCCTTGCTTTTGTTGTCCCCCGGCCACAGGGCAGCTCTTCCCGCGGGAACGCCGCTCTCTGGTCTCTACGTGGTCGTCCTCCACGAGGATGATGTCGTCCCCGATGCGCCGTATGGCGTTCCACGGGATGATGTAATCGTCGCTGCGGCCAAAAAGCCCCAGCACCTTGTAGGCCCCCGGCACCACCAGCGCCGTCATCCGGCCGGAGGCGGAGTCGAATATCCCGTCGGAGACGAACCCCAGCCGGAGGCCGGTATTCACGTTGATGACCTCCTTATACCGAAGGTCGCCGATCCTGCACTGCACAGTCTCACCTCCGCAGGATCGTATGCGCCGCCCCGCGCATTTATGCCGGCTGCTTCGCCGTCAAAAAGCGCCTTATAAGCCCCACGCCCTCGGCGCACAGGAGGCTCAGCCCCAGCAGTACCGGCAGGGCGGCGGCGGCCATGGGGACGCTGCCATAGAGCAGCCACACGAAAAGCCGCTGGCTCGTCAGGTAGAAATAGATGAAGGAGTGGATCAGGAAAACGTCCCCGGACCGGCGGCCCAGGTAGTCAAACACGCCGGACAGATACGGGATCCGGCACAACGTCGCCTGGAGAAAGACGACGATGGCGATGGCATAGAAGGTGTCAAAGGCGAGGCCAACCTTGGCCCGGATATAGGTGCAAACCAGCACCGCCGCGCCGGACGCGCATATAGATCCCGCCCCGGCGCGCCGGGCGAGCCTGTCCAATATCCCCCGCTGGGCCAGGAACACCCCGGTCCCGAAGGCGAAAAACCAGTAGATCTCCCGGCAGGTGTCCCAGACGTTGTTGCCCCAAATAAAATAGCTCAGGACCGGCAGGGCGAAGAGCGGAAGCGCCGCGTAAGGGGCCTTCTTCACCGCCCAATAGACGGCCGGGAACAGGGCGTACATCACGATGGCGGCCTCCATATACCACCAGGTCTGGCACATACTGCACGTCCCGAACAGCGGCCACAGCCCCAAAAAGTCGATAACGGCCTGACACGCACCGCGTATCCCCGTGCCGTAGACCTCGGCGGGGGTGAAGCCGGGGCGGCCGAAGAAGATGGACAACAGCGTAAAA
Organism: uncultured Oscillospiraceae bacterium; assembly: GCA_947627715.1. Taxonomy (GTDB): domain Bacteria; phylum Bacillota; class Clostridia; order Oscillospirales; family Oscillospiraceae; genus RUG626. The sequence continues at coordinate 23,422 of CANQXK010000016.1, forward strand.
AGAACGTAGATGAGCCAGTACGGGCGCATCAGCCCCATGAGATGCCGGAGCGTAAAGCGCGGCGTGCTCTCCCCGCCCCGGTGTTCAAAGCTGCGGCACAGGCCGTAGCCGGAAAGGATCATGAATATGGACACGCAGACCTTACTGAGCGTCGCTGTCACACGCGGCAGGTCTCCCCCCAAAAGCGGCATGGGCGCCGGGAGGCTGCCCCCGTAGAGGTGGTGTGTGAGCAGCAGTATGAGCGCGGCCCCCTTGCAGACGGAGGTGTCGCGCTTTGAAAAGGCGCTCACGCTGTCTTTTCCCATGGCCGCCGCCTCAGTTCAGGAAGTCCTTGAGCTTTTTGGAGCGGGAGGGGTGGCGCAGCTTGCGGAGGGCCTTGGCCTCGATCTGGCGGATGCGCTCGCGGGTGACGTTGAACTCCCGGCCCACCTCCTCCAAGGTCCTGGTGCGCCCGTCGATGATGCCGAAGCGAAGCTCCAGCACCTTCTTCTCACGGGGCGTCAGGGTGTCCAGCACCTCCATCAGCTGCTCCTTCAAAAGGGTGAAGGAGGCGGCCTCCGCCGGCTCGGACGCGGCCTCGTCCTCGATGAAGTCCCCCAGGCGCGAATCCTCCTCCTCGCCGATGGGGGTCTCGATGGAGACCGGCTCCTGGGCGATCTTCAGAATGTCCCGCACCTTCTCCACAGGCATATCCATCTCTGCGGCGATCTCCTCCGGGGAGGGGTCGTGGCCCAGCTCCTGAAGGAGCTGGCGGCTGACGCGGATGACCTTGTTGATGGTCTCCACCATGTGGACGGGGATGCGGATGGTGCGGGCCTGGTCGGCGATGGCGCGGGTGATGGCCTGCCGGATCCACCAAGTGGCGTAGGTGGAGAACTTGTAACCCTTCTGATAGTTGAACTTCTCCACGGCCTTGATGAGGCCCAGATTGCCCTCCTGGATGAGGTCCAAAAAGAGCATCCCGCGCCCCACGTACCGCTTGGCGATGGAGACCACAAGGCGCAGGTTGGCGTTGGCCATGCGGTTTTTGGCGTCCTGATCGCCCTCCGCCATCTTTCTGGCCAGCTCCACCTCCTCCTCCGGGGAGAGAAGGGGCACCTTGCCGATCTCCTTGAGGTACATCCTCACCGGGTCGTCAATGGCAAAGGCGTCGGACAGCGCGTCGGTGCTCTCCAGCTCCTCCCGGGTGATCTCGTCGATGTTCTCCAGCTCCTCCAGAGACACGTCCATGTCCCCGAAAAGCTCCAGCGCCTCCTCGTCGGTGGTCTCGACGCCCAGCCGCTCAAGGCGCTCGTAAAAGCGGTCGATCTGCTCCGGGTCAAGGTTGAGGGTGTCCAGCACCGCCAGCTCCTTGGCGCTGAGGGACCCCTTGCGCTGTCCCTCCTTGATGAGCGCCTCCAGCTTGTCGCGGGCCTGCTGCTCCGGGGTAGGCTCGGCGGCCCCGGCGGCCTCCCCGGCCTCCGCGGGTTCCACAGCCTCCGCAGAATCAACCGCCTCCGCAGACTCCACAGCCTCCGCAGACTCCACCGCTTCCGCCGTCCCGGCAGGTCCGGCGGTTTCAACGGCCTTCACGACCTCGGCCGTCCCGGCGGGATCCACGGCCTTTGCGGTCTCCGCCGCGCCGGCGGTCTCCCCGGTCCCGGCGTCAAGCTTTTTGTTCTCTTCCATTTTCTTTATCCTCCATTACCCTTTTTCTTTTTCAGTTGTTCAAAGGCGGCGGCCAGATCCTCGTCGGTCTTTTTCCCCATGGCGGCGGCCCTGATTTTTTCTATGTAATCCCGCAGGGCCTCCCGCGAGGCCGACATCTCCTGCGGGGTTTCCAGAATGCTCATGAGCTGCGCGGCCTCCCCCGGCTCCAGCGCCGCGGCGATGACCGCCGGCCCCACCTCCCGGTGGGTCCGGGCGCGCTCCAGGATCCTGTCGTACACCCGGCCCAGAAAGGGCGCGGTGAACTCAGAGCTTTGCAGGTCCCCCACGGCCCCGGCAAGCTCAGGGTCCGCCATCAGCAGGCGGATGACCCCCTCCTCCGCTCTGGCGGAGGAGGGATTGTCGTATCTCAACCCCCGGTCCACAGGCTGGACGGCCGTCTCCGGCCTTGCGGCCTGATGGGCGCGGCGCTTCTTCTCCGCCGCGGCGCGGATCCGCGCCGCTCTGGCCACCTCGGTTGCCACCGCCTCCCTGGAAACGCCCGTCATTTGCGCCACCCGCCCGGCGTACAGCTCCCGCTCCACCCGGTTCGGGTTCCCGGCCAGGATGTCCGTGGCCTCCCGCAGGAAGCCCAGCCGCCCGTCGTCCGTATCCATATCGTATTTGGCTTTTGCCGTCAGTATTCTATACTCGACGTGGTTTGCGCTCTGCTCCAAAAGCGCCTGAAAGGCGTCGGGACCCCTGGCCTTGATGAACTCGTCCGGGTCCTTGGCCCCCTCCATCCGCAGGACGCGCACCTGCAGGCCCGCCGGCTCCAGAATGCCGATGGCCCGCTGGGCCGCCTTCAGGCCCGCCCCGTCCGAGTCATAGGCGACGACCACCTTCTCCTTGTAGGTCCTCATGAGCCGCGCCTGCTCGGCGGTGAGGGAGGTGCCGAGGCTGGCCACCGCGCAGTCAAAGCCCGCCTGATGGAGCATCACCACGTCCACGTTCCCCTCGGCCAGGATGAACATATCCCGCTTCGAGCGTTTTGCCAGATTCAGCGCGAAGAGGTTCCGGCTCTTCTGGAACACCGGCGTGTCGGGGGTGTTCAGGTATTTCGGCTCCCCCTCCCCCAGGATCCTCCCGGAGAAGGCCACCACATTGCCCCGCACGTCGATGACCGGGAACATGAGCCGGTTCCTGAACACGTCGTAAGCGCCGCCGTTCCGGCCCTTTTTGGCAAGTCCCGCCTCGATAAGCTCCGCGTCCGACCAGCCCCTGGAGCGCATCTCGTTGGTCAGGGCGTACCAGTCGTCCGGCGCGGCCCCCAGCCCGAAGGCGGTGACCGTCTTTTTCGTGAGCCGCCGCTTCCCGATATACTCCAGCGCCGCGCCCCCCGCCGGCTTTGAGAGATTGTCGTAAAACCACCGGGCCGCCAGCCTGTTCAGCTCCAAAATCCGGGCGCGGTGATTCCTCACCTCTTTGTCCTCCCCGTCCTCCGGCAGCTCCATGTGCGCCCGCCGGGCGAGAAACTCCACCGCGTCCCGGAAGGAGAGGTTCTCGATCTCCATGATGAAGCCGATGACGTTCCCGCCCTTGCCGCAGCCGAAGCAGTGGTAGATCTGCTTGTCCGGCGACACGGAAAAGGACGGGGTCTTTTCCGAGTGGAAAGGGCACAGGCCAAACTGATTCGCCCCGCTGCGCTTTGTGAGCTTGACATACTCCGACACCACGTCCACAATGTCGCTGCGGGCGATAAGCTCCTCTATAAAGCTGTCTGGAATAGCCATGCTCTCCACCCCCTTATCCAATATTTTTTCCAAGGACATGGCCTTGGAAAAAATCCCTTGTGTCACGCCGCTTGTGCCCGCGTCCTCGCGCAAGCCGCTTAACCTCGCCCCGCCGCAAGGGCAGGGCTCAGGCGCAGGCTTGGCTCGTCCTTTCCCCACGCAATCTGCGATTGCGCGGGGACCCCGGCGCGCAGGGCGACGGCAGGAACAAATATTTGAATTTCGCAAAATTCAAAATTTTTATCCCGCACGTTCCCCTTGGCATTGAAAGGGCGCAGCCCTTTCAAGCCAGCCTATTTCACGGTCCACGCCATGGGGACGAAAATGCTGTTGTGTATCTCGATGGCGTAGGGGTCCGTCATTCCCGCCACGTAATCCGCGGCGGCCCTCCGGACGCCCTCTCTCTCGGCGATGGCGCGGTACTCCGCCGACATTTTTGCCGGATTTGCTACGAAATAATCAAATATCCCGGAAAGCAGACCCGAAACCTTCCTCTCCTCCCCTTTTACGACAGGATTGTGGTAAACCCGCTGGTAGAGGAAGTCGGAAAACACGTTCACCGCCCGCTCCACCTCCCGGCTCATTCTGACGGCGCCGGAGGCGGTCCCCTGGGCGATGATGTCCTCCACAATGGTGTTGATGCGGGCGCTGTATCGGTGTCCGAGGGTCTCCCGGACGGCTTCGGGGATCTCCTCCCCGCTGAGGGTCCCGGAGCGGATGGCGTCGTCCACGTCGTGGTTTATGTACGCGATCTTGTCCGCCAGCCGCACCGTCTGCCCCTCCAGGGTGGCGCTCAGCGGGTCGCAGGTGTGGCGCAGGATCCCCTCCCGCACCTCGTTGGTCAGGTTGAGGCCCCGGCCCTCCTTCTCGATGATGTCCACGACTCTCAGGCTCTGCTCGTAGTGGCGAAAGCCCCCGTCCTCCGCAAGAAGCTCGTTCAAGGCCCGCTCCCCGGCGTGGCCGAAGGGCGTGTGCCCCAGGTCGTGCCCCAGGCCGATGGCCTCCGTCAGGTCCTCGTTCAGCGAGAGGGCGCGGGCGATGGTCCGGGCGATCCGCGTCACCTCCAGGGTGTGGGTGAGCCTGGTGCGGTAATGGTCCCCCTCCGGCTCCAAAAACACCTGGGTCTTCTGCTTTAAGCGGCGGAAGGCCTTGGAGTGGGTGATGCGGTCGATATCCCGCTGGAAGCAGGTGCGCACGGCGTCCTCCTCCTCCGGGCGGGGCCTGCCGGAGGAATCGGCGGCGCGGACGCCCCCGTCGCATACAAGCAGTTTTTCCAGCTCCTCGCGTCTTTGACGAATATTCGGCATTTCGCCCCTCCTTTCGTCCCTTCACTACCCGTACTATACTTATACGCCGCAAAAGCCAAAATACCTTTTTCTTTTTTTAAATTTTTTGTTTTAATTACCCACGCAAAATCCGAAGGTTCCCTGAAAAAAGTGTTGACTTTCAAGGGGAAATATGCTAAAATACCTGCTTGCGTGGGGTTTTTGCGCCCTTTTGCGGGTACAATACGGTTAACTGCCGGCTGCCCACGCGAAAAAATCATGCAGGAAAGGAGGAAAACAATGCCCACCATTAACCAGCTTGTCAGGAAGGGACGCGAGACCTCTGTTTACAAGTCCACCTCCCCGGCTCTTCAGAAGGGCCTCAACACCCTGAAGAACCGCGCCACTGACCTGAGCTCCCCCCAGAAGCGCGGCGTGTGCACCGCTGTCAGGACCATGACCCCGAAGAAGCCCAACTCCGCTCTTCGGAAGATCGCCCGTGTGCGTCTCACCAACGGCTTTGAGGTCACCGCCTACATCCCCGGTGTCGGCCACAATCTGCAGGAGCACAGCGTCGTGATGATCCGCGGCGGCCGTGTCAAGGACCTGCCCGGCGTGCGTTACCACATCATCCGCGGCACCCTCGATACCCAGGGCGTCAACGGACGTATGCAGGCGCGCTCCAAGTACGGCGCGAAGCGTCCCAAGGCCGGAAAGAAGAAGTAAGCGATCCCCATGCAGCGCTCCCGCTGTGTTTATATATAATTATAATGTATGGACACCTTGGGGCGCAAACGGAACGCGCAGTCGTTTCGAGTACCGTTGACATCATTTTATAATGAAGGAGGGAAGCAAAGTGCCCAGAAGAGGTAACGTTCCCAAAAGAGAAATTTTGCCTGATCCTGTTTACAACTCCGTGCTTGTCACGAAGCTTGTGAACTCCATCATGCTCGACGGCAAGAAGGGCGTGGCCCAGAAGGTGGTCTACGGAGCCTTCGACATCGTCAAGGACAAGACCGGCAAGGAGCCTCTGGAGGTTTTCCAGGCCGCCCTTGAAAACATCATGCCGTCTCTGGAGGTCAAGGCCCGCCGTGTGGGCGGCGCCACCTATCAGGTCCCCATCGAGGTGCGTCCCGCCCGCCGTCAGACCCTGGGTCTTCGGTGGCTCACCACCTACACCCGCGCACGCGGCGAGAAGACCATGAAGGAGAAGCTGGCCGGAGAGATCATGGATGCGGCGAACAACACCGGCGCCTCCGTGAAGAAGCGCGAGGAGACCCACCGCATGGCGGAGTCCAACAAGGCTTTCGCCCACTTCCGCTGGTAATTTACCCGCGTCCCATTTTGTAAGTTTGGTTCAGGGCCGCCGGAGCTCTGAACGCATCAGGAGAAAGAGTTTTTTATGCCCAGACAATATTCCTTAGAGAAAACAAGAAACATCGGCATCATGGCCCACATCGACGCCGGAAAGACCACCACCACCGAGCGCATCCTTTTCTACACGGGCCGCACCCACAAGCTGGGCGAGGTCCACGAGGGAGCCGCCACCATGGACTGGATGGTGCAGGAGCAGGAGCGCGGCATCACCATCACCAGCGCCGCCACCACCTGCTTCTGGAAGGGAACACGCATCAACATCATCGACACACCGGGCCACGTGGACTTCACCGTGGAGGTGGAGCGCTCCCTGCGGGTGCTGGACGGTTCCGTCACGGTGATGTGCGCCAAGGGCGGCGTGGAGCCCCAGTCCGAGACGGTGTGGCGTCAGGCCGACACCTACCATGTCCCCCGCATGATCTACGTCAACAAAATGGACATCATGGGCGCTGATTTCTTCAACGTGATCAACATGGTCCATGAGCGTCTCAAGGCCAACGCCGTCCCCATCCAGCTGCCCATCGGCAAGGAGGCGGACTTCCGCGGCATCGTCGATCTTATCGAGATGAACGCGGACGTCTACTACGATGAGCTGGGCCGGGACATGCGCGTGGAGCCCATCCCCGAAGAGATGCGCGAGATGGCCGAGGAGTACAGAATGAAGCTCTTAGAGGCCGTTTCGGACTTCGACGACGAGATCATGGAGAAGTATCTTGAGGGCGAGCCCGTCAGCTCCGACGCCATCAAGGCGGCCATCCGCAAGGCCACCATCGCCAACGAGATGGTGCCTGTGGTGTGCGGCACCTCCTATCGCAACAAGGGCGTTCAGAAGCTTATCGACGCCATTGTGGATTTCATGCCCTCACCGCTGGACATCCCGCCCATCAAGGGCACGGACCCCAAGACCGGCGAGGAGGAGGAACGTCCCGCGGACGACAACGCCCCTTTCTCCGCCCTGGCGTTCAAGATCATGACCGACCCCTATGTGGGGCGTCTCAGCTTCTTCCGGGTCTATTCCGGCACGGCGGAGGCGGGCTCCACGGTAGTGAACCCCGTGAAGCGCCAGCGCGAGCGGCTTGGCCGCATCCTTCAGATGCACGCCAACCACCGGGAGGACATCGACAAGGTCTACACCGGCGACATCGCCGCCGCCGTGGGCCTGAAGAACACCACCACCGGCGACACCCTGTGCGACGCCGACCATCAGATCGTCTTGGAGTCCATGGAGTTCCCTGAGCCTGTCATCCGCGTGGCCATCGAGCCGCGCACCAAGGCCGGCCAGGAGAAGATGGCCATCGCCCTTCAAAAGCTGGCCGAGGAGGACCCCACCTTCAAGACCTACACCGATGAGGAGACGGGCCAGACCATCATCGCCGGCATGGGCGAGCTTCACCTGGAGATCATCGTGGACCGCCTTCTCAGGGAGTTCAAGGTGGAGGCCAACGTGGGCCGTCCCCAGGTCAGCTACAAGGAGACCATCAAGGGCACGGCGGACGTGGACTGCAAGTACGCCCGCCAGTCCGGCGGCAAGGGCCAGTACGGCCACGTCAAAATCCGCATCGAACCCAACGAGTCCGGCAAGGGCTACGAGTTCCTCAACGAGATCACCGGCGGGGCCATCCCCAAGGAGTTTATCCCCTCCGTGGACGCCGGTATCCAGGGCGCCATGCTCTCCGGCGTGGTGGCCGGTTACCCCGTGGTGGACGTGAAGGTCCACCTCTATGACGGCTCGTTCCACGAGGTGGACTCCTCCGAAATGGCCTTCAAGATCGCCGGCTCCATGGCCTTCAAGGAGGCTATGGCCAAGGCCGATCCCACCATCTTGGAGCCTATCATGAAGGTCACCGTCATCGGCCCGGACGAGTATATGGGCGACATCATCGGCGACATCAACTCCCGCCGGGGCGCAGTGACCGCCACGGAGATCGAGAACGGCACCGTCCGCGTGACGTGCGACGTGCCTCTCTCCACCATGTTCGGTTACTCCACCGACCTTCGCTCCAAGACCCAGGGCCGCGCCAACTACTCCATGGAGCCCAGCCACTTTGTGGAGCTGCCCAGAAGCCTGCGCGAGGAGATCGTCCGCGGGCATAACGGGAAATAAACGCGCCGCCCAATAAAAAATAAAAACTGTTGCAAAAACGCTGAGTTTGTATTAGAATACACTCAGAAAAAGGCGAACCTATTTTCAAACATTCTTAAGGAGGATATTTTACAATGGCTAAAGCAAAATTCGAGCGCACCAAGCCCCATGTAAACATCGGCACCATCGGCCACATCGACCACGGCAAGACCACTCTTACCGCGGCCATCACCAAGGTCCTGAACATGGCTGACGCCAGCGCCGCCACCTACACCGCATACGATCAGATCGACAAGGCTCCTGAGGAGCGCGCCCGCGGCATCACGATCAACACCGCTCACGTGGAGTATCAGACCGCCGCCCGCCACTACGCTCACGTTGACTGCCCGGGCCACGCCGACTATATCAAGAACATGATCACCGGCGCCGCTCAGATGGACGGTGCCATCCTGGTCATCGCCGCCTCCGACGGCCCCATGGCCCAGACCCGCGAGCACCTTCTGCTTGCCCGTCAGGTGAACGTGCCCTATGTGGTGGTGTTCCTCAACAAGTGCGACCAGGTGGACGACCCTGAGCTTCTGGAGCTGGTGGAGATGGAAGTCCGCGAGCTTCTGGACAAGTACGAGTTCCCCGGCGACGACACCCCCATCATCAAGGGTTCCGCTCTGAAGGTCCTGGAGTCCAACTCCACCGATCCTCACGCCCCCGAGTATGAGTGCATCTGGGAGCTGATGGACGCTGTGGACAACTATATCAAGACCCCCGACCGCGCCGCCGACCAGCCCTTCCTCATGCCTGTTGAGGACGTGTTCACCATCACCGGGCGCGGCACCGTGGCCACCGGCAGAGTGGAGCGCGGCACCATTAAGATGAACGAGAAGGTCCAGATCGTCGGCCTGATGGACGAGCCCCGCGAGACCGTCGTCACCGGCATCGAGATGTTCCGCAAGCTTCTTGACTACGCTGAGGCCGGCGACAACATCGGCACTCTGCTTCGCGGCATCGCCAAGAACGAGGTGGAGCGCGGCCAGGTCCTTGCCAAGCCCGGCTCCATCCATCCCCACACCAAGTTCCACGGCCAGGTCTACGTCCTCAGTAAGGACGAGGGCGGCCGTCACACCCCCTTCTTCAACAACTACAGACCCCAGTTCTATTTCCGCACCACCGACGTCACCGGCGTCATCGCCCTTCCCGAGGGCGTCGAGATGTGTATGCCCGGCGACAACGTGGAGATGGATGTGGAGCTGATCACCCCCATCGCCATTGAGCCCGGCCTCCGCTTCGCTATCCGCGAGGGCGGCCGTACCGTCGGCTCCGGCGTCGTCACCAAGATCAACGAGTAAAAAAAACGGCTATGAAGGCCGCGCTGCGGCCTTCAAACGCCAAAAAAACACGCGAAAAAATTTCGGAAATGTCCGCGGACATTTCCGAAATTTTTTTATGGCGGCGGGAGTTAAACTGTCGGAAAAAGGGGATCTTCACCCCAGATCCGGGTAGTAGGGACTGAGATATTCCCGCGTGGCGCGGCACATCTCGGCGAAAAGCTCCCTTGCGTCCCCCAGGGAGAGGGTGGAGCACAGGGGCTGGTTCACAAACGCCGCGAACAGCTTCCCCATATCCCGCTCCGCCGTGCCCTCGCACAGGAGGTCCACGTTGTCCGAGCAGCGGCGCACCAGCGCCAGCGCCCCCGCGGGGAGGGGCGGGGCGGCCACGGGGGCCACGGTGTCGTGGGTGAAAACGCAGTTCGTCTCCACAATGCTCCCCAGCGGCAGGCCCGGCATCTGCCCGCGGTTGGGCATATTCACGTTGGAGACGACCTCCTCCAGCCCCAGGATCCCCCGCAGGAGCCGGACCAGCTCCTCGCCGGAGGGCCGCAGGGGGATCTCCCGCCGGCCCTCGGCCATCTCAATGCTCTCCGCGATCTGCCGGGCCTGATTGGCCTCCCGCCAGTCCACGGTGGTGAGGCCAAACTTCCACCCGGCCACCGTCTCCGGGTCCCGGAGATACCAGCCGTTGTTCATAAATTCCGCCAGATGCCTGTCCCCGGCGGCCCCCAGCGCCCCATAGCGCAGCCACATATCCATCTTCACCCGGTTGGCGCAGGCAAAGGTGTCGGTGCGGTACGCGTCCACCGGGCCTGAGACGCTGTAACCCTCCTCATAGTGCTTTCTCACAAACGCCGGCAGCAGCGCCATCACGTCCGCGCCCCGGTAGGAGGCCCCGGTGATCCATGTGAAATGGTTGATGCCGGACACGTCCGTCCAGATGTCCCGCCGGGACGCCTGGATGCCGGCCTCCTCCTTCAAAACGGCGCACAGGAGATCCTGCGCGTGAAAGACCTCGTGGCAGCAGCCGAAGGCGCGGATCTCCGGGAACACCCGGTAGAGCGTCTTGACGCAGGCGCTCATGGGGTTGGTGAGGTTCAGCACCCACGCCCTGGGACAATAGGCCCGGATAGCGGCGGCAAAGCCCTCGTAGATGGGGTTCGTCCTCATGGCCCTGAGCACCCCGCCGGGTCCGGCGGTGTCCCCCACGGACTGATAGACGCCGTATTTTTCCGGGGCGTGGACGTCGGAGCGCATCTCCCGGAAGGTGCCGGGGAGAATGGAGATCAGCACAAAATCTGCCCCCGTCAGCGCCTCCTCAAGGGTCCCGGCCACCGTGTAGACAAATTTGGACCTGGCCTCCGGCTTTTCGTGGATGCGCGTGCCGATGCGCCGGTTGCGCTCCGCCGCCGGAACGTCGATGTCGTAGAGGGCGACCTCCCCCGTGAGGTCCGGGTCCAGCGCCAGGTCCTGCATGAAAGAGCGCGCCCACAGCTTGGAGCCGCCGCCGATATACGCGATCCTGATGGGTCTCATAGTTCGCCTCCTGTAGTATTTATTCATAAATCGAATTAAAAATAGCGCAGTTATACTTGACTTTTACTTTGATTTATGTTATATTACTTTCAGAATAAGAAAGCGGTCATCTCACGCTCCGGGCAAACTCGCGGGGGGTGACGCCGTACTCTGCCTTGAAGGCCCGGTAGAAGCCCGTGTAGTCGCCGAAGCCGCACTCTGTCCACACGTGGCTGGGCTTGACGCCCTGCGCCATCAGGGAGCGGGCGATCTGAAGCCGTTTTTTCATGATATACCTGTGCACGCTGGTGCCCACAAGGCGGTTGAACTCGTGGCTCAGGTGGTACTTGCTCACGTAGAAGTGGTCGGCCAGCTCCTCCAGGGAGAGGCTCTCGCCGTAGTGGTGGGAAATATACTCCACCACCTCGCTGACCACCTGGCTGCCCCGCGTCACGTCCTCCACGGGGGCGGTCTCCCGCTGGGCGATGCGGTTGATCTCCACCAGCAGCAGCGTCAGCAGGCACTCCGGCATCAGCTCCCCGCCGAAATCCGCGTCGGTAAGCTCCCCGTAGAGCTTGCTCATGGTCTCGTATATCCTGCGCTGGTCCTCCGGCGTCATGTGGAGCTGGTTGCGGTAGCGCGGGCAGGAGGGGTCCATGCACAGCGTCAGGTCCGTGTGCTTTGTGGACAGCCGCCTGATGGCCTTGGGGTCCACCCACAGCACGTACCGCTCGTAGACCTCCCGCTCCGGCCGGATATGTACCTGGTGCAGCTCCCGCGGGGAGATGAGCAGGATGTCCCCCGGCTCCACCTTGTAGAGCTTGCTCTCGATGGTGTAGGTCACATCCCCGGAGATCAGGAAGAAGATCTCGTAAAAATCGTGGTGGTGCAGATTCACTTTTTTGAGATAGGAGTCCCTTTTGTACTGAAGCTCAAAATCCGGGCGCTTCATGATCTGTCTCGTATCAAAGGACGCCGGTTCCTTCGGCATGGCGCATCCCCCTCCCCATCCCCGGCGGGCATTTTTCTCTTTGATTCAATCATAAGGCTCTCCGCCTGAAATGTCAACGAAAATTGCCGCAACTTTTACAATGTTTTCCCGCAAATAACGATATTACCCTCCAAAAGGTTGCTGGTATAATATTGGATAGAAAATCGAAAAAATATGTGGAAATGTTTGTACAATTCTGCTATAATGTGAAATGTACCATCTTGTCCTTTGGGCAAACGACATAAATACTTATTTTTTCAGGAGGAGCGTCAAATGGAACTTTTAAATTACAGCACCCTGCAAAAATCCGGCTACAAGGGCTACATCCTCAAAACCGCGCCTGAGAAGGTCATGCAGTTTGGTGAGGGCAACTTTCTCCGCGCCTTTGTCAACTACTGGTTTGACGTTTCCAACGAAAAGGCCGGCTGGAACGGAAAGTGCGTCCTTGTCCAGCCCATCGCCACCGGCCTTACGAGTCTTATGAACGCCCAGGAGGGGCTTTACACCCTCTATCTCCGGGGCAACGAGGGCGGCGAGAAGGTGGACCGCAAGCGCGTCATCTCCTCCGTGTCCCGGTGCCTCAACCCCTACGAGAAGGAGGGGTTCGACGCCATGCTGGAGCTGGCCGTCAGCCCCGACCTGGAGTACGTTGTCTCCAACACCACCGAGGCCGGCATCGTCTACGACCCGGCCTGTCAGCTTACGGATACCCCCTGCTCCTCCTTCCCCGGCAAGCTCACCCAGGTGCTCTACAGGCGCTGGCAGGCCGGCGGAAGCGGGCTTGTGATCCTCTCCTGCGAGCTTATCGACAACAACGGCAAGGAGCTTTTGAAGTGCGTCAACCAGTACATCGGCCAGTGGGGCCTGGAGGAGGGCTTCAAGGCGTATGTCAACAACGAGTGCACCTTCTGCTCCACGCTGGTGGACCGCATCGTGCCGGGCCGCATCCGGGACGCGGCCGAGGTGGCGCGGCTTGAGGAGGAGAACGGCTACCACGACGAGCTTATCGACGTGGGCGAGGTTTTTGGCGTCTGGAACATCGAGGGGCCGGAGTGGCTGGCGGAGAAGCTGCCCTTTAAGAAGGCCGGCCTCAACTGCCCCGTGGTGCCCGACGTGACCCCCTACAAGAAGCGCAAGGTCCGCATTTTGAACGGCGCCCACACCGGCTTTGTGCTGGGCGCGTACCTGGCGGGCTTCGACATCGTCCGGGAGTGCATGGAGAACGACACCGTCCGGGGCTTCATGAACAAGATGCTCTATGACGAGGTGATCCCCACCCTGCCGCTGGACAAGAAGGACCTTACCGACTTCGCCGCCGCCGTGCAGGACCGCTTCAACAACCCCTTCGTCAACCACGAGCTGATGAGCATTTCCTTAAACTCCACCTCCAAGTGGCGCGCCAGGAATATGCCCAGCTTCTTGGATTACGTGGCGCTCAAGGGCGAGCTTCCCCCCTGCCTCACCGCCTCCTTCGCCGCCTACATCGCCTTCTACTCCACCGGCATTCAGGAGCTTACCGACAAGGGCCTTGTGTGCAGGAGGGCAAAGGGCAACACCTACGTCTGCTCCGACGACCGCTGGGCGCTGGAGTTCTACTGGGATCATCGGAACGACTCCGACGACGCGCTGGTCCACGCCGTCATGACCAACCAGCAGATGTGGGGCCAGGGCCTCACCGCCGTGCCCGGCTTTGAGAAGGCCGTGGTGGACATCCTGAAGAAAATCCGCTCCGAGGGGACCCTGGCCGTCTACGCCCAGGCCATTGCGTAAAGAGGTGGACATATGACCGATTTTATACATATCAACCCCAGGGACAACGTGGTGGTGGCCCTCCGCCCCATCGCCAAGGGGACCGTATACGCCGGGGACGGGTACGCCGTCACCGCCGCCACGGACATCCCCCAGGGCCACAAGATGACCCTGAAGGCCCTCAGCGAGGGCGACCAGGTCATCAAATACGGCTTCTCCATCGGCCACGCCACCGCCCCGGTGGGCGCGGGCGAGTGGATCCACACCCACAATATGCGCACGAACTTGGAGGGGGAGATGGAGTACACCTACAACCCCAAGATCCACTTCCCGGAGAAGCTCCCCGCCCCCACCTTTATGGGCTTCCGCCGCCCCGACGGGCGGGCCGCCATCCGCAATGAGATCTGGATCATCCCCACGGTGGGCTGCGTCAACGACGTGGCAAAGGCCCTGGTGCGGGACAACCAGGACCTGGTCCAGGGCACCGTGGAGGGGCTTTACACCTTCACCCACCCCTTCGGCTGCTCCCAGACCGGCCATGACCACGCCCAGACCCGCAAGCTCCTGGCGGCGCTGACGCGCCACCCCAACGCCGGCGGGGTGCTGGTGCTGAGCCTGGGGTGCGAGAACCTGACCCACGAGCAATTTTTGGCCGAGCTGGGGGATTACGACCCCAACCGGGTGAAGTTCCTCACCTGCCAGGACGTGGAGGACGAGCTGAAGGCCGCCCGCCCCATTTTGGAGGAGCTGGCCGCCTACGCCGGGTCCTTTAAGCGCGAGCCTGTCCCGGCCAGCGAGCTGGTGGTGGGCATGAAGTGCGGCGGCTCCGACGGCCTCTCCGGCATCACCGCCAACCCTGTGGTGGGGCGCTTCTCCGATATGCTGGGGGCCATGGGCGGCTCCACGGTGCTCACCGAGGTGCCGGAGATGTTCGGCGCGGAGGGGTTCCTCATGGACCGCTGCGTCAATGAGGAGGTCTTTGAGAAGGCCGTGAGCATGATCAACGGCTTTAAGGAGTACTTCATCCGCCACAACGAGGTGGTCTACGATAACCCCAGCCCCGGCAACAAACAGGGCGGCATCACCACCTTGGAGGACAAGTCCTGCGGCTGCGTCCAGAAGGGCGGCTCCGCCCCCATCATGGACGTTATCGGCTACGGCGAGCCTGTCACCGCCAAGGGCCTCAATATGCTCTACGGCCCCGGCAACGACCTTGTGTCCGCCACGGCGCTCACTGCCGCGGGGGCGCACCTCATCCTCTTCACCACAGGCCGGGGTACGCCCTTCGGCGCGCCCGCTCCCACCATGAAGCTGGCCACCAACACGCCTCTGGCAAAGAAGAAGTCCACCTGGATCGACTTCAACGCCGGCGTGGTGGCCGACGGGGAGCGGACCATCGACGAGGCCGCCCACGACCTTATGGACCTTGTGCTGGAGGTGGCCTCCGGCAAAAAGACCTGGGCGGAGAAAAAGGGGTTTCGGGAGATCAGCATTTTCAAAGACGGCGTGGTCCTCTGAGACGCGCCGGGGAGCGGCATGGGGGCCGGGGAGACGGCCCCTTGAGGGGGTCGCTTTTCATCAAGATATGAGATAGAAGGGTCCTTCCATGGCTTCCTTTTCCGCTTCCAAAAAAGACGAGGCCTTCCGGCGCTACGCCCTCTCGGCCCCGCCCATGCGGCTTCTCCTCTCCGTCTGCACGCCGCTGATGCTGTATCAGTCGCTCCAGTCGCTGTTCAAGCTCATCGACTCGCTGATGGCCTCGCACATAAGCTCCAACGCCGCCTCCGCCATCGCGGCCATCGCCCAGATCACCAACATGATCTCGGCCCTGGGGACAGGGCTTGCCTCCGGCGGCAGCATCAAGGTCTCCGAGGCCTACGGCAGGGGGGACTACGAGCTTGTCCGCAAGCGGGTCGCCTCCATCTACACCCTCTCCGTGGCGGTGAGCGCCCTGACGGCCGCCGTGCTGGTGCCCTTTGCCCGGCCGTTCCTGCGGCTTCTCAACACCCCGGAGGAGCTGATCGCCGAGGGCGCGGGGTATTTCCGCGTGGAGATCGTCAGCATGGTCATCAGCTTTCTGGGCAACGTGTACATCGCCATCGAGAAAAGCCGGGGCCACACCCGGCGGATCATGCTCCTCAACTTTGCCGTCATCGCCCTGAAGCTGGGGCTGTCCGCGTATTTTGTCTACGTGCTGAACGCCGACTCCGTGATGATCGCGGTGGCGACGCTCATCTCCCAGTCGGCGGTGGTGCTCTTCGCCGCGGTGACCATGCCCAGGGACGAGGGCGCTTTCCGCTTCTCGCTGAAAAGCGTCTCCTTCCGCCGGCCCGTCATCCTGCCCGTGCTGGACGTGTCCTACCCCCTGGCCGCAGAGAAGGTGTTCTTCAACTACGGCAAGGTGAAGGTCAACTCCATGTCCGGCGTATACGGGGGCCACACCGTGGGGGCGCTGGGCATCTCCAACAACATCGGGGGCCTCACCACCTCGGCCCAGAACGGCATCTCCGACGGGGCCACGGCCCTCATCAGCCAGAACCGGGGCGCGGGGAAATACTCCCGCACGGTGAAGCTCTTCTACTGCCTTTTGGCGGTCAACATCCTCATCGGCGCGGTGGGCCTGGGCATCATCTGGTTTGCGCTGCCCTGGATGGCCAACGTGTTCGCCAACTCCCGCGACACCTTTGACACCGAGTTCCGGGACATGATCATCGCCATCCACCGCTATGAGATGCTGGGCTACATCGCCTTGGGCCTCAACTCCGCCGCCAACTCCCTTCTGCTGGGCTACGGCCACACCAAGATCGCCTTTATCATCAACGTGGTGAGGGTCTTTGTCTACCGCATCCCGATCCTGTGGTTCCTCCAGCACTACACCTCCATGAAGTATGAGGCGGTGGGCGTCACCATGTTCGTCTCCAACCTCCTCATCGGCATCACCAGCATCCTCATCGTCATCCCCATCCTTCGGAAGATACGAAAGCTCCCGGACGATCCGGACGATCCGGACGAGCCGGATGGGCCGGGCACGCCGGATGAGCCGGGTACGCCGGATGAGCCGGGCGCGCCGGACGGCGCGGAACCCGCCCCGGCGGCGGAATAAGGTGCATTTTGCAAAGAACCGTCCCCCCTTCGTCCCCCGGAATGATTCTTTTTGACGGAAAATCCACGCCTTTTGGCTTGACTTACCGCCAAAATCCCGTATAATGATAAGTAGGAAATTTCGGCCCGCCCAGGCGGGCCGGCCAATGAATTTCAATGAATTACATACAGGAGGGAACCAACCATGAATGAGATTCTGAAGACCATTTCCAACATCGGTATCGTCCCTGTCGTCGCCATCGAGGACGCCAAGAAGGCCGTGCCTCTGGCAAAGGCCCTTGTGGCCGGCGGCCTTCCCACCGCCGAGGTGACCTTCCGCACCGCCGCCGCCGAGGACGCCATGCGGGCCATCACCGCCGAGGTGCCTGAGATGCTGGTGGGCGCCGGCACCGTCCTCACCCCGGAGCAGCTGGACCGCGCTCTGGACGCCGGCTCGAAGTTCATCGTCTCCCCCGGCTTCAACCCGGAGATGGTCAAGTACGGCCTTTCCAAGGGCGCGCTGATGCTCCCCGGCACCGCCACCGGCGGCGAGATGGAGCAGGCCATGGCTCTCGGCCTCGACGTGGTGAAGTTCTTCCCCGCCGAGCAGAACGGCGGCATCGCCAAAATCAAGGCCCTTGCCGGCCCCTATAAGAAGCTCAAGTGGATGCCCACCGGCGGCGTCACCACCAAGAACCTGATGGATTACCTGAGCTTCGATCAGATCGTGGCCTGCGGCGGCACCTGGATGGTCAAGTCCGACCTCATCGAGGGCGAAAAGTGGGACGAGATCACCGCCATCTGCAAGGAGGCCGTCAGGACCATGCTGGGCCTCCAGCTGATGCACGTGGGCATTAATTGTGCCGACCCCGAGGAGGCCGCCAGCGTGGCAAAGGCCTTCGAGGCGCTCTTCGGCTTTGCCTACAAGGCGGGCAACAGCTCCGACTTTGCCGGCACGGTGGTGGAGTGCATGAAGAAGCCCGGCCGGGGCACCCACGGCCACATCGCCATCGGCACCAACAGCGTGGACCGCGCCATGTACCATCTGGGCCGCCAGGGCGTGGTGTTCGATGAGAGCTCCATCTCCTACAACGACAAGGGCCAGGCCAAGAACGTCTATCTCAAGGGCGAGGTGGGCGGCTTCGCCATCCACGTGATGAAGAAATAAACATACTGGCTTTGAAGGGCGAAGCCCTTCAAAGCCAATGAAACTTCGCCGCTGCGGCGGCGAAGTCTGCGACACTTTAAAAAAAGGAAAAGGAGATTTTAAAATTATGAAAGTCGTAACCTTCGGCGAGCTTATGATCCGTCTTCAGCCCTACAACTACGAGCGTTTTGTTCAGGCCGACCACCTGGAGTTTACCTTCGGCGGCGGCGAGGCCAACGTGGCCGTCTCCCTGGCAAACTACGGCGCTGAGGCCGTGTTCGTCACCAAGCTCCCCGCTCACGCCATCGGCCAGGCGGCTGTCAACTCCCTCCGGCGCTACGGTGTGAACACCAGCAAGATCGTCCGCGGCGGCGACCGCGTGGGCATCTACTTCAATGAGAAGGGCGCCTCCCAGCGTCCCTCCGTGTGCATCTACGACCGCGCCCACTCCGCCATTCAGGAGGCCGACCCCTCCGAGTTTGACTGGGACGACATCTTTGAGGGCGCGGACTGGTTCCACTTCACCGGCATCACCCCGGCCCTGGGACCCAACATGGTCGCCGCCTGCCTCAACGCCTGCAAGGCCGCCAAGGAGCACGGCGTGAAGATTTCCTGCGACTTAAACTACCGCGGCAAGCTGTGGACCCGCGACCAGGCCCGCGCCGCCATGACCGAGCTTTGCAAGTACGTGGACGTGTGCATCTCCAACGAGGAGGACGCCAAGGACGTGTTCGGCATCGAGGCCGAGGCCACCGACATCACCGCCGGCACCCTGAACAAAGAGGGCTACAAGTCCGTGGCCCGCCAGCTGGCGGACAGGTTCGGCTTTGAGAAGGTGGCCATCACCCTGCGCGAGTCCAAGTCCGCCTTCGACAACGACTGGAGCGCCATGCTCTACGACGTGAAGGCCGACGAGTACTGCTTCTCCAAGCTCTATCACCTGCACATCATCGACCGCATCGGCGGCGGCGACAGCTTCGGCGGCGGGCTTATCTACGCCCTGCTCTCCGGCCACAACACCCAGAGTGCCGTTGAGTTCGCTGTGGCGGCCTCCGCTCTCAAGCACTCCATCGAGGGCGACTACAACTTCGCCACCGTCCCCGAGGTGGAGAAGCTGGCCGGCGGCGACGCCTCCGGGCGCGTACAGAGGTAAAAAGGGCAAGCCCTTTTCTCCTTTGGGAGGTTTTTTCCGACGCGCCTCGCCGGAAAAAGGTAAAAAATCGGGCCGCGGGCCTTGCCCGCGGCGGAATGGAGACAGAATATGGAGCATTACAATCCCCTGACGCAGGGCAACAAGGTCGGACAGAAGTTCATCACCTTTGGCGAGATCATGCTCCGACTCACTCCCCCAAACTATGAGAAGATTCGGGCCGCCAACGAGTTCGAGGCCAGCTACGGCGGGTCCGAGGCCAACATCGCGCTGGCCCTTGCCAATCTGGGAGTGGACAGCACCTTCTTCACCGTGGTCCCCAACAACTCCCTGGGCAAGAGCGCCATCCGTATGCTCCGCTCCAACGACGTCCACTGCACCCCCATCATCCTCTCCTCCCACGCGGAAACCCCCACCCACCGGCTGGGCACCTACTATCTGGAGACCGGCTACGGGATCCGCCCCAGCAAGGTGACCTACGACCGCAAGCACAGCGCCATCAGCGAGTTCGACTTTGGCGGCGTGGACATCGACGCGCTGTTGGAGGGCTTCGAGTGGCTCCACCTCAGCGGGATCACCCCGGCGCTGTCCAAAAGCTGCGCGGACTTCATGCTGGAGATGATGAAGCGGGCCAAGGAGAAGGGGATGACCGTCAGCTTCGACGGGAACTTCCGCTCCAAGCTGTGGACCTGGGAGGAGGCCAGGGATTACTGCACCCAGTGCCTGCCCTATGTGGACGTGCTGTTCGGCATCGAGCCTTATCACCTGTGGAAGGACGAGAACGACCACGCCAAGGGCGACTGGAAGGACGGCGTGCCCTTCCAGCCCAGCTACGAGCAGCAGGACGACGTGTTCCAGCGGTTCGTGGAGCGGTACCCCAACCTCAAGTGCATCGCCCGGCACGTGCGGTACGCCCACTCAGGCTCGGAGAACAGCCTGATGGCCTTCATGTGGTATCAGGGCCACACCTTTGAGTCGAAGCTCTTCACCTTCAACATCCTGGACCGCGTCGGCGGCGGCGACGCCTTTGCCAGCGGCCTCATCTACGCCATGATGAATGACTACAAGGCCATGGATATGGTGAACTTCGCCGTGGCCTCCAGCGTCATCAAGCACACCATCCACGGCGACGCCAACATCACCGACGACGCGGAGTCCATCCGCAGTCTGATGAACATGAATTACGACATCAAGCGATAAATAACTGTCGCAAAAGGCCGCTTTGCGGCCTTTTGCCGGCAAATGATAGGAGTTGATCTGCTATGAAAGAATTTATGGATAAGGATTTCCTCCTGGAGACCGAGACCGCAAAGCACCTCTTCCACGACTACGCCGAGCACCAGCCGCTGGTGGACTACCACTGCCACATCTCCCCCAGGGAGATCTACGAGAACCGGCGCTTCAACGACATCGTGGAGGTCTGGCTGGGCGGGGAGAACCCGGACGGCACCTACTTTGGCGACCACTACAAGTGGCGCGTCATGCGCTCCAACGGCGTCCCGGAGGAGTACGTCACCGGCCACAAGCCCGGCTATGAGCGGTTCCTGAAATTCGTGGAGAGCCTGGAAATGGCCATCGGCAACCCCATGTACCACTGGTGCAACTTGGAGCTGCGGCAGTTCTTCGGCTACGATAAGCCCCTCACCGTGGAGAACGCCAGGGAATGCTGGGACTTTGTCAACGACAAGCTCCAACACGACCCCTCCCTCACGGTGCGCGGCATCATCGAAAAGGCCAACGTGGCCTTCATCGGCACCACCGACGACCCCATCGACTCCCTTGAGTGGCATGAGAAGATCGCCGCCGACCCCACCATCAAGGTGAAGGTGGCCCCCTCCTACCGCCCGGACAAGGCCATCAACATCACAAAGCCCGGCTTTGCCGAGTACATCGGGAAGCTCGCCAAGTCCGTGGGCAGGGAGAGCCTGGACACCGTGGAGGACGTGTGCGCCGCCCTCACCGAGAGGCTGGAGTTCTTCGCCTCTCTGGGCTGCCGCGCCAGCGACCACGGCCTGGACTACATCCCCTACCGCCCCGGCTGTCCCAAGTGCGTCAACGCCGCCTTCCAGAAGGTGATGAACGGCGAGGAGATCAGCCTTGAGGAGGCGGAGAAGTATCAGACCGCCATTCTCCTGCACTTAGGGCGGGAGTATCACCGCCTGGGCATCGCCATGCAACTCCACTACAGCTGCAAGCGCAACGCCAACACCCGCGTCTATCAGAAGCTCGGCCCCGACACCGGCGTTGATATGATCGCCCAGACCACCTGCGGCGGCGCCATCGCCGACCTGCTGTCCGCTCTCGATGAGACGAACGAGTGCCCCAAGACCATCCTCTACAGCCTGAACCCCGCCGACAACGAGCAGATCGGCACCATCCTGGGCTGCTTCCAGTCCGACGAGGTCCCCGGCAAGATCCAGCACGGCTCGGCCTGGTGGTTCAACGACACCAAGTCCGGCATGGAGGATCAGATGCGGTCCCTGGCAAATCTGGGGCTTCTGGGCAACTTCGTGGGGATGCTCACGGATTCCCGCAGCTTCCTCTCCTACGCCCGTCACGACTACTTCCGCCGCATCCTGTGCAACCTCATTGGCAACTGGGTGGAGAACGGGGAGTACCCCAACATCGACGCCTCCCTCAAGAAGATCGTGGAGGGCATCAGCTACACCAACGCCGTTCGGTATTTTAATCTGGCTTGAAAGGGCTGCGCCCTTTCAATGCCAAGGGGATACGTGCGGACTCACGTCTCTGAATTCTGCGGAATTCAGGGGCGTGAGTCCTGCTGTCATGCTGCGCGCACGGCCCGGAGGGTCGTACACTTGCGTGACAAAAGGTAATTTTTATGTCGCCGCAAAAATGATTTTGAATAAGGCGCAACCAATGTGTGAGGTGACGGTATGAGCAGGATATTCTGCCTTGTGGGCAAAAGCGGGTCCGGGAAGGACACCCTCTACAGGGCGATACTGGACAAACATCCGGGACGCCTGACGCCCATTATCCCCTGCACCACCCGCCCCATGCGGGAGGGGGAGCGCAACGGGGAGACGTATTTCTTCATGACCCCGGCGGAGCTTCAAAATCTGGAGGAGCACGGCCAGATCATCGAAAAGCGGGTCTATGAGACGGTCCAGGGACCCTGGGCCTATTTCACCCGCCGCTTCGCCCTTTTGGAGGGACACGACTACATCGTCATCACCACGTTGGAGGGGGCGCGCTCCTTCATCCGCGCCTTCGGGCGGGAGACGGTGCGCACCGTGTGCCTCACCCTGCCGAACGGGGCGCGTCTGCACCGCTGTCTGGAGCGGGAGGACGCCCAGAAAAAGCCCGACTACGCCGAGCTGTGCCGCCGCTTTCTGGCAGACGAGAAGGACTTCTCCGAGGAGAACCTGGCCGCCATCCCGAATCTGCGGTTCATCCACACCGGCTCCTCCGTTTCCGACGCCCTGGCGGAGTGGGAGACGGTCTACGCCGCTCAATAAGAGCCACCGGCACGGCCCAATAAAATAAAAAAGAAGGCTCTCCCTTTAGGGAGGGCCTTTTTGATTCTTTCGCTTCGCCTGTTTGATTCTTTCGCTTCGCCTGAGAGGTATTCTCTCAGGCGGTTTTTTGTCAGCGGGAGGTGGAAGCCCGCAGGAGGGGGACGGTGTTGACGTACGTGGTGCGGTAGGGGCGGTCCGGGTTCTCCAGCCGGTCCAGAAGGATCTCGGCGGCCAGGCGGCCTATGTCGGCGCTGGGGATCTGGGCCGTGGTCAGGGCCGGCTCCACCACCGCGGACTGGGGCGTTCCGTCAAAGCCCGCCACCATGACCCGGCCGGGGATGGCCACCCCCATCTGCTTCAGGGCCGTCATCACGTGCAGGGCGATGTAGTCGTTGGCGCATACAAGGCCGTCCGGCAGCACGGGCATCCTCTGAAGCTTCCCGATGTACCACTCCGGGTCGCTGTACTCCGGCCCGTCCCGGTCCAGGATGCTCAGGTCCCGGTCCAGCGTCAGGCCCGCCTTGTTGACGGCCAGGTTGAAGCCGATCCACCGCTCGTGAAAGCTGTTGCAGTGGTCCCGGTCCCCCACAAAGCCCAGCCGCCACGCCCCGGACTCGACGATATGGTCCACCATGGCGACGGTGCTGGCCACGTTCTCCATGGAGATGAGGTCGTATTTCAAAAGGGAGGTATTGGCCCCGGCGTAAGCGTCCACGAAGATCGCCGGGATCCCCAGGCGGCAGATCATCTCAAGATAGGGCTTGCTAAAAAGCTCGATGCCCAATATCCCCGCCGTCTGCTCTAAGGAAATGTGGGCGGGGAGGCGGTTTTGCGCGAACTCCTCCTCCGTCAGCTCGTACATCATCAGCGTGTACCCGGCGCGGCTGAGCTGGGCGGCAAAGGCGGGGACGAAGAAGGTGCCGAAATGGTAATCCGACGGCATATGGCTGGTGAAGAGGGCGATGTTCTGATTCCTCGGCTCCTCCCTCTCCGGCTTCTCATCGGGCAGCTGCCGGTAGCCCAGCTCGCGGGCTTTCTCCAGCACCATTTTCCGGGTGGCTTCGGGGACGGCTCCCCTGTCGTTGAAGATCTTGGACACCGTGTTCCTGGACAGCCCGCACGAATCGGCTATGTCCTGCATGGTGACTCGCTGTAACGCCACTGCTCTCTCCTCCCCCGCTGAGTTCTTTCATTCTCATGATGTGAATATCATAACATACACAAAGCGAAAAATCAAGATGTGCATTTTGTAAACTTGCACTTTTTTCTCTGTGATTTTTGCACAAATTTTTGGCGGGCTTTTTGTTGAAGTTTACATTTTTGACTTTCTCATAAAATTTTCGTTGACATTCCGTAAATATAAGATTACAATGAGTTCATAAAACGTAAACGTCAATGTAAACCTAAAAATTTACATTGAACAATATATCCCCGGCGCTTACATTCAATCAAGGGAGGAAAATGAAATGGCAAGCCTTACCCTGAAAGACATCAAGAAGGTCTACCCCAACAGCGAAGAGAAGAAGTCGAAGAAAAAGGAGAAGAGCGACGAGCCTGAGAAGCAGAAGGCGAACCTGCAGATCACGGACGAGGGCGTTGTGGCGGTCCAGCAGTTC
>CANQXK010000017.1 GCA_947627715.1 uncultured Oscillospiraceae bacterium
GACCGTTGACACACCGGCTCCCCGGTGAAAAGTCAACGGTCTTTTTCTTCCCCAAACGCTCCATTTTGGCGTGGGGGTATAACTGAATACGAATACATAGCCCTTGCTTTCAAAGGCGGTTACAGAGCGACAAATGCTCCAAAATCGCCCCGAGAATTTACGGAAAGCAAGGGCTTTTTCTATTCTCTGGCGGAAACGGAAAGGAGGTGGTGTCTGTGTGCCGAGAATGAGCAAAAAGCGGAAACAGGAATGGGCGCTGTTTCTCAATGAGCGAAACCGTATCACCTATAACGAGCTTTGCAGGAAGTGCCAACACGACTGCAAGCAGAGTTTTCGGGTGACGGTTATCGAATGCCCGAACTATTTATCAAAGCGAAAAGGAGAAAATCGAAGTGACTGACAATCAAACAAGCGAAGGCGTGGAGCTTGAAATCATCAAGGCAAGCGAGGTCACGCCGAAAGAGGTCAAATGGCTATGGTATCCGTTCATTCCTTACGGCAAGGTCACGCTGTTGCAGGGCGGCCCCGGCGACGGGAAAAGCGCCTTCCTTTTTTTCTCCAAAGGGGTCAAATCCGCAATAAAAAAGGCGGCCTCCGTCCGGCGGCCGCCTTCTGCTTTTATGGGGTTTGCGCCGGTTCCGGCGCGGGCTTTGCCACGTGGGCGTACATACGCTTTCTGGAGAGGAAGCAGGCCGTGCCCATGACAGCGGCGGTGATGGAGAGGCTCGCGGGGTAGACCATCATGAGCGTCCTGAAGGTGGGGTCGGCGGGGAAGACCACGAACACCCAGAAGAAGCGGCTCCCGCAGACGAAGAGAAGGGAGCAGAGAGCCGGGACGAGGCTGTAGCCGAACCCGCGCATATAGCCGGAGACCACCTCCACCACCATGGAGAAGGTGTGCCCGATGAACATATACCGAAGGCGGATAAGGCCGTTCTCGATCACCGCCGGGTCCTCGTTGAACACCCGCAGCAGCGGCCTTGCGAACAGCAGGAGCAGCAGCACCGCCGCGCCGAAGAAAGCGTAGCCCACAAGGAAGGTGACCCTCAGGGAGCGGCGGCACCGCTCCAAGTTGCCCGCGCCGCAGTTCTGGCCCACGAAGGTGGTGACGGCCTGCCCGAAGGAGCTGAGCACCGAGTAGGTGAAGCTCTCCACGTAGTTGGCCGCCGAGGACCCGGCCATGACCACGGTGCCCAGGGAGTTGAGGGCGCGCTGGATGGTGATGTTGGCCACCGAGAAGACCATGCTCTGCACCCCGGCGGGGAGGCCCACCTGGAGGATGCGCTTCATGGTGAACCAGTCCACGCGCAAGGCCCGAAACTCCACCCGCACGTCGCCGCGGCTCCTGCACAGAAGCCACAGGAGCACGGCGGAGCTGACGAAGTTGGAGGCCACCGTGGCGATGGCCACGCCGTCCACCGTCATGTGGAAGCCGGCGACAAAGACCAGGTTCAAGATCACGTTGACCACGCCGGAGATGAAAAGCACGATGAGGGGCGTCTTTGTGTCCCCCTGCGCCCGGAAGATGGCGGAGAGGAAGTTATAGAGGAGGATGACGGGCATCCCCATGAGGTAGATGCGCAGGTAGAGCACCGCCATGGCGTGTACGTCCTCCGGCACCTCCATCATGGTGACCACCGGGGAGGAGATGAACCA
Organism: uncultured Oscillospiraceae bacterium; assembly: GCA_947627715.1. Lineage (GTDB taxonomy): Bacteria > Bacillota > Clostridia > Oscillospirales > Oscillospiraceae > RUG626. The sequence goes on from CANQXK010000017.1 coordinate 1,657, forward strand.
GCCCAGCACCGCCAGCCCCACGCCCCCCACAAGGCCGAGGATGATGGAGGTGTGGACGGTCTTGCGGATGCCGTCGCGGTTGCCCGCGCCCAGGTATTGGGAGACCAGGACGTTGGTGCCCAGGGAAAGGCCGATGAAGAGATTGACCAAAAGCCCGATGATCGGCCCGTTGCTGCCCACCGCGGCCTGGGCGGCGTTTCCCACGAACCGCCCCACCACCGCCACGTCCGCGGCGTTGAAGACCTGCTGCAAGATGCTTGTGGCCGCCAGGGGCAGGGCAAAGAGAAGGATCTTATCCCAGATGGTGCCGGAGAGCATCCCGGCTTTACGTTCGCTTGCTGATTTCATGCCGAAAAGACCGTTCTTTCCTTGAGATTGTCCCCACCTTTGGGGACGGCTTGCCAAAAACGCAAATCAGTTTATTCCCCGCGATATGCCCGCCGGGAAAAGCCCGTCAGGGCTTTTGGGGTATAAGCAGGGGCAGGGAGGTCACGTCGTCGGGGATCTGCGCAAGATACATCTGGCAGTAGCCGCTGACGTCGGAGTTGAAGAGGATCCGCTTCCCGTCCGCGCAGAAGCGGGGGTGCGGGTGGTGAGAGCCGTAGAAGAAGCTCCCGTCGTGCATACACAGGACCCGCGCCGGGTCGAAGTCCGTGCCGTTGAAGCGGTAGAGCTTGATGGAGTTCCCGGAGTCGGAGACGATCAGGTCAAAGTCGTTGGAGTGGATGTGGTCCGGGGAGGGGAGAGGGACGCATTCGGCCTCCCGCTGGCCGGAGCCGTCATATCTCACCACGCCGAACCAGGACTTGCCCTCCTCGCGCCGGTGGACCTGATAACCGATGTGCTCCCCGTCCAGGTGCCAGTACTCGTGGCCCACCATCTCGCCAGGGACCTGGCGCTCCCGCACCCGGCGGGGCGCGCCCTCGTCCATGTCCAGGACCCAGATGCGGTGGTCCACCAGATTCCAGGGCCCCTCATGACAGAAGCTCAGGAGCTGGGGCCGCGTGGGGGAGGGGTTCACGTGCCCCACCCAGGCGTACTCCTGCCAGATCTCCTCGCCGCCGCCGCGCTCGGTGTCGATGCGGACGATGCGGGTGTCCGGGCGGGCCTCGAAGGTCTCCCTCATGCCGATGTAGCTGGCGGACAGGTTGGCGTAGACCCGGCCGGAGAGGTCCTCCCCCACGGTGGCGTAGGCGAAGCGCCCGTCCGCGCCGGTGAGGCCGCCGTGGAGAGTGAAGCCCGAGGGGCAGGTGTACAGGAGGCGGGTCTCAAGCGTCTCAAGGTCCAGGGCGTACAGGCGGTTTTCCAGGGTGTAGTACACCTCCGGCCTTGCGGGGTTTACGTCGTTGGGGAAGTTGGGCGTGGAGGCCGCGCGGGCGGGGAAGTCCGTCAGGCGCGCGATCTCGCCGCTCTCCAGCTCGATGGAGAAGAGGTTGGAGGCGTTGTCCCTGTCGCCCCGGAAAAGGAGACGCCTCCCGCCGTCCCACCAGCCGTTGTTGGTAAAATAGGCGTGGAGGCTGTGGCCCAGATAGCTTGTGAGCTGTGTGACGGCGGCGCCGGAGACCCGGTCGCGCCGCTCACATTTCTCGCTGGGCCACGTCTGATACGATCTCACCGTGGTTTGACCCCTTTCTTAATAATATTAATGAATGAGATACGGTCCTTTCGGTTTTCCGGCCCGGCGGGGCGGTCAGTCGTGCCGCGTCCCGTCCGTCCAGCACTCGCAAAAGCGCGCGGAGAAGGAGGGGGCGGCCCCCTGAAGGAGAAGGTGGGTCACGTCCCCGTACCGCCACACCCGAAAGGAGGCGATCCCCTGCCGCCGTTCCTCGGTGTAGACCGTGGTGACGGAGGAGGGCGCGGCGCATAGCCCGTGCCAGAGGAGCATGGGGGAGGCCCCCATGAGGTGGCTCAGCAGCACGCACCCCACGCCGTAGTGGCAGAAAAACGCCAGCGTGTCGTGGTTTGACCGCTCCACCCTGTATAGTCCGCCCTCCCGCCGGTAGCCGTTTTCGGCCAAAAGCGCGTCAAAGGCCGCCGTCACCCGGTCGTACTCCGCTTTCACGTTCCCCGCCGCCATCACCGGGTGCTGGAACCAACGGCCGCCGTCGTGCAGGAGCGGGTCGTCCGCCCAGTCCTCCGGCAGCCAGTCCCAGCAGATGTGCTGTTGGGAGCTGTCGTCCGGCCGCCAGATGGGGGCGGAAAACTCCCGGAGCCAGTCGCAGACCTCCGCCTCCTGCCCCAGGACCCGGAGCGTCAGGGACGCGGTGTCCCGCGCCCGGCCCAGGGGGGAGACGTAGAAGCGATGGATGGTCTCGCCCTTCAGAAAGTCCGCCAGACACCGGGCCTCCCGCCACCCGGTCTCGGTCAGGGTGTCGTTCTCGTAATCCGGGTCGGCGTGACGGATGAACAGAAGCCTCATGGCATCGCCCCACTAAAATGTTTTCAATCATTGTACAACGTTTTATGAAAAAATTCCTCTGATTTTTTCCACAAAAATCAGAGGAATTTATATGAGAATTGCGGGAGGTTTGACTGATACGAATATCCAATTAAAATAAGCCATTCGCGGCGGCCTTTTTTGTGTCAAGCGGCGTCAGCCGCCTTGGCAATACATACAGTATTCCCTGTGGCGTCTTCCTTGCCTGACGCAAAAAATCCTCGCCGCTCGGTGCCTTTTTTGATCGGATATTCGTATTATTTGCAAAAATTGCGCCATGCCCTCCGCCGCACCGCCCTCCGGGGGAAAACCGCCGTTATTTTAGCGGGAATTTCACCGTTTTGCGGGCCAAAGTCAGTTAATTCGACAATCTTTGCCCCAACACATTGCAAATTCTTTAGGAGCCTTGACATTTTTGCCGCGCCGATTTATAATTTCAGGGCTGAGACGGCGCGGGTCAGGCTCCCGCGCCTCAACGGACGAATTTATGGGAAGTGAGCCAATGACGGACGATCCGCGGACGGAGGACCGGGGCGGGGAGGAGAGCCTTCACGCCCTGTTTTTGCGCTGCTCCAACATCATCTCCCGCCGCATCGGGGGGAACGCCAGCCGCAGGCAGATCATCGCGCTCCTCAACGAGCGGGGGGCGCTGACCCAGTGCGAGCTGCAAAAGCTCCTGGGCATCCAGGCGGGGAGCCTCAGCGAGCTGGTGGCGAGGATGGAGAAATTCGGCGTCATCACCAGAGCGCCGGACGAGGCCGACAGGCGGCGGATCGTCATACGCCTCACCCCCCTGGGGGAGGAGCGGGCCAGAGAACCCCGGACCATCGGCGACGACCGGCTCTTTGCCGCGCTGACAGACGGGGAGCGCCGCGCCCTGCGGGAGATGCTCCAGAAAATCGAGGACGCCCACAACAGATGGAAGCAGGAGGTGGACGGGAAATGAAACTCATCTTCAGATACCTTGGCCGGTACAAAAAGCTGGTGTTCATCACCATGATCATGAAGCTGCTGGGGACGGTGGTGGAGCTTCTTCTCCCCACCATCTTTGAGCATATCATCGACAAGGTGGTCCCGGCGGGCAAGCTTGCCCCGGTGCTTTTTTGGGGCCTTGGGATGTTCGCCACCGCCATTTTATGCCGGGAGCTGAACGTCCACGCCAACCGCCGGGCCATCGACAACGCCCACAAGGTCAGCTACGACGTGCGGCAGGACCTTTTCAAAAAGACCATGAACCTCTCCGGGGCGCAGTTTGACGCCTTCGGCCTGCCCAGCATCATCTCCCGCATGACCTCGGACTCCTACAACGTCCAGTCCGCGGCCCAGCAGCTCCAGCTCATGTGCATCCGCGCGCCCATGATGCTCATCGGCGGCATCCTCGTCTCCCTGTGGATGGACGCGAGCCTCGCCCTCATCATGGTCATTATGCTGCCCCTGCTCATCGCCATCATTTTAGGCGTGTCCGCCAAGGGCCTGCCCCTTTACGCCAAGGTCCAGCAGAAGCTTGACGTGGTGGTGCGGGTCATGCGGGAGAACATCACCGGCATCCGGGTGGTGAAGGCCCTGTCCAAGGCCGACTACGAGAAGCGCCGCTTTGCCAGTGTCAACGAGGAAATGACGAAGAGCGACATCACCGCCACCACCGTCATGGCCATCCCCGGCCCCTTCATGCAGATGTGCCTCAACACGGGCCTTGCCCTGGTGGTCATCGTGGGCGCGGGCCGCGTAAACCGGGGCGTGATGGACCCCGGCGTTATCCTGGCCTTCCTCACCTATTTCAACATGGTCACCATGGGCGTCATGGGCCTCTCCCGTATCTTCATGACCATGAGCCGGGCCAGCGCCAGCGCCAACCGCATCGCCTCCGTCATCGACGCGGATACCGACCTGCCCGCCCTGGGGGAGGACGAGGCCAAAAAGCCCTCCGGCGAGGGCTTCATCCGCTTTGAGAATGTGGACTTCAGCTACGGCGAGGACTCCGCCGACAAGTCGGGGTTCGTGGGAGAGAGCCGGGAAAAGGCCCTGTCCAACATCTCCTTCACCGTGAACAGGGGGGAGAGCCTGGGCATCATCGGCCCCACCGGCTGCGGCAAGACCACCATCATCAACCTTCTGATGCGCTTTTACGACGTCACCGACGGCGGCGTCTTTGTGGACGGGCGGGACGTGCGCACCTACGAGAAGGACGAGCTTCGCCGCCGGTTCGGGACGGTCTTTCAAAACGACGTGGTCTTCCAGGACACCCTGCGGGAGAACATCAGCTTCGGCCGCGAGGTGACGGAGGACAATATCTTAGAGGCCGTCCGGGACGCCCAGGCCGCGGAGTTCATCGCGGGCCTGCCCGACGGGCTGGAGCACGAGGCCGCCATCAAGGGGGCCAACCTCTCCGGCGGGCAGAAGCAGCGGATCTTCGTCTCCCGCGCCCTGGCCGCAAGGCCGGAGATCTTGGTGCTGGACGACTCCTCCTCCGCCCTGGACTACAAGACGGACGCGGCCATGCGCCGGGCCATCGCCGAAAATCACGCCGACAGCACCATCCTCATGATCGCCCAGCGGGTCTCCAGCGTCATGAACATGACCAAGATTTTGGTGCTGGACAACGGCAAGTGCATCGGCTACGGCACCCACGAGGAGCTTATGAAAAACTGCAAGCCCTATCAGGAGACCTTCAAGGTCCAGATGGGCGAGATCGCGTAAGGAGGCGAAGGATATGCCGGGAGCCGGAGACAGGGGCGGCGTCAAGCGCAAACCCAGGGACGCGAAGCGCACGCTCAGAAGGATCATCAGATATATGGCCCTCTACAAGTGGGTGGTGGTGGCGCTGGTCATCCTCGCCTTCCTCAGCAACGTGGGCAACCTCATGGGGCCGCGCCTGGCCGGAAAGGCCATCGGCGTGGTGGAGGAGGGCGCCAAGCTGGGCGCGGGCCGGATCGACATGGACGAGGTGGTGCGCTACGCCGTCCTCATGATGATCTTTTACGTGGGAAGCACGCTTTTGAGCTTCCTGGTGGGCATCGGCATGGCCAGAGTGGGCCGCCGGATCGCCAACCATATGCGCCGGGACGTGTTCCACAAGATCATGGCCATGCCCGTGAGCTACTTTGACCGCAACCAGGCCGGCGACATCATCAGCCGCGTCAGCTACGACGTGGACGTGGTGACCATGAGCCTTAGTTCCGACGTGGTGCAGATCATCACCAGCCTCGTCACCGTGGTGGGGAGCTTCGTGATGATGGTCATTATCTCCCCGCCGCTGATGCTGTGCATGGTCTTTACCATCCCGGTGTCCATATGGTACACCCGGCATATGTCCAAAAAGACGCGGCCCCTCTACTCAAAGCGCAGCGCCGCCTACGGCGACATGAACGGCTTTGCCGAGGAGATGTTCTCCGGGCAGAAGACCATCTTGGCCTACGCCAACGAGGACCGGGTGACGGACAACTTCTCCCACATCAACGGGGCAGCCGCCGAGGCGTACAAAAACTCCGACGGCCTGGGCATCACCATGGGACCCACCATCGGCATGATCAACAACTTCGGCCTCTCCGCCATCGGCATGGGCGGCGCGGTGCTGTACCTTTTGAAAATCGTGGGCCTTGAGCAGATCTCCACCTTCGTGCTGTACTCCCGGAAATTCTCCGGCCCCATCAACGAGATCAGCAACATCATCAACGAGATCTACTCCGCCCTGGCCGCCGCCGAGCGCGTCTTTGAGTTTCTGGACGAGCCGGAGGAGCCGAAGGACGTCCCGGACGCCCGGGAGCTTTCAGACTGCCGGGGCGAGGTCCGGGTGGACGACGTGTGCTTCGGCTACACGCCGGACAAGCTCATCCTGAAGCACGTCGCCCTGGAGGCCGCCCCCGGCCAGACCATCGCCATCGTGGGTCCCACCGGGGCGGGGAAGACCACCATCATCAACCTTCTGATGCGCTTTTACGACGTGAACTCCGGCGGCATCTACGTGGACGGGCGGGAATCCAGGGAGTACACCATGGACTCCCTGCGCCGCAGCTACGCCATGGTGCTCCAGGACACTTGGGTGTTCAACGGCACCATCTTCGACAACATCGCCTACGGCAAGGAGAACGCCACCGAGGAGGAGGTCATCCAAGCTGCCAAGGCCGCCATGATCCACAGCTACATCATGCGCCTGCCCCAGGGCTACAAGACCGTGATCAGTGAGGACGGCGGCAACATCTCCAAGGGCCAGAAGCAGCTGCTGACCATCGCCCGCGCCATGCTCTACAACACCAGTATGCTCATCCTGGACGAGGCCACCTCCAACGTGGACACCACCACCGAGCGCCAGGTCCAGAAGGCCATCCGGGGCCTGATGCGGGGCAAGACCAGCTTCGTCATCGCCCACAGGCTCAGTACCGTCCAGAACGCCGACAAGATACTGGTCATCGACCACGGCAACCTTGTGGAGCAGGGTTCCCACGAGGAGCTGATGGCCCAGCGCGGCTTCTACTACAAGCTCTACGCCAGCCAGTACGAATAACTTACGGCGCCCCGCGTAACACCGTACATAAAAAATTTTTTAAAACCTCCGCCGCCCCTCTTGACAGAGAGGGGCGGTTATGGTATATTACATTTAACATTTAGACTAAATGTTAAATGAGAGCGAAAGGAGCGGCTGCCGTGGGGCTTCAAACCACCCTCCGCGCCCTGTCGGACCCCACCCGGCGGGAGATTTTGAATCTCCTGAAGGGCGGGCGCATGGCGGCGGGGGAGATCGCGGAGAAATTCCCCGTGACGGGGGCCAGCGTCTCCCGGCACCTGGCGGTGCTGCGGGAGGCGGGGCTGATACGGGACAGCAGGGAGGGGAAGTTCATCTATTACGAGCTGAACGCCTCGGTGCTGGAGGAGATCATGCTGTGGATCAAGGACCTGAGAGGAGGAAACGAAGATGATCAGGGAAAATAAGTGGAAAATTCTCATCACCACGTTGGTGACGCTGCTGCCCATGCTGGCGGGACTTCTTTTGTGGAACAGGCTCCCGGAGCGGCTGCCCGTCCACTGGAACGCCGCCGGGGAGGCGGACGGCTGGGGAGGCCGTGCCCTGGCGGTGTTTGCCGTGCCCGGATTTATGGCGGCCGTCCACCTTCTGTGCGTACTTTGCACCAGCCTGGACCCCAAGGTCCGGGGCCAGACGAAAAAGGTCCTGGGGATGGTGTTCTGGATCTGCCCCTTTATGTCGGTGCTGGTGGGGGGCGTGGTCTACGCCGAGGCCCTGGGGGCCGGCGTCAACGTCGCCACGGTGATCTTGGCCGCCACGGGGGTGCTGTTCGTGGCTTTGGGGAACTATCTGCCCAAGTGCAAGCGCAACTACACCATCGGCATCAAGGTCATGTGGGCCTTGGAGGACGAGGCCAACTGGAACGCCACCCACCGCTTCGCCGGGAAGGTCTGGGTGGCGGGGGGCCTGCTGGTCATTCTGGTGTCCTTCCTTCCGGGGGACTGGGCCATCTGGGTCTACCTGCCCCTGACGGCGCTGATGGCGCTCCTGCCGGTGGGGTACTCGTACCTCTATTACCGCAGACACGGAAAGAAAGAGTGAGGAGTATGACTGTACTTTGGGTTTTCATGCTTCTTATGGACCTGGTCATTCCGCTGTCTATGACAGGATTCGGCAAGATGTACAGGAAGGGCGGCTCGGAGAAAATCGACGACTCCTTTGGGTATCGAACCAAAATGTCCATGAAGAATCAAGACACATGGAGGTTTGCCCACGAGTATTTCGGGAGGATCTGGGTCAAAACCGGGCTGGCCCTGCTGCCGGTTTCCGCGATTCCTCTATTGCTTGCGCTTAACAGGGATACCACAACGGTTGCCCTTGTGGGCCTCGCGGTCATGTTCGTTCAGCTCATTCCGATGCTTTTACCAATTCCCCTGACGGAAGCCGCGCTCAAAAAAACGTTTGATGAAAACGGGGTCCGAAGATAGATCTCGGCTCCCCGGCAGCCGCGCGGCGTCCCGTATTGACAAAATCAATTATAAAAGGACGGTATTGCTCTCACAATACCGTCCTTTTATGCAAATATACCGCTTTACATACACCCGTCTGGCGCGTGGCCGTTCATTTCCGAGGGAATTTACTTTATCTTCCGGCACTCCAGGTAGTACCGCTTGTCTCTGGCGTGGCCGATGGAGAAGGACTTCTTGGGGAACACCCCGTCGGCAATGACGGTGCTGAACAGCTCCGACTTATCCATGGCGGGCAGCAGGAAGCCCACGGCGCCCGGCTCCTCGGTGAGCTTGAGAAGCGACGCCTCGTCGTGGATGTAGTCCACCTCGCCCGCGCCCAGCATGGCGGCGTACTCCTCCAGGAAGCTCTGTAAAAGCTCGATCATGCCGCCGAAGCTGCGGCCGCGTATGCGCATCTTCCCGGCCCGGCGGCCGCCCACGGCGTACTCGATCTCCCGCCCGTCGGGGATGGACAGCTTGCGCTCCATCTGCTCAAGGAGCTTTTCCGGGTCCACGTCAAAGACCACCCGGTGGATCGGCTCAAACACCACGCCGGGGTCGTAGACGTTGTTCAGCTCCACAAGGGCGTACCGAGCCGGGTGCGTCTCCCGCTCCTCCGGCGTAAGGCCGGCCCTGACGCGGTTCCAAAGCTCCTTGGCCGCGGCCAGGGAGTGGTTCCCGTCGCCGATGACGATCTGCACCGGGCGCAGGGCCAGCGCCGCCAGGGCCTCGTTTACCGCCCTGGCCTCCTCGCCGGCGACCTGCCAGCCCGTGATGTGGCCGCCGTCCTCCATCAGGTCGAAATCGTAGAGGCGGCGCATCCGATGGGTCTTGCCGTGGAGCGGCTCCACCACGGACAGCTCCGGGTCGTCGATGAGTACCATCGTGTGGGGCAGCTCCAGGGGGGCGTTCTCCCGGATCCTGATCCTGGGCGGGAGACGGTCCGCCACCGTGCGCTCGCTGGCCCGGATGGGGGTGGTGGAGGCGGGGGAGTAGTCGTAGGCGTCAAGGTCGATGGCCCCCACAAGTCCCCGCCGCACGCCGCCGGTGACGTGGCGCTCCACGTAGACATAGGAATCGGCGAGCGTCTCGAAGATGCCCGCCTCCAGGCACCCGCGCATGGCCTCGTTGGCCTTCACGGCCACGTCCAGGGGCGACACGTTCCTCAGATACGCCTCCGGCAGGATCATGTGGAAGGTGGAGAGCTTGTCCGCGCACCGCTTTGCCACCCGGTCCCAGTACTCCGGCTCCGAGGTGAACTGGTCGCAGGCGATGACGCTCCAATCGGTCATATCCCCGGTGAGAGGGAGAAGTATATCCGCTGGCTTGAAGGCCGGTTCTGACATGAAAAGCATCCTTTCAGATAAAAAGTACCCTCTATTCTACCAGCTTTGCCCCGAAAAGTCAAATCACGAAAAAATAAAATCAATTTTGTTTCGGTAAATGATTGCAAAAAGGAAAAATGTGTGGTATATTTATATAAAGACCGGGGGCGAAGCTCCGCTCTTTTTAGACATTTCGCACAAGGAGGGGTGGCTATGAAAAAAACCATTATCGCCATAAGCCGCGCATACGGCGCGCACGGAACGGTGGTGGGCTCAAAGCTCGCCGCGAACTTAGGGGTCCCCATGTTTGACAGGAAGATCATTGACCTGGCCTCGGAGAAGAGCGGCCTCTCCCCGGACTACATAGGGAAGCTTGAGGAGAACGTCACAGGCTCCTTTCTTTTCAACCTGGCCGCCAGCTCCTACAACGTCCACGGCTTCCACCACAGCTACGACGTACCCATGAGCTACACGGCGTTTTCCGCCCAGGCCAACGTCATCCAGGAGATCGCCAAAAAGGGCAGCGCCGTCATCATCGGCCGCTGCTCGGACTACCTTCTGCGGGACGACCCGGACTGCGTCAAGGTGTTCCTTTACGCCGAACAGGCCGACAGGCTGGCCCAGTGCAAGGCCGAGTACGGCCTGGACGACAAGGGCGCGGAGCAGCAGCTTCGCAAGCTGGACCGCAGCCGCCAGAACTACTATAAGAACTTCACCGGCGAGAACTGGGGCCGCGCCCAGACCCACGATTTGTGCATCAACGTCACCAAGATCGGCGCGGACGGGGCCGTGGAGATGATCTTGCAGTACCTGAAGGCGGCGGGACGCCTGTGACCGCCCCACGCGTCCCTTTGGCGGAAAAGCCCGCGGGGCTTATTTGACGATCGGAAAGGCCGGCATTTCATGCCGGCCTTTTGTCTTATTTTCTTTTTGCCTTACTGATTTTCGGAGGACTGGCTGAGGAGGTCCTGCGAATACGCCTCATATACCTCCATCACTTTTTCGTACCCTTCCGTGGAGTACGGATCGGCGACGATCAGATCAAAGGCGTCGGCCACCGCATGGCAATAGCGGTGGTAGTACTCCTCTTCTGAAAACGCCATTGCCAGTTCGCGGAAGGCTTCATCGGGGGCGCCATTAAGATAAGCCGAAAGGGAATCATCGTGGAAGTACTTGTAGTTAGCCTTGGCATAGCTTGTTTCAGGATACCATCTGGCGGCGGATTCAAAAAAGTACTTTAAATTACGCTGCCCAAAATCATAATCCACATTCATTATATCGCCGGACTGTGACGACGTTGCTTTACCGTCCTTTACCATATGAAAAACATCGGCCAAACGACTTACATTATCGTAAAACTCCCCGTCGATAATGTCCTGCTGCGTGTTTCGGATCAGAGCGCCGCGCCAGCATACAGCGAGAATGACGCACAGGCCCACGGCGATCGCCGCAAGCACTACGATCAATATTATGCGGTTTCGTTTAATTTTAACCTTTTCCATAGATGAAAATACCCTCCTTTGTCTGTCCCTGGTTTTTGGAAGGATCAAGAATTGTCAGAGGAAGACTGGCTGGGGTGGTCCTGCTCATAGTCTCTATACGTTTCCGCTAATTTTATGTACCCCTCCGTGGAGTACGGATCGGCGGCGATCATATCAAAGGCGTCGCCAACCGCACCGCAATAGCGGTAGAATACCTCCCTGTCTCCAAAAAGGACTCTGAGATTCCAAAGGGCGATCGCAGGGGAACGAAGAGACTCGTTGTTCATGACGAAGGAATCGGAGTGAGCCTGGGCATAGCTTGAATTAGGATACTGCGCGTCCGCGTTGGTAAGCAAGTACATCGCTTTTTCATAATCGCACTGGAGCGGGTCGTCCTGGGCCGGGCGCAGCACGGCGGACAACGAGACCGCCGAATCATAAAATTCCTTGTCCATAAAGTCCTGATGAACCTTCTGGATCAGAGCGCCGCGCCAGCGTACAGCGAGAAAGACGCACAGCCCCACGGCGATCACCGCAAGCACCACGATCAGTATTGCGCGTTTGCGTTTATTCTTAGCCTTTTCCATTGATGATAATTCCCTCCTTTGCCTGTCCCCCGTTCCGGGGAGCGGGTCATTTTCCTACGTTAACGTAAACGAAGCGGGAAAGAGTTTGTGACGCGGACCCAAATTCTTCGGGGGCGTTCTCAAGTATAAAATGAAAATGGGCAGTTAACAGGACTGAGCGGGGATCCAGCACCGGGTCAGATTCATTAGAGCGGTCCGAATATTTTACAACAATACCATATTGAGCACCTTTGTCATATAGCGTATATCCGTTAGGGAGATTGCCACTGGAGGTTTCGCAGGGAACAGAAGAATCAACTTGTTCGGTCCCCAAGCCAACCCAGACATCTGAATTACCCGTCATGGTTTTTTGCTCTGTAAAGTTTACACCCAAACTAAATGAGCGATATGTAAAGGTGAATGAAACGCTGAAATTGGTGTCAAAACGACTGAAGAATCTTTCGTCGCGTACATATTGCCGGAGCGGCGCCTGAGCATCCAACATGAGGTATGGGGCGGTATATAACGATACACTTAAATCTCTCAGCTTAAAATGGTCTTGGGTAGAAGACGCATATCCTTCAACTTCACATTCGGTGTGGGACTCTAAAATATTAAAATAAATGTTGGCCTGAGAACCCCCGTTTATGACTATATCGTCGAAGTCATAGCACAGTTGGAAGGTGAAAACAAAGGTGACTTGAGTGTCCAGCATACTGTACGTCGCCGTTACGGTAATAGGGTCTTTCCTGTGAGCGTTGAGGGTAGAAATACCAGAATCAGAATTGCTGATTGGAGAATAGTAATTTACAAACCAGTTTTGGAGCTTATTTGCGGCCTCGCTGCTGTAAACGACAGACTGCGAGTTCAGGAGCGATGCGCCAATGTCCTCCTTCAGATATATTTCAATTAATAGTAAAGAATTAGTACCATCTAACTGCATATATACTTTTATGACATTTATATATTCGGGATGATTCTTATGAAACAAGGAAAAGAACAACGAAGTTTTATCAAGCTCTCGTTCAAGGGACATATAGGCAACGTTGTAATTTGCGGATTGATCCATCCCGTCATATAAAAGTATGCATCTGTTTTCGCTTGTAGTAATCAGATCTCCTGAAACGGAAAAGGAAATACCCTTGACATCCCCAAAGACACTCAATTGAGATGACTCAAGGGAATAACTGACGGAGAACTGACTTGAGGGGAGAATTACGTCAGGATTTGTTTCTTCGGACCCAATATTGGAGCCGGTCTCGTCTATTGTTTCGATATAGGCTGCTTTTACCTCGGTATCATTTTTGGGGCTTTCAGCTGCTGTAAAACCGTTCAGAGAAAGGATAGCTGCCGCTACGAGAAAAAGAGAAATTGCTTTTTTCATCAGTATCAGTCCTTTCAAAAATTAATATAACACCTCCTGTTTTAGAGGATAAATGTATTATAACAGAAAATGAATAAAATGACAAATTTAAATAATAGATTGTCGTTTATTTGTAACATGGGAGTTTAACCACACGTTCTCGCCTTTCATAAATGGGTATACTCCCCCTATTTTAAGGATATATGGATTATAACAGAAAATGAATAAAATGACAAGTCTAAATTATAGATCGTCATTCATTTGCAACGGCTGAAAACAGGCGTTTTCCCCCCCCGCCAAAAAATATTTCTACAAACGCGTAAAAATACTCTTGACATTTCTACATGCTTGTAGTAGTATAAGCTCATCCACGGTGGACGCACCGGGACAGGAGGAAGAAATATGGATCGATCCCGTAAGATGTCAGAAACAGAAGCAGAGATCATGGAGGTGCTGTGGGACGCGGAGGGGGCCATGTCGGCCTCGGAGCTTATTGAGTATTTCGCCCGCAGCCGTGGGAAGGTGTGGAAGGCCCCGACGCTGGCCACGTTCCTGGCCCGGCTTTCGCAAAAGGGGCTGGTGGACGCGGAGAAACGCGGCCGGGTGCCCTACTATTTTCCCGCGAGGACCAGGGCGGAGTATTCCCGCGACCAGGCGAGAGAGCTGCTGGACGCCATGTACGACGGCTCGGTGACGAAGTTTTTTGCGGCGCTGTGCGGCGACACGCCCCTGTCCGGGGAGGACAGGAAGGCGCTGCGGGAGTGGCTGGATAAGGAGGAGTTCAGGTGAGAAACGCATTTGCGTCCGTGCTCCTCATGAGCGCCGCGGGGAGCGCCGCGTATGGGCTTTTCAAGCTGCTGTCGCTTTTGGGCGGGCGGCGGCTGAGCCAGGGCTGGCGCTACCGGGGCCTTCTGCTTGTGGGGGCGCTCTTTGTCCTGCCCCTTCACAGGCTGTGGAGGCTGGTCCCGCGCCCGAGGGCCGTGTCCGGCATCGTCCGTGCGGCGCGGGCCGCAGGGCTTTACGGGGCGGCCGGGGGAACCGGCGTGGCGGCGGCGCTTGGGCGGAGCGTTCGGTTCGCGGCGGCGGTGTGGCTGGCGACGGCCCTGTGTCTTGCCGCGCGGGCGCTTTTCCGGCTTTTGCGCGCCAAGAGGCTCTTGGAGAGCAGCGCCGTGGAGGCGGACCAACGCCTCTGCCGGATCGCCGCGCAGGAGGCCCTGCGCGCCGGCGTGCGCGCCGCGCCGCGGCTTTTGGAGTCGCCCCTGGTCCGAAGCCCCATGCTGACGGGCTTTTTGCGCCCCACGGTCATGCTGCCGGAGGGGGAGTGGAGCGATGAGAACCTCCGGCTCATCCTCTCCCACGAGCTGGCCCACTTCCGGCGGGGGGATCTGTGGAAGAAGCTGTTTTTCGCGCTTTTGCGGTGCTTCCACTGGTTCAATCCGCTGGTGTGCCTTTTGAGCCGCGACTTTTCCTACCGCATGGAGACGGCCTGCGACGAGCGCGTCGTCAGCGCCATGGACCGCGTGGGGCGGAAGAGCTACGGCTATCTCCTGATCGACTGCGCGCCAAACGTCCGGCAGGAGGCGGCCGGGGCCTTTGTGGCTTTCGCCTCAAGCCGGGCCAAGCTTGAAAGGAGAATTGAAACAATGATGGAATCAAAAAAGAGGTCCCACGTCATCTTCGGGCTTTTGCTGGCCCTCATCCTCGCCGTGGGCTGCGTTGCCACCACGGCCCTGGCCGCCGGAGCGGACGCCCAGCCTGTGAAGGTCATCGACTGCACCAACGCCGAGGCCGTCGCCACCGGCGACATCAGCGAGATCACGCTGCGCGCGGGGGACGGGAAGACCGCGAACGTGTGGTACGACACCGCCACCGGCGAGCCTCTGGACGCCGTGACCTATGAGGTGTCCGGCGGCTGCTTTGCCGACGCGGAAGCCGAGGCCATAAAGGTCAAGCTTACCTACCTGGAGCAGGACACCATGGAGATGAGCACTGCCGAAGTGGACGGCTTTGTGGCCAGTTTCGACGCCGAGTAAACCCAATCGACCCTGCAACGCCCCGAGGCGCCCGCCTCGGGGCCCTTTTTGCGCCGGAGGCGGGACGCGGCGGCCTGTTGCACTTTTTTGAGAAAGGTGCTATAATGGGCAAAGCAATTTTACAGGAGGCGCAAAATGGAAATACGCAGAGCCGAGGAGCGGGATATGCCCGCCATCGGGAAGCTTCTTGAGCAGGTGGAGCTGGTCCACCACAGGGGGAGGCCGGACCTTTTCAAAAACGGCGGGCGGAAGTATAACGACGCCCAGCTTGAGGAGATCCTCCGGGACGACCGCCGCCCGGTTTTCGTCTACGACGACGAGGCGGAGGGGGTCCTGGGGTACGCCTTCTGCGTCTTTGAGGACCACGCCGGGGAGAACGTGCTGACGCCCATTCTCACGCTGTACATCGACGACATCTGCGTCTTTGAGCACGCCAGGGGCAGGGGCGTGGGCCGGGCCATCTACGAGTACGTCCGCGCCTGGGCCAAATCCGCCGGGTGCTACAACGTGACCCTGAACGTGTGGGAGTGCAACCACGGCGCCAGGGCGTTTTACGAGAAAATGGGCCTGAAGCCGTACAAATACGGGATGGAGACGATCTTATAAGGAGGAAGCCCCATGAAAAAAGCGCTTTTGATCGCAAACCCGAAATCGGGAAAGCAGAAGATCCAGACGGAGCTTTTCACCATCGTGGAAAAGCTCTCCTCCGCCGGATATACCCCCACCGTGGCCCTCACCGCCCACCGGGGCCACGCCACGGAGCTGGCCGCCCAGGCCGGGGAGTACGACCTGCTGGTCTGCACCGGCGGGGACGGCACCCTCAACGAGGTGATCAGCGGCGTTCTGGCCGCCAGGATCGACAAGCCCATCGGCTACATCCCCCTGGGTTCCACCAACGACTTTGCCGCCTCCCTGGGCATCCCCTCGGAGATCGACGCCGCCCTGGATGGCATCGTCAACGGCACGCCCCGCCCCATCGACGTGGGGAGCTTCAACGGGCGCGTCTTTATGGACGTGGGGCTTCTGGGCATCTTCTCCCGCACCTGCTACGAGACGCCCCAGGACATGAAGAACACCCTGGGGTTCCTGGCCTATGTGCTGGAGGGCATCCGCGAGGTGCCCACCGTCCACCCCATCCCGCTGCGGATCGAGGCGGGGGACCGGGTGTACGAGGGGGAGTACCTGGCCTGCGTGGTGTCCAACTCCCGAAAGCTGGGGGGCGTGGTGAGCCTGGGGGAGGACTTGGTGGACCTGTCCGACGGGCTTTTCGAGCTTCTGCTGGTGGAGCGGGAAAAGACCCCCATGCAGCTGCACGGGTACGTCAAGGCGCTGCGCACCGCCGATTTCCGGGCCGAGGGCATGACCTTCGTGTCCGTCCCGTCGCTGAAGATCAGCTCCTCCGACCGCGAACCCTGGACCCTGGACGGGGAGCGGGCCGACTGGCCCGGCCAGGCGGATATCCGCGTCATTCCCCACGCGGTGAGCCTGCTGATGAAATGATGAAATAAAAAGACCTGCCGGAGAGGGATGGTTTCCTTCCCCGGCAGATTTTTGCGCCCTTTTTAAAGTTCTCACTCCGCCGCCTTCAGGGCCTCGGCGGGGTTTATTCTTTTGAGCCGCAGGAACATGATGCCGTCCACCAAAAGGCTGAAGAGGAAGGTGAGGGCGATGGAGTACACATAGCTCATGGGCAGGACGCGGGGGGTGAAGTGGATGAGGTCGATCTTCACCTGCGCCATCACGTAGGCGTTGAGCGCCAGCCCCATGGGCACGCCCACCGCCGCGCCGATGACGGTGAGGAGCAGATTTTCCCGGAGGACGTAGAGGGCCGACTCCAGGTCATAGAACCCCAGCACCTTCACCGTGGCAAGCTCCCGCAGCCGCTCCTGGATGTTGATGTTGGTGAGGTTGTAGATCACCACGAAGGCCAGGGCCGCGGCGCAGACGATGGTGAGAAGCACGATGTAGATGAGGCTCTCCATCATGCTGCCGATGCGGTCGCGCATCTCCTGGCTGGCGGAGGCGGTGAGCACGTTCTCCATGCCCAGGATCTCCGCCAGGGCCTCCCCGGTGGCCGCCGAATCGTTTTTCAGCACCAGCGCGTAGTTGATCTCCGGGCTTCCCCCGGCGTAGGCGGCGTATGTGTCCGAGGTGATATAGATGTTGTTGTATATGTAGTTGTCGTAGACGCCGGAGACCGTCAGCGTCATGGTCCCGCCGTCGCCGTCCCGAAGCTCGATAACGTCCCCGGTCCTCAGCGACAGCGCCGAGGCGAGGCCGGAGTTGATAAGGGCCTCCCCCTCGCCGGGGAAGGGCAGGGGAGCGCCGCCCCGGTGGAAATCCACAAACTCGCCGATGAGGTCAAGCTGCCGGGAGTCCACGGCGTTGAGGTAGACGTCCTTCTCCGTCCTGTTGGCGCTGGCGGTGAAGGAGCTTTGGTGCAGGAAGAGCGCGTCGTCGGCAAGATGGGACACCGACTCCATGAACTGCGCCTGTTCCTCCGCGTCCAGCTCCGAGGCGAAGGTCACCGTGAAATCGTAAAGGGAGATCTCCGAAAACTGGTAGTCCACCACGTTGCGGATGGAGTCGTTGATGCCCATGCCTGTCATCATCAGGGCGGTGCAGCCGCCGATGCCCAGGATCATCATCAGGACCCGCGCCTTGTAGCGGAAGATGTTGCGCACCGTCACCTTCCAGAGGAAGCTGAGGCGGTTCCAGATGAGGGGGACCCGCTCCAGCAGCACCCGCTTCCCGGCCTTGGGGGCGCGGGGGCGGATGACGTTGGCGGGCACGTCGCCAAGCTGCCGCCGGCAGGAGAAGTACGTCACCCCCAGCATGGCGGCCAGATACGCCAGGAACGTCCCGGCGGAGAGGGGGAGGTCGAAGGTGAACTCGATGGTGTCGGAGAAGGAGTACATGATCCTGTACGCCTGCCACACCACCAGGGGGATCACCCTGGAGCCGAGAAGGATGCCCGTCGCCCCGCCCAGGGTGGTGGCAAGGCCGGCGTAGATGAGGAATTTGCTCATGACCGCGAGCCGCGAATAGCCCATGGCCATCAGCACCCCCAGCTGGGACCGCTGTTCCTCCACCATGCGGGAGACGGTGGTGATGCAGATGAGCGCCGCCACCAGGAAGAAAAAGAGGGGGAAAACGGCGGAGATGCTCCTGACGATGGAGGCGTCGGACTTGAAACACTCGTACCCCACGTTCCCCCAGCGGCCAAGAAGGTACGACTCCGGGCGCGGGATGTCTAAGATCTCCTGCTGGGCGCTGTCCAGCTCCTCTTTGGCGTCGGCAAGCTCCGCCTCCGCGTCGGCAAACGCCCGGTCCGCCTCCTGCCGGGCGTCCTCATACTCGGAAAGCCCGTCCTCATATTCGGCAAGCCCGTCGGCGTACTGCTGCTCCGCGTCGGCAAGCTCCGCCTCCGCCCGCTTTATTTCCCCGGCGCCGTCGTAGTATTTTGAAAGCCCGTCCTCGTATTGGGCAAGCCCGTCGTTGTAGTCCGCCAGCCCCTCGTCGTATTTTGCCTGGGCGTCCAAAAGCTGGTCGTTGGACGCGGAAAGCGTGCGCTCGGCCTCCTCCATGGAGATGTTGAAGGTCTCAAGGCCATCCTCGTACTCCTGAAGGCCGGCCTGATACGCGCTCCAGCCCTCGTCCAGCTCCTCCCGGCCCTGGTCAAGCTGGTCTTTGGCCTCGTCCAGCTGTGCGCGGGAGTCCCGCAGTATGGCGCGGGAGGCGCTGAGTTCCGCCCGCCCGGAAGCGATCTGACTATCCAGATAGGCCAACGACTGCTCAGCGGTCTTGATCTGATTTACGATCCCCTCGGCTGTTCTGGAATCCCCGATGAGGGTAAGCCCTTTTTGAAGAAGCTCCAGGGCTTCAGCGTCCTGCGCCATCAGGGCGTCATAAAATTCATCGGCGGTTGAATAAGGGATGCCGGGGAAAGGGGCTAATTGAATAAGTATCCCAAGCTGATCCTTGAGAGTTTTCTTGCCCGCATCCAAATCCTCCAAGCCGCTGTTGAGTTGGGCCTCATAACCGTTCAGGGTGGAGACGCCGCTTCGGTAGGAGGCCATGCCTTCGCTGTACTGCCGCTCCCCGTCCTCGTAGAGGGCCAGGCTCTCCGCGTACTCCGCCTCGCCGTCCTCTAACTGCGCCAGGGAGTCCTCCAACTGCGCTTTGGCGCTGTCCAGCTCATTTTGCCCCTTGAAGCGCTCCTCCTCCAACTGGGAGACGCCCTTGTCGTATTCCTCCCAGCCCTCGTCCAGCTGCCGTTTGGCGTCGTCCAGCTCCGCCTTCGCCCCGTCCAGCTCCCGCTTTGCGTCCAGAAGGGCCGCCCAGCTTTCGGTAAGCTCCGCCCTGCCGTCCTCAAGCTCCCGCTTCCCGTCCCCGATTTCCTTCGCCGCGTCCTCCAACTGTACCCTGGCGTCCTCAAGCTCGGCCCAGGCATCGCTCAGCTCCGCCTCCGTGTCAGCCCGCTCGGCCGTATAGGTATTGAGCGCGTCGTCATATTCCGCCCTGGCGTCGTCAAGCTCCGCCTGGGCGTCGGACACGACGGAGGCGTAGCGGGCCTGCCCCCGCTCCTCGGCCAGGTCCGTCAGCCTGTCCTCCAGCGCCTCGCTGCGCCGGTCGTACTCCTGGGAATACCCCTCCGGCATATCGGGACAGCGCACATAGACGCTGGTGTAGTAGTCCGCGTCAAAGACCTCCGGCAGGACGTAGCAGAAGCTGGCAACCGCCCCGGACCCCAGGGAGGTGCTGCCCCGCTCAAAATTGAGGTACAGCGGGGAGGTGCAGACCCCCGCCACCGTCAGCTCCCGCACCGTGAAAAGCTCCAGCGTCTCCTGGTCGTTGTCCTCGGCCAGAACCACCTTGTCCCCCACGGAGAGGCCCGACCAGGAGTCGGCCAGGCATTCCCCCGCGTTCTCCGGCAGCCGCCCCTCCAAAACGTCCGGGGTGTCGATGCGCCGGGGCAGGGAGTAGAAGGCGTATACCCGGTCGGTGCCGTCGCCCAGGTCCACCAGGGCGTCCCGCTCAAAGCTCCCCTCCGCGTCCAGCACGTCCGGGTCGGCGGCCAGGGCCTCCACGTCCTCCTGGGAAAGCCCCAGCGTGGTGGCAACGGAGAAATCGTGAAAGCTCGTCTCGGCAAGATACGTGTTGGCCGTCGCCGTCATCGCCTTTTCCGACACCCGCAGGCCCACGAAAAATCCGCTCCCCAGGACGATGATGGCAAGGATAGCCAGAAACCGTCCCGGCGAGCGCAATATCTCGCGGTAAGTGTTTTTCGCAAGCGGCGTCATAACAAAATCACCATTCGATCTGAGAGATGGGCACAGGGGCCTCGTTGAGCTTCACGTCCCGCACGGTGCCGTTGCGCACGGTGATGACCCGGTCGGCCATGGCGGTGAGGGCGGAGTTGTGGGTGATGATGAGGACGGTCATGCCGCTTTTGCGGCTGGTGTCCTCCAAAAGCTGAAGGATCTGCTTGCCCGTGTTGTAGTCCAGCGCCCCGGTGGGTTCGTCGCACAGAAGAAGCTTGGGGTTCTTGGCCAGGGCTCTGGCGATGGCCACCCGCTGCTGCTCGCCGCCGGAGAGCTGGGAGGGGAAGTTGCGCAGCCGCTCCCCCAGCCCCACGGCCCGCAGCGTCTCCGCCGCGTCCAGGGGGTCCGGGCAGATCTGGGCGGCCAGCTCCACGTTCTCCAGGGCCGTCAGATTTTCAATGAGGTTGTAAAACTGAAAGACGAACCCCACGTCCCGCCGCCGGTAGGCGATGAGCCGCTTGGGGGGATAGGCGGAGATCACCTCCCCGTCCAGGGTGATCCGCCCGTCCGTCAGGCTGTCCATGCCCCCCAGGATGTTGAGAAGCGTGGTCTTCCCCGCGCCGGAGGGACCCACAATGACGCAGATCTCCCCCCGCTCCACCTGAAAGGAGACCCCGTGGAGGGCTTCCACCTCCACCTCGCCTGAGCGGTAGATCTTTTTCACGTTCTCAAATTCGATAAAGGCCATGGGCGTTTCACTCCTTGTTCCTCTACTATAGCACAGAACGGTCCCGTTGTCATGAATAAACAGTTAAAAAAATAACTTGCAAAAGCTGGCTGAAAGATTTATTCTAAATAGTAGAATAATAAAAGGGAGGCGCACCGTCCATGCTGCACATTTTTGAACTCATAAGCTCGCTCGCCATCGCCGTCCTCGCCCTTGTGGGGGTCTTCCTCCAGGCCGGCCTTCACCAGGGCCGGTACAGGCTGGGCACCTTCTCCTATTACACCAACCTCTCCAACCTCATCACCGGCGTCTATCAACTGCTCCTCTTCATCTTCGCCCTCCCCGGCAGCGCCTTCTATGACCGCCTTGCCGGCGCGGGGGTGCGCTACAGCCTGACGCTGATGATCTGGGTCACCCACCTCATCTACCACTTCCTGCTGGTGCCGGATTATAAGAAAAAGCAGGGGGAGGACTTCAAAAAGGAGTGGTCCACCTTCCACAACCTGGACGTGCACTACGTGGTGCCCCTGCTGGCGCTTCTCCAGTGGCTGGTGTGCGCCGACAAGAACGTCCCCTTCGCCGCCGTGTTCGCCTGGCTCCTCATCCCCCTGGCGTACCTGATCTTCGCCATGCTGAGGGCTCAGATCCTGGGTCCCAACCCCAAGAGCGGCGTCTACCGCTACCCCTACTCCTTCATGGACCTGGACGAGCAGGGCCTGAAGCAGTGGTGCGTCAACGTGGGGATGGCCCTCGCCTTCTACATAGTCCTGGGCTTCGCGCTCTATGGAGTGAGCTGGATCTTCAGGATCATCTGACGAGAGGTGTCCCATGTCCGCCTATAAGGTCTCTTTCAAATCCCTTCTCTATGTCCTCGCGGGGAATCTGGGCCTGGCCGCGGCCCTTGACTGCTTCTTCGCGCCCAACGAGATCGCCGCCGGTGGCTTCGGCGGCGTGGGCGTCATTGTAAACTCCCTGCTGCCCGTCAGCGTGGGCACGGTGGTCTTTCTCATCTCTGTGCCCGTGTTCCTGTGGTCCTGGTTCGTCCAGGGTCCGGCCTACACCGTCTCGGCGCTGCTGTCCACGGCGGCCTTCTCCGTGTTCGCTGACCTGCTCTCCTTCCTGCCCTGCCTTACGGAGAACCGCCTTCTGGCCGCCGTCTGCGGCGGGGCGCTGTACGGCGTCTCCGGGGCGGTGCTGGTGCGCGGGTACGTGGCCGGAAGCGGCACGGACCTCCTGGCGCGCCTGCTGGTCACCAAAATTCGCCACGTGTCCCTGGGGACCCTGGTTTTCATCTGCGACGCGGCGGTGGTCCTGGCCTCCGTCTTCGCCTTCGGGGACATCGAGTCCGGCATCTACGCCGGGGCCGCCATCGCCGTCTGCTCCTTCACCATGGACAAGATGATCCACGGCTTCAACAAGGCCGTGGTCTTTGAGGTCATCACCCCGGACAACGACGCCTGCCGCCGTCTCAGCCGCGCCGTTATGGAAAAGCTGGACCGGGGCGTCACTCTCATCCCCGCCGTGGGGATGTATCTGGAAAGCCCCCGCGATCTGCTGCTGATCGCCGTGTCCCCCAAGCAGATCTACGAGGTCAAGGACATGATCCACTCCCTGGCCCCCGGTTCCTTCGCCGTGATGATCGACGCCAACGAGGTCATGGGCGAGGGCTTCAAGGGCCTGGACGTGACCGTCCCTTTAAAGAACATCTCCGAGGCCGACAAGCTGTAGCCCGCCCCGCCCCCGGAACGAAAGCGCCGGGGAGCGGGCTTTAAGGAGGCATCCCATGATCGTTTTGTACATACTTCTGGGCCTTTTCGGCCTCTTCCTGCTGCTGGAGGTCTTTTTCTACCTGATGGCCTTTCAGGGCCACACCGGCGCGGACTTCACCCGCTTCAACTTCGCTTTGAAGCCGGAGCTGCGCCCCTACGCCCAGCTTATCCTCTCCGGCAAGCGGTACTGCCTGGAGACCCCCCACGAGGACGCGGTGATCCGCGCCCGGGACGGGGTGAAGCTCGCCGGGCGCGTCTACGACCGGGAGGAAGCCCGGGCCGTGGTCATCATGATGCACGGCTACCGCTCCATGGCGGAAAACGACTTCTCCTGTTCCTCCGAGTACGTCCACAAGTCCGGTTTTGCCATGATCCTGCCGGACCAGCGCGCCCACGGCCGCTCCGGCGGCCGCGCCATGACCTTCGGCATCCGGGAGCGGTGGGACGTGATGGAGTGGATCAAATACGCCGAGACCCGCTTTCCCGGCAAGAGGATCATCCTGGAGGGCCTCTCCATGGGTTCCTCCACCGTCCTGATGGCGGCGGGGGAGCGGGAGCTTCCCCCGTCCGTGGCGGGGATCATCTGCGACTGCGGCTACACCTCCCCACGGGACATCATCCGCACCGTCATCAGGAGCTGGCATCTGCCCGTGGGGCTGTGCTACCCCATGGTGCGGCTGGCGGGCAGGGTCCTGGGGGGCTTTGACGTGGAGGAGTGCTCCGCCCTGGAGGCGGGCAGACGCGCCCGCGTCCCCGCCCTCTTCATCCACGGCGAGGCGGACGATTTCGTGCCCTGCCGGATGGGCAGGGACAACTACGCCGCCTACGCCGGCCCCAAAAAGCTGGTCACCGTCCCCGGCGCGGGCCACGGCCTGAGCTACGTGGTGGATATGCCCCAATGCCAGCGCGCCCTGAACGGCTTTTTGGACGGCATTCTGGAAAAAATGGAAAACTCCGCAATTAATTTAAATTGACCTCTTGACGAAACAGAGAGAATGGAGTAAAATGTTATGTAAATTGGGGGAATCCTGATTTCTTCCAACGAAAGAGCTGATACGGAGGGATCAACGTGGGACTTATACCGCAAGTAAAATGTGGAAGATGTGATCGGACCTATTCCGGTCTTCGCAGCCGCTGCCCCTATTGCGGAGCGCACCGGCATAAAAGGGGAAAGAGGACGACGGATGGCGACAACGCCACCTGGAAGCTCATCATCGGCGTTCTGCTGATCGTCATTCTCATCGCGGCGGTGATCGTCATTCTGGTCACCAGCTCCAACGAGAAGCGCACCGAGGGGGAGACCGGGCAGCAGAGCCAGTCCGTCAATAACGCCAACGAGGGCAGCCAGACCGGCCAGGGCAGCCAGAGCGGCCAGGGCGATCAGACCGGCGAAGGCGAACAAACCGGCCAGGGCGATCAGACCGGCGAGGGAGAGCAGACGGGCCAGGGCGGCCAGACCGGCGGACAGTCCACCGAACCCAGCGTGCCCGCCACGGTCATTGCCTCCAGCGTCTCCGCCAAATCCCTCTACGTTAACCCCGTAAAGGACTTCACGGTGAAGATCGGCGAGACCCAGCCCGTCACCGCCGTCATCACGCCGTCCAACGTCACCAGCATCCCCGTCTGGACCAGCGACAGCGCCGCCATATCCGTCATCCCCGCTGACGAGACCGGCATGAAGGTCAACGTCACCGGCATGAGCATCGGCGTTGCCAACATCACCGTCTCGGTGGACGGACTGGAATACACCTTTGTGGTCCGCTGCAACTGAGAAAGCCTCCTTTGACGGCCTTGAAAACTCCCCGCCCTGCGGGGAGTTTTTTTGAAAATCCTGTTGACAAGGCGATAAAAATATGGTACACTCGTTAGGCCGTGTTGAGAGAAGATGCGGGTGTAGCACAATGGTTAGTGCACCAGCCTTCCAAGCTGGGGACGTGGGTTCGATTCCCATCACCCGCTCCAGCTTCCCAAAAGGCAGGACAACCATGGCGTTATTGAAATGCGCCAATAGCTCAGCAGGATAGAGCAACTGCCTTCTAAGCAGTAGGCCGGGGGTTCGAGTCCCTCTTGGCGTGCCAGCGTCGTCGCGGAAGTCGCGTTGGTTTGGCGCTCGGCAGTCGCCAGAGGCGGCTGCCTCACGCCTCACACGCGGACTTCGCTCCTCCTTTCCCCACGCAATCTCCGATTGCGCGGGGACCCCGTTGAACGGAAAAAGTTGAATATGGTGGGTGTAGCTCAGTTGGTTAGAGCACCGGATTGTGGTTCCGGGTGTCGAGGGTTCGAGTCCCTTTACCCACCCCATGCGTTGACGCCGCCTGAAGGCGGCGTCAACATGTAAATAGAAAATAGGGATGTCGCCAAGCGGTAAGGCACAGGACTTTGACTCCTGCATTCGTGGGTTCGAGTCCCGCCATCCCTGCCAACGTCCTCACTGACGCCGCTTTACTTCGGGCTTCTTTCAGTCGCCCTCAGGCGCAGGCGTCGTTCGTCCTCTCCCCACGCAATCTCCGATTGCGCGGGGACCCCGTTTGGAGTGGAAAGCGGCTGCCTCACGCCTCACACGCGGACTTCGCTCCTCCTCTCCCCACGCAATCTCCGATTGCGCGGGGACCCCGTTTGGAGTGGGGGGCGGCTGCCTCACGCCTCACACGCGGACTTCGCTCCTCCTCTCCCCACGCAATCTCCGATTGCGCGGGGACCCCGTTTGGAGTGGAAGGCGGCTGCCTCACGCCTCACACGCGGACTTCGCTCCTCCTCTCCCCACACGATTTTCAATCGTGCGGGGACCCCGGAGGACACAATAAACAAAAATATGACTTGGTAGCTCAGCAGGCAGAGCACCTGCCTTTTAAGCAGGGTGTCCCGGGTTCGAATCCCGGCCAGGTCACCAAAACGGAAAAAGTCCGCCGCAAGGCGGACTTTTTCCGTTTTAGCGCCTTGCGGCGGGGCTTTCATCGGACATGAGAAACAGACGGATTAGAAAAGGAAATTGAAAGGCGTTCCGACAGTTGAACCTCACGATTTGATGGGCCTGTTCGCCGCGTCACATCTCAATTTTTCCCAATCCACATTTCCCTGCATATACATAAAGCTTTCATCTCCAAGGGACTTCAAAAGCTCCTGTTTCAAACCGGCTGAAAAGGCGGGATCAACGGCTTTTAGTGCCATGTGCTGGTAAAGCCTGGATTTCATGCAATCACCTACCGTGTCCATACTTTTCAGGATTTCCCGCATAAGCCGTGCCGTCCATGCAACGTCCTTTTCCCAAGCCGCCACATTCAGCCCCCAGCAGACCTCATTATATTTGCCCATTTCAAATATGGACGCGGCAGAGGAAGAGACTTCGACCAGCTTTTTAGCCATTTCATGGTCGCCGTCTTCCATATAAAGAATGCGCAAATCATTGAATGTCATTTGTATGTGCTGATACGCACAGAAAATCAGTTCCTCGTATGCGCGATAGGCTTCCGTCCGTTTTCCCGTTTTGCTGTTTACAAGCGCCTCCTTGCGCTTGCGTTCCGGGTCCTCCAGAGAAAAGAAGGCTAAATACTCTGCCGCTTTTTCATAATTCTCTTGCCGTATAAACATATGGAACAGCGAATCTGCGGCCTGATTACGGATCCGTTCGTCCTCTGAAAGCAAACATCTCTCGTACCACCCGAAAATCACACCATCATATCTGTCGTCGCCTGAAAGCCCCGTTGTCATTCGTTTCGCGTCCAGAAGGACAGCCGCCTGCCAAATCAGTTTTTCACAATTCGGATACTCCTCGATTTTTTCCTTTACGGAGAGAAAGACGTGATGGAAGTCGCCGTTCTCCAAGTCCTTTTGAATCTTCGATAAAAATTGGTTTATCTCTTCGTCTGTCAGCTCATCCTTAAAGGACAGAAGTTCATCTGTGGTAATGCCAAGCAGCCGCGCAAGAGGGGCAAGCAAAGCGACATCCGGCAGTGTGCTGCCCTTTTCCCATTTATTCACGGCGGGAGCGGTCACGCCGAGACGGGCGGCCATCTCCTCCTGTGTTAACCCTTTATTCCTCCTGTATTTTTTGATAACCTCTCCTGTTGTCATGTTCAACGATCCCCTTCACAATCTCTGAATCGATTCTGTAAATAGTATAGCTGATGGAGGTTCAAGAGTCTATTGAACATTGATTAAAACGTGAGAATTATTTTTTATTATTGGTTAATTTTCGCGTGTGCCGCAGAAGAGGCCGCGGTGTTTTTACGGCGCAGACGCCTCACCCCCTCCTTCCGATAGGACGGACCCTCTTCCCGGCGGCGGGGCTGCGCCTTGCGTTGGCTCAAGCCTTTTTTATGGGGAGTCTGATGACGGTCCTCCATTTCTCGGGGGGCACTTTTCGCGCGTCTGACATATAAATCTCGTGGTGCGGTCTTGCCGCCGTTATATCCTTGACATACCCGTTTTCGGCTAAAAATTTTTCCATGACGGCCACCGTGGCAGGCTCGTCGTCAAAGGCCCCTGAATGCATGATCTGAACGCACAGCCCCTCCTCCACGGTCATAAACTCCGCCGGTGAACAATCCAGCTTTTTCTTCTTCTCCGCCGTTTCGACAGCCCACTCAAAATCCTTTTTCGTCACAAAATCGGGCAAACGGATCACGGAGATCCAATGAAATGCGGATTTATCCGCGTAATTCACGCCGTCGGTACGGTCCTGCCACCAAAAGCCCTCAAGGGGCGGCACGACGTATTCAAAGAAGCCCTGGATGGTATGGTCCGTTTTATAACTCATCTTCAACGTGTAGGCGACAGCGTACAGGATGCCGATTGCCTGTTGATACGCGCCGCCAGCCTCGTTCGGGTCGCCCTTTCCCCTGACCGCGATATAATTCATCGGCGGGACGGTCACGATTTCAGGCCTGTTCTTTGGCATATAATATTCTTTGTATTCCTTTTTAAAATCAAAAGCCATAGCGCCCTCCATAAATTTTTGAGTATTGAAAAAATCTTCTACCCGCGAAAACTTACCGTCCCTTCCCCCTTTGTGGAAAAAGCCCGTCAGGACGTTTCCGACAGGCCCAAAAAGGCCCCCCGGCGTATGCCGGGGGGCCTTTTTCGTTCAACAGGCTTATTGTTCCCGGAACCGGGCGGAAAGCTCCTTTGTATAGGCGAAGAAGTCGTCGAGGGAGTGAAAAACCGGGAGAAATCCGGGGTCGGGGAGGGCCAGGATGTTGAGAAACCCGTCGTCGGAGCCGCGCCCGTCCTGCGGCGCGTCCCTTTCCGGCGCGGCCCTCTCAGGCCCCCTGGGGGGCAGCCCGTCCGCCTCCCGCTCCAGCTCCTCCACGGCCCGGTCGGAATAAAAATGGTCGCGGAAAATGTGCCGAAGCTCGTGCTCCAGACACTCCTTCTGCCGTTGCGGGGAGAGGCGGCTGCTCAAATAGATGTCAAAGGTCCCGTCGTCGTTGGGAACGGTGACCCCCTCCACCGTGGGCGGGAAGTCAAGGATCCTGACAAAATACGCGGGAGTCCACACCGTTTACTCTCCCTGCTGCTCGGTGCGGCGAAGGGCCTCGATGATGGCGACGGCGCGCTCCACGTCCTTGGGGGTGGCGTCCTTGGCCAGGGAGAAGAGCATCCGGCACTCGCTGCGGGAGCGCAGCATATCCAGATACGACTCAAGCTCCGCGTCCACAGGGGCGGAGAAGGGCATACGGTCGGAACTCTCGCCCTTCAGATACGCCAGGGACACGCCGAAGAAATCGGCGATCTTCTTGAGCGTCGAATCGCGGGGGACGCTGGAGCCGTTCTTCCAGGTGCTCAAAGCCGCCTGGGAAATGCCGGTGGCCTTGGACACGCGGTAGGAAGTAACACACTGTTCCTTGCAAAGCTGCACAAAAATTTCGTACATTTTTTGTTCACTCCTACAAATAATTAAAAATAATTAAAAAAGTACTTGACTTTTGCGGCACGTGGAAGTATACTACAGCTAACAAAGCAATACAAACGACTGAATACTTATATACTCAGCGTATTCAAGCTTTGATAACTTTCGTTCTTCGCGGCCACACAGCGGGAGCTTGTGCGATGGTTCCGATTAATTGAAGTATATCATATTTGTACAGCTTTGTCAACAATAGAATCTAAAGAAGGAGTGAACGAATTTGAGCGGAGGCGGGAGAGCCTTTGTCAGGACCGAGTGGGAGGAGCGGGAGGGGCCGCCTGTTGGCGAGCGGTGTCAGAGGTGCCTGGAGGAGCTGACGGGCGGGGAGGTCTTTGGGCGGTGCGGCGAAAAGACGCTGTGCGCCTACTGCGCCGATGAGGAGTGGGCCGGCCTTTCCGGGGAGGAAAAGTTAGAGCTGCTGGGATATGAGGTGGTGAAGTAGATGAGCTATCCGTTGAAGAAGCTGGACGAGGGGATCGACCGGGCCATCGCCCACTGCATGGCCACGGGGGAGGCCCCGGTGGGCTTTGTGCTCCACAAATTTCTCGACATACCCGAAAGTGAGCTGGCGCGATACCTGGAGGAGGGCGAGAAGGCACAGCGGGGAGAGGCCCCCTGGACGTCCGGCGTGAAGGGGCGGTTCCTGGCGGCGCGCCGCTGGGACGAGTTCAAGACGTTCTTTTGGCTGGACCGGGCGCAGAAGGACCCGAAGAACGCGAGCTTCGCCATGTTCAATCTGAAGCAGACCGAGAATGGCGGCTACGCGGAGAAGGAGGAAAAGGGGAAGAAGACCCCGGTAGTGGTGCGCCTGGACGGCGTGGGAGGGAAAGATGCGCTGCTTTGAGAAAGGCGCGGCCCCTCCCGCCGCCGGGAAGCGCGTGGGAGAGGAGGGGGAGCGATGGCGGACGGGGCGGTGATCTTCGACCCGGGACAGGCCAGCGAGAAGCAGAAGCGGTTTTTCCTGGCCAGGGCGCCCTTTATCGCCTACGGCGGGGCCAAGGGCGGCGGAAAGACGTGGGCGGTGCGGGTCAAGGCGGTGGGCGGGGCCGTCATGAACCCCGGCCTCCGGGTGCTGATCATGCGCCGGACGTACCCGGAGTTAGAGGAGAACCACATCGGCCCCATCGTGCGCATGGTGCCGCCGGAGCTTGGCAGCTACCTGGCTGCCACCAGGCGCATGACCTTCTTCAACGGGTCCACGGTGAAATTCGGCCACTGGCAGGGGGAGCTTTCGGAGCTTGAGTACCAGGGCCAGGAGTTCGACTGGATCTTCATCGACGAGGCGACGCAGTTCACGGAGCGCAGCTTCAACTACCTGAAGGGCTGTCTGCGCGGCGTGAGTCCCTATGACAAGCGTATGTACCTGACGTGCAACCCGGGAGGCGTTGGACACGGGTGGGTCAAGCGGCTTTTCATCGACCGGGACTACCGCCGGGGCGCGGAGGACCCGGAGGAGGACGAGGACCCGGCGGACTACGTCTTTATCCCCGCCACGGTGGAGGACAACGTCTTTCTCCTGCGCTCCTCGCCCCACTACCTGAAGATGCTCTCCCAGATGCCGGAGAACGTGCGCCGGGCCTACCGCTACGGCGACTGGGACGCTCTGGGGGGCAGCTACTTCGACGAGTTCCGCTATGACCGGCACACCGTCCCCCCGGAGAAGCTCCCCGCCCACTGGCGGCGCTACCGGGCCATGGACTACGGCCTCGATATGCTGGCGGTGCTGTGGATCGCCGTGGACGAGGAGGGGCGCTGCCACGTCTACCGGGAGTGGACGAAGGAGAAGCTCATCGTCCGGGACGCGGCGGCAGGGATCCTGGAGCGGACGCTGCCGGGGGAGGACGTCCTGGCCACCTTCGCCCCGCCGGACCTGTGGAGCACCCAGAAGGACACGGGCAGGACCATGGAGGAGATCTTCCGCGCCTGCGGCGTGGCCCTTGTCAAGGCGGACAACAGCCGGGTCCAGGGACATATGCTCATCAAGGATATGCTGGCCCCGCGCCCGGACGGGAGGCCGGGGCTGGAGATCTCCCGGACGTGCAAAAAGCTGATCGCCGACCTTGCCGCCATCCAGGCCGACGGGGACAACCCCAGCGACGCGGCAAAGACTCCCCACGAGGTGACCCACACGGTGGACGCCCTG
Source organism: uncultured Oscillospiraceae bacterium (assembly GCA_947627715.1). Classification (GTDB taxonomy): domain Bacteria; phylum Bacillota; class Clostridia; order Oscillospirales; family Oscillospiraceae; genus RUG626. The sequence goes on from CANQXK010000017.1 coordinate 32,637, forward strand.
CGGTACTTCTGCGTCTCCCGCGTCTCTCCGGCGGACGCGCCGGGGGAGCGCGGGGCGGAGGAGGACGGGGAGGACGACGGCCTTGGCGGGGAGCCGGACCTGGGGTATCTGATGTATTGAGAAAGGGTGAGAACAATAGCAAAAATCACAGCCAACGTGTCGGAGCGGGTGTTTAACATCACCAACTGGCACGGGGTGAACGAAGCGCCGGAGGGGGAGGCGCGGCTGCGGCTCGGCGAGGCGGCGGTGATGCGCAACTTCTGCGTGACGTCGGGCGGCGCGTTGAAGAAGAGGCCGGGGAGCCTCAATGTGGCGGGGCTGGTGACCCGGTACGTGGCCCACGTGAGGGAGGGGTCCCGGAAGCTGGCGCTGACGCAGCGGGGCCTTGCGGAGGGGCTGGAGATGCGCCCCCGCATCCTGGCGGACGACATGGGGAAGGTGGACCCGGCGGGGGACCCGGTGACGGTGACGGCGGAGACGGCGAGCCAGTACAGGGGGTATTACTTCCAGACCGGCGGGGCCGCCTATGAGCTGGAGGAGTGCGCCGTCACCCCCGGCGAGGGCACGGAGGCCATCGCCGGAGGCCGGGCGACGCCGGGGGAGCTGGCGGCCATCGCCTCCGGCACGGAGCGGTGGACCCAGTCCGGCGGGTCGGTCTTTGAGGGCGCGGAGAGGCTTGAGACCTTTGAGCGCGGCTTCATTCGCGGCGACGAACCCGGCGCGGACGGGGCCTCCACGGAGCGCCTGCCCCCCACGGGGACCGAGGTGGGCTTTGAGACGAAGGACCTGGGGGGCTATGTGATGCGCGGCGGCACGCTCCACCGCTACTACGGGGAGAAGGTGGAGGCGTATGAACCCACCTACCGCTGGGACAAGTACAACTGTACCCGCACCAGGACGCCCTACACCTACTTCAGCCAGGGGACATACGAGTGGGTCCTGGGGCCGACAGACATGAGCGCCTCCAACTCCGGCTACACCTCCTACGAGTTTGACAGCCAGACCGGCGAGTTCACAAACGCCGGGAGCTTAAAGACCGTCGATCCCGGCGGGAGCGGGACGCTCTACCACGCGGAAGGGACGGGTCTTGCCAGGTGGAGGATCACCCGCGTGGACTCCACCCACTCCAACATCGACTATTACTTCCGCCGGTCGGAGAAGCAGACGGGCTACAGCACCTCCTACTCACGGGGGAGCCGCGTCGGGGAGGTGGAGGTCCGGGAGGGGGACCGCCCGGAGGCGGACAGCGGCTTTCAGTATGTGACCACCTTCAGCTCCGGCGGCCAGACCTACACCGTCATGCTCAGCGGTTCCACGTATTACTGCTATCTGAAGGACCAGGAGGCGGGCGTACAGAGCTATTTAAGGCGCTACAGCTTCCAGGGCTATCCGCTGGCGGTGGAGCCGGACACCTTCGAGTGGTACGGGAAGGAGACCTACGCCACCGCCGCGGACCCAAACGACATGGCGGTACGGGGCCTTTGGTCCGGCTACGTGGGAGGCCGGGAGGTGCTGTGCGCCGCGTGCAGCGGGACCCTGTGGGAACTCTCGTCGTCGCGGAAGCCGGGAGGAAGCACGGACGCGCCGGAGGTGTGGACAAAGCTGCCCTGCGGGGAGATGGACACCTCCAGGGACGTATATATGTTCGGCTTCGATGAGAAGCTCTACATCCTCAACGGCGAGAAGTACCTTGTCTGGGACGGGGAGAGGCTGGCGGAGGTGGAGGGCTACAGGCCCTTAGTGTCCGTCAGCGTGGAACCCACGGGGGGCGGGACGCTCCTGGAGAACGTCAACCGCCTCACGGCGGGGAAGCGGTGCTGGTTCTCCCCGGACGGGGAGGCCACGGTCTTCCAACTCCCGGAGGCGAACATCAAAAGCGTCGATTGGGTGGAGAGCCGCCTGGACGGCGTTGACCTGCCCGCCTTCGCCGTGGACCCGGAGGCCGGGACGGTGACATTTGAGACGCCCCCGGAGAAGGGAGTCAGCACCCTGGAGATCGCCTGGACGGGGGCGGAGAGCTTCCGGGGGCAGGTGTGCGCCATGCGGTTTGCGGAGCTTTACAACGGGGCGCAGGATTCGCGGGTGTTCCTCTACGGGGACGGGACCAACCGGGCCATCTACTCCGGCCTTGACCACGACGGCAGGCCGCGGGCGGACTACTTCCCGGACCTCTACGAGGTGGCGGTGGGGGACGCCAACACGCCTCTCACGGCCATGATCCGCCACTACAACAAGCTGATGGCCTTCAAGCCGGACTCCGCCTGGAGCATCGGCTACGACACCATCACCCTCATAGACGGGACGGTGACGGCGGGGTTCTACGTGGCCCCGGTGAACAGGTCCATCGGCAACTGCGCCTGGGGACAGGCACAGCTGGTGCAAAATAGGCCCCGGACCCTGGACGGGCGCAGCGTCATGGAGTGGAAGGCCACCAGCTCCAGCGGCATCACCGGGGACCAGCGCAACGCCGAGCGGGTGAGCCAGCGGGTGGATTCCTCCATCCGGCAGTTCGACCTGACGAAGGCCCGGACCTTCTACGACAAGTTCAGCCACGAGTACTACGTCATCGGGGAGGACGGCACGGCCATCGTGCAGAATCTGGACGTGGACGCCTGGTATGTGTACACGGGGCTTGATGTGACGTGCATGATCAACTACGCCGACGAACTCTACTACGGCACGCGGGACGGGTTCCTGCGGCACTTCTCGGAGCGGTACTTCTCGGACAACGGGGAGGTCATCGACGCCTATTGGGAATCCGGGGCCATGGGCTTTTCGGCGGACTTTAAGCGCAAGTACTCCGCCATGCTGTGGCTGGGCATCAAGCCGGAGGACAACGGGTATCTGGAGGTGACGGCCCAGACGGACAGGAAGAGCGACTTTGCCGTCTACGACGTCCGCGCCGCCGGGGCCAACCGGGTGCCGGAGATGGAGCGGGTGAAGCTCAAGGCCAAGAAATTTACGTACTACAAGCTCATTTTGCGCAACGCCACCGCCGACAGAACGGCCACGGTGGTGTCGGCGGATCTGAGGATTCGCGGGGCCGGCTACGTCCGGTGACGCGGGAAAGGAGAAACATGGATAATTTAAGCAGCCGTCTCTCGGCGCTTCTCAGCGTCAAGAGCATCGTGACCATCGCGCTGACGGCGGTGTTCGCCTTCCTCTCCCTGAGAGGGGGCGTGGGGCAGGACTTTATGACCATCTACGCGGTGATCATCGCCTTTTATTTCGGGACCCAGAGCGCCAGGGAGAAGAAGGAGGAGTGAGGTATGGCGGTTTCGGTCTATGACCGGCAGTTTTTGACCGACGAACAGAAAGAGAAGCTCCGGGCCATCACGGAGGAGTGGCAAAGGGCCAGCGCCGCCGGGGACAGGGCGGGGATGGACTCGGCCCACGCCGCGGCGGAGCGGGTGAGGGCGGAGGCCGGCTACGGCGGCGGGGCGGACGGCTCGCTATACCTGCCCTCCGCCTCCGCCGGGAGCGGCTATGTCCCCGAAAAGAGGACCGGCTACCGGCCTCAGACAGAGGCGGTGGACCGCCTCTACGACGCGTCGCGCGATCTGAAGCTGGCGGAGCTGAAAACGGCCTTTGACAAAAACGCCGCCGCGCTGGAGGCCGAGGGGGAGGCCATCCCAGGCCTTTATCAGGCCGGGCGCAACGACGTGTCCGCTCGGAGCGAGCTTGCCGGGAAGAACTTCAACGAGTACGCCGCCGCCTCCGGCCTCAACACCGGCGCCGCGGGGCAGGAGGCCCTCGCCCGCTCCAACCAGCTCCAGAAGGACCTGGGGGAGCTGGACGCCGGGGAGGCGGAGGCCCAGCGCGACCTTCTTGCCCGCAGGACGGCGCTGAACACCAAATACGCCGACGACATCGCCGCCGCCGTGGCCCAGGGGGAGGCGGACCGCGCCCAGGCGCTTTTGGAGGAGTACCGCCGGGCGGAGGAGTCCAGGGTCAGCGTCTCCGAGAGCCTGGCGCAGGAGAATTACCGGGCCTACGAGTCCGCCGTGGCGGCGGCCAGGACGGCGGCGGAGAAGAGCGACGCCTCGGCCAAGGCCCAGAAGGAGCGGGCGGAGAGGCTGGCGGGGTTCGGGGACTTTTCCGGCTACGCCGCCCTTGGCTACTCCGAGGAGGAGATCGGCGCGATGAAGAGGGCCTGGATCAGCAAAAACCCGCTGACGGCCTACTACACAGGGGCCATCAGCGCGGAGGAGTACAGGAGGCTCACGGGGAAAAAGATATGACGACGGTTGACATCATACTTGTCCTGCTGGCGCTGCTTCTCTTTGAAGCGGCGGTCCTGGCGGGCATGAGGATCGGAAGGGCGCTCCACGGGGAGCGGAGGGGCCAGGGGGAAAAAGGCCCCGAAAGCGCCGAGAGCGCGGATTACGAGCGGCGCTGGCAGGAGGGCATCGACGCCATGCTGGGCTACGATGTGAGAAAGGCCAGGAGCGCCGCGGGGAGGGATCTGGATGAGAGATGACCTGCTGCGGGGAAAGCCCGCCGGCGGCGCGGGAGCGCGGACGGACCCCTATGGGGAGGGGCGCGCCTGGGAGTTGACCCCGGAGGCGGTGTGGACCCTCTACGACAGGGGCCGGGCCTTCAAGGAGGCCATCGACCTCTATGAGACGGTGAACACCAACGAAAATTTCTTCATCGGCAAGCAGTGGGAGGGGGTGCGGTCCAACGGACTGCCCACGCCGGTATTCAACATCCTCAAGCGCGACGTGTGCTTCGTGGTCAGCTCCATCACCTCGGACAACCTGAAGGTGCAGGCGTCGCCCCTGGCCTCCACCCCCAACACGGCGGCCCTCTCAGGCCCGGCGCGGGTGCTCAACGAGGAGTTTGAGAGCTTGTTTGAGCATAACCGCCTGCCGGCGCTGCTGCGGGAGTTTGCCAGGGACGCGGCGGTGCGGGGGGACGGGTGCCTCTACACCTGGTGGGACCCGGAGGAGAAGAACGGCGGTCCGGTGGACGGGGCCATCCGCACGGAGATCCTGCCCAACACCCGCGTCCACTTCGGCAACCCCAACGACCGCCGGGTCCAGGAGCAGCCCTATATGATCCTGGAGAGCCGCGAGATGGTGAGCGAGCTTCGCCGGCGCGCCCGCGACTTCGGAAGCCCCGACTGGGACGGGATCGTCCCGGACGGCGACAACACCCACCCGGGGGAGGAGCGGCGCACGGACGACAAGGTCACCAAGCTCCTGCTCCTGTGGCGGGACCGGGAGAGCGGGGAGATCTGGGGGTACGAGTGTACCCGCTCTGCCCTGGTGAGGGACCCCTTCCCCCTGGGACTGCGCCGCTACCCGGTGGTGTGGATGAGCTGGGACTACGTCCAGGACTGCTGCCACGGCCAGGCGATGCTCACCGGCCTCATCCCCAACCAAATCTTCATCAACAAGATGTGGGCCATGAGTATGCTGTCGCTGATGACCACGGCCTACCCCAAGATCATCTACGACAAGACGCGCATCCCCAAGTGGACCAACCAGGTGGGGCAGGCCATCGGCGTCATGGGCGGGGACGTGGGCACAGCGGCCCGGTCCGTCTCCCCCGCGGTGATCTCCCCCCAGGTGACCCAGTTCATCGAGGCGGCCATCGATCAGACCAACCGCAACCTGGGCACCACCAGCGCGGCCCTGGGGGATGTGGCCCCGGACAACACCTCCGCCATCATCGCCCTTCAGCGGGCGGCGTCCACCCCCAGCGAGATCACAAGGCAGAACCTCCGGGAAGCGGTGGAGGAGCTGGCGCGGATATACCTCGACTTTATCGCCGGGTTCTACGGGGTGAGGACGGTGGATTCGGAGGACGGCGCCGCCGTGCCCTTTGACTTCGGCCTCTTCAAGAACCTGCCCATGGCGCTGAAGATCGACGTGGGGGCCAGCGCATACTACTCGGAGATCGCCTCCATCCAGACCCTGGACAACCTGCTCCGCCAGGGGAGGATCGACATCGTCCAGTACCTGGAGAGGATCCCCGACGGGTACATCACCGACAGGAGCGGACTTATTGAGGAGATCAAAAAAGCAAGAGAGGAGAGTGCGACTCATGGAGAATGAGGAGAGAGACTGGTTCACCCAGGGCTGGGGCGACGACGGCGTCGTCAGCGACAGCCGGGAGGAAGAGGCGCTGCCGGAGGAGACCCCGGAGGGCGGGGAAGCCGCCCTGCCTGAAGGGGATGCCGCGGCGGGGAAGGCCGCCCCCTCCGGGGAGGGCTGGGAGAAAGAGGCCGGGGCGGCCATGACGGCGGGGCCGGCGTCTGCCGGAGGGGAGAGCCGGGAGGCGGACTTCATCCGCTTTATCAACGAGTACCCCCAGGTGGAGGCCGGGGACATCCCCCCGGAGGTCTGGCAGAGGGTGAAGAGCGGGGAGAGCCTTGTGACGGCCTACGCCCGGTACGAGGCCAGGACCCTCCGGGAGGAGAACCGGCGTCTCCGCCAGACGCAGGAGAACCGCTTCCGCTCCGCCGGAAGCCAGCGGGGGACCGGCTCCGCCGCGCCCCGTCGGGACGCCTTTGAAGAGGGGTGGGAGGTGGAGTGAGCCGGCGAAAAATGGCCGCGCCATTTTTCTGCCAAAGAAGAGAGCCTTCGTTAAGGCGCTGCCTTCCCCGCAGGGCGGGGAAGGTGTCGCCGGAGGCGACGGATGAGGTGGGGACCCCGACGCGTGACAGCCTCATCCGGCCCCCTTTGGGGGCCACCTTCCCCACAAGTGGGGAAGGCATTGGAAGCGCGAACGGGAGTGCCTACATAATGGGGGAACGCCTTCGTTAAGGCGTTGCCTTCCCCGCAGGGCGGGGAAGGTGTCGCCGGAGGCGACGGATGAGGTGGGGACCCCGGCGCGTGACAGCCTCATCCGGCCCCCTTTGGGGGCCACCTTCCCCACAAGTGGGGAAGGCTTAAAAGGAAAAAACAATTTTAATTTATAAAAAGGAGAAAATGAAGTATGGCAATCAATCTGGCAAAAAGAGCATCGGACAAGGTGGTTGAGAGATTCAAGCTGGGCTCCTGCACCGAGGGGATCTTCTCCAACCGTTGGAAGTGGACGGGCGTTAGCACCGTGCAGGTGTACTGCGTGGACAAGCTGCCCCTCCAGGACTACGACAAGGCCAAGGAGGACGGCAGCCGCTTCGGGACGCTCACAGAGCTGGGCGACACCGTCCAGGAGATGACCGTCATGGACGACAAGGCCTTCAACGGCTCCATCGACAAGGGCAACAACACCGCGCAGATGATGATCAAGGCGGCCTCCAGCGTGCTGCGTCGTCAGACCGACGAGGTGATCATCCCCTACGTGGACAAGTACCGCCTCAACAAGCTGGCCGCCGGGGCGGGCCTCACCGGCGCGAATGTGGCCCTCACGAAGGAGAACGCCATCGAGACCATCATGAAGGCCGGGGCGGAGATGAGCAATCAGAAGGTGCCCAGGGACGGGCGCGTCCTCTACATCGGCGAGAGCGAGGCCATCAAGGTCAAGCTGGCCGACCAGGTGGTGGGCGCGGACAAGCTCTGCGGGGAGGTCCTTGTCTCCGGCGTGTGCGGCACCATCGACGGGATGCAGGTGAGGGTCGTGCCCGACGACTATATGCCGGAGAACGTGGTCTTTATGATCGTCCGCCGGGGCTGCGCCGTGGCCCCGAAGAAGATCGAGACTTACCGCATTCTGGAGGAGCACCCCGACATCGACGGCGCGGTGGTCCAGGGACGGCTTCTCCACGACTGCTTCGTGCTGGAGCCTCTGGAGGCCGGCATCTATGTGGGCAAGTCCTCCGGCGAATGAGCCGCTGAGGGCGTGAAAGGTACGTAAAATAAGCCGCCCCGGAAACGGGGCGGCGGAGGAACAGGGTCATTTGGCCAACTTGTAGAGCATGTATTGGTTGAGGCTGACCCCCTCGGCGGCGGCCTTGCGCTTCAGGTCGCGGTGGAGACTGCGGGGGATCCGCAGGACGAGGCGGCCGCTGTAGTCCTCCAGAGAACGCTCAAAGTCCTCAAGGCCTACAAGGGTACCGTCGTTGACGGTCTCGGCCTCGGCCAGCATGGCGAGATCGACGGCGTCAGGCTCCTCCGTGGGGAGCGAGGCGATTTTCTTTTCAAATTCTTCACGGTCCATTATCTGTACCTCCTGTATTTGATGTTGGTCCTGGTGTTGATGGTCTCAACGATGATGATCTCCCCGCCGCTGTATCTGAAAATAATGCGGTAATGGTCGATCTTGCACCTGAAAAGGTCCTTTGTGCCCGAAAGCCTGACGATGTCTCCCTTGAGTTCGCAAATTCCTCTCAAGGCGCGTTCGAGCTTTTCGCGTGTGGGTTGATCGAGACTGCTCAGGTATTTTCTGGGCTGTTTCTCCAATCTGATCTCCATCTGTGCGTCTCCTTATATAGGATATGCATATAGTATCATAAATAGTACCGATTGTCAACAGGAAGGACGTGGTTTTTATTGGACTGGACAAGCATTGTGGTGGCGGTGGTCACCGGGGGGCTGGCGTTTCTGGGCGTGCTGGTGGCGAACCGCAAGACCGGGGCGCTTATCGCCTACCGCCTTGAGCAGTTAGAGGCGAAGGTGGACAAGCACAACCACTTCGCCGAGCGGATGCCCGTGGTGGAGGAGCAGATCAAGGTTGCCAATCACCGCATCGAGGACCTTGAAAGGAAGGTGGAGACGTGACGGAGAACGAGCTTCGGCGAAATGTTGTAAGCATCATCAACTCCTGGCTGGGGGCCACGATGGGGTCCAACAAGCATCGGGAGATTTTGAACATCTACAACGCCTACAAGCCCCTGGCGAGGGGGTACAAGGTGCAGGTGGGCGATTCCTACTGCGCCATCACCGTCTCGGCGGCGTGGATCAAAGCCGGGATCGCGGAGTACACAGGCACCGAATGTTCCTGTAACGAGCTTATCCGTATTGCCGCTTCAAAGGGAATCTGGCAGGAGCGGGACGACTACGCTCCGAAAATCGGGGACGCGGTACTCTACGACTGGCAGGACAGCGGCAAGGGCGACAACGTGGGACAGGCTGACCACATCGGCATCGTGGTCAGCGTGACCGGGGACGGCTTCACCGTCACGGAGGGGAACACCTCCGGCGGGAAGGTCGCTCAAAGGAATATGCGGGTCGATGGGGTAAAGATCCGGGGGTTTATCTGCCCGGACTACAAGGCGATCGCTGAGATCATGTCTCGAAAGGAGGAGGACAATATGACTGGCGAACAAATCCTGAAGAAAATCAACGAATATCTATCTGCCCAGAAGGTGCCCGACTGGGCCGAAGGGGAGCTTGCGGAGGCGGTGCGGCTTGGCATCACAGACGGGTCGAACCCCACGGGGCTTATACCCCGCTATCAGGCGGCCATCATGGCAAAGCGGGCGGCGGAGACTTACAACAAAGGGAAGCGAGGAGAGAACGGTTGAAAACAGGAACGGAAATATTTGACGCGGCGATGGGCCTCATGGACGAGCTGGACGGCGCGGGGAACCCGGAGAACCGGGACACGGAGGAGTACAGGAACCGGGCGCTGGGGATCGTGAACATGATGATCTGCGAATACAGGATCCTGGCGGGACTTCAGGGGGAGTTTGCGGGGGCGGCGGCCCTGGAGGACCCCATCCCGGAGATGGACGACGCCTACACGCTGGGGGCCATGCAGTACGGGCTGGCGGCGAACCTGCTGGTGGACGAGAACCCCGCCGCGGCGGCCTTCTTTCAGCAGAGGTACGAGGAGCTGAGGAACCTCTTCTTCGCCCGCAGGGAATGCGGGGGAGAGGAGATCGAGAACCTCTACGGGGGAGTTGAGTTCGGGAGGTTTGGCCACTGGTGAGGGGCCTCGCCCCGGCGGGGGGTGTCACGGAAGACCCCGTGACGGGGGTTGGCCGCTGCGTGACCGGGATTTTGCCTCCAACCGAAGGCGGGGTGGTTGACGTGACCACGGCAAGAGGTGTCCGCCCGGAGGGCGGGCGGGGAGCGCCGGGGAGGCCCGGCGGGGGATTTACTTTCCTCTTTTCGGATTCCCAAAAAGAGAGAAAGTAACAAAGGAGAAAAAGGAACCAAGGGGGATTTCGATTTTCCCCCTTGGAACCCCTTTTAAAAACGACCAGCTTAGGGGGCCTGCGGGCCCCCTGCTGGACACACCCCCGGGGGGAGCGCCCCGACGGAGGTGCGGCTATCTTCGGGGCGTATTGGCGCCCCTCTCTGAGGGGAGCTGTCGAGCGAAGCGAGACTGAGGGGAGCGCGTTCCCCGCGCCCAGCTCCCCTCCGGCCCTACGGGCCACCTCCCCTCAGAGAGGGGAGGCAATTCCCACCTCATCCGTCGCCTGCGGCGACACCTTCCCCGCCCTGCGGGGAAGGCATTCCCCCTGCGGACCCCGTTGCGCGTCAAATGGCTCCCTTGCCGCGAAGCGGGAAGGGAGCTGTCAGCGAAGCTGACTGAGGGTTAAAACGATGATAGAGTGGTCCCGTGGGGAGAACCCGATAATAGAGCGGTCCTTTGACGGTGAACCCTCAGTCACGCTGGCGCGTGACAGCTCCCTTTATCAAAGGGAGCCAAAGAGGTAGTTTGATTTGATTCCGTTGCGCGGGGGCGGCGGGGATTATTTCCCTCTTTTGGGGGATGTAAGTAATCATGGAATTCCCTTGACTTTTTGTACAAATATGCTATAATTGATTTGATAGGCGGGGGAGTGGACCCGCAAACTAACGAAACGGGAGGGTTTTTTCATGGTTGATTTCAGCTTGAAGGGCAAGGTTGCTCTCATCACCGGCGCTTCCTACGGCATCGGTTTCGCCATTGCCAAGGGCATGGCGGCTGCCGGGGCCACCATCGTTTTCAACGACATCAAGCAGGAGCTTGTGGACAAGGGACTGGCCGCCTACAAGGAGGCCGGCATCGAGGCCCACGGCTATGTGGCGGACGTCACCGACGAGGCCGCTGTGGCGGAGCTTGTGAAGAAGGTCACCGAAGAGGTGGGTCACATCAACATCCTTGTGAACAACGCCGGCATCATCATGCGCATCCCCATGCTGGAGATGACTGCCGCCCAGTTCCGCAAGGTGGTGGACATTGACCTCAACGGCCCCTTCATCATGTCCAAGGCCGTCATCCCCGACATGATCGAGCAAGGCGGCGGCAAGATCATCAACATCTGCTCCATGATGAGCGAGCTGGGACGCGAGACCGTCAGCGCCTACGCGGCGGCCAAGGGGGGGCTGAAGATGCTGACCCGCAACATCGCCTCCGAGTACGGCAAGTACAACATCCAGTGCAACGGCATCGGGCCCGGCTACATCGCCACCCCGCAGACCGCGCCTCTGCGCGAGAAGCAGCCCGACGGCAGCCGTCACCCCTTCGACCAGTTCATCATCGCCAAGACCCCCGCTGAACGCTGGGGCGAGGCCGAGGATCTGGCTGGCCCGGCGGTGTTCCTGGCCTCTCCTGCCTCCGACTTCGTCAACGGACATATCCTCTACGTTGACGGCGGCATCCTGGCGTACATCGGCAAGCAGCCCGGAAACGAGTAAACCATACCTTAAAATCGCCGCCCCAACCGGGGCGGCGATTTTTTTCGCCTGCGGCGGGGACGGGGCGGCTTTGGGCGAATTTTATTGTTATGGGGGTGGAAATTATTTGTTGGGTGTGGTATTATAAAGGAACGCACGTCAACGGACGCTTATAAATCCTCACAAAAAGGGATGATGATATGGACGAGAGGACAGAGCTTACGGAGAACGGGTATTTCGCAAACCGGGAGCTTTCGTGGCTTTCCTTCAACGAGCGGGTGCTGGAGGAGGCGGGGGACACCCGCAATCCCCTGGGGGAGAGGCTCAACTTCCTCTCCATCTTCCAGTCCAATCTGGACGAATTTTACATGGTGCGGGTGGGGACGCTCATCGACACCCTGGAGGACGGGGTCACCGACGACAAGATGGGGCTTACCTCCGCCCAGCAGATCAGGGCGATCCTGAATCGGACGGGGGAGCTTTTAGAGCGGCGCGACGCCATTTTCCGGGACCTCTTCACCGCGCTCCACGACTACGGGGTGGAGATGGTGCGGTTCGTGAGCCTTCAGGACAAGGCCAGGGCGTTTTTGGAGAAGTATTTCGTCTCCGACGTGATGCCCCTGCTCTCGCCCCAGATCATCGGGCGCAAGCAGCCCTTCCCGTTTTTAAAGAACAAGACCACCTACGCCGTGGCGAAGCTCACCACCAAAAACGGCGGCACCCGCCTGGGGATCGTCCCCTGCGGGGACGGCGGGCTGAGGCGTGTTGTCCCCCTGCCGGGGGAGGGGCTTCGGTTCGTCCTGATGGAGGACCTGATCCGCCGCTTCCTGCCCCGCATCTTTGACCGCTACCGGGTGGAGAGTTCGGTGCTTATCCGCCTTGTGCGCAACGCGGACATCGACGTGGAGGAGGCGGGGACGGACGCGGACTTCAAGTCAGCCGAGGACTACCGCAAGACCATGGAGAAGCTGGTGCGCTCCCGGACCCGGCGCGAGCCGGTGAGGCTGGACTACACCGGGCGGCTGGACGACGACGTGCGCGCCGCCCTGCGCCGGTATCTGGGCCTCTCCAAGAGGCACCTCTTCCAGAGTTCCATCCCGCTGGACCTGAGCTTTACGGGCTTTTTGCGGGACGTGCTGCGGGACAAGACGGAGCTTTTCTATCCCCGCCGGGTGCCGCAAAACAGCGTGAACATCGACGTTCAACGGCCCATCGCGCCCCAGATCCGGGAGCACGACGTGCTGCTCTCCTACCCCTACGAGTCCATCCGGCCCTTCCAGCACCTGCTGAACGAGGCGTGTCAGGACCCGGAGGTGGTGTCCGTCAAGATGACCCTCTACCGGGTGGCCCACAACAGCAAGATCGTGGAGGCGCTGTGCGAGGCCGCCGAGAACGGCAAGGAGGTCGTCGTGCTGGTGGAGCTGCGGGCGCGCTTCGACGAGGAGAACAACATCGGCTGGTCCCGGGTGCTGGAACAGGCCGGGTGCCGCGTGATCTACGGGCTGGACCGCATGAAGGTCCACTCAAAGCTCCTGCTCATCACCCGCCGCCACGAGGGGGAGATCGAGTACATCACCCAGATCGGCACGGGCAACTACAACGAGGACACGGTGCGGCTCTACACCGACTACGCCCTGATGACCGCAGACCGGGAGATCGGCGCGGAGGCGGCGCGGGTGTTCAACTGCCTGGCCATGGGGGAGGTAGTGGAGGACACAAAGCACCTGCTGGTGGCCCCGGCGTGCCTCAGAAGCCGCATTTTTGAGATGATAGACGGGCAGATCGCCCGCGCCGCGGAGGGGAAAAGCGCGTACCTGGGCTTCAAGCTCAACGGCCTTACGGACAAGGGCCTCATTGAAAAGCTGGCCCAGGCCGGCAGGGCCGGGGTGAAGGTGGACCTTCTGATCCGGGGTATCTGCTGCCTGGTGCCGGGGGTCCCCGGAGAGACGGACAACATCAGCGTCTACTCCATCGTGGGGCGGTTCCTGGAGCACGCGAGAGTTTACATAATCGGGACCGGGGAGGAGCGGCGCGTGTACATCTCCTCCGCGGACTTCATGACCCGCAACACCCAGCGGAGGGTGGAGGTGGCCGCGCCCGTCTACGACAGGGCCATCGGCGACCACATCGTGGGGATGTTTGAGACGCAGCTGCGGGACAACGTGAAGCTGCGCCGGCAGAACCCGGACGGGAGCTACACCTACGTAAGCCAGGGCGGGGAGGAGCTTTGCTCCCAGGAGCGATTCTACGACGAAGCCTACGCCGGGGCGTGGCGGATGGGCGGCGCGCCGGAGGCCCGGCCCCAGGAGGCGGAGGACGTTCAGGACCCCGCAAAGGGCCGGACGGCCGCGCTGGGGGACGCCGGGGCGCAGACGGAGAAAAAGCCGGAGGCGGTGAGGCCCAGGCCGAAGGTCACGGTGGAGCTTCCCCGGCCCGCTCTGGGGAAGGGAAAGGTCAAAAGGCTCCTGGCCGGACTTATAAGGAAAAAGTGAATAATAACCATCCACCGGCGAAGCCGGTGGTTTTTCACATGCGGGCAAAGCCCTATGTTCCTCGCGGACACGTCAAACG
>CANQXK010000018.1 GCA_947627715.1 uncultured Oscillospiraceae bacterium
CGTCCCCACCTGGTACGGCGGTACGAAAGTCGTACCCACATCTAAATCCGAGCAACGCAAGATGAAAGCGGAGATTCTCAAGCGTGACCCGAAGGCTGTTGTCATTGACAGCGCGGTGAAGAAGAAAGACCTGGGCTGGATCGACCGCATTGAGGAATTTGACGCGTTCATGGATTGATTTCATCACCGTTATATGGAGGTATTATGATAGAGACAATTAAGTTGTTTTTCAGAGATTGGGGCAATCTTCTGCTTACAATTGTTGGACTTTCCGCAATTTGCGTATACTACATTCAGGAACGGCGGAAAGTGTCAGAAGCGGCCTCCCTTATCGTTCTTCAAGTTAACGACTTGCAAAAAAGGCTTGGGGATATTCAGTCATATATCGTCGATGGGGTATTAAAAGACGTCGCATTTTATGAGTCCCAGATAATTTTCACGGATAATTATTGGGAAAAATATAAGCATTATTTTGTCAGAAAGATTGATTCTAACAGCTTTCAATTATTCGACGATTTTTATAACTGTGCTTCTGAAGTATTAGAGCAACAGCAACTGATGAAGAATTTACAGAAGAATTCATTTTTCATAATACAAAGTTATCTCGCGCAGCTGGAGGCCACCTATATTCAGAACGGATTACAAACTTGCGCAGCCAATCCTACGGACACAAAAATACTTGTTCAAACCCTGAGCCAGTCAATTCCGCAAACTCTTACGCCGGAGCAAAAAGCGTCAATTGAAAACATGTTGATGCAATTAGGAACATCAAATGCAAATATAAACTTTCCTGCTTTCTGGAATCTGTATAGGCAAGACCAAGCAAATGTTCAAACTGTAATCAATCAGAATGGGTTCACCAAATACATACCAACGCAGATCAGAATTAGTTTGGAAAATGCTTTGAAGAAGTACGCCTCGCTCCATGTCCTGGGAAGTATAGGATATAAAAAGCTGAGCAAAATTGCAAACAGGAAAATTTAGCATTCTAAAAGTATCTGTTATATATGAGCGGCATCAGAATTTTCACTCTGATGCCGCTATCTTTTTCCATTAAGAGTATATCAATTCGTCTAATATCACCTCTTCCGCCGCATTGCATATGTTGTTCATCGCCCCTACCCACGCTATCTGATTCTCTGCTTTTAGTTGCTCCGTGACGCCCTGTTCCGCCGCCATCTGCCGGACCAGCCTCTCGAACATCCCCTCCGCCTCCCGGTCGATCTCCGCAAGGTGGGCGTCGAGTCTGCCCGAGAGAAGCATCCCGGTGTATAGCCCATTGTGGTGCCGCCTCAGAAACTCCCTCCGTCTCATACCCCAGATACCCACGGGTACGACCTCCGGCGCAGTCAGGTCCGGGAGTAGGTAGCCGCCCTCGTCATGATAGGTTAATTCTGTACTCATTTTGACCTCCTTTCAGCGATGGCTATATTGTACCAGCCCCCGCTCCAAAAGACGAATGTGCAAAAAGAAAACGCCCAAAAGGCCATTTCTGCCCTTCTGAGCGTCCTCCTCGGATATGTGCCGGTGCCGGTTTTTGTTATTTTCAAAATCCCTTATGAATAACCGTACCAAAAAGCGCAGCCCTTTCGGGCTGCGCTTTTTGGTACTTACGGCCTTTGCCTTTGGCAAAGGCCGCCCCGCCGCGCGGCGGGGTTTCATTAAATGTGAAGGAAACCCCTGATGGGTTCCCTCCACAGCTCTTTCCTTTCCGATGGATTTAGGCGGGAGGAAATAGAATTTTTAACCACTCACCCCAAAGAAGCGGCCCCTGCGGGGCCGCTTCTTTGGGGTGAGTGATTCAGCGGTTTGACAGTCCTGGTTGGGTGAGGTATAATATCCGCGTAGCGGATATTATATTTGATTTTAAGCCGTTTTTCTCCCCGGCTTACGCCGGGAACCGAAAAACATGGCGAATATACCATCCCCGCTTTGCGGGTATGATATAATGAATTATATTCTTATCTTCTGGGAGGTGCAATATGAATCATTCCGCAAGATTCGTCTGCCTTCTTCTGGCTTTGCTCATGGTGCTGTCCATGACCGGCTGTGGGAAAGGCGGCGATCTGACGTCGGAGGATGTGCCTCAGGGGCCGACCCAGAACGTTTCATCGGTCCCGCAGGAGCCTGTCCCTGGGGAGGGGCAGGCGGAGCCGGAGGCTCCCCAGGCCAGTGGGGATCCTGAAGTCGACCAGGCCATCGAGCTGGGCCTTGTGCCGGAGGAACTGCAAGGCAGCTATGACGCCCAGATCACATACGCTGAATACTGCGGGATGCTGGACATCCTTTTGGGGATGACGCTGCCCAATGCCCTGCCGGTTTGGCGGGATCACTCTTCCACGTTCCACGATGCCTCCCAGCCCATGACCCGCGGCGAGGGGACCGTGGTCCTGCTCTACGCTGTGATGGCTGCCGGCTTTGACCGTGCGGAGTTCATGACCGAATCCAATTTCTGGCTTGAGGGGATGCTGCCGGAGGGCCAGGACTTTTGGGAAGGGGAAGTTTGGGGGAATCCGCTGATCCCAGGCCAGCATGAAAAGTATGAGAACGAATCTTTTATCGGCACAAGCCAGGAATGGAAAACTGGGTTTGACATCCTTACAAATGCCGGGTGGTTTGCGGAAATATATTCCTACCAAAACGGGAAGCCGTACTTTGATTATGACCCAGAGACCTATTCCATGCGCTTCGGCGATCCGTTTACCCGCGCGGAAGCGGTCCAATCGGTTTACCGGCTGTACGGGGGCCTGCGGTTCATTGAATTTGTCCCATCGGACAGCGTCCCCTGCGGCGTGACGGAAGAGGCCATCCGTCTGGCACAGGAAATGCCGGCCGCGGCTTGGAACGACATCCCGGACTGAAAGGGGTACACCATCACATCGCCGTTCGACGGTTACGGAGTGGGCGAGTGCGGGAAGTATTTTTACGAGGAAGAGGTGGCCCGCATCGCGGCGGACGGCTTCGATTTTGTCAGGGCGACCGTGAATTTCCAAACTGTCTTTGGACAGTCCGGCGGCACGGAGCAGGTCCGGGGGGCGTTCGTGTCGTCTATGGACGATCTTGTGAACTGGTGCGCAAAATATGGGATCCATCTTTGCTTTGACTCCCACGCATTTCCGGGTTTCGACCCCCTGGGAGGCAATGAAAACATCACCCTATGGGACGACCCGGAGCAGCAGGAGCTTTTCTGCGCTTTCTGGGGGTGGATGGCGGAGCATTATCAGAATGTCCCCTCCAACCTTCTGAGCTTCAACCTGATCAATGAGCCCCGTGGGCCGGAGTCCCTCAGTGATGAGGACTATTCCTCCCTGATGAAAAAGGCGATATCGGCGATCCGGGAGTACTCCCCCGACCGGCTGATCTTCGCGGATGCCCTGGGCGTCGCCCAAGGTATCCCGGTGGAGGGACTGGCCGACGCCCAGGTGGCCCAGGCGATCCATCCATACTTCCTCCCCGACGGCGCCTCCCAGTGGCCCACGACGATCATCAACGGGTTTATCCATCGGAATAACGGTGTCCTGACGTTGGAAGGAGACTTCCCCGCCGGTACGTCGATTTCGATAGACATCGATATGGTACATCAGGCCAGTACTATGCGGTGGTTGGCGGATGGGAAAGAGACCGAAAGCCTCGAGATAGGTACCGAGGCCGTGGGTGAGGGCGGCTGTATCGATATCGGGGATCCGGGGACCGGCGGCGAATCACGAGCCTATGAGAACAGGACCTGGACGGTCCAACTGCCAGAGCCAGCCCGGCGGCTCCAGCTCATCCAGGAGGAGGGGTGGTGGTATTCCCTGAACGGAATCGCCGTCGAGACGTCCGCCGGTGTCACCACGATCATGGCACAGCACGATTTTGTCCCCAGCGAGAAGGTCCCCGAACTGACCATCCAAAGCGACGGCACCGTGACCGCCGCCGACCCGGACACTCTGTTTTGTCTGGATCGGGATGCGCTGGCGGACCGCTTTGCCCAGTACACGGCGTTTCGGGATCGGACCGGCGTGGAGATCATGGTCCAGGAGTTCGGCTTCGACGCATCGATCCCACGGGAGACTGCCCGGCCGGCCGCTGACGCGCTGTTGAGCGTCCTGGACGAAGCCGGCATTCCCTGGTGTTCCTTCTGTAGCCAGTGGGGCCTCTGGGTAAGTAAGAGCGAGGAGCTTGTTTATTCAGTACAGGGTAATCCGTCACCCATTCGTCCCGACGGACATTATCAGGACCTGGGGGACTGGTACTATGACACCGATATGGCGGAGATCTATCACAAATACATGGCCTCCTGAAAAGGAGTTTTACCCACTTACACGAAAGAAGCGGCCCCTGCGGGGGCCGCTTCTTTCGTGTAAGTGACTAATTGTATCGGAAGGGGAACCCTGACGGTTCCCCTTCCAATCCCTTCCCTCCGAAGACATTGGCGAGGCGGTACATTTTGACCTCCTTTGCCTTTGGCAAAGGACGCCCCGGCACCTTTGCGCCGGGGCGGCATTAAACGTGGAGGAAACCCCTGATGGGTTTCCTCCACAGCTCTTTCCTTTCCGATGGTTTTAGGCGGGTGGTAAAAGGCGGTTTTATGCCTCGGCTTTCATGGCCAGGTAGGCGTTGATGAACCCGTCCAGGTCGCCGTCCATGACAGCGGTGATGTTGCCGTTCTCAAAGCCCGTGCGGGCGTCCTTGGCCAGGGTATAGGGCATGAAGACGTAGCTGCGGATGGCGGAGCCGAAGTCGATCTTCATTTGGACGCCCTTGATGTCGCTGATCTTCTCCAGGTGCTCCCGCTCCTTGATCTCGGCAAGCTTGGCCCGGAGCATGGTCATGCAGGCGTCCCTGTTCTGGAACTGGCTGCGCTCCACCTGGCAGGAGACCACGATCCCCGTGGGCTTGTGGATGAGCCGGACGGCGGAGCTTGTCTTGTTGACCTTCTGCCCTCCCGCCCCGGAGGAGCGGAACACCTGCATCTCGATGTCCTCGTCCCGGATCTCGATCTCGCTGGTGTCGGTGATCTCCGGCATCACCTCCACGGCGGCGAAGCTGGTCTGGCGGCGGCCGGAGGCGTCGAAGGGGGAGATGCGCACCAGCCGGTGGACGCCGTTCTCGCTCTTTAAAAAGCCGTAGGCGTTGTCCCCCTCGATCTTGATGGTGGCGGACTTGATGCCCGCCTCCTCGCCGTCCAGGTAGTCCAGCAGGGTGTACTTGTACCCGTGGCGCTCGGCCCAGCGGGTATACATCCGATAGAGCATACTGGCCCAGTCCTGGGCCTCGGTCCCGCCGGCGCCGGGGTGGAAGCTCAAAATGGCGTTGGAGGCGTCGTACTCGCCAGAGAGCATGGTGGAAAGGCGCGTGGTCTCCAGGTCGGCGGCGAAGGAGGAAAACTCCCCCTCCAACTCCGGCAGGAGCGAGATGTCCTCCTCCTCGATGGCCATGTCGCACAGCGTGGCAAGGTCCTCGTAGCGCCCCTCTAACTTGGCAAAGCTCTCCCGCTTGTTCTTCAGCTGCTTCAGCCGCTGGAGCACCCGCTGGGAGTTCTTTTGGTCGTTCCAGAACCCGTCCGCCTCGGACTCGGCCTGGAGCCTGTCGATCTCGGCGGAGACCTCGTCCAGCTTCATGGCGCGGCGGATGGTCTCCAGTTGGGGCTTCAGCGCCCCGATCTTCGTCTTGTAATCCTCGTATTCAACGATCATGTTCACTCAGTCCTTCTTACGGTATACCGGCGGTCCGCCCTATCTGTCCGAGTGGCCGCCCCCCTCGCCTCCGAAGATCAAATCGTCAATATCCGGCTTCGGCGCGGGCTTTTCGTTTTTATCCTTCATAAATCTCCCTCCCAAACAATAACCGTATCATCCTATGCCGGCAGGGAGAAAATGATTCATTCAATTTTTACATGGGTCACCCTCTCGTCAGCGTGACGGCCACCACCTCCGGGTTGTTGAAGACCCTGGGCAAACCGTGGGTCCCGCCGATGCCCCTGGAGACCAGCATCTGCGTGCCGCCCTGGGTGTAGATTCCCGCCGTCCAGGTGGGGAAAAGGCCCTGCCCCGGCGCGATCAGCCCGTCGGTGAAGGGTAGCCGCACCAGTCCCCCGTGGGCGTGCCCGCACAGCACCGCGTCCACGCCCAGCTCGCTCCACATGGCAAGCTCCGTGTCCCGGTGGGCCAGCATCAGCACGTATTTCCCCGGCTGCCCGGCCCGGATCTCCTCCACAAGGGCCTCCGGCGTCTTCTGGTCCGCCGGTCCGTTGGGGTCGTCCACGCCGCCGATGACGATATAATCGTCCCCCCGCCCCCAGGTCACGTATTCGTTTCTCAGCACGGTGACGCCCAGGCTCTCCAGCAGGTCAAAAAGCTCCCGCGCCCAGCCGCAGGCCCACTCGTGGTTGCCGGAGACGTAAAAGACCGGCGCTGTCTT
This sequence comes from uncultured Oscillospiraceae bacterium, assembly GCA_947627715.1. Lineage (GTDB taxonomy): Bacteria > Bacillota > Clostridia > Oscillospirales > Oscillospiraceae > RUG626. Next base: position 6,403 of record CANQXK010000018.1, read on the forward strand.
CACAAGCTCCGAAATAAAGCCGCGTACCCAGGGCTCCTGCTCCGACCGATCCCCGTCCACCAGGTCCCCGGTGAGGCAGATGAGGTCGGGCCTCGCCTCCCGGACGGCGTCCACAAGCTCCGCGTTGTCCTTCCCAAAGACGGCGGCGTGAACGTCGCTGAGCTGGACGATCCTGAACCCCTCAAAGCTCTCCGGCAGGCGGGCGTTGCCCAGGGCGTACTCGTCTGTGACGAGGCGGGTGTTGCCGTCGTAGACGATAACGCCGAAAATCAGGGCAAGGACCAGGAGAACGAGAAGAAATTTCCGTTTTTTTCGGGGTTTTCGCTCCATAAGGGTCTGTGCTATGCCTCCTTGTCCCGTACATAGGGGTGCTTGACGTTGGGGTCCGCCGTCTGGCGGAAGTCCACCTCGAATCGGTCGATGGACTTGATGAGGGCGGAGAGGGACTTAAAGCCGTAGTTGCGGCAGTCGAAGTCCGGCTTTTTCTTCATGATGAGGTTCCCCAGCTCCCCCATGTACACCGCGTCCTCCCCGTCGGACAGGTCCGCCACGGACTGGGCGATGAGCCTCACCAGGGATTTGGGGATGCGATTGTCGTTCTGGGCCGCCGGCTTTGCCCGCTTGTCCCGGGCGGGCTTCGTCTCCTCCTGCTGGGCGGCGTCGTCCGGCTGCTTGATGTTCTCGATATAGATGAATTTGTCGCAGGCCACCCGGAACGGCTCCGGCGTCTTTTTCTCCCCGATGCCAAAGACCGTCATGCCCGCCTCCCGGAGGCGGATAGCCAGGCGCGTAAAGTCAGAATCGGAGGACACCAGCACAAACCCGTCCACCTGCTCAGAGTAGAGGATGTCCATGGCGTCGATGATCATGGCTGAGTCGGTGGAGTTTTTGCCGGTGGTGTAGCTGTACTGCTGGATGGGCGTCACGGCGTTCTCCAAGAGGGCGTTCTTCCACCCCGCGATGTGGGGACCCGTCCAGTCCCCGTAGATGCGCTTGACGGTGGGGGTGCCGTAGATGGCCACCTCCTGGATGATCCCGGCCAGCGTCCCCCTGGGCACGTTGTCCGCGTCGATGAGCACCGCCAGGCGCTTGCTTGGCGCAATATTCGGAACGATGGGCAATCCGCCGCCTCCTTTCGTCGGGCAAATTGGAAATAGCAGGAAATCAAACACTGTTGTCGCTTGTCAGACAGTATATCATACTCTCTCCGCACTTTCAAGGCCCTTGTCCCCACAACCCCCGCGCTTTTCCTCTTTTCGATCGCCAAAGCCCCCTCTTGACAAACGCGCCGCGTGGGCGTACAATAATACTAACACTGTTAGTTTGGCAAGGAGGGCGCTATGGCTCGACAGGGGTTGACCCGTGCGGACATTATGGAGGCCGCCATAGAACTCATCGAATCGGAGGGGCTGCACCGCTTTTCTCTGCGGGAGCTGGCAGCCCGGCTCCACATAAAGGCCGCCTCTCTCTATAACCACATCCGAAACATGGACGAGCTGTACACCCAGATCGGCTTCTACGCCATCGCGGAATTGAAGAAGGTGCAGCTGGCCGCCATCGCCGGGAAGCGGCGGGGGGCGGCGGTGGAGGCCCTGGCGGACGCCTATCGCCGTTTCGGCAGGGAGCGCCCGGAGATTTATAAGGTCATTCTGTCCCTGCCCATGGTGAAAAACGACGCGCTTCAAACCGCTGCGGGTGACATTGTCGAACCGATTATGGCGGTGCTTAGCGGATACGGGCTGGCGGAGGAACAGAAGATGCACCTTCAAAGGGTGCTGCGCAGTATCATGCACGGCTTTATTTCTCAGGAAGAAGCGGGCTGCTTCCGACACTTCCCGGCAGACGTCGGGGACAGTTACCGTCTTGCGGTTCAGGGATTTATTTTGCTTCTGGAAAACTTGGAAAAAGAGGCGCGGATATGAAAGCGGATAAGACAGAGCTGTTTGAAAAGGCCCCGGTGACACAGGCGGTCCTGGCCTTGGTGGTCCCCACGGTGATCAGCCAGATCATCACCGTCATTTACAACATGGCGGACACCTTTTTCGTGGGGCAGGTGGGCGACCCCAACCAGGTGGCCGCCGCGTCCCTTTCCCTGCCGCTGTTTCTCGTGACCACGGGGATCGCCAACCTCTTTGGCATCGGGGGCGCCAGTCTCATCTCCCGGAGCCTGGGGCTGGGCGACACGGACAAGGCGCGGAGGGCCTCCGCCTTCTGCATCTGGACGGCCGCCGCCGTGGCGCTTCTCTATGGGCTTGGGGTATTCGCCCTCCACCGCGCCATCCTCCCTTTGGTGGGGGCGGACGAATACACCTACGGTTTTTGCAGCAGCTACCTCTTCTGGACGCTGACCGTGGGGGCGGTGCCCACGGTGCTGAACGCCGCCCTGGCGCATCTCGTCCGGGCGGAGGGGTATTCCGGGCAGGCCAGCTTCGGCGTGGCGCTGGGCGGCGGCCTCAACATCCTGCTGGACCCCGTGTTCATCTTCGGTTTGCATCTTGAGATCACCGGCGCGGCAATCGCTACGATGCTCTCCAACTTGATCGCCACTTTGTATTTTGTGGTCCTGATCCTGGGAAAGCGCGGAAAGCTCCACCTGTCTTTGAACCCCCGGTACTATTCCGTCTCCGACGGCATCCCCAGGGAGGTGCTGCTGGTGGGCCTCCCCAGCTCTATCATGAACATCATGGGGATCTTCTCCAACATCACCCTCAATAAGCTCCTTGTCAACTACTCCAACGCCGCCGTGGCGGGGATCGGCATCGCCAAGAAGATTGATATGCTGGCCTTTGCCATCGCCAACGGGCTTTCTCAGGGCGCGATCCCGCTGATTGGCTATAATTTCTCCGCGAAAAACACCCGGCGTATGCGCGCCGCCATCAAGGTGACGCTTCTACTGAGCCTCGCCGTCACATCAGCCGGGGCGATCCTCCTGTTCACTTGCGCGGGTCCCCTGGTGCGGGCCTTCATCAACGACGCGGAAACGGTGCGCTACGGCAGTATGTTCCAGCGGATCATCTGCATCACCGGCCCCTTCACGGCCATCACCACAGTCATTATATCCATTTTTCAGGCCGTGGGCCAAAAAGGCAAGCCCCTGGTGCTGTCCATGCTGAGAAAAGGCGGGCTGGACGTGCCGTTCATGTTCCTGCTGGATTCCCTGGGCGGAGCCAACGCTATCGCGTGGGCCACCCCCATCGCCGACTGCGGGGCCATGCTGGCCGGCCTCCTCCTGTTCGTGCCGCTGTGGAGGAAAATGAAAAGTGAACAGCAGGCCGCTTCCCCGACGCCCCTCTCTGAGGGAAACAAGTAGTCCGCCCGCAGCCCGATCGATGCGCCCAACTGGCGCCCTTGCCGCGAAGCGGGAAGGGCGCTGGCGAGCGTAGCGAGACTGAGGGTTACACGATAATAGAGCTGTCCCGTAACGGCGAACCCTCAGTCACGCTGGCGCGTGACAGCTCCCTTTAGAAAAAGGGAGCCAAAGAGGTAGTTTGATTGGATTCCGTCGCCTCCGGCGACCTCCCCCCATAACTCCGCACTCTTGACAACCACCACGCCGTTGTGCTATACTCTCTCCATCCCTATCGGAGGTGAAAGGATGACTTCCTATCTCGCTTAACAAAAAAGGCGCGTTCAAGGGGCGAGGTGCGCCCTCAGCGCCGTAAGCGGGAAGGAAAATCTGTCCGTTCACTCTCATGGGGCCAATAACGCCTTTTATGAGCTGTGGGATCCTTTCCCGCGGCTCATTTTTTGATTGGAGGCGTTATAATGCTGATCGACGTAACAGATTTTACATTTGCCTACGAGGGCAGTCACGACTACATCTTTGAACGTGTCTCCTTCCGCCTGGATTCGGCGTGGCGGCTGGGCTTCACCGGGCGCAACGGACGGGGCAAGACCACGTTCCTTCGGTGCCTCATGGGGGAGCTTCCCTATTCCGGCTCCATCTTGGCGCCAGGCCTCGTCTTTGCCTATTTTCCCGTCCGGGTGGATGACCCCTCCCTCTCCACGCTTGACGCGCTTGCGGCGTCCCTTCCGGGGATCGAGGCCTGGCGGCTGACGCGGGAGCTTTCCAAGCTGGGCATCGACGGGGAGATGCTCTCCCGGCCCTTTCGCACCCTCTCCGGCGGGGAGCAGACCAGGGCCGCCCTGGCGGCGCTTTTCGCCCGCGAGGACGTCTTTCCCCTCATCGACGAACCCACCAACCACCTGGACATGGCCGCCCGCGCGCTGGTGGGCGATTACCTCGCCCGCAAGTCCGGCTTCATCCTGGTGAGCCACGACCGGGCGCTTCTGGACGCCTGCACCGACCACACCTTGAGCATCAACCGCACGAATATCGAGGTGACCCGCGGTCCCTTCTCCGTGTGGTGGGAGAATAAAACCCGGCGGGATGCGTTTGAAAAGGCCGAAAACGAGAAGCTCCGGGGCGAGATCGCGCGGCTCAACGAGTCCGCCCGCGAGCGGGCGCAGTGGTCCGACAGGGCCGAACGCTCCAAGTACCTCTCCCACACCGACAGAGCCGAGTCGAAAAAGGGCTGGGCGCCCAAGCAGGCCGCCAAAGCCGCCAAGCAGCAGCGCAGAGCCGTCGCCATCACCCAGCGCCGGGAGCGGGCGGTGGAGGAGAAATCCAAGCTCCTTCACGACTTGGAGCGGGACGAGGACATCAAGCTGGTCCCCCTCGCCCACCGGGCGGGGAAGCTGGTCGCCCTCCGGGACGTCTCCGTCTCCTACGGGGGCAGGCCCGTCTGCGCCCATATCTCCTTTGACCTCTCCCCCGGCGACCGCGCCGCCCTCTCCGGGCCAAACGGCTGCGGCAAGACGAGCCTCCTCCGGCTGATCTTGGGGGAGGACGTCCCCCACACGGGGGAAATACGAACGGTCTCGGACCTTGTCGTCTCCTATGTCGGCCAGGACGCCTCCGCCCTGCGCGGCTCGCTGGAGGACTACGCCGCCGGGTTCGACCTGGACCGCGCCGTCTTTCAGTCCATCCTTCGCAAGTTAGGCTTTGAGCGGATCCAGTTTGAAAAGCCCCTGGAGGACTGGTCCCAGGGGCAGAAAAAGAAGGCCCTCCTGGCCCGCAGCCTCTCGGAGCGGGCGCACCTCTACATCTGGGACGAGCCTCTCAACTACGTGGACGTCATCTCCCGCATCCAAATCGAGGAGCTTCTGGCCCGCTACCGCCCCACCATGCTTTTTGTGGAGCACGACCGCGCGTTCACGGAGCGCATCGCCACGAAGAGGATAAGTCTGTAGAGGGGGGTCCCACAGCCAAATGGCGCCCTTGCCGCGAAGCGGGAAGGGAGCTGTCCGGCAAAGCCGGACTGAGGGTTAAAACGATGATAGAGCGCCCCAGTAACGGCGAACCCTCAGTCACGCTGGCGCGTGACAGCTCCCTTTATCAAAGGGAGCCAAAGAGGTAGTTTGATTTGATTCCGTCGCCTCCGGCGACAACCGCGCAAAAAGCCTTCCCCACAAGTGGGGAAGGTGGCCCCCGAAAGGGGTCGGATGAGGCCGATGAGCGCCCAACTCCCCTCCGGCCCTCCGGGCCACCTCCCCTCAGAGAGGGGAGGCAATTCCCACCTCATCCGTCGCCTCCGGCGACACCTTCCCCGCCTAAGCGGGGAAGGCTTTTTTCTGCCCGGCCCCATTCGAGCAGTCAATGCGCTCCCAGCACCGCTTCGGCGGTCATTATCCCGTCCACCGCCGCGGAGGTGATGCCCCCGGCGTAGCCCGCGCCCTCGCCGCAGGGGTAGAGGCCCCGGAGGAGGGGGGACTGGCGGCTTGCGTCCCGGAGGATACGCACCGGGGACGAGCTTCGCGTCTCCGGCCCCGTCATCACCGCGCCCATGTCCTGAAAGAGGGGGAGCTTCCTCCCCAGCTCCGGCAGGGCCAGCTCCAGCGTCTCGGCGATCCGCCCCGGCAGCACCCCGTGGAGGTCCAGCTCCCGGACCCCCGGCCTGTACGTGGGCGCGACTGACGCGGGCGTTTTCTTGCCGAGGAAGTCCCCCACCGTCTGGGCCGGGGCGGCGTAGTCCCCGCCGGCGGCCTCAAAGGCGCGCTTTTCCAGCTCCCGCTGCCACGCCACGCCCCCCAGCGCGCCGGGATAGGGGAAATTGGACGCATCCAGCCCCACCAGCAGGGCGGAGTTGGCGTTCTCCCCGCTTCTCCCGGAGTAGCTCATGCCGTTGGTGCAGACGCCCCCGGCCTCCGAGGCGGCGGCCACCACGTACCCGCCGGGGCACATACAGAAGGTGTAGGCCGAGCCGCGCGGGGTGTGGACCGCCAGCCGGTAGTCCGCCGCGCCCAGGGCGCGCAGTCCCGCAAAGCCGCCGTACTGGCAGCGGTCTAACTCGCTTTGCCTGTGCTCTATCCGAACGCCCATGGCGAAGGGCTTCGGCTCCATGGGCACGCCCAGGGCGTCAAGCCAGGCGAAGGTGTCCCGCGCGCTGTGCCCGGCGGCCAGGATCAGCGCGCCGCACTTTATCTCCTCCGCGCCGTTGACCACGGCCCCCGCGACGCGCCCGCCGTCCGTTACGATCCCCGTCACCGCCGACTCAAAGCGCACCTGGCCGCCCAGGGCGAGGATCCGCTCCCGCAGATTCTTCACCACGATTTTCAGCCTGTCGGTGCCCACGTGGGGCCGGGCCTCATAGGCCACGTCCTCCCTGGCTCCGAACTCCACGAACCTGTCCAGCACCCACTGTATCCGGGGATTTTTGATGCCGGTGTTGAGCTTCCCGTCGGAGAAGGCCCCGGCTCCGCCCTCGCCGAACTGGACGTTGGAGGCCGGGTCCAGAACGCCCGTCTGCCAGAAACGCTCCACGTCCCGCCCTCTGGTCTCCACATCCCGCCCCCGCTCCAGAATCAGGGGCCGCGCCCCGGCCATGGCCAGCACCAGCCCCGCGAACATCCCCGCCGGGCCGAAGCCCGCGATCACCGGGCGCTTTTCCAGCCGCTCCCCGCCTGTGGGTGGGGCGTAGACCTCATCCGCCGCCTCCGACACCCGGTCGCCGTGGCAGCGCCGCAGCGCCGCCTCCTCGCTCCCGGCCAGAGCCGCGTCCACAGTGTAAATGACGCGCACATCGCTCTTTTTTCTGGCGTCCACCGAGCGGCGGCGTATTTTCAGCTCCGTCAGCTCCCCCGCCGGGACGCCGAGCCTGCGGGCCGCCGCCCTTTTCAGGGCCTCCGCGCCGTCCTCGCGGGCGGGCAGGGCAATATCGCGCACCCGGATCATCTCAACGCCCCCAGCTTCCCGGCCAGCCTCCCGGAGCTCCACGCCCACTGGAGGTTGTAGCCGCCGCAGTCTCCATCCACGTCCAGCACCTCGCCGCAGGCGAAAAGCCCCGGCACAAGGCGGCTCTCCATGGTCTCCGGGTCAAATTCCTCCGTCCTCACGCCCCCGGCGGTGACCTGAGCGCCCTCCATGCCCATGCTCCCGGTGACGCGCAGCGTCACCCCCTTGACCGCCCGCGCCGCCCGCAGAAGGTCCTCCTCCGTAAGGGCGGAGACGGGCGCGGCCAGGGACCAGCCCAGCCCAGTGACCAGGGTGCGGCCCACCTTGTTGTGAAGGATGCCGGTGAAGAGGTTTTCGTTGGTAAGCCCCCTGTCCCGGCGCTGTCTGAGCATGGAAACAAGCTGGGAAAGCTCCACCTGGCGCAGAAGGTCCAGCCTTATGACGCACCCCGGAGACCGGGCCGCGTCGCGGGAGACCTCAAAGATTGCGGGACCCGACAGGCCGTAGTCCGTAAACTGCACCTCTCCGGCGCTGGCCGCCACGGTCCTGCCGCCGCGCTCCACCTCCACCCCCGCGTCGGCGCGGACGCCCTTCAGCGGGCGGGTGAAGGCGTTCTCCGTTTTGAGCTGGACCAGGGACGGGGTGAGCCTGGTGCAGGTGTGGCCCAGCCCCTCCAAAAGGCGGTAGCCGGCCTCCGAGCCTCCCGCTCTGGGGGCCGCCGCCCCTCCGGCGGCCACGATGACCCTGTCCGCCCGGAGAAGCCCCGCGTCCGTCTCCGCCGCGAAGCCCCCCTGCTCCCGCCGGATCCGGCGGACCTCCACGCCGCACTGGAGCTTCACGCCCCGCCCGGCGGCGGCCAGGCGCAGCACGTCCACCACGCTCCCCGCCTGGTCGGAGTGGGGGTAGACCCGCCCCGACGGCTCCGCCACCGTCACAAGGCCCAGACCGCGGAAAAATTCCCGCGTCTCCTCCGGGCCGAACCGCTCCAGGGCATAGTGCGAAAACCCCGGCTCCCCGCCGTGGTAATGCTCCTGGCCCATGGAAAGATTGGTGAGGTTGCACCGCCCGTTCCCGGTGACGGCCAGCTTGCGCCCCACGCGCCCGGCCCGCTCCAAGACGGTCACATGGCCGTATTTTGCCGCCTCCAGGGCGGCGGCAAGGCCGGACGCGCCCCCGCCCACGATCAGTATATCCATGGTCTCCCCCTCCTGCTTTTACCCTTGCTTTTACCCTGAATTATAAGCCATCTTTTCCCCGTTGGCAAGAGCGGTGCGGCAAATGCGCCGTCCGGGCTGGACAAACGGGGCCGTCCGGCGTATACTGTCCATATGGGCGCGGCCGCGGCCGGTTTCCGGCCGCTCTCCCCTTACCGGGGCGAAAAAGGCGGCCCGCCCCCACACCCCTTTGACGGACGGTGATCCCATGTCTCCATGTGTGTCCATGCAAATCATAGCGCGTCTCCACTCCGGCTTTACGGACAAATTCGGCATCCCCCGCCAGGCGGGCCTTGCCCAACACGTGACCTCGCGGGTGGTGTTTGAGCCGGAATATCGGAACCCCGACGCGCTGCGGGGCATCGAGGGCTTTTCCCACCTGTGGCTCATCTGGGGCTTCGACCGGGTGCATAAAACCGGCTGGTCCCCCACGGTCCGCCCGCCCCGGCTGGGGGGCAATGAGCGCGTGGGCGTCTTTGCCACCCGCTCGCCCTTCCGCCCCAACCCGGTGGGCCTGTCCTGCGTCGCCCTCGTCCGGGTGGAGTGGGACGCCCCCGACGGCCCCGCGCTGATCGTGGCGGGGGCGGACATGGCCGACGGAACGCCGGTTTTCGACATCAAGCCCTATCTGCCCTACGCCGACGCCCGCCCCGACGCCGCCGGGGGCTACACGGACAGCCTCCCGGAAAGGCTCCTGGCCGTGGACTTCCCCGCCGCGCTCGCCGCGCGCCTGCCGGAGGAGACGTACCGGGCGCTCCTGGACATCCTGCGCCACGACCCGCGCCCCTCCTACCAGCACGACCCCGCCCGCGAGTACGGGCTTTCCTACGATGGCTTCAACGTGCGTTTTCGTGTCTCAGACGGGACGCTGCACGTCTTTGACGTTTTAGTCCTGTAAATTCTCATAGGGGTTTTTGACCGAAAAGGCTCGAAACTTTCTCTCTTTTTTGTCACCACTTCCCCCGCCGTTTGTGGTAATATAAAATTACCAAACTGACCGGAGGAAAAACCTATGATTTCACACGGCAAGGATATCAAGATTTTCTCAGGCAATTCCAACAGGACGCTGGCCGACGCCATCTGCCGCAACATGGGCACGCGCCTGGGCGACATGACGGTCTCCCACTTCTCCGACGGCGAGGTCTCCCTCTCCCTCTACGAGACGGTCCGCGGCTCCGACGTGTTCCTGGTGCAGTCCACCTGCGCCCCCGTAAACGACAACCTGATGGAGCTTTTGGTGATGATCGACGCCTGCCGCCGCGCCTCTGCGGGACGCATCACCGCCGTGATGCCCTACTTCGGCTACGCCCGTCAGGACCGCAAGGCCAAGAGCCACGACCCCATCTCCGCGAAGCTTGTGGCCAACCTTATCACCTCCGCCGGCGCCGACCGGGTGCTGACGATGGATCTTCACGCCCCCCAGATCCAGGGATTTTTTGACATTCCCGTGGACAATCTGGCTGGGGCGCCTATTTTTGCCGAGTATTACGCCAAAAAGTTTGGCGAGAACAACCCCGGCGTGATGGTGGTCTCCCCGGACGTGGGCAGCGTGTCCCGCGCCCGCAACTTCGCCCACAGGCTGGGGCTGAACCTGGCCATTGTGGACAAGCGCCGGGAGAGGGCCAACCAGTCCGAGGTCATGAACATCATCGGCCAGGTGGAGGGCATGGACGTGATCCTCTTCGACGACATGGTGGACACCGCCGGGAGCCTGTGCGGCGCGGCCAAGGCCCTTGTGGAGATTGGCGGGGCGAAGAACGTCTACGCCTGCGCCTCCCACGCCGTCCTCTCCGGCCCCGCCATCGAGCGCATCAACGCAAGCTACATCAAGGAGCTGGTGCTTTTGGACTCCATCCCTGAGATCGAGTCCAAGAAGTCCGACAAAATCAGCTTCCTCTCCGTCGCCCCCATGTTTGCCGAGGCCATCGACCGGGTCTACGAAGAGGTCTCCATGTCCACCCTCTATAAGTAAGATGCTTTTTCAGAAGAAACCGAATCTGGACTGGATCGTCGCCTTTCTGGGTAATCCCGGTTCAAAGTATGAGATGACCCGGCATAACGCCGGGTTTCTCGTGGGCGACGAGTTCGCCAAGGCCCAGGGGGTGAAGCTGGACCGCGCAAAGCACCGTGCCCTCACGGCAACCTGCTCCGTGGCCGGGCAGAAGGTGCTGCTGATGAAGCCCCAGACCTTCATGAATCTGTCCGGCGACGCCGTCTCCGAGGCCATGCGCTTTTATAAGCTCCCCCTTGACCGCGTGGCGGTGGTGTCCGACGACATCCATCTGGAGCTGGGACGGCTCCGTCTGCGCCCCTCCGGCTCCGCCGGAGGCCACAACGGACTTCGGGACATCATCGACAAGTGCGGCGGGGAGGGCTTCCCCCGTGTGCGCGTGGGCGTGGGGGCCGTGCCCCCCGGCTGGGACCAGGCGGACTGGGTACTCAGCGTGTTCCGAAACCAGGATGCGGAGGACATCCTCCGCGCCGCCGCCCGCGCCGCCGACGCCCTGACGTGCCTGCTGACACGGGGCATCGACGAAGCCATGAACCGCTTCAACGCTTAACCGCAATCAATATAGCATATTCCGAAGTATTTGTCAAGTATTTTTGCTTAACTTTTTTAAAAAATTTTTCCCGCACGAAAGCGGGGGCAAAAACAGCACAGGGGGAGGGGCGTTCGCCCCTCCCCCTCAGATTGACAAAAACCTCAAATTGCCGCCCAGGTGTGCCGCGATGGGGTCCCCGCGCAGTCGGAGACCGCGTGGGGAGAGGATGAGTCGAGCCTGAGCCTTCGCGTTTGCGCGAAGGCGAGGTTAAGGCGACGGCCTCAGAACCCCAGGCCCATGCCGCCGGTGAGCTTCCCCATGGCGGCGTTCATCTCGTCGGTGGCCTTGCCCAGCGCCTCGTTGACGGCGGCCATGACCGCGTCCGCGATCATCTCCACGTCCTCCTGCTCCGCCGCGTCAATCACCGCGTCCGGGTCGATGGTGAGCTTCACCAGCTCCTTCTTCCCGTTGACCGAGGCCGTGACCATCCCGCCCCCGGCGGAGGCGGTGAACTCCCGCTCCTCGATCTCCTGCTGCTGGCGCAGAAGCTCCTGCTGCATCCGCTGCGCCTGTTTGATCATGTTCATGTTCATGCCCCCCGGCATTCTCCCGCCGGGAAATCCGCCCTTTGCCATCGCTGTGTGCCTCCTTTATGTTTTGCGGGCAGCCGCAGGGCGTCCGCCCAATTTTCTCACGCGGGGCGCGGCGCGCCCTTACGTAAATTTTACGATGCCGTCAAATTTCTTCAGGTCGTCAAGACCCGGCTTCCGGCTGGCGGAGGGTCCCTCCGGCGGCGTGCCGATCTCCACCGCCACGCCCACCTTCTGCCCCAGGACCTGCTCCGCCGCTTCCGCCACGGCGTCCCGGACCGAGGGGACGTCCACCACCATCTGCACAAACATATTCCTGACGTAGAGCGTCAGCTTCGTGCCGGAGAGACGCGCCGCCACGTTGTCCCGCCCGGAGAGGGGCCGCGCCTCGGCCTCGTCCAGCTTTGTCACGCAGATGTCCAGCACCCGGCTCCACCAGTCCTCCCCGGCCTCCGGCGTCCTGGCCGTGGGCTTCCCAGCGGGCGAGTCCTGCTCAGCCTGCACGGCCTTCTCCGGGGGCGCTTCCCGCTCAACGGGGGCGGGCTTCTTTTCCGGCGCGGCCTTTTCAACAGGCGCAGGCTCCGGCTTCCCGGTCACAGGCGCGTCCGGCTCCTGGCCCGGCGCGGGGGGCGCGTCCTCATCCTCCCAGGGGGGCGGACCCTCCGTCTCCGCCTGGGGCGGGACCGGCTTTGGGGCCGGCGCGGTCTGTCTTGGCGGCGCTTTCACCGCCGGGGCCTCCCCGGCGTCCTCCACGGCGGCCCCGGAGAGGGCGGCCGCCAGCTTCACCAGGCACAGCTCCGCCTTCACCCGCTTGTCGCGGGAATCCTTCATGGAATTGACGTTCTCCTGAAGCGCCTCGCACGCCGTCATCAGCGCCCCGGTGGCGGCACCCGCGCTCAGCTCCGAGAGCGTCCGCGCATCGAACGCCCCCGTCAAAAGCGCCTGCGCGCCCTCCGGCGCGACACGCACCATGAGCATATCTCTGGAAAGGCCCAAAAGGTCCCGTAAAATGGCGATGGGTTCCGCCCCGCCCCGGTAGCATCTGTCGAACAGCTCCAGCGCCCCCGCCGTGTCGCCCCCCGCGCAGGCCCGCCAGAGCTTCACGGTGTCCTCGGCCTCCATGATGCCCACGGCCCTGACCACAGCGTCCTCGTCCACCGTCTCGGCGGGGAGGCACTGGTCCAGCAGCGACAGCGCGTCGCGCATGGACCCGTCCCCCAGTCTGGAGAGCAGCGCCGCCGCCCCGTCGGTGAGGGCGAAGCCCTCCCGTGAGGCCACGGTCTTCAGCCGCCCGGCGATGACCTCCGGGGTGATCCGGCGGAAGGAGAAGTGCTGACAGCGAGAGAGGATGGTAATGGGGATCTTGTCTAAATTCGTGGTGGCCAGGATGAATACCAAATGCTCCGGCGGCTCCTCCAAGATCTTCAGAAGCGCCGGGAACGCCGCCGAGGTGATCATGTGGGCCTCGTCCAAGATGTAGACGCGCTTTTTCACGTCCGCGGGGGTGTAGTTGGCCGCCTCCCGCAGGGCGCGGATGTCGTCCACGGTGCCGTTGGACGCCGCGTCGATCTCGATAACGTCCATGATGGCCCCGGAGTCGATGCCCCGGCACGCCTCGCATTCGTTGCAGGGTTCCCCGTTCAACGGGTGCTGGCAGTTCAGCGCCTTGGAGAGGATCTTGGCACAGGTGGTCTTCCCCGTCCCGCGTGTCCCCACAAAGATGTAGGCGTGGCCCGTCCGGCCCAGCTCCACCTGTCGGCGCAGGGTCTCGGTGATATGCTCCTGCCCCACCACGTCCTCAAATCTCCGCGGCCTGTATTTTCTGTAAAGCGCCTGATACACAGCTCCACCCCGCAATACCCAAAAAGCCCGGACCTCCGGGCTTTTTTCATCCATTGTGCGCGCCGGCCCCGGCCTTCCCGGCCTAAACCCGGAAAGCGCCCATCCCCGCCCCGCCAGGGGCGCAGGGGGCCGGCCTTCGTGACGGCGCAGGATGGAGCCGCGAACCTGCCTTTGACGCGAGTGATATGCCCGGTACGCCGGGAACCGGCTCAGAGCCGGCAGCCTCGCGGCACACGCCGGTGTGCGCTTAATGCTGCTCGGTTCCCCGCCTGACATGGTTCACGCTCCGGCGTTGCGTGAGACCGGCTCATCAACACCTTTTCCTGGCGGCAGACAACACATCACCCGGCCGGGGGCAGGGATTCATCCCCGCTGTAGCGGATTGCGGGTGCAGGGCACCGCTGTCTCCCCGACTATCGCGGCTCGATCCCGCGCCGTAACGTTCTTTTATTATACACCAGCCTTTTAAAAATATCAACACCAATTTTCCCAGAGGGGGGGAGGGGCAATAACGGTATGCTCCCCTCAGTCAGCTTCGCTGACAGCTCCCCTCAGAGAGGGGCGCCATTTGGGCGCGCAACGGGGCCGTTAAAGGGTAATGCCTTCCCCGCAGGGCGGGGAAGGTGTCGCCGCAGGCGACGGATGAGGTGGGAAAAGCCTCCCCTCTTTGAGGGGAGGTGGCCCGAAGGGCCGGAGGGGAGCCGGGGCGCTCGTCGGCCTCATCCGCCCCCCTTCGGGGGCCACCTTCCCCACAAGTGGGGAAGGCTTTTTGCTCTGCAGATTACGGGCCTTCTGCGTATGCAGGACAGGCCGCCGTCAAAAGGTAATGCCTTCCCCGCAGGGCGGGGAAGGTGTCGCCGCAGGCGACGGATGAGGTGGGAACAGCCTCCCCTCTCTGAGGGGAGGTGGCCCAGAGGGCCGGAGGGGAGCTGGGGCGCGGACTCCTTGCTCCCCTCAGTCAGCTTCGCTGACAGCTCCCCTCAGAGAGGGGCACCATTTAGGTGCACTAAACGCCCCCCTCTTATCAGCAAGACCGCGCGGGCTTTCGCCTGCGCGGTCTTTCGTTTCATTTTCTCCTGGCTACGCCGGAGCGGACCAGCGCGCGCTTGAGCTTCGCCTCGGCGATAGCCAGCTCGTGGCCGGAGAGCCTCTCCCGGTGGCTGAGCTTCTCCTCCGCCTCGGCCCGCGCCCTCTCGGCGCGTTCCGCGTCGATCTCGTCCGCCCACTCAAAGGTGGTGGGCACCAGCTCCACGTGGTCGCCGTTCACCGACAGCATCCCGCCGATGCAGGCGGCCTTCCGAACGTTTCCGTCAACGTCCACGACCTTCGCCTCGCCCATGCCCAGGGCGGTGAGGAAATTGATATGCTTGGGGAGGATGCACACATCCCCCTCCACGGTCCGCACGGTGAGGCTCCGCGCCTCCCCGGAGAACAGCAGGCCGTCCGGGGTCACGATTTTCAGCCTGAAGGCCGCCATGGGTTCACCCCCTCGCTTTCTTCACCACGTCGTCGATGGTGCCGGCAAAGAGGAACGCCGACTCCGGCAGGTCGTCGTGCTTGCCCTCGATGATCTCCTTAAAGCCGCGTATGGTCTCGCTGAGCGGCACATACCGCCCCTCCATGCCGGTGAACTGCTCGGCCACGGAGAAGGGCTGGCTCAAAAATCTCTGGATCTTCCTGGCCCTGGCCACGGTGAGCTTATCCGCCTCGGAAAGCTCGTCCATGCCCATGATGGCGATGATGTCCTGCAGCTCCTTATACCGCTGGAGCATCTGCTGGACGGCCCGCGCCACCTCGTAATGCTCCTGCCCCACGATCTCCGGGGTGAGGATGCGGCTGGTGGAGTCCAGCGGGTCCACCGCCGGGTAGATGCCCAGGGACGCGATGCCGCGGTCCAGCACCGTGGTGGCGTCCAGGTGCGCGAAGGTGGTGGCCGGCGCGGGGTCCGTGAGGTCGTCCGCCGGCACGTACACCGCCTGGACGGAGGTGATGGACCCGCGCTTGGTGGAGGTGATGCGCTCCTGCAGCGCGCCCATCTCGGTGGCCAGGGTGGGCTGATAGCCCACGGCGGAGGGCATCCGCCCCAAGAGGGCCGACACCTCGGACCCGGCCTGGGTAAACCTAAAGATGTTGTCGATGAATAAAAGCACGTCCTGGTGCTTCTCGTCCCGGAAGTACTCCGCCATGGTAAGGCCGGAAAGGCCCACCCGCATACGCGCTCCGGGCGGCTCGTTCATCTGGCCGTAGACCAAGGCGGTCTTGGCGAGGACCCCGGACTCCTTCATCTCGTTATAGAGGTCGTTGCCCTCGCGGGTACGCTCCCCCACGCCCGTGAACACGGAAAGCCCGCCGTGCTGGGTGGCGATGTTGTGGATAAGCTCCATGATGAGCACCGTCTTGCCCACGCCCGCGCCGCCGAAGAGGCCGATCTTGCCGCCCTTGGCGTAGGGGCAGATGAGGTCCACCACCTTGATGCCCGTCTCGAAGATCTCCGTAGCGCCCTCCTGCTCGTCGTAAGAGGGGGCGGGGCGGTGGATGGGCCAGCGCTCGCGCGTCTCAGGGGCGGGCATATTGTCCACCGGGTCGCCCAGGAGGTTAAAGACCCTGCCCAGGCACTCCTCGCCCACGGGCACGCTGATAGGCGCGCCTGTGTCCACGGCCTCCAGCCCGCGGGAAAGCCCGTCGGTGGACCCCATGGCCACGCACCGGGCGATGTTGTCCCCGATGTGCTGCGCCACCTCGCAGGTGAGCGTCCGGCCGCCTGTTTCCACATGGATGGCGTTCAAAAGCTCCGGCAGCTCCCCGTCCTTGAAGCGGATGTCCAGCACCGGCCCCATGATCTGGGCCACCGTGCCGATATGTTTCGTTGCCAAATGGATCAACTCCTATCCTGGCGAAAAAGGCTCCGCCTTTTTCTGCCAAAGAGTATTGCCGACCAACTGCGCGCACTCGCTGCGCTCGTACACTCCGTTGGTCTGAAAGGTTAATTTTACGACGTACTTGCCGCCGTAAAATTATTTCAATGTTTCACGCGCAAAGCAAACCGGCAAAATCTTTTTACCTGATAAAGGCTCTGCCTTTATCAGGTATTTGCTCCCGCTACGATTTCCGTGATCTCCTGGGTGATGGCCCCCTGGCGGGCGCGGTTATATTTAAGGCTCAGGTCGCCGATCATCTCCTCGGCGTTCTTGGTGGCCGAGTCCATGGCGGTCCTTCTGGCACCCTGCTCGCTGGCTACGCTCTCGCACAGCGCCCCGTAGATAAGCCCGCCCAAATATTCCGGCACGATGGCGGCGAAAAGCGTCTCGCTGTCCGGCTCGTAGATGGTCTCGGACGCGGCTTTTTCCTCCGCGCCGGCCCCGTGGAGGGGCAGGGCGGTCATCACGGCGGGCTGCTGCGTCAGGATGGACACAAAGCCCGTGTACACGATGTGTACCTCGTCAAATTCCCCGTCCAGAAATCTCCGGCACAGGTCCCGCGCCATGGTGAAGCAGTCGGACACGGACAGGCTCCCGGCCTCGAAATAGGCGTCGGTGAGGATGTCATACCCGTGGGCGCGGAAATTGTCCACGCACCGCTTCCCGATGGGCACCACCGTGACGTTTTTCCCGGCCATTTCGGCCTCCGCCAGCTTCAGGACGTTGTGGTTGTAGCCCCCGGCCAGTCCCCGGTCCCCGGCGATCACCACGTAGCAGCTTTTTTTGACCTCGCGGCTTTCAAGGTAGGGCGAGGTGAAGCTGCCGGAGCTTCCGGCGATCTGGCAGACGGTGCTGTAGAGCGTCTCAAAATACGGGCGGCTCCTGGTCACGTTCTCCTGGGCGCGGCGCAGCTTGGAGGCCGCCACCATCTCCATGGCCTTGGTGATCTGCTTTGTGCTCTCCATGCTGCGGATGCGCAGCTTGATCCCCTTCATGG
Organism: uncultured Oscillospiraceae bacterium; assembly: GCA_947627715.1. Taxonomy (GTDB): domain Bacteria; phylum Bacillota; class Clostridia; order Oscillospirales; family Oscillospiraceae; genus RUG626. The sequence continues at coordinate 23,741 of CANQXK010000018.1, forward strand.
ACACGCCGGCCATACGCGCTCACCCCTTTACCTGTTGAAAACTTCGATATACCTGGTTATGCAGCCTTTCAGCTCCTCCTCGGTCTCCGGCTCAAGCTTGCCGGTCTCCCGGATGGCCCGGAGCACGTCGTACCCGTGCTCGTCCATGTAGGCGTAGAGGCCCTGCTCAAATTCGGCGATCCTCGAGGTCTCAATGTCCCTGAGATACCCGTTTGTGGCGGCGTAGAAGATGCACACCTGGTGGGCCACCTCCACGGGGGCGCCGTTTTTCTGCTTCAGCACCTCCACGATCCGCTCGCCCTGGGCAAGGCGGTCCTTGGTATCCTGGTCCAGGTCCGAGCCGAACTGGGCGAAGGACTGAAGCTCCCGGTACTGGGAGTAGATGAGCTTCAGGGACCCGGCCACCTTCTTCATGGCCTTGATCTGGGCAGAACCGCCCACGCGGGAGACCGAGATGCCGGGGTTCACGGCGGGCATGATGCCGGAGTGGAAAAGCTCCGTCTCCAGAAAGATCTGTCCGTCTGTAATGGATATGACATTTGTGGGAATATAGGCGGAGACGTCCCCCGCCTGGGTCTCGATGATGGGCAGGGCCGTGAGGCTCCCCCCGCCGTACTCCGGGGCCATCCGCGCCGCCCGCTCCAAAAGCCGGGAGTGCAGGTAAAACACATCGCCGGGGTACGCCTCCCGTCCGGGGGGCCTCCTGATGAGCAGGGAGATGGCCCGGTAGGCCACCGCGTGCTTGGAGAGGTCGTCGTAGACCACCAAAACGTCCTTCCCCTGCTTCATGAAGTACTCGCCCATGGTGCAGCCGGAGTAGGGGGCGATGTACTGCATGGGGGCCAGCTCCGAGGCGGTGGCGGACACCACGACGGTGTACTCCATGGCTCCGGCGGCCTCCAAGGTGGCGACCACCTGGGCCACCGTGGAGCGTTTCTGGCCGATGGCCACATAGACGCACAGGCAGTCCTTGCCCTTCTGGTTGATGATGGTGTCGATGGCGATAGTGGACTTGCCCGTCTGCCGGTCGCCGATGATCAGCTCCCTCTGTCCGCGGCCAATGGGGATCATGGAGTCGATGGCCTTGATGCCCGTCTGAAGGGGCACCGAGACGCTCTTGCGCTCGATGATGCCGGGGGCCGGCGCCTCGATGGGGTCAAAGCGGACGGCGGCGATCTCGCCCTTGCCGTCGATGGGGTTCCCCAGCGCGTCCACCACGCGGCCTATCAGCGCCTCCCCCACAGGCACGGAGACCACGCGCCCCGTGCGCTTCACCTTGTCCCCCTCGCGGATGCCGGAGTCGTTGCCCAGGATGACGATGGAAACGGAATTTTCTTCCAAATTCTGGGCCATTCCGTACTGTCCGCCGGGGAACTCTATAAGCTCGTTCATCAGGCAGTTCTCAAGCCCGGAGGCGCGGGCGATGCCGTCTCCCACTAAGATGACGGTGCCGGTCTCGCTCTCCTCGATCTGCTTGGAGTAGTTTTTGATCTGTGCCTTGATGATCCTCGTTATCTCCTCTGGTTTAAGCTCCATGGTATAACTCTCCTACAAAAAATGGTACGGCTCCCTCCGCGCCGAGCAACGCTGTCCCCGGCGGGAAAGCCGGCGCGCAGGCGGGCCTTTCGCCCCGTCAGAGCACCGTCTCCCGAAGTCCACGGGCGATCCTGTCCAGGCGGTCCCGCACCGTGCCGTCGATGCGCTTTCCGGCGCACTCCAGACGCATCCCGCCCAGAACGGCGGGGTCGGTTTTGACCGTCAGCAGGATCTTTTTCCCAAACAGCCGTGAAAGCTTTGACAGCAGCTTCTCCCGCGCCGCGTCGGAAAGCGGGGCCGCCGTGGTGGCGGTGACCTCCAGGATCCCGTTGTCCTGGTTGTACCGCTCCCGGTACGCCCGGACGCAGCCGGAAAACTGGCCGATCTCGCCCCGGTCCACCAGCAGCTTCATAAAGCCGGTGAGGTACGGGTGGAGCTGGGGGCCGAAGCTCTCGTCCACGGCCCGGCGCCTCTCCTCCCTGCCCAGGGCCGGGGTGGAGAGAAGGCGCATATACTCCGGCGTTTCCCTGAGGACCTTCACGCACACGTCCAGCTCCTCTAAGAAGCGCCTGTCCAGGCCCTCCTCCTTCGCCAGCTCATAGAGGGACCCCCCGTAGATCCTGGCGAAGTCAGTCATCCGTCTCACCTAATTTCCCGATGAACTCCTCCACCAGCCGCTGATGGTCGGCCTCGGTGATCTCCCGCTCCACCACCGCCTCGGCGATGGACACGGAGATGGAGGAGATCTCGTTTTTCACCTCGTTGAGGGCCTTTTTCTTCTCCTGGGCGATGTCCGCCTCGGCCTTGGTGAGGATGGCGGCGGCGTCGGACTTGGCCCCGGCCACGATCTCGGTCTCCCGCTTCCTGGCGCGGGACACGGCGTCCCGCAGGATCTCGTCCCGCTCCGCCCGCGCCTCGCTCAGGTGCTCCTCGTAGTCGGCCTGGAGCTTCGCCGCGGCGGTCTTGCTCTCCTCGGCTGCGGCGTACATATCGTCGATCTCCTTCTGCCGCTCATCGATCATCTTCTTCACAGGCTTGAAGAGGAATTTCTTCAGCAGAAGGAAGGTGATGATCATGTTGCAGAAGGTGAAAAGCGCCGTCCAGGGGTTGACGCCCACAAGGCTTTCAAATTGTGTGACCTCTGCCAAAACCAGCAAGTCACTCACTCCTTCCGGTGGAAAGTACCCTGCGCTCCGCGCTTATCTCACGGCGAAGATCAGCAGGATCGCAATGACAAGGGAGTAGATGCCCGTGGACTCCGTGATGGCGCAGCCCAGGATCATGTTGGTTCGGAGAGAACCGGCGGCCTCCGGCTGACGGGCCATGCCCTCCAGCGCCTTGCCCACGGCGTTGCCCTCACCCAGAGCCGGGCCGATGGCCCCGATGCCCATGCAAAGTCCCGCGCCTAAAACGGCTGCGGCTCTAACGATCTCACCCATACTATTTGCCTCCTTAAAAAGATTGCGTTTTTTGTTTGTATTGATTAACCGTGAAAACGGCTATCTACTTGTTTTGGGGTCCCCGCGCGGCCCGCGGCGCGGCGAGGGAAGCTACTTCCGCGAGGACGAAGGGGGGCACGCCATACCCACGTACACCATGGTCAACAGGGAGAACACCAGCGCCTGGATGCCGCCGGAGAAGATGTCGAAGTAGAGGCTCAGCACCGCCGGGATGCCCACCTCCAAAATGGGGATCTCCCCAAATACGCCCAGCTTCTCCAGCGCCGCGGCGGCGGCCACGGCGGCGAACACCGCGCCGAAGATTTTGAGCGCCGCTTTTTTCTTTTTAAAGCCCACCAAAAGGAGCGCCGCCCCCGCCAGCGCCGTCACCCCGGTGACGGCCCAGCCGTTGGAGCGCACGGCCCCCACCACCAGGGAGGAAAGGCCGGCAAGGCCGGTGTAGAGAATGCTCATCAGGACCCCGCCGCCCATGATGTTCCCGAAGTGACGGAAGGCCATGGAGACGGGCTGGGCGATGTCGGAGACGATGTTCAGGGGGTTTATGTACCCCTTCAGGAAATTTTTAAGGCCGCTGTTCTTTATGGTGCAGCCCCACACCAGGAAGCTGGTCATCAGCGCCCAGGTGAGGGTGGTGGACACGTCGGAGGTAGCGGAGCGCAAAATGCCCGTCATGCCGATGAGGGAGCCGCCGATGGAGCTGAGGAACAGCGCCCCGATGTAGGGCGTCCAGTAGGCGTTGTGCTTGCCCATGGTCTCCTCCACCAGGTTGTAGAGCATGGTGACGCCCTTCTCGGTGATGACCTGGAGCCTGCCGGGCCTCTTCTTCAGATTTCTCCCCAGGAACCACCCGGCGGCGCACAGAAGCACCATCACCGTAAAGGAGGCCACCGTGGTCTGGGTGATGATGTTCATGCCGTTGATCTGAAGATATATTTTAGGGCCGTTTACTTCCATTCTTTTCACCGTCCTTGCGGAAGAACTCGATAAGGCCGATGCTGATCTGCACGAAAACAAGGGGCAGTACAGACGCCAGCGGGTCAAGGGGGGAGAATTTCAGGACCAGGATGTAGACCGCCGCCAGCAGAAGGAGCCTCAGCACCGACGAACCCTGCACGGCGGCTCTGGCCTTCATGGGGTTGCCGTCCTCCGCCCGGTCGGCGGCGCGGGAGACGGTCACGGTCAGCGCCAGGAAATTCCCGCAGGAGACGGCGGCGCCGAAGAGCGCCCCCAGCAGCACGTTCACGGTGAAGCGGCCTATCAGCGCGTACACCGCAAGCTCCAGGGCGGTGAGCGCCAAAACTCCTGCGGAGACCTTTAAAAACTGCCGTATGGCGGCGTCATTGTGAAACATCAGGAATCCCTCATTTATGCTCGTTGAAGCCGACGCCGGGATCGGCGTCGTCCTCCTTCGCCTGCCGGTCCAGCTCCCTGAGCGTCCGCCACAGGGCCGCGAAGGCCGCGCCAACGCCCAGAAGGACGCCCAGGACGATCACCCACGCGCCCCAATCCAGCCGGTTCCTCAGCCAGACGGCCCCCAGCACGCAAAGGAGGATGGGCGCGGCCACGGAGAGGCCCAGCTGCGTGAGCCATACGATATTTTTCAAGAAGGCGAAGCCCTTACGCATACTCTTTCCTCAAATAAAAACCTTACCTTTTAATATACCCCATCAGAGAAGAATTGTCAATAAATCTCCGTAAAATTCCCTGCGTCCCGAAGGGGCGGTCACAGGAGCTTTCGGAAATACAGCCCGCCGGTGCGGGGCTTTTCCGAGCGGACGCGCTCCTCGTACTCCCGCCGGACCTGCCGCGCCTCCTCCGGCGTCTCCACCGTGAACCACAGCGTCAGGAAATCCAGGGGCGGCAGGGGCTTTTCCGCGATGTGCAGGGGCACGGAGTTGAGAAGCGTGCCGAAGCGCCTGTCCCGGCACAGCACCGGGAATTTGACCCCCCGGCGGTCCGTCAGCTCCCGGCGGCCGTCACACCCGCCGCAGCCGTTCCGCCCCCGGACGGGACAGGCCCGGAAGCGCATCAGCGGCAGCCGCCCGTAGGCCACGATCCCCCTGGGCAGCTCCCCGCCCAGAGCGCCCACGGCCCCCATGGGAAGCTCAAAGGACACCGTGGCGGAGCGAAGCCCCAGGCGGGAAAGCTCCTCCAGCGCCAGGGTGTTCAGCACGTTCAGCCCCGCCCCGCCTCTCGCCGTAAGCCCGGCGGACCGGGCCAGCTTCACCGCGTACAGGTTCTCGCAGAGCACGTCTTTACAGCCCAAACGGGCCAACTTCTCCACAAAATTCCCGTTTTCCGTGTCGAAATACAGCGAAGGAAGCTCCACCGTCAACTTGTCCCCATATTTTTCCACAATCCCCGGTTCTTTTTCAACCTCCGACAGGGGCAGCAGGATTCTGTCATACTCCCCGCCGATCTGGGCGATTTTTTCAAATCTGCCCCAAATCTCCGTTTTTTCGGGGACCCGGCGGGGGGTGGAGGAGAGGGGGGCCTCCCGCGTCGCGCAGGGCCGGGGCGCGCCGCGCAGGCCGTCCAGCGCCGCCAGGGCCTCCCGGCGCATGGCGTTGAGGGCGGAGGCCGGGAGCATCAGGCCGGGGTCGATCTTCGCCTGAAATTGGTTTACATAATAAGGCGTCCCGCCGGTCTTGCTCAGGCTCTCGCGGGCCGTGTCCGGGGTCGTCGGGAGGGTCCTGGCGGGCTGTGGGAGGGGTCCCCGGACCGTGGTGGAAACGTTTCCATCCCCCACCGTCAGGGTGTTGGAGGAGGCCGTCATGGTCAGGGACATGGACACCGGCACGCTCCGGCGCTCTGCCCGGTAGAGGCCGGCCAGGGCCGGCAGGACCGCGCCGGAGGCGGCCACGTCCTCCCGCTCCCGGACGCCGAACATGGAGCTGTCCCGCCGCCCGGTGAGATAGCCGTCGGTGAAGCCGCCGCGGGAAAAGACGGCCCGCAGGGACTCCCCGTCGTAGGGCTGGCCGTCCAGGGCGGCGCGGGCGGCGGTGACGGCGGCGGCCACGTACTCCGGGCGTTTCATGCGCCCCTCGATCTTAAAGGACGCCACCCCCGCGTCCGCCAACTCCTTCAGGTGGTCGAGGTACGACATATCCTTTAAGGACAGGGCGTGGTCCCGTCCGGCGGCGTGGAAGTCCAGGCGGCAGGGCTGGGCGCACCAGCCCCGGTTGCCGCTGCGGCCCCCCAGCATGGAGCTTAAGGTACACTGTCCGGACATACACATACACAGCGCCCCGTGGATGAAAACCTCCGTCTCCACGCCGCACCGGGCGGTGATGGTTTCGATCTCCTTCAGCGTCAGCTCCCTGGCCAGCACCACCCTGGAAAAGCCCAGGTCTGCGGCCATCTTCGCCCCGTCCAGGTTGTGTATGGTCATCTGGGTGGAGGCGTGGCGGGGAAGCTCCGGGCACAGCTCCCGGAAGCGGGCGTTGACCGCCAGGTCCTGGACGATGACGGCGTCCGCGCCCGCCTGGGCGATCTCCCGGACGGTCCCGTCAAGCTTGGCAAGCTCCGCGTCCATGACCAGCGTGTTCACGGTGACGTGGACCTTCACCCCGCGTATGTGGGCGTAGGAGACGGCCCCGGCCAGGGCGCCGTCTCCGAAATTTTTGGCGTTCTGCCGGGCGTTGAAGCCGCCCGCCCCCAGGTACACCGCGTCCGCGCCGCACCGAACGGCGGCGGTGAGCTGGTCCGCGCCGCCGGCGGGGGCCAGGATCTCAGGTCTCACCGCTCTCCCTCCTTCTCAGAAAGTCCCCCGGCTGCGCCCTCACGGGGCAGGGCAGGGTCAGGATCTCATTGGGGTGGGGGGCGCAGTCCCGGGCCTCCCCCTCCCCGGTCATGATGGCGGTGACGGGAAAGCTGGCCGTCCCCGCGCCGGGGCTGACGATCTCCAGCGTCTCCCCCACCTGGAAACGGTTCCGCTGGCGGACGCGCAGAAGGCCCTCCGACCAGCCCAGCACGTTCCCCACAAACACGGCCCCGTGGGCGTAGCGCCCGGAGTTATAGTGATTTTCTTTCAAATAGCCCCGGTAAAAGCCCTCCGAATAGGGCCGGTGCTTCACAAGCTCCAGCTCAGAGGCGCAGTTGTCCACCGTGTCCGTCCCGTCCAGCGCCATACGGTAGGCGCGGGTGACGCAGGCCACGTAAAAGGCGGTCTTCATGCGCCCCTCGATCTTGAACGCGGTGACCCCGGCTCTTTGGAGCTTGTCTAAAAGCCGGATGCAGTTGAGGTCGTGGGAGCTTAAAATGGCGGTGGTCCCGCCCTCCTCCGCCACGGGGAACAGCTCCCCGGGGCGCTTTTCCTCCACGAGGGCGTAGTTCCAGCGGCAGGGCTGGGCGCACTCGCCCCGGTTGCCGCTGCGGCCTGTGAGGAATGAGCTGAGGATGCACCGCCCGGAGTAGGCCATACACATCGCCCCGTGGACAAACGCCTCCAACTCCAGGTCCGGCGGCATGTTGACCCGGAGAGCGGCGATGTCCTCCAGGGTCATCTCCCTGGCAAGGACAACGCGCTTCACGCCCAGGTCCCGGTAGACCTGCGCGGCGGCGTAATTCATACAGCTGGCCTGGGTGGACAGGTGAAGCTCCAGGTCGGGCGCGGCGGCGCGCACCGCCGCCAACACGCCCACGTCGGAGACGATGGCCGCGTCCACCCCCGCGTCCCGGAGGAAGCGGGCGTACTCCGCCGCCGGTTCGATCTCGTCGTTTCGGGCGAGACTGTTCATGGCCACATAGAGGCGCTTTCCGGCCTGGTGGGCCTGCCGCGCGGCCCAGACGATCTGCTCCCGGCAAAAGCCCGCCGATTTTGCCCGCAGCTGAAGGGTCTCCCCTCCCACATAGACCGCGTCCGCGCCGAAGCGCAGCGCCGCCGTCAGGCTCTCCGCGTCCCCCGCAGGGGACAAAAGTTCAATATTGCCCATGGCGTCCCTCCGTCCAGCGGTTGATGAGAAAAGTATACCACGCCCCGCGCCCAAGCGCAACGGGGAACGGAAAAACGGAGGGTCCTGGCCTGGGGCGATTATAATATAGCATATAAATAGTCGCTTGTCAATAGGTATCTACTTAAAATTAATTATTTCTTAAAGAATGCCCCGCCGCGTACGCGGCGGGGGCGGGAATTTGAAATAAGTATGTCGGCTTTTGGCGGCCTTTCAGGGCCTTTTTCGGGTGGTTTTGGTGCGTTCTTTGAGGCGTTTTCGGGCAATTCAGAGGTTTGCCTTGATCTTTTCGATCATTTCCTCATACTCCGCGTCCGTCAGGAGCTTCTGGCCGGGGTTCATGGCGAACACGCCGCCCCACTCGTACCCGTCCTTGTACTTGGGGACCAGGTGCATATGGAGGTGGCAGCCGGTGTCGCCGTAAGCGCCGTAGTTGAGCTTGTCCGGGTGGAAGGCGGCGTGGATGGCGCGGGCGGCCCGGTTGACGTCGGCGAAGAAGGCATTGCGCTCCTCGTCGGAGATGTTCACGATCTCGCTGACGTGGTCCTTATAGGCCACGATGCACCGCCCCGGATGGGACTGCTCCTTGAAGAGGATGAGCTGGGAGACGGCAAGGTCGCAGATCTTGATGCCGAAGGCCGCCAGGGGCGCGCCTCCCACGCAGTAGCCGCAGTTTTGGTCCTTCATAAAGTGATGCTCCCTTCAATAAAATTTATACCGGCAGGCTCCGGGGGCCTCTCAGCGCCCCTTTGCCGGTTTATTGCTGACGCGGGTGACCACGATGATCTCGTGGCCGCAGGCCGGGCAGTGACAGCCGTGCCGGCGGGCGCGGGCCAGCTCCCCCAGCTCCACGCCGCTGTGGCACCAGGGGCAGCGCAGACGCAGCACGGCCCACAGGATATAGAGGGCCAGGGCCGCGCCGGCGGCGATGAAGAAGCTCCATTTGAACACGCCCAACACCAGCGAGGCGGCGAAGGCGAACATGAAGATGTATTCCAGGACGATGTCAAAAACTCGGATGACTTTCATGGCGCGCCTCCTTTTTCTCTATTTTAATGCCTCCGTTGTGTCAAGTCAACAAATTTTTCAAAGGAGGCTCCCCCGTCTTTTGGGTTTTTGTCTCTTTCCCCCGGACGGGTTTTGTCCTATACTAAAGGAACGCATCTGCCGCTTGAGGCCCTTACCCATGGGGGCCGCTTCACCATTCGCCGATCGGGGGAGAGAGCATGACGTCACCGTCCATAGACATCCGCATTGCCCGCCCGGAGGACGCCGGGGCGCTCCTGGACATCTACGCCTGGTATGTGGAGAACACCACCGTCACCTTTGAATACGACGTGCCCTCCGTGGCCGAGTTTGAGGGGCGCATCCGCCGGACGCTGACCCGCTACCCGTACCTGGTGGCGGAGCTGGAGGGCGTGCCCGTTGGCTACGCCTATGCCGGGGAGTTCCGGGAACGGGTGGCGTATATGTGGTGCTGCGAGGCCAGCGTCTACGTCCGCCGGGATATGCACAGGCTGGGCATCGGGCGGCAGCTCTACACCCAACTGGAGCGGTATCTGCGGCTCCAGAACATCGCCAGCATCGACGCCTGTATCTCCCACCCCAACAAGCAGAGCATCAAATTCCACTCAAGCCTGGATTTTGAGCGGGTGGCGCGGTTTTCAAAGTGCGCCTTCAAAATGGGGCGCTGGGTGGACGTGGTCTGGATGCAGAAGATCCTGAAGGAGTCGGACTCCGCGCCGGAGGCGTTCATCCCCTTCCCGGAGATTCGGGAAAAGGCATAAGCCTTTTCCTCCGGGGACACAAAACAGAATATAATATAAAACTGAGGCGGGACCGCAAGGTCCCGCCTCAAGCTGTCTGTTTACGCGATGCGAGGGGTCAGATCACGATGCTGCGGGCGTCGATGTACCTGATCACCATGGCGGCGGCGTCCATGCGCCGGATGGGGGAGTCGGGCAGGATCTTGCCGTCCGAGCCGTTCAGGACGCCCTCTTCCACGGCCCAGCGCACGGCGGCCTTGTAGCCGTCCTTCACGCTTTCATAGTCGGGGAAGGCGCTCATGTCCTTCTCGGAGTAGGGCTTTCCGGCCATGATCCAGAGCATATAGACGGTCTCCTGGCGGGAGGCGGGGGCCTCCTCGGAGCCGGGGACGGTGATTTCGGCCTTGGCGGCCCAGTCCATATAGCTGGCCTTGTTCTCGGTCCAGTCGGCGGAGGTGTCGCCGTGGCCGCTGATACGGGCCAGGATGATCTCCACCTGGAGGCGGGTGATGGACCCCGTGCCGCTGAAGGTGCTGGCGGAGGTGCCCTTCATGATCCCGGCGTTGTAGAGCCGCTGGATGGGCAGGGCGAAATAGTCGGTCTCCTTGACGTTGGCAAGGTCGTTGAACACCCGCGTCACGGAATTGCTCCCCAGGAAATCTTCACGGGCGGCCTCGCTGGCCTCCTTGACCTCGTACTTCTCGTAGGTCATGCCGCAGGACACGCACCTGTCGTCCACGAAAAGGTGCTCCTCCTTCTCGGCGACCTCGCCGCAGCCGGTGCAGACGTGCCAATGGCTGGAGCTGTCGGTGGTGAAGGCGGCGGAGAAGCTGTGGACGTGCTCCGCCACGGAGACGGGTTCCTTCTGGCCGCAGACGGTGCAGGCCCCGTTTTGATAGGTGTGCTCCGCCACGTCATGACGGTCGCCGCAGCTGCACTCGGTCCAGTGGGAGGCGGAGTCGTGGGCGGAGACGTACTGATGCTCGTGGGCGGGGGTGAGGGCGGGGATGGTCTGGCCCTTGACGGTGATCTGGCCGCAGGTCAGGCAGTAGGTGTCGCCGGTGTAGCCCTCCTTGCCGATCTCGGCGGCCACGACGCCGCGAAGCTCGGTGTCGCCGGTGTGGGTGCGGCTGGCCGCGGCCTTGACGGTGGCGCCGCAGTTCTTACAGACGGCGTTGCCGGCGCAGTCGGCCTGGCCCAGGACGTGCGCGGTGGTCTTGATGGCGGCGCAGGTGGGGTCGGTGCAACGGCTGACGCAGCTGCTGCCGCCAACGGTCCACGCGCCGAAGGTGTGCTCATGGGGTACGGAGTGGGCCTTGTCCACGTAGTTGCAGACGGAGCATTTCATCGTGCCGGCCAGGGTGACAAAGCTGTGGCTCTCCGCGGCGCCGTACTGGCAGCCCGAATTCAGGCATCTGTGCTCATGGCTGTCGTCGTGGCAGATCCAGGTGCCGAAGTTGTGGCGGGGCATCCCGTCCTTCACCTTGTTGCCGCATACGCAGTAGGTGGGGTCGGTGCAGTATGTACGGGGCTGGGTGCGGGAGGCGGCGCAGGTGACCAAACGGGTCTCGCCGCACAGGGTGCATTTCTCGTTGTGGTTGAGCACGCCGTAGGAGCCGGTGACCTCCCAGTTGTGGGGGCAGACGGCCTTGGTTTTGCCGCAGACGGTGCATTTGCCGTCCACATAGGTGTGGGCGCCCAGCTTATCCTTGGTGCCGCACTGGGTGCACTCCACCCAGTGGTCGCCGGAATCGCTCTGCCACGAGGACCAGATATGCTCCGTGCCGGCGCTGAAGGTGCCGCAGACGGAGCAGACACGCCCGACGGTGTGGTCCCCGTCCTCGCCGTTCACCCACTTGTGGCCGGTGGGATACTGATAGATGGTCTGGGCCGTCTCAAAGCCGCACTTGGTGCATCTCTTGAGGCGAAGGCCCGGCTCGGTGCAGGTGGCGGTGGTCTCCACGTCCACGAACGTGTGGGAGTCGCGGATGCCGGTGCGCTCGGTCTTGGTCGCGCCGCAGTCGGCGCACTTGTACGCCTGTGTCGCCGCGTCGGTGCACAGTTTGCCAAGGACAAGCTCCCCGTCCGGGACCCAGTTGTGGGTGCCGGTCTCGATGATGATGAATTTACACTGGGTGCATCTCTTCTCCACGGTGGGGTGGGCGGGGCACTCGGAGAGGTAGGACTTCTCCACCCACTGGTGTTGGTTCAGGTTGAGGCCGTCGTACTCGCGGAACGCGATCTGCTGCTGCGCGCCGCACTTGGTGCATTCCTTGTAGAACGCCCAGCAGGTCCCCAACTGGCAGTTGTACGCCTCGGCGCTGGATTTCTCCACCCAGACGTGGTCGCACCGTTCCTCGTCCGGCTCCACGGCAGTCACGGGAGTCACGGCGAAGGCCGCAACCATCATGACGCACAGGGCCGCGCTGAGGAACCTGTAAAAGATTTTTTTCATGGCAAAATGCCTCCTTTCGGACGCGCCGGGCGGCACGTCCGCGTCTTTTCCGCAGCGGCCGCGCCGGCAGGCTTATCCTGGCTTTTAAAAGGCGGCGGGGTCGGGCTTCCCGCTCAGTAAAATTATACGGTATCGTCAAAAAATTGTCAATACGTCTTTTGAATATTTTTCGTGGAAAAAGCGGGAAAAACGGGCCTGTATAAGGCGATTTTTTCCACAAATCGCTTCAATTAAATCACGCTTTACACCATTGAATATGAAAGCGACGCATACCATTCGGATGGAAGCAAAAAGCCCCGTGCGATCTCCGATCGCGCGGGGTCCCCGTTGGGGCGCGTTGAAAAACAGCGGGAGACGGCCCCTGAATTCCGCGAAATTCAGGGGCCGTCTCCGTGCGTATCTCTTTATATACCTGGAAAAGGGGGGTCAGATGGTTTTTACCATCCCCAGCCGCCCCAGCTGCCCCAGGGCCAGGTCATGCCGCCCTGGTTGGGGGTGTTCTGCTGCTGGTTGGCCGTCTCCTCCTCGGGCTGTTCCTCAAAGGTGATGGTCAGCTCCAGGCTCTCCCCGGTGGTGCGGGTGTCCATGCGGTAGACGGTGATGGTCTCGGTGTCGCCGGCGGTGTAGCGGCGCAGGATCATCTTCAGCCCGTCCATGGACGTCACCTCCGCGCCGCCCACGCCGGTGATGATGTCGCCGGATTTGATGCCGGCGGCCTCGGCGGCGGAGCCTTCGTTGACGCTCTCCACAATGACGCCGCCGGGGATCCCGTACGCCTCCATGGCCATCTCGCTGTAGATGAGGGAGACGTCACGGCCGGTGATGCCAAGGCCCGCGCCCACCACGTAGCCGTTTTCAATGAGCTGGGTGGCGATGGAGATGGCGTCGTTGATGGGGATGGCGAAGCCCAGGCTCTCGATCCCCTCCTCGGCGTCGGCGTACTTGGCGGTGACGATGCCGATGACCTCCCCGCGGGAGTTATAGACGGGGCCGCCGGAGTTGCCGTGGTTCACGGCGGCGGAGATCTGGAACATATTGATGGAGGTCTGGACGCCGGTGATGTCGTCCGTGGTGGTGATCACCCGGTCCTGGGCGCTGACGATGCCGGGGGTCATGGTGTACTCAAGCTCGCCCAGGGGGTTGCCGATGGCGTAGACCCACTCGCCCACCAGCATCTTGTCGGAGTCGCCCAGGGTCACGGGGGAGAGGCCGGTGGCGTCGATCTTGATGACGGCCACGTCGTTGGACTCGATGTAACCCACCACCTCGGCGGGGTACTTGGTGCCGTCCTCCATGAGGACCGTCAGCTCGCCGCCGTAGACCACGGCGTAGCTGATCACGTGGTAGTTGGTGAGGATGTAGCCGTCCTCGCTGATGATGAAGCCGGAGCCGGAGACGGCCTGGGTGGAGGTCTGGCCGAAGATGTTGGTGGTGAGGGAGGTGTTCACGCCCACCACCTGCTGAAGGCCGAGATTGTAGATTTGGTTGCCGGACAGCGCGCCGCCGTCGGCGGGCGTGCCGCTTTGGTCGTTGGCGATGGTGTTGGCCTGGTTGATGATCACCTGCCGGCCGGGGTCGGGCTTCTCGCTGTGGTCCAGCATATAGTCCACCACGGCCCAGCTGGCAAGGCCGGACACCAGGGCGCAGACCAGCACCAGGCAGACGGCCTTCAAAAAGCCGTGCTTATGCTTTTTCTTCTGCTTGCCGGTCCCCGGAGCGGAGGCGGGCTGCTGGAAGCTGGGCGCGCCGTAGGCGTAACGGCCGGGGCTGTACACGCCCTCGCCGCCGGTGGTGGGTTCCACGGCGGGGTCGCGCCAGCTCTCGTGCTCCTGGGTGTAGGGCTGGCGGACAGGTTCAGGCCGGACGGCCTCCTGCCGGGAGGCGGCGTCCTCCGGGGTCTCCGTGGGGAACACCGGCGCAGCGCCGGACTGGTCGGGAGGGGTCATCCTTTCATTTTCATCATATGTCATGTTGTGTCTCTCCTTTTAGGGGGCTTTCCGCGCTCCCCTGTTGATTGGCTTTATAGTAGACCCATTTTGTGTCTATTTCATGACCAAACTAAAAATATTCTTGAAATCGGGGATTTAATTTTTGTGAATATACTGATATAATAGCCCATAGGCCGCCTTTTCGGCGCGGGCCGGGCGGCGCTTTCGATTTATCTTTTATCCTGCGAGGAGATTTTTATGCGTGACAGTATTTTTGTGCATGGGGCGAGAGAGAACAACCTGAAGAACATCGATTTGGAGATCCCCCGCGACAAGTTAGTGGTGCTCACGGGGCTTTCGGGGTCGGGCAAGTCCAGCCTTGCCTTCGACACCATCTACGCCGAGGGGCAAAGGCGCTATGTGGAGAGCCTTTCCGCTTACGCCCGGCAGTTTTTGGGGCAGAAGGAGAAGCCCGACGTGGACGCCATCGACGGCCTTTCCCCCGCCATCTCCATCGATCAGAAGACCACCAACAACAACCCCCGCTCCACCGTGGGCACCGTCACGGAAATATATGACTATTTAAGGCTGCTCTATGCCAACATCGGAATCCCCCACTGCCCCAAGTGCGGCAAGGAGATCCGCCAGCAGACGGTGGATCAGATGGTGGACCAGGTGATGGCCCTCCCGGAGGGCACCCGCATCATGGTGATGGCCCCGGTGGTCCGGGGGCGCAAGGGCGAGCACGCCAAAATCTTTGAGGACGCCAGGAAGTCCGGCTACGTCCGGGCCAGAGTGGACGGGGAGCTGCACGAGCTGGAGGACGAGATCCGCCTGGACAAAAACAAAAAGCACCGCATCGACATTGTTATCGACCGCTTGGTGGTGCGGGAGGGGCTTCAGCAGCGGCTCACCGACTCCATGGAGACGGCGGCCAACCTCTCCGGCGGCATCGTCACGGTGAACCTGCCCGGCGAGGAGCGGGACGTGACGTACTCGCAAAATTACGCCTGCGAGGAGTGCGGCATCTCCATCGAGGAGATGTCCCCGCGCTTCTTCTCCTTCAACGCGCCCCTGGGCGCGTGCCCGGAGTGCTCCGGCCTTGGCGTTCAGCGGCAGGTGGACCCCAGCATCATCATGCCCAACATGACCCTCTCCATTCTGGACGGGGGCATCCAGGCCAGCGGCTGGGGCAACATCAAGAACGACTCCATCGCCATGATGTATTTCACGGCCCTCTCCAAACGCTACCACTTCCGGCTGGACACGCCCCTCCGGGACCTGCCGGACGAGGTGATCGACGTGCTTCTCTACGGAACAAAGGGCGAGGCGCTGACCCTCAACTACACCACCGACCGGGGCCACACCACCATGACGAGGCCCTTTGAGGGGATCATCTCCAATTTGGAGCGGCGCTACCGGGAGTCCAACTCCATCTACGCCAAGTGGGACCTGGAGCAGTACATGACCGACCACGACTGCCCGGCCTGTCACGGCAAGAGGCTGCGCCCGGAGGTGCTGGCCGTCACCGTGGGCGGGAAAAACATCGCGGAGTTCTGCGAGATGTCCGTCACCGACGCCCTTCGGTTCCTGGACCGGGTCCAGCCCGCCCTCAGCGAGAAGGAGCATATGATCGCCGACCGCATCTTCAAGGAGCTTCGGGACCGGCTGGGCTTTCTGGAATCCGTGGGATTGCAGTACCTCACCATGGCCCGCTCCGCCGGGACACTCTCCGGCGGCGAGAGCCAGCGCATACGCCTGGCCACGCAGATCGGCTCCTCCCTCATGGGGGTGCTGTATATTTTGGATGAGCCGTCCATCGGCCTCCACCAGCGGGACAACGCCAAGCTCATCGCCACCTTGGAGCGTCTGCGGGATTTGGGCAACACCCTTTTGGTGGTGGAGCACGACGAGGACACCATGCTGGCCGCGGACTACATCGTGGACATCGGCCCCGGCGCGGGCGTCCACGGGGGCGAGGTGGTCTTTGCCGGCACGCCCCAGGAGATCCTCCGGGACGAGAGGTCCATCACGGGGCAGTATCTCTCCGGGCGGAAATTCATCCCCATTCCAAAGGAACACCGCCCCGGCAGCGGGAAATTCCTGCGCATCACAGGCGCGGCGGAGAACAACCTGAAGGGCATCGACGTGGACTTCCCCCTGGGGGCCATGACGGTGGTCACCGGCGTCTCCGGCTCCGGCAAGTCCAGCCTTGTCACCGAGGTCCTCTACAAGACCCTGGCGGCGGAGCTGAACCGCGCCCGCATCCGGGCCGGGAAGCACACCGGCGTTCTGGGGCTGGAATACCTCGACAAGGTCATCGACATCGACCAGTCCCCCATCGGCCGCTCCCCCCGCTCCAACCCCGCCACCTATACCGGGGTGTTCAACGACATCCGCACCCTCTTCGCCCAGACCCCGGACGCCAGGGCCAGGGGCTACAACGCCGGGCGATTCTCCTTCAACGTCCGGGGCGGGCGGTGCGAAGCCTGCCAGGGGGACGGCCTCATCAAGATCGAGATGCACTTTCTCCCGGACATCTACGTCCCCTGCGAGGTGTGCAAAGGCAAACGCTACAACCGGGAGACGCTGGAGGTCCGCTACAAGGGCAAAAACATCCACGAGGTCCTGGAGATGACCGTGGACGAGGCCGTGGAGTTTTTTGAGAACGTGCCGAAGATCACCGACCGGCTCAGGACTTTGCAGGACGTGGGGCTGGGCTATGTGAAGCTGGGCCAGCCCAGCACCACCCTCTCCGGGGGCGAGGCCCAGCGGGTGAAGCTGGCCACCGAGCTTTCCAAGCGGAGCACCGGCGCCACCTTCTACGTGCTGGACGAGCCCACCACGGGACTTCACACGGACGACGTGAGGAAGCTGGTGGACGTGCTGAACAGGCTGGTGGACGCGGGGAACACCGTGGTGGTCATCGAGCACAACTTAGACGTTATCAAGGTGGCCGACCACCTTATCGACCTCGGCCCCGAAGGCGGCGACGGCGGCGGCCGGATCGTCTTTACCGGCACCCCGGAGGCGTGCGCCCAGTGCCCCGGCAGCTATACCGGGCAGGTGCTGAAGAAATATTATGAGGAACACCCGGGACAGAGATAATCGAAAAAGGACGCTGTCCTTTTCCGATCAAGGGGATACGTGGGGATTTTTGCAGCGTACACGCCGCAAAAATCCCTTACTCTTTTACGGGAGAAGGAAAAATTTAAACACTATGGAACAATTTTCTTTGACGCGGCGTCTAAAGGGCATATAAGCCGCGAAGGATCCGCGCGGCGCATCTTTAAAAGGAGGAAATGACCATGAAAAGACTGCTTATCCCCTTTTTGTGCTGCGCGCTTCTTCTCGTAAGCTGCGGGAAGGCCGTGGACACGTCCGAGACCGAGGCCGTGCCTGACGCCGAAACCGAGGCGGTCCCCGGCGACAGCGCCGCCGCGGCCGGGGTGTCCTTAGAGGGCATCGACGCCGGCATGACGGTCATCAGCACGCTCTACGACGCGGGCTTCGACTCCGTTGACGAGCTTTTGGAGGGCGCTCCGCTGATCGTGCGGGCCGTGCCTGTCTCGGTGGAGTCGGAATCCGGCGCGGCCCTGTGCTGGGTCCTGCGGGTGGAGGAGGCCAACCGGGACGTGCCTGAGACCGTCCGCCTGCGTCAGATCAAGGACAGCTATACTCTGACCGCCGGCGAAGAGGCGGTGCTGGCGCTGGAGGAGGACGACGGCGAGGGGTACTACCACATCGCCGGCGGCGGGTGCGGACTCTTCCGCCTTGACGGGAACGGCGCGGTGACCGGCGTGCTTGCGGATTCTCTGGCGGAGAAGGCCGGGGCCTCCCGCTCCGCCGCGCCGGCGACCTTAGAGGAGGTCTTTGACCTGCTGGCCGCGGCGTCGGAGAAGCAATAAGGGGGCTGGGGGAAAGCTCCCCTCCGGCCCTCCGGGCCGCCTCCCCTCAGAGAGGGGAGGCAATTCCCACCTCATCCGTCGCCTGCGGCGACACCTTCCCCGCCCTGCGGGGAAGGCATTACCTTTGACGGCGGCCTATCCTGTATACGCTGGAAGCCCGCGTTTTACAGGGCAAAAAGCCTTCCCCACTTGTGGGGAAGGTGGCCCCCGAAGGGGGTCGGATGAGGCCGACGAGCGCCAGGGTCCCCCTGTCAAAAAGTCCCGCCGCATATGCGGCGGGGCTTTTTCTTATTCCACAAAGATCAGCGCCGGGAGGAGGAGCGCCGCCAGGAAGAGCACGTTCCAGAGGGTGAAGGTGAGGAGGTACTTCCCCTTGAGCTTGGGGGCGTGGCGGGCCAGGTGTTTATAGGAGATGAGGCTCGCCATGGAGGCGATGAGGGTGCCGAGGCCGCCGATGTTCACCCCCAGGAGCAGGGGCTTCCACTGGGTGGTGAAGCCCCCCAAGAGCAGGGCCGCCGGGACGTTGCTGATCACCTGGCTGAGAGCGGCGGAAACGGCGAGGACGTGGCCCTCCAGGACGGAGAGCACGGCGTTCCGAAAGGGGGCGAAGCGGCCCATGTTGCCGATGAAAATGAAGAAGCAGGCGAAGGTGGCCAGGAGGCTGTAGTCCGGCTTCAGGAGCAGCCGCCGGTTTTTGAACGCCACCGCGGCCGCGACCACGGGGAGCAGGAGCCAGATGGGCAGGAGCTTTGCCACCGTCAGAACGCACAGGAGGAAAAGGACGCCGTAAAAAGCGAGGTCCGCTTTCCGCATGGGCAACTTGCCGCCGTGGACGTCCACCTCCACCGGGGTATTTTTCACAAGGAGGGCGGACAGGGCCAGAAGCAGCGCCGAGAGGGCGGCGAAGGGGGCTACGGTGAGGGTAAATTCCCCCAGGGACATCCCGGAGACGGAGTAGAGGTAGAGGTTCTGGGGGTTGCCGATGGGGGTGAGCATACTGCCCAGGTTCGCCGCGATGGTCATCAGCGTCACGGTCAGGCAGAGCGGGCCGCCGCCCTCCAGGTCCAGGAGCAGGATGGCCAGGGGCACGAAGGTGATGAGGGCCACGTCGTTGGTGATGAGCATGGAGCTTAGAAAGCAGAGGGCTGTGAGGGCGGCGGTCAGCGCCCGGCGGGTCTTCAGCCGGTGAAGAAGTCCCTCCGCCAGGACGCGAAAGACCCCCAGCTCGCTCAGCCCCGCCACCACGGTCATGAGGCAGAAGAGCACCACGATGGTGTCCCAGTTGATGTAGGACAGGTACTCCCTGTCCGGCGGGACGAGGAAGCAGGAGACGGCCGCCAGCACCGCTGAGACGGCAAGGACAGTCTCCTCCTTGAAAAAGGTCACGATTTTCCTGCCCACGGTCACGCCTCCTCCATCATAAGCCGCAAGATCTCGTTGTCCGTCTCCCGCATCCCCTCCCGCGCCAGGCGCGAGACGGCGTCGATGGTGTTCTCCACGCCCTTGATGACGATGCCGTCGCCGCCCACGAACTCACTGCCGCCCACGTTCATCTGCCAGCCCAGAAGCCCCGCCTCCACCGCGGAGGCGATCTTGGCCGCGCAGCTGGCCTTGGCCCCGTCGCAGATCATGCCGGAGTTGATGGCCAGGGCGTTGACCACGGTGTGGGCGATCTCGCGGCAGCCGCCTCCGTAGAGGAAGCAGATGCCCGCCCCCGCGCCCGCCCCGGCGCTGGTGGCCCCGCAGTAGGCCGAGAGGGCGCCGATGCCGTCCTTCAGGCGGACGGTGATGAGATTGGAGACCAGAAGCGCCCGCAAAAGCCCGTCCTCGCCGATCCCCAGGTGCCGGGCGTAGACCACCACCGGGACGCTGGCGGTGATGCCCTGGTTGCCGGAGCCGGAGTTGATGATGACGGGCATCTCGCACCCGTTCATGCGGGCGTCCGACCCCGCCGCCGCCTGGGCCTTGGCCCGGTTCCAGACCGTGCCGCCGTACGCCTGGAGCAGGATCCGCCCGATCTGCGCGCCCCAGCCGCCGGAAAGGCCCTCCCGGGAGATGGCCATGTTGTACTCGATTTGCCGCTCCAGCGTCTCCCGCACCTCGTCAAGATCGACGTTCTGGGCGTACTCCACGATGTCCCGGACGGTCAGGAGCTTCTTCGCCTCGGAGGGCTGTACCGGCTCATCGGCAAAGGGCCTGTCCACGGAGGCCGCGCCGTTTTTCTCCAGGCGCACCACGTTGGTGTGGTGGCCCAGGATGCGCACGAAGGACTCGTCCTCCCCGGCGCGCAGGCGAAGCTGGATGTCGAAGGGGCATTCGGCCTGGGAGCGCGTGACGCGGATGTCCGCCGTCTTTAAATAGCCGTCCAGGGCGGCAAGCTCCCCCTCCGTCACGCGGGAGAGGACCTCCAGCCCCGCGTCCGCGTCGCCGCAGACGATCCCGGCGGCAACGGCTGCCGGCAGGCCGCGGCGGCCCCCGGTGTGGGGAACGATAACGCTCTTGACATTTTTTATGATGTTCCCGGAGACCGCAAGCTCCGCCCGCTCAGGAAGCTTCCCAAGCTCGCGCCTTGCCAACGCGCCGGCGTAGGCCACGGCGATGGGTTCCGTACACCCCATGGCGGGCACCAGCTCGCTGCGCAAAATCTGTGTGTAGATCTCCCAAAGCTCCGTCTTTTCCACCGTCACACCCCGTTTTCTCGTTTTTTCTCTCAGGAAAGGGCCGTCCGCGCTTACAGCGCCCTCAAAAGCGCGCACCCGTGGGGCGGCAGGACGCCGGGAGGCTCCCGCCCCGTCCAGACGTTCACCGCCGGGGAGGGGACGCCGGTGGGGCGCTCCTCCTCCGTCAGGTTGAACACGGCCAGATACCGCCCTCCGGCGGGCGTTGTAAGCTCCCAGACCACGCGCTCCGCGCCGCCCTCAAGCTCGCGGCGGGTATGCGCGGGGTCCAAAAGGGAGAGGACCTCCCGGTTCGTCAGGAGCGCCAGCGTTGGCCCGTCCAGCCTGGTTAGCTCCGCCCCCAGCATCAGGGGCGAGCCGAACACGCACCACAGCGTCATCACCGTGCGCTGTTCCTCCGCCGTAAGGCGGCTCCTGCGCTCGTCGTTGAAGCCCTTCCCGATGACCCCCAGGGGCAGCATATCGCAGTCCGGGTAAGCCCCCGGCCTCATGCTCCCCTGCCACTGGCGGCAGCGGTCAAACATATTCCTCACGTGGTCCCAGCGGTCCCACATATCGTCGGTGATGCGCCACATATTGGCGTTGGCGGCGTACTCCCCCGCCAGGTCCAAAAGCGCGGGGCCCGGGGAGAGGGAGAGGACCATGGGCCGCCCGCACTTTTCAAGGGCGCGGCGGAGCATCCGAAGCTCAGGAAGTCCCGCCCGCGCCCGCGGGGACCCCGGCTCCCGGTTGTCCGTGTTGCAGATGTCGTCGCACTTGATGAAGTCCACGCCCCAGGAGGCGTAGAGGGCGGCGAGGCTGTCGTAGTACGCCTGTCCCGCCGCCGTATCCCGGACGCCGTACATATCCGGGTTCCAAAGGCACACGCCGGCGGGGTCCGCGATCTCATCGGCGGTCTCGTCCGTGCCCAGGACGGGGCAGTGTCCGTGGGCGGCGATGCGCGGGACGCCGCGCATGATGTGGATGCCGAACCGAAGGCCAAGCCCGTGGACATAGGCCGCCAGAGGGCCGAAGCCTGCGCCGTTTGCCGACGAGGGGAAACGCTCCTCGTCGGGGAGCAGGCGGGAGAAGCCGTCCATGTTCAGCGCGCCGAAGGGGATGTACTGGTATTTGTCCCGCTTCGCCCCAGGCCGCCGGGCGTACCACTGGATGTCCACAACGACGTACTCCCAGCCGTAGTCCCTGAGATTTTCCGCCATAAACCGGGCGTTCTTCCGCACGTCCTCCTCGGTGACCCCGGTGTCGTAGTAGTCGTAGCTGTTCCAGCCCATGGGCGGGCGGGGGGCAATTTTGAGAGGGTCCACTTCCATAGTTCCTTTCCGTTTGTCCTTATCCGCAGTATACCAAAACGCCGCCGCAATTACAAGAGCGGACGGGGCGGGAAGCGGAGGAAAAAAATTTCTTTTTTTGTGGCTTTTTCACAAAAATTTTCTTGACAATCCATGGCGGGGCAGTTAAAATGGTAGCTGAGGCAGAGCCTCAAACTTTAATTAAGGCAGGCGGCGCTACTCCACAATATAGCGTCGTTTAGCCCGAAAAAAGGAGGAAAAAACCGTCAGCTCACGGTGCGGCAGTGTGGAGACCTGTCGTATATACGGACTGTATTTTGCTACAGCCGTGAGGCACAGGCAAGCGGAGGCTCCTGTGTCAGAGCAAGAAAACTATGGCAAGCCTTACCCTGAAAGACATCAAGAAGGTCTACCCCAACAGCGAAGAGAAGAAGTCGAAGAAAAAGAAGAAGAGCGACGAGCCTGAGAAGCAGAAGGCGAACCTGCAGATCACGGACGAGGGCGTTGTGGCGGTCCAGCAGTTC
>CANQXK010000019.1 GCA_947627715.1 uncultured Oscillospiraceae bacterium
GGGGACCTCAACGACATCCGCAAGCTGCTCCCCAAAAAGCTGAAGCTGGAGGAGTGCCTTGACTCCGCCGCCTTCTTTTCGCGCATCAAGCCCTGGATCCTGGCGTTCGGCGCGTCGGTGATCCTCACCGGCGCGGTGGGGGCCATGGAGGACCTGAAGTTAGGGATGCCCCACGCGGTCTATCTGGCGGCGCTGGGCCTGTGCATCGCGGCGGCGGCGGCCTTCGTCATCAATCTGCGCCGCGCCGTGGAGAAGTTCTGGGAGTTGGAGGAAGAGGAGGACGAGCCGCCGCGGCCACCCCGCCTGGGGCGGAGGAGATGACCGCGCTTTATGTCCATTATACCCGAAAAACGCGGGAAAGCAAGAGCCTGACCGATTTTTCCCCCTCCGCCCCCCCGCCGTCACGGGTTTTTTCCGGCGGCGTAACAGGGCGGCGGGCGAATCCCTTTTTAAGGAGAAGACGCCATGACCATTCGTTTTTCCGATACCGCGCCCCTTTTCTGTGTGGAGGACACCGCCTTTCCCGGCGTTTTGCGGGTCTGCGGCCTTGTGGCGGGCGACGTGGAGCGCGTGACGGGCTTCCGGCCCTCCGTATCCGGCGCTCTCCCCTCCGGCGGAGAGGCCGTCATCGCCGGGACCGCCGGGCGGAGCGCGTGGCTTGACGCGCTGGACGCGGCGGGCAAGATCGACCTCTCCCCCATCCGGGGCCGGTGGGAGCGCTACCTGTTCGCCCTCGTCCAGGACCCGTTCCCGGGGGTCGAGCGGGCGCTGGTCATCGCCGGCAGCGACAAGCGCGGCACCATCTACGGGCTTTTTCATCTGAGCGAGCTTCTGGGCGTGTCGCCCCTGGTGGACTGGTCGGACGTACACCCCGCAAGGCGCGGGGAGGTGGTCCTTGACGCCTCGGTGAACACAGTCTCCAAAGAACCCAGCGTCCGCTACCGGGGCATCTTCCTCAACGACGAGTGGCCGGCCCTGGGGACGTGGGCCGAGACGCACTTCGGCGGCTTCAACGCCAACTTCTACGCCCATGTCTTTGAGCTGATCCTCCGGCTGCGGGGCAACTACCTGTGGCCGGCCATGTGGCACAGCTGCTTCAGCCTGGATGGGCCGGGGCTGGAGAGCGCGGCCCTGGCAGACGAGCTGGGGATCGTCATGGGGACCTCCCACCACGAGCCATGTATGCGCGCCGGGGAGGAATACGGCCTGATGCGCGGCCCGGACAGCGTCTACGGCGACGCCTGGAGCTTTCCCGCCAACCGCCAGGGCATCCTGCGTTTCTGGGAGGACGGGCTTAGGCGCAACGCCGCCTTTGAGAACATCATCACCGTCGGGATGCGCGGCGAGCAGGACACCCCCATTTTGGGGCGGGAGGCGACGCTGGCCGACAACATCGCCCTTCTGCGGGACGTACTCCATGAGCAAAACCGCCTCATTCGCCAGTGCGTTGACCCCGATTTAGAGCGTGTGCGGCGGCTTTTCGTGCTGTTCACCGAGGTGGAGGCGTTCTACTACGGGGACAGCGGCACGCCGGGGCTGATGGGCGACCCGGAGCTGGACGGCGTGACGCTGATGCTCTCCGACGACAACTTCGGGAATCTCCGCTCCCTGCCCACGGAGGAGATGAAGCGGCACAGGGGCGGCTTTGGACTATACTACCATTTGGACTTTCACGGCGGGGCGTACGCCTACGACTGGATGAACACAAACTTCCTCCCCAAGCTGTGGGAACAGCTGACCACCGCCTATGAGGGCGGCATTCGGGAGGTGTGGATCGCCAACGTCGGGGACGTCTGCTTCCTGGAATACCCGCTGTGCTACTTCATGGATCTGGCCTACGACATGGACGCATACGGCGCGAAGGCCCCCAACAACACCGTGGCCTGGACGCGGGAGTGGGTGGCGCGCCAGTTCGGGGGCGTCTTTTCCCAGGGGGACCTCCGGGAGATCCACGGGCTTCTGGACGCCTACACGCACATCAACCACAACCGCAAGCCGGAGGTCATGAACGCGGACGTCTACCACCCCGTCCACTACGGGGAGACGGAGGCGCTGCTTTCGCTGACAGAACAGATAGAGAAGAGGGCGGACCGCCTGCGGGAGGTGTGCCCGAAGGAGGCCCTCCCGGCCTTCTGGGAGCTTCTCTACTACCCCGCCGCGGCCTCGGCCAACCACTGCCGGATGTGGCTTTGCGCCACGCGCAATCAGTTCTACGCCGGGCAGGGCCGGGTGGAGGCCAACAGCTGGGCAGACGCGGTCAAACGGTGTATCCTGCGCGACCGGGAGTTGACGCGGGCCTACCACGCGGTGGGCGGCGGCCGGTTTTACGGCATGGCCCTCAGCGAGCACGTGGGCTTCCGGGCATGGTGCGAGGACGGGAACGTCTACCCGCTGATGGTCCGGGTGGAGGGGGCCAACAAGCCGCGCCTTTTGGTGGCGGACACCCTCAGCGCCCAATTCACCATCGGCAGCCGGTGGACCGGGGACACGCTCTGGCTGAGGCACGCCATGGACCCGTCGGTGAACGCTCTCCGGGTGGATCTGGCGTGCGGCAGCCGGGAGCCGGTGGCCTACACGCTGGAGACGGATTGCCCGTGGCTGCGCCTCTCCCACACCTGCGGGTGCGTCTCGGAGAAGGACGTGCTGACCATCGAGATCGACCGGGAGAAGCTGGACGGGTACGGCGAGGGGGTCATTCTGGTGCGGTCCTGCACCACGTCGAAGATCGTCGTCCAGGCGCAGACGCTCAAGGCGGAGGGCTGTCCCGCCGGGTGCTATCTTGAGTACGAGGGCGTTATCTGCATGGAGGCCGACGGCTTCACCGCAAAGCACGACGCGCCGGACAGCGCCTTCCTCGTCCTGAAGCCCTACGGGCGCACGGGGAGCGCCGTCAAGGCGATGCCGCCGGAGAGGGATGTGAGCGCAAGCGCCCACCGGCCCTGGGTGGAATACACCTTCCGGGCGGACAGCGCCGGAGCATATGAGCTTTTGATCTACATGGCGCCCTCCAACACCGCCACCATGGCCCACGAGCTTCTCTTCGGGCTTCAACTGAACGGCGGCCAGCGCGTGGAGGTAAACGGCGTGGGCCGGGACTTTCGTTCGCTGGACCTTACGTGTATGGAGTGGGACGCCTGTGTGCGCAGCAACATCCGGGTCAAATCCGTCCCGGTGGAGTGCCGCAGGGGCGTGAACACCCTGCGCGTCTATGCCGGGTCGCCCCTGGTGGTCTTTGAGCGGTTCGTTCTGCACCCGGCAGGCCGCCCGCTCCCCGCCTCATACCTGGGTCCCAGAACCAGCGTCCGCGTGTGAGCAAAGGCGGCGCGCCGCGCGAACACCGCACGAAAGGCATATGAACATCGCACGAAAGGCACACAAGACGCAAAATATGGCCATGCGGAGGTCTCCGCACGGCCATTGAATTGATGAGTTTTGATGAGTTTTTAAAAGAGCTTCTTGAGCTTATCCTTGATGTCGCCGGCGGCGTCGCCCAGCTTGTCAAGGGAGATCTTCGCCTTGACGCCCTCCACCACCTTGCCGACGGCCTCGTCGGGGAGGTCAACGCCGATGAGCTTCTCCACGGTCTTGACCGGGTCGGACTTGAAATTCTCCATCAGAGACTTGTCGCCCTTGAGCTTGGCGACGATCTCCTCGATCTTCTCCTTGATGTTCTCCACGGCTTACTCCTCTTCCACCACGGGCGCGTCCGCGCTGTTTTTCCGCACGGACTCGATGCCGTTGAGGCAGCTTTCCTTGCGGGTGTAGCCCTCGGAGACGGCAATGATCTCGCCGTTGGGGGCCTTCAGGCGGAAACGGTACTCGCCGGCCTTGTCGGTATACACCTCAAACTTGGGGTGCTTGGCGGGGGTGTACCCCTCGACGGTCTGGTCCTCCAGATTGGCGACGGGGGCGTTTTTGGCGACGGAGGCCGCGCCGGCGCGGCAGGCGTCCTCAGTCTTATAAATCTCGCTGGTGGCGATGATCTCGCCGTTACCTGCCTTGAGGTTGAACCTCGCGCCGCTGGCGGTCTTATGGATGACGAATTTACCCATGGGAATGCCTCCTTATATTTTTCTTGGATAAATTCATTATACGACAGGCCGCGCCATTATTCAAGGATTTTTTTCATTAAAGGGAGCGCCTTTTCCCCCGGGAAAAAGTTTTTTAATTTTTTGAAAATCTATGCCTTTTTGATGCACTTTGGATGTATAATGAAGTCATCTTACAAAGGGGAGGCAGACGCCGTGCCGGATTTTGAAAGTCAGTTACGCGAATTTGAGGCCAGAGACGAGCTTCGCGCAAGGCGGGAGCTTCTCATCCAGGCCCGCAGAAAACGGCACCGGCAGCAGATCGTGCTCGCGGTCCTGGCCGTGCTCTTCATCGCGGTGACGCTGACCCTCGTTTTGGTCACCGTCCGCCGGGGAAGCGGCTCCGGGGCCGGCGGGACGAAGGGGAAGGACAAGGACGAGGACGCGACCGGGGAGACGCTGGAGACGCCGGATTGGATCACGGAGGACCTGCTCACCGTCAACGAGTACTCCCGGCCCGGCACGCCCCTGGAGGAGGTGCGGGCGGTCGTGGTCCACTACGTGGGCAACCCCGGCACCACGGCCCAGCAGAACAGGAATTACTTCCAGAACCTCTCCCTGACCCATGAGACCTCCGCCAGCAGCCACTTCGTGGTGGGCCTTGAGGGGGAGATCATCCAGTGCGTCCCCCTTGACGAGTGGAGCTACTGCTCCTCCTCCGCCAACGCCTGGTCCGTGGCCATCGAGGTGTGCCACCCGGACGAGACGGGCAAGTTCAACCGGGAGACCAGGGACTCCCTGGTGAAGCTCCTGCGCTGGCTTGTGGAGCTGTACGGCCTTGACCGGGACGGCGTTATCCGCCACTACGACGTGACCGGGAAGATCTGCCCCAAGTACTACGTGGAGAACCCCGACCAGTGGGAGAAGCTGCTGGACGACGTCTTTGAGGAAAATTGACCGCTTTCGCCCCCCTTTCCGTCAGGAAAAGGGGGCGGTTTTTTGCCCTGTGGGGGAATTTTTCAGGCCGGGGGTGCGAAGCTCTTGCGCCGGGGGAGAAAATGAGGTAGAATCAGGGGAGACAGATGCATGGGAGGCGGCGCGATGGGGAGAAAAACGCCTATTATGGGCTGGGCGTCCTGGAACTGCTTTCGGACGGACATCAGCGAGGAGAAGCTGAAGGCCCAGGCGAAGGCCATGGTGGACACGGGGCTTGCCGCGGCGGGGTACACGTATCTCAACGTGGACGACGGCTTTTTCGGCGGCCGCGACGGGGACGGGAGGCTTCTCTTCCACAGGGACCGCTTCCCCCACGGCATCGGGCCGGTGGCGGACTACGCCCACGCCCTGGGCCTGCGGGCGGGCATCTACACCGACGCCGGGGACTGCACCTGCGGGCATTACTACGACGGCGAGGGACAAAACGGCGCCGGCGTGGGCCTATTCGGGCATGAGGAGCAGGACCTGCGGCTCTATCTGGAGGAGCTTGGGTTCGACTTTATCAAGGTGGACTGGTGCGGGGGGCTGAGGCTCTGCCTGGACGAGCGGGAGCAGTACAGCCTCATCGGGGAGCTGATCGACGCCATCCGCCGGGAGACCGGGCGGGAGATCGTCTACAACATCTGCCGCTGGCAGTTCCCCGGCACCTGGGCGGCCCGGACGGCGGACTCCTGGCGTATCGGGTGCGACATCGCCCCGGATTTCCGCTCCGTCCTCCATCAGATCGACCTGTGCAAGCCCCTGCGGCGGTTCTGCTCTCCGGGGCACGTGAACGACCCGGACATGATGGAGCTGGGCAACGGGCTGAGCCACGCCGAGGAGCGGGCGCACTTCGCCCTGTGGTGTATGCTCTCCGCGCCCCTGATCGTCGGGTGCGACTTGACGAAGCTCTCCCCGGCCACCCTGGGGATCCTGAAAAACGCCGCCCTCATCGCCGTGGATCAGGACCCCGCCTGCCGCCAGGCGTGCGTGGTGCGGGAGGTCCGGGACGGCGGCGAGCTTCTGGGCGAGGTGTGGGCCAAGGAGCTGGGGGACGTGTCCTCCGGCCTTCGGGCGGCGGCGCTGCTCAACAGGAGCGGCGCGCCATTGGAGATGGAGCTGACCCCGGCGCTCCTGGGCCTTCAGGGGCCGGTACGGGCGCTGGACCTGTGGACGGGCGAGCCGGTTTCCCTCCCGCTGCGCGTCACCGTCAACGCCCACGACGCGCTGGTGTTCCGGGCGGAGGGCCGCGGCGGGTCGCCCCTGGCGGACGTCAACGCCTCCACGGCCTACGGGGAGGACTGGCAGGGGCCGCAGTGGGCGGAGCGAGACGAGTTTGAAAAGGCGCTCAGGGAGGGCGCGACGCTGATCGACGTGCGGACGGCGGAGGAGTTTCGGCGCGGCCATCTAAAGGGCGCTGTGAATCTGCCCTGGGACGGCATCCACTTCACCGTCGCCTCCGCCTGTCCCGACAAGTCGTCGCCCCTGCTCCTCATCTGCGCCACGGGCAAGCGGAGCGCCCAGGCGGCCCGCTCCCTCCACAACATGGGGTATCAAAACGTGCGGTGCGCCCAGGGCGTACTGCCCTTCTGAGGTGACTGTATGCTGACTTTTGAAAACGACTACGCCCAGGGGTGCCATCCCCTGGTCCTGAAGAAGCTGTGCGAGACGAACCTTGTCCCCCAGCCGGGGTACGGGGCGGATGAGTACTCCCGGCGCGCCCGGCAGCTTATCCGGGAGGCGTGCCGCGCCCCGGAGGCGGACGTCTTTTTTCTGGCCGGAGGAACGCAGGTCAACGCCGTGGCCATCGGCGGCCTTCTGCGCCCCTGGGAGGGGGTGTACGCCGCCTCCACCGGGCACATCCAGTGCCACGAGGCCGGGGCGGTGGAGTTTACCGGCCACAAAGTCCTGCCCCTCGCGCCTTCCCACGGGAAGATCGACCCTGCGCGTCTGCGCCGGGAGCTGGAGGGCTTCTACGCCGACCCCAACCACGAGCATATGGTCTTCCCCGGCATGGTGTACATCTCCCACCCCTCGGAGTACGGGACGCTCTACACCCGCGCGGAGCTTACGGCGCTCTCGGACATTTGTAAAAAGTTCCGCATCCCCCTCTATATGGACGGGGCGCGGCTGGCCTACGCCCTGGCGGCGGACAACGACGTGACGCTCCCGGACATCGCGCGGCTCTGCGACGTCTTCACCATCGGCGGCACCAAGTGCGGGGCGCTGTGCGGGGAGGCGCTGGTCTTCACCAAGGGCGCGCCGGAGCATTTTTTGACGCTCATCAAACAGCGGGGCGCGCTCTTGGCCAAGGGGCGGCTTTGCGGGGCGCAGTTCGAGGCGCTTTTTGAGGACGGGCTTTACTTTGAGCTGGGGCGGAGCGCCGTGGCGCTGGCGATGGCGCTTAAAGAGGGCCTGCTGGCGCGGGGCTTTGCCCTCTTTGAGGACTCCCCCACCAACCAGCAGTTCCCCGTGGTGCCGGACGCCCTGCTGCCGGAGCTTTCCAAAAGCGCGGCCTACTCCTTCTGGGAAAAGCGCGGGGACGGCGCAAGCGTCATACGCCTGGCCACCAGCTGGGCCACAGGACCCGAGGACGTAGAGGAGCTTTTCAAAGTGCTTGACAATCTGCGCGGGCAAGGGTAAAATAAACAGACAAAATCATTTGAAAAACGGGAGTTTTTGCTATGGCAAAGGATAAAAAGGTAGAACAGATCACCGATATGGACGTGGACTTCACCCAGTGGTACACCGACGTTTGCACCAAGGCGGAGCTGATCGACTACTCCAGCATCAAGGGTATGTTCATCTACCGCCCCTACGGCTACGCCATCTGGGAGAACATCCAGCACATTCTGGACGCGGAATTTAAAAAGCTGGGCCACGAGAACGTCTATCTGCCCATGCTGATCCCGGAGTCCCTCCTTCAGAAGGAGAAGGACCACGTGGAGGGCTTCGCCCCGGAGTGCGCCTGGGTCACCATGGGCGGGTCGGACAAGTTGGAGGAACGCTATTGCATCCGCCCCACCTCCGAGACGCTTTTCTGTGAGCATTATAAAAACGTCATCCACTCCTGGCGGGACCTGCCCAAGCTCTACAACCAGTGGTGCAGTGTGCTGCGCTGGGAAAAGACCAGCCGGCCCTTCCTGCGCCACCGGGAATTTCTCTGGCAGGAGGGCCACACCATGCACGCCACCGAGGACGAGGCCCGCGCCGAGACCCAGCAAATGCTCAATGTCTACGCCGACTTCATGGAGAACGTGCTGGCTATGCCCGTTATCCGGGGCCGCAAGACCGACAAGGAGAAGTTCAACGGCGCGGAGGAGACCTACACCGTGGAGTGCATGATGCACGACGGCAAGGCCCTCCAGGGCGGCACCAGCCACTACTTCGGGGACGGCTTCGCCCGCGCCTTCGACATCACCTTTACGGGGCGCGACAACCAGCTCCACCACCCCTATCAGACCAGCTGGGGCGTGTCCACCCGGATGATTGGCGGCATCATCATGACCCACGGCGACAACTCCGGCCTCGTTCTGCCCCCGAAGATCGCGCCCATCCAGGTCATCGTCGTGCCTGTGGCGATGCACAAGGAGGGCGTGCAGGAGGCGGCGGAGAAGCTGCTGGAGACCCTGAAGAAGGCCGGCATCCGGGCGGAGATCGACCTTAGCGACCAGTCCATGGGCTGGAAGGCCGCCCAGTACGAGATGAAGGGCGTGCCTGTTCGGCTGGAGCTGGGACCCAGGGACATCGAAAACGGCGTCTGCGTGGCGGCCAAGCGCACCGGCGGCGAGAAGCTGACCCTGCCTTTGGAGAACGTGGCCGAGGCCGTCAAGACCGTTCTTGACGACGTGCAGAAGGAGATGTATGAGAAGGCCCTTCGGAATCTCCACGACCACACCTTCGACGCCCACAGCGTGGAGGAGGTCCGGGACGGGTGCGCCGGCGGCGGCTTTGCCCGGATGATGTGGTGCGGCGACGAGGCGTGCGAGGTCAAAATGAAGGAGCAGGCCGGCGTCACCAGCCGCTGCATCCCCTTTGAGCAGGCGCACATCGGAGATACCTGCCCCGTCTGCGGCAAGCCGGCGAAGCACATGGTCATCTGGGGCATCGCCTATTAAAAGCCCGTCCCTCCGCCGGGCGGCGGGTTTTATACGTCCTGATAAAAAAACGCCCCCTGCGGGGCGTTTTTTTCGGATAAATTCCGTCTTTCCCTCCGCCCCTCGGTAAGCTATAATGGAACACGGTAAAGAAAGCCCGCTCTCGACACAAAATCAGATTCAGGAGGATCCCAAATGGATTACGCCAAAGAGTCCCTGCGCCTCCACGGTGAGTGGAAGGGTAAGATCCGTATCAATACCGCCGTCCCCGTCGCCTCCAGGGAGGACCTGAGCCTCGCCTACACCCCCGGCGTTGCCCAGCCGTGCCTGGAGATCCAGAAGGACGTCTCCAAGAGCTACGACCTGACGCTCCGCCACAACCTGTGCGCGGTGATCACCGACGGCACCGCCGTTTTAGGGCTTGGCGACATCGGCCCTGAGGCCGGTATGCCCGTGATGGAGGGCAAGTGTGTGCTCTTCAAAGCCTTCGGCGGCGTGGACGCCTTCCCCCTCTGCGTAAAAACTAAGGACGTGGATGAGTTTGTCAACACCGTGGCCCTGATCTCCGGCTCCTTCGGCGGCATCAACTTGGAGGACATCTCCGCCCCCCGGTGCTTTGAGATCGAGCGGAAGCTCAAGGAGCGGTGCGACATCCCCATCTTCCATGACGACCAGCACGGCACCGCCGTCATCACCCTGGCGGGCCTCACCAACGCCCTGAAGGTGGTGGGGAAACGCCGTGAGGACGTGAAGATCGTCACCTCCGGCGCGGGCGCGGCGGCGGTGGCTATCGTGAAGCTCCTCCTCAGCGCGGGCTTTAAGAACATCATCATGACGGACCGCACCGGCGCTATCTACGCCGGGCGCGAGAACTTGAACTGGATCAAGGCCGAGATGGCCCAGGTCACGAACCTGGAGCGCAAGGCCGGGAAGCTGGCCGACGTGATCGCGGGGGCCGACGTGTTCATCGGCGTCTCCGGCCCCGGCACCCTGACCTGTGAAATGGTGAAGTCCATGAACCGGGACGCCATCATCTTCGCCTGCGCCAACCCCACGCCGGAGATCTTCCCGGAGGACGCAAAGGCCGGCGGCGCGAAGGTCATCGCCACGGGCCGGTCCGACTACCCCAATCAGATCAACAACGTCCTGGCCTTCCCCGGCATCTTCCGCGGCGCTTTCGACGTGCGCGCCTCCGACATCAACGAGGAGATGAAGATGGCCGCCGCGAAGGCGCTGGCGGAACTCATCTCCGACAACGAGCTCTCCGCAGACTACATCATCCCCACCGCCTTTGATAAGCGCGTGGGACCCGCCGTGGCCGCCGCCGTGGCCGAGGCCGCCCGCCGCACGGGCGTGGCGCGGATTTGAAAAAGCCCTGACGGGCTTTTTCAGACAAGGAGAACGTGCGGGGAGTTTCCCAAGGCTCATGTCCTTGGAAAAAATATTTGAACGTGAGTTTTTTGACAATCTGTAAGGCCGGGACCGCGTAAGCGGTCCCGGCCTTTGGTTTATCTTCTATGTTTTTATCTTCTTCTTTTTGAGCTTCCCCGCTCGGTTTTGCGCATGGCGTCGGAGATCTTGCTCTCCGAGTCCTTCATGAAGCGCTTGAGCTTGTCCTCAAAGTCCGCATCCACCGGCCCTTCGGACGGGACGGCGGCGTACGGCTCCGGCGGGCGGGACGCCTGAGGGGGGTGATGGGGCGCGGGGCGCGGGGTCCTGGGGGCCTCCTGCCGGGGCAGGGCCTGCTTTATGGAGAGGTTGATCCTCCCCTGCTCGTCAATGCTGATGACCTTGACCCGGACCTCCTGTCCCACCTGGAGGAAGTCCGCCACATTGGAGACGAAGGTATTGGCGATCTCCGAGATGTACACAAGGCCCGATTTCCCCGGCGCGAGCTGTACAAACGCGCCGAATTTGGTGATGCCGGTGACCTTGCCCGTCAGCACCTCTCCCTTTTGAATGTCCATGTATTGTCCTCTCTGAAGCGGTCAGCCCGCGTAATATATCTCTTCGTCGGGATTGGTGAAGCCCTGGTCGCGGGCGATGTCTCTGAGGACATCCTCATCTGTGCTGTGCTCGATGGCGTACTGCATACCGTCTACCTCCTGGGCGAGCTGGGCCTCGTAGTCCTTCAGCTCCTGAAGCTCCCGCGCCTTTTGGTTTTGCAGGTCCGACTGGCCGATCCTGGTCACCAGCACGTAAACCAGAAGCACCGCCAGCACGATCTTCGTAAGAATACCTGTACGTCTTAACCGCATGATCTTCTGTCCCCGTTTCAGGCGCGTGAGAGCGCCGGTTTTTTGTTCTTTCTATTTTAAACCATTTGAGCGCAGAAGAAAAGGTTTTTTTTAAAATTCGTCGAAATTTTTCAAAAATTCTTCCTAGAAGCCGGAACGGGAGAGCCAAAAAGGCCAAAATCCGGCCCGCGACGGAGGAGAGAAACGCCCCGAACTCCAAAATCAGGGGGCTTGCGGTGAGGAAATACAGCGCCGCGCCCAGCGCGGCCATGACCTGGATGAAGAGCCGCTGCCGTCCCCCGCCCGCCGAAAGCCCCAGGGCGAACAGCAGCGCGGCGCACACCGTCCAGAAGAGGATGTCCGAGAGGAACGTCACCGCCTTCGACATCACGGACCTGCGGATCACCCGCAGGAAGTCGTACAGCACGCCGGCAAACACGCCGGTCAGCAGCGACGCCGCCGCCTCGGCGGCCTGAGATGTGACTGTTACCTCCATCGTTTATCGGAAAAGCCGGGCAAAGAAGCCCTCGCCCTTCACCGGCACGTCCTCGTACTCAAGGGCGTCGATCTCCCCGGTCACCACCACGTCGCCGCTGTCCACGCTGAGCTTCTCCATGTGCAGATCCTCCCCCTGGACGGTGAGCGTCCCCATGGTGGTCCCCATGATGACCTCCTGCTCGTTGAAGCTCTCCACGTCCGTGACGCCGGAGACAAGCAGCCTCCTGCGCCCGTCCAGACTGAGACTATGAGGCCCCTGGGCCTCCGGGCGCCTGTCCTCCATGACCATGTGCCCCCTCCTTCATATCAGGTTCCGGCCATTGCGGCCTGTACGCTTCATTGTACGGGCCTGACGGGAGGAATATTTGACTTTTTTTACATTTTTCCGTCGAGGGTGTTGACAATTTCCCCGGAAAGGTGTATATTACGTTTCGTTACTTTTTGTAACTTGATTGTAACCTTTTTGCCATAAGGAGTTTATTCATGATTTTTGGGAAAGGAACCGAAAGACTCACCGCCTCCGCGAAGAGCGCCAGGGCGCGGGTCCTGATATGTTTTGCCTCCGCCGGGCTGGGGCTGGCCCTGCTTGCGGTCTCCCCCGGACTTCTGACGGCCCGCGCCGCGCACGTGGAACCCGCCCCCGTGGAGGCCTGCGCCATCACGGTGGACGGCGGCAGGGCCGTTGTGCTGGCCTCTCAGGAGGAGGCCCAGGCGGTGCTTGACGCCATTCTAAAGGAGGCCGCCCGGCCCGGCACCGAGGTGGCGGCGTTCTCAAGGTCCGTGGACACCGTGCCCTGTCTTGTGAGCGCGGAGGAGATCACGGGCTCCACCGAGGCCCTTGCGCTTCTGGACCCGTCGGAGGGCGGCGCGCCGTTCTCCATTCTGACGCAGGAGACACAGACCGAGGTGCAGACCATCCCCTACTCCACGGAGACGGTGCTTGTGGAGGACGGCTACTCTGACGAGGTGGAGCTTGTGCAGGAGGGGCGGGACGGCGAGCAGGTGTGCACCTACAGCGTCCTTCTGCGCGACGGGGAACCCGTCCTCAAAACGCTCAAGTCCACCCGCGTCACGGTCCCCGCAGTCACCGAGATCGTCTCCCGCGGCGCGCTTCCCGGCTCGCGGACCGACTCGAAGGGTACGTATATCTGGCCCACCACGGGCATCATCACCTCCTACTTCGGACGCCGCAGCGTCAGCGTGGGGTCCTCCAACCATCAGGGGCTGGACATCGCCAACGTTGACGGCACGGACATCTTCGCGGCGGACGGCGGGACGGTGATCTACGCCCGGTCCAATTCCAGCGGCTACGGGAATCTCATCAAGATCCAGCACGACGACGGCACGGTCACCTACTACGGCCATCTTCAAAAATTCCTTGTATCGGAGGGCGAAAAGGTGGCGCAGGGCCAGCTCATCGCCAAAATGGGCCGCACCGGCATTGTCACCGGCTCCCATCTGCACTTTGAGATTCGTCCCGACGGGACCACCCCCGTCAACCCCCTCCCCCGTATGACGGGAGAGCTGCAAACGGGAAGGTAATCCTTTAAAAGCAGAAAAAAATCCCTGAATTTCGCGAAATTCAGGGATTTTTTGTACGTTTTCTCCTGCCGGGAGGGGGGTTGCCCTTTTCTACTCTGTCTCCCCCGTCTGGGCCGCGTCCCCGATCTCCGGGGTCCTGCCCGGCATCAGCTCCGGGTGCTCCACCTTCAGCTTCTCCGGCTCCTCCCGGACGAAGCGGTTGATATACGCGCCCACCAGCAGGATAAAGAAGCAGTAGTAGAGCCACAGAAGGGCCACGATGACGGTGCCCAGTATCCCGTACACGCCGTAGCGGTCGGAATAGCTCACGTACAGGGAGAACACCCAGGAGAACACCAGCCACGCCACGGTGGCGAACAACGCCCCCGGCCACTGGCGGTTCATCTTCCGCCGCCCCGCGGGCATCCAGGTGTACAGCACCAGGAACACCAGGTAGAGGAACAACATCATCACCGGGTAGCGGGCGATTCGGACGATGGCAAACAGCAGGTCCTCCGCCCAGGAGCCACCCAGGTGCGCGGCGATCAGGTCGATGATCTTTCCGCCGTAGACGATGCCGCACAACGTGAGCAGTACGGCGGCCAGGGCGATGATCATGAAGAAAATGGCCCGCAGACGGAACACCAGGAAATTTTCCTTCCTTGTCAGGTCGTGGGCCGCGTCCATGCCACGCATCAGGGACAGCATGGAGAGACTGGCAGACCATACGGAGACCACGGCGGTGATGGAGAGCGTGGCGGCGTTGCTGTCATAGATGCTGGTTATGATCCCGGCCAGGATGGAATACAGCTCCGGCGGCGCGAAGCGCTGGAGGAAGCCCAGGAAGATCTCCTCCGTCAGGGGCGTATACGGCAGCAGCGAGCAGACAAGGCCCAGGATCGGCACCAGCGACAGGAACAGATAGAACGCCGCCGCAGCCGCGAAGGTCCAAATTTTCCGCGCGCCGATCCCGTCAAAAAAGTCCACCGTGACGGCGAAGGCCCGTTTGATTTTTTTCATAAGCCGGATTCCTCCCAGTTCGCTCCGTTGTGCGGCCCGCGGCCCCGGACCTCATTCCCCGCAGAAGAGCTTGACGGCCTCGGCGTACATCTCGCCGCCCAACAGCAGCTCCGCCACGTCCACCCGCTCGTCCGGCTCATGCATATGCACGTCCGAGCCGGGGAACTCCGCGCCGAAGGCGACGCCGCCCTCGATCTCGTGGACATACGTGCCGCCGCCCATGGACTGGGCCTGGCACCGCTCCCCTGTGTACTCCTCGTAAATCTTCAAAAGTCCCGTCACAAGGTCCGACTCCGCCGGCGTGTGGTGGGGCGCGGAGATACTGGCCGCCTCAAGCTTCACCGCGCCGCCCAGCGCCGCCTGAAACGCCCCGGCGATCTTCTCCGCGTCGCCGCAAACGGGGACGCGGCAGTCCACGTGGGCCGTCAGGCCCTTGTCGCCGTACTCCATCACGCCCAGATTCACCGTCAAGGCCCCTGAGAGCGCGTCAGCGCACGCGGCGCCCACGGCGCGGCCCGCATTGTCCCCGTGGGGAAAAGCGCGGCACAGCGCACGGAAAACGTCAAATCCGCCGCCCTCCATGGCGGCCAGCCGCTCCACCATGGCGGTCACGGCGTTGTCGCCCTCGTCGGGGGTGCTGGCGTGAGCGGCGCGGCCCACGGTCTCAAGCGTCTCCCCGTCGCTGAGGGCGCACCGGCACACCGCCGGGACGGCGTTCACCACCGACCCGCCGGACAGGGAGAGGACGCGCCGCCCCTCCCCGGTATACGCCGGGGCGGTCAGCACAAAATGCGCCCGGCCCTTCTCGGTATTCACCACGGGGAACGAGCCGTCCGGGGTGAACACCCTCGGCGGCATCGCGTAATGCTCCATATACCACGCCACATCGGAGGACCCGCACTCCTCATCCGAGCCGAGGATGAGCTGCACCTTGCGCTTCACAAGCCCCAGCTCCCTGGCGCACAGCAGGGCGTACAGGGCGCACACCGCCGGCCCCTTGTCGTCGATGACGCCGCGTCCGTAGATTTTCCCGTCCACGCGCTTCATCTCCCACGGCCCGGTGACCTTCCACTCGCCTGCGGGCGGCACCACGTCCAGATGCGCCAGGATCCCCAGCTCCGGCTGGCCCTCGCCCAGCTCCACCAGCAGCACCCGGTCCCCCAGGACCCGGCCCTCCAGCCCGTGGGCGCGGGCGATCTCCAGCGCCTTTTCCAGCGCCCGCCGTGGTCCCGGCCCGTAGGGCGCGCCCGGCGCGCTCTCGCCCCGTGCACTGTCCACCGCCACAAGCGCGGCGATGTCCGCCAGCATCCGCTCCTCGTTGGCCTCAAAAAATTCTCTGATCCGTCTGTCCATACGCGCCTCCGAACAAAAAAGTGTAATTATTGTACCACGTCCAGAGAAAATAATCAAGCACTTGGAAATAACTGGATAATACACGCGCAAGGTCGCCGCCTTTCGCGCAAATCCGTGAAAAGATTCCGAAATCCCCGAAAAACCGTCAGAAAACGCTGTCGAATCCGTCCGAAACTTCCTGTTTTATTCTTCCATGTGTTTCTAAGGAGGAAACACTACATGAAGACTCTGAAGAAGACCCTGTGCTTGGTCTTGGCGGTAGTCATGGTAGTTGGCGTGCTTATCATCCCCGCGGGCGCCGCTGACTACAAGGACTATACCGACAAGGAAGACATCAAGCACGAAGAGGCCGTCAAGGTCCTGACCTATCTTGAGATAGTGTCGGGCACCGGGAGCGGCTTCGATCCCAACGGGAAGCTGAACCGTGCGGCGGGCGCTACGATGCTTGCACGTATGATGCTGACCCGTAAAGGAGCCGATGGGCTTCCCGTATCGGAAACGTTTGACGATGTAGAATCCGCCGGTTACAGTTGGGCCGCCGGCGCGATTTCCTACGGCGTGATGAACGGGTACATCAGGGGCCACGGGAACGGCAAGTTCGATCCTGCTGGCGCTCTGACCGGGTATCAGCTGGCGAAGATGCTGCTGGTCGCCATTGGCTACGCCGAGCCTGAGAAGTATGACGGCGCTGGCTATGAGACCAAGGTTTATCTGGACGCCACCAATGCCGGCCTGTTCGACGGACTGACCAGCTTCGACCCGACCAAGGGCATGACCCGTGACGACGCTGCCCAGATGATGTTCAAGGCCATGAACTGGAGCAAGGTCGCCGGCACCACCAAGGCTTATGCTGCCTTCAATGCTACAAATGATCAGCAGGGCACCATTACCTTCGATTCCTTCATCGAGGCGTATCTGTATGTGGATCAGCACAATGACGATCCGGCAAATGTGAGCGATCAGTGGCACGTTGGAAGCGTTGATCCCAAGACCGGCGCTATCATCGGCGACAAGTACGGCCTTGTTGAAAGCACCTACTCTGATCCGTTCCAGCGCGTGTCCAAGAGCTGGCAGAAAAACGGCAAGAACGTTGTTGTTCTCGACTTCGCTGCTAACCTTGAGTACGAAGGTGCGGTCAGGGTCAACACTGTTCTTTCCGCAATGGGCATTACCACTCCGGGCAAGCAGGTTGACTTCACCGTCTACGAGGACGGCGGCGTGGCGGATACCTCCACTTATGCGGACCAGCAGAATCAGTCCACCAACACTCGGAGCTTCGGCCATGCCGGATCCACTGTTCAGGTCGTGATCGATTCCGAGACAGCCGCTACTGTCTATGTCATTAATACCTATGCGTATCAGCT
Organism: uncultured Oscillospiraceae bacterium; assembly: GCA_947627715.1. Lineage (GTDB taxonomy): Bacteria > Bacillota > Clostridia > Oscillospirales > Oscillospiraceae > RUG626. The sequence continues at coordinate 17,094 of CANQXK010000019.1, forward strand.
GAAGAAGGCCAATATCACCCCCGCGAAGGCCGCCACTGGAACCGATCCTGCCGTGAAGGCTTCGGTCCAGCTTCCCAATTCCACGAACGCAGCGGCCGGTACCACTACGGCTATGCTTACGTTTGAGACGGCGGACTTCAAGGAGAACGATGTTGTCCTCTATAACATCAGCCTTGGCGGCGCAGCGGCGGGAACTTCCGAGTCCGTTGTCAGCGCGGTAAAGGCCCCGATGCTGGATTCCGGCGCTGTGGTGCGCAGAGCCGCTAACGGCACTGTTACCATCAACAGCAAGAATTATGCCGCTTCTTTCAAAGCGCCTACCACCGGAACGACGAATACAGCTCTTAACACCATCGACGGCACCAAGTATGTCTTCTACGGAGACCTCCAGGGCAACATCATTCTTGCCACTGACACTCCCAGCGATGATGACAGCGATACCCTTGCCAACTACATCTATGTGTTTGATTTTGCCACAAAGCCCGCCAGCAGCACCGGCGGTTCTGACCTCTTCAACACCGGCGCTACCACCAACGCGGCTCAGGCTCAGGCCAAGGTCGTTTACCTTGACACCGGCGTTGTCGATGTCGTTGATGTGGCTGTTGTCCAGTCCAGCGGCAAATGGTATCTGATGAATCCCAACGGCACTGCCAATACGGATCTTGAGATCACCGATACTTTTGCCACAGCTCATCCGTTTACTTCTCAGGTTGGCCTCCATGCGTACACTGTCCGCAGTGACGGAACCTACGCCATGAGCTTCACGGCGGCCGCTGATAATTCCGGCAGCTTCACCGGCACTACCCTGAGCATCAAGAAGGATCAGGTTGATACCGGCCTTACTGTTACGAGTGGGTCAAAGCATCTGCTTGCGAACAGCAAAACCGAGGTCATTGTCGCCACTCTGGCTCAGACCGATGGCGTGATCGTCGGCGCTGACATCGACAAGTATGTCGGAGTCTCCCAGTTCCCGAACAACGCGATCACGGTCAATCGTGCTACTCATACTGGTACGACCCTTATCATTGACGAGAAGGACGGCTTTGCGACTCGCATCGTTATCCTCAACAATGCTCCCGACACCGCCGAGGATGTGTCTCTTGCCGTTTACCTCGGACTGGGCGGCAAGGTTCTGAATGAGGAAGGCAACGGCTCTGATCAGCTCTACAGGTTCCTCATTGACGGCGAGGTCGTTGAGGTCGCTGACGGCGGTAGCTTCATGACCGACTTCACCGGCACCAACAACGTCGGTAATGTTTACAGCCTTACCGTTGACGGCGGCAAGATCACGGCCGCACCCAGTTCGAAGACCGCTGCAAGCAGCCTCGAGGATAAGGCGATCGTCGTGGCCGAGTCCAACTACATGGTTATCGGCACTGACAACACCTACGTGAAGCTCGCTTCCGACTGCGTGTTCGTCTACAGAACGGGTAGTAGTGCTTCCGACTATAGGTTCAGCGTTGTGACCGATGTTGACGTTGATGCCTACAAGGTTGCGTCTGTCTACACCGATGGCACTGATGATGCTACCAAGGATGCTCACCTGGTTGTCCTCGTTGCTAAGTCTGCCTAAGTAAATCTCCCCGCGTAAAATTCCACAGCACCTCCCGCCCCCGGGCTTCGGCCCGGGGGCGGGTTTTTTCTCCTTTTTTCCCTCTGCGGGGATTATGTCACGCGGCGGGAACATTGCGCCCAATTTACGTGTCTTGCGCGTGAATTATAAAATCCGGCGTAAAAAGGCTTGAAAATTTCCCAAAAAGCCCTCATAATGCTCATTTGCCGTAAATTTTGCAAATACTGAGTATGGAGGGTTGATTTATGAGAAATCCAAACGGCTACGGCGGCATATCGAAGCTGCCGGGAAACCGCCGCCGCCCATTCCGGGCCAGGGTGACGGTGGGGTGGACCGAGCGCGAGGGGGGGCGGGTGCAGCGTTACGCCACCATCGGCTATTTCGCCACGCGGGGCGAGGCCATGATGGCGCTGGCGGACTACAACCGCGCCCCGTGGGACACCAACGCCCGGTCCATGACCTTCAAAAACGCCTTTGAGCAGTGGAGTCCCGCGTACTTCGAGAAGTACCCCAGCACCCGGCGGGTCACCGAATGCGCCATGGTGTTTTGCCGCCAGATCTGGAACCTGCCCATCCGCGATCTGCGGGCGTGGCACCTTCAGGAGGTCATTGCGGGGATGGACGACAAATCGCGGGGGTATCAGTCCAAGGTGCGGTCGCTGATGCATATGCTCTACCGCTGGGCCATGAGCCGGGACATCACCCAGCGGGATATGTCCCAGTACGTGGAGCTGACGGCGGCGGAGCGCGAGTCGCCCCGCCGGGTGTTCACGGCGGAGGAGGTGGGGCTTCTGTGGCGGAAACTCCGGGAAGGCGAGAGCGGCGTTGTGGCGTCGCGGTACTACACGGGGCTGGGGCTGCTGGAGTCGGTGCTGGTGCTGCTCTACACGGGGATGCGCGTGGGGGAGCTGCTGTCGCTCCGGCGGGAGGACGTGTACACCCAGGCGCGGTACATCGACCTGCGGGGGACCAAGACGCGGGCGGCCCGGCGGACGGTGCCTCTGCACCGGCGGATCGTCCCGGTGGTGGAGCGGCTGCTGGCCCTGCCGGAGTCGGACTTTCTGCTCCCTGGGAACGACGGGCAGGGCATGACGTACAGCGCGTATAAGGGCTGGTTCGACAAGGCGATGCCGGCCCTGGGGATGAGCCACACGCCCCACGACGCGCGCCACACCTTCATTTCCGCGCTGGACACCGCCGGAGTCCGCCGGGGGGCGGTGAAGTTTATCGCCGGGCACAGCCAGCACGACGTGACGGACCGTTACACCCACAAGGACCTGGCGGAGCTGATCCGGGAGATCGACAAGATGGAGTACGGCTGCCCCGGCGACTGAGCCGGAAATGAGAAAACCCGCCCTGCGGCAGTGCCGCAGGGCGGGAGTGCTATTGGGTCAGGGTTGCGCGGGGGGGGATTACTCGGCGTCTGCGGTCACATAGATGAGGTCAATGGTCTTCGCATCCTTATCATAGGAAACCGCGATCTTAAGATTATCGTTGTCTTTGTTCGCCTTCAGGAGATCAGCCATGGTCTTAATCTCATCGGGAGGAGTGGTCTTTGTGCCGCGAAGATCAACAACCTTCGCATTAGTGGCATCGTACAGATCGGTACCGAGTGTCACATAGTAGATGCTGTTGACAAAAACAATCTTGTCCTTGTAATTCTCCTCGGCGGCAACACCGATCTCCAGCTTTGTAAGCGAGTAACCGCCGGTCGTGCTGTTGATCGTGTAGGAGTTCCAACCGAGTTTGCTAGTGAGATCGCTGTCAGAGCAATTGAACTCGATCTTTTCGCCGTCCACATAAGCCTCAAACACGTTGATCTCTTTGCCGTCATCGCCAAGGGCTGTTCCGATCTTATCCTTCTTGACAACGTAGAGGATCTTGTCGCCCTTTACAGGATCAACGGTGTTGTCGTCGTCGATAACATAGACGGTGGTAACGAGCTTGTTGCCGTTGGAGTCCTCGGTCAGCACGACGAAGTCCTCGCCGCTCTTATCCTTCTCGTACTTAAGCGCAACACCCTGAACGCCGGTCTTGACATCAACCGTAAGGCCAGCCTTGGAGCCGCTGATATAGACGAACTTGACGTCGCTGGAGAAGAAGTTCTTGGCGCCGGTCTTAATGACCTGCATCTGCTTGTCGCCGGAATTGATCTCAAGCGATGCCCTGTCGGTCTCCTTGGTGACCTTGTAGACGCCGCCCTTGGTAATAGTGGTGGGGATGTTAGCATCGGCCCCCGTGAACTTGTAGGCGCCGTCAGCGATCTCGTAGGTGTAAGCACCGGGATTTGCAACCGTGGCAACGCTATCCGCATCAACCTTGCCGGTGACAACAGTGCCGTCGGAGAGAACGCCCTGGAACATGGTGTCCGTGGACTCGCCGTACTCGGTCACGGGCTTATATGTGGCAGTGAGATAGATAGCTTTGATGGAGTTGTCAGTGGCCTTCACTGCGCTGATGAAGTCCATGATATAATTGTTCGCATCGGTCAGGAAGATGACATCCACTGTTGCGCTGAGTTCAGGATTCGTTGTATAGTTTTTCATTTTTACAGCCGATTCCTCGTACTTCTTGCCATCAACAGTATACACAAAAGAGGTGGATTTCTGCGTGAGCTTGCCCTGCACCATATTGGCGGGTTCAACGCTGAGGATTTCGTTCTCGCTGTTGAGGACAACGATCACATAGCTGTTCACGGAATAGGACGACAGAGCGTTGTAGAAAGCATGGTTTTTACCATCGGCCTTGCTCTCGACTTCGATCGGCTGATCATAGTTTGCACTGCCGCAACCATGCCCCAGGGTGACCACATCGGCGGTGGGGGCAGCCGTCACCTTGGCAAGCTCAGGCTTGATCACCACAACATCAGTAATCTTGCCATCTTTGGCATAAACCTCGACGGTCTTGCCGTGACCAGTGAGGCCCTCAATCTTAGTGGCTTCATCGGCAGATGTAGAACCCTCGGTTCCATTCTCGGTGGCCACAAGGCTGGTCTCATATGTATAGCCCTTAAGGTCCTTCTCCACGGTGCTGCTCTTGTCGGTGTAAACCTTCACAGGGGTCTCAACAACCTCGTAAACGACATCATCGCCATCCTTATACTGATAGGCGATAGGACGGCCAAAGTCATCTGTCTCGTCGGTAGTAGGTGTCTTTTTGAGTCCGAGATTATCCTCAATGAGCGCAGGGGCATCTTTCTCGTCAGAGACATATGTGCCGCTGTCCTTATCAAACTTGGTGGTGTTGCGCGTTACGGTGATAGCGTTCATAGCCATCTGAGCGGCCTGCTCACGGGTGAGCACAACCTCTTTTGTGAGATTAAGCCCGTCCATAAGCCCGGCTTTGCGGGCGGCAACGTAAACGCTGGTCGGCCAATAGGAGCTGTAGTCATCGTTGATGCCCATGGCGATAAGCAGCATCTTCGCAAACTGGAAGTTGGTCAGGGTCCCGTCAGGAGCAAAGCTTCCGTCCGGGTTGCCGGCGATAACGCCCTTTTCACTGGCAAAAGCGATGACGTTGCTGGCCCAATGGGTTACAGGAACGTCGTAGAACTTCGTCGCGGAAGCGGGAAGATCTTTGGCCAGGTCGGGACCGACCATGACACGCGCGATGATGGTCGCGCCCTCAGCGCGGGTGAGATGGCCCTTCGGGGAGAAGTAGCCGTTGGCGCCCTGCAGCACCTTGAGAACGTTGAGTAAGTCAACCGCCTGACTGTACTCTTCGCTGATCTGGGCATCGTCCTTGAAGGTGTCATCGTCCGCGGCAGCCGCCGGGAGGACAAGAACACCCACAACCATGACTACCGCCAAGACCAAGCACAGGGTCTTCTTCAGAGTCTTCATGTAGTGTTTCCTCCTTAATAAAAATTATTGATTAATTTTTAGCCCGTTACATGAACCGGGCCGAAGTTTATGTAAACGCCAGCCGAAGCCGGCAGTTACATCGTCGTCGCAGAACACGCTTTACCTCACCCTCCCTTACGGTCGGGTTCAGGCGCTGTGTTCGCTCCTCCTCTCCCCAAACGATCTTCGATCGTCCGGGGTCCCCGTTTTCGCTCGTTACGCCCTTTTGACTTTGCGGGTCTTCCGTTTGTTCCCCCTCTATTCAAGAAAAATTTTAGAAATTTTTCTGAAAGGAGGAGTACGGCGAAGGCACAGGGTTGGGCGGTTCCATGAACCTCCGCCGTACACTTACATAATGAAGACTGTCACCGTTTGGCTTGCGCCGCCCGGCTCGGTCGACCCTATCAGGTGGTTTGCGGGCGGGGAGGGGGGCGTCAAATACCCGTCTTCCCCGTATTCAAGCCCATTCTATCACATAGTTATCCCAATGTCAACATTTTAGACGAAATTGGTTACAACGCTGTAACTCCCTGGGCTGTGCCCCGAAACCCTTGCGCCGCAAGGGTTTTGAGATTTCAGCCGAAAAAATTACGGAAAAATTATGATATTTTGTTACAATAAATCTCAAAAATTTTTTGAAATTACGTCGATTTTTCCCGCACTTCCCCGGCTATAAAAGTATTTTACACGTTTTCAAAGATTTTGCAAGAGTTTTTTGAAATTTTTTGGAGAAATTTTTTGCTTTGGGGCAGAAGCCGCCCCTTTGGCTCACCTCAAAACGGCCCCAAGCTCCTTTTTCAGGGCCGCCAGAATGTTCGCCACGGTCTCTTCGGCGTGGTCGTCGGTCAACGTGCCCTCGTCGGAGCGCATCACCAGGGAGTACGCCGTGGAGCGCGTCCCCTCCGGCACGCCCGGCCCCTCGTAGATGTCAAAGAGCGCCACATCACGAAGATACTTGCCTCCGGCGGCTTTTATGCACTTTTCGATCTGCCCCACGGTGACCGCGTGGGGCGCGACCAGCGCCAGATCGCGGGTGACGGACGGATAGCGGGGCAGGGGCCTGTACACCGGGTCGGCCCCCTGGCTTTGAAGGAGCTGCCCGAAGTCCAGCTCGGCGCAGTAAATCTCCCCGTCCACGCCGTAGTTCTTCGCCACGGCGGGGTGTATCTGCCCCAGAACGCCGATGAGGCGGCCCCCGGCGCGGACCTGGGCGCAGCGGCCCGGATGGTAGGAGGGGTTGGAGGGGACAGGCTCAAACTCCACGTTCTCCGCCCGGATGCCCTTCAGTATGGCCTCCACCGCGCCCTTGAGGGTATAGAAGTCCATGCCGTCCCCGTAAGCGCCCAGGGTGAGGACGCGGTCCTCCACCGCAAGCTCGCCGCCGGGGTCGGGCAGGTAGACGCGGCCCAGCTCGTAGAGCTTCACGTCCCTGTTGCGGGCGCTCCAGTTCCGGGCCAGAATCTCCAGCATGGAGGGCAGGGTGGTGGTGCGCATGATGGAGGTGTCCTCCCCCAGGGGGTTCAAAATTTTAAAGGACTGGCGGCGGGGAGCGTCAGCCGCCCAGCCGATCTTATCGTAGGCCGTGGGGGAAATGAAGGAGTAGGTGATGATCTCGTCATAGCCGCACTGGCGGGCAAGCTCCCCCAGCTTATTCTCCAGCTTCTGCTCGCGGTTGTAGCCGCCGCGCGTGGTCTGGCCGCGCATGAGGGTGGTGGGAATGTTGTTGTAGCCGTGGAAGCGGGCCACCTCCTCCGCCAGGTCCGCCATCCGGCGCACGTCGCCCCGGAAGCTGGGGACCGTGACGCGCCGCCCGTCCACCTGGAAATCGAGCTTGCGCAGGATGCGGACCATCTCGTCCTCGGAAACATCGGTGCCCAAAAGGGCGTTGATCTTCTCCGGCTCCAGCTCCATGTGCCAGGGTTCGGGGATGCGGTTTTGAATGTCGATAACGCCGTCCAGCACCTCCCCCGCGCCCAGAAGCTCCACCAGCTCACAGGCCCGGTCCACGGCGGGGAGGGTGTTCATCACGTCCAGGCCCTTTTCAAATTTCGCGCTGGCCTCGGTGCGCATACCCAGGGCCAGCGCGCCCCGGCGTATGCAGGTGCCGTCGAAGTTGGCCGATTCAAAGACCACGTCGGCGGTGTCGGCCACGATCTCGGAGTTAAGCCCGCCCATGATGCCCGCCAAGCCCACGGCGCGGGTGTCGTCGGCGATGACCAGGTGATTGGCGTTGAGCTTTCGGACGTTCCCGTCCAGCGTGGTCAGCTCCTCGCCCTCCTTCGCCCGGCGGACGATGATCTTGCCGCCCTTGACGTAGCGGTAGTCGAAGGCGTGCATGGGCTGGCCGTATTCCAGCATCACATAGTTTGTGATGTCCACGATGTTGTTGATGGGCCGCACGCCCATGGAGCGAAGGCGCTCCCGCATCCACTTGGGGGACGGGGCGATCTTCACGTTTCGCACCATCCGGGCGGTGTAGCGCGGGCAGAGGTCCGGGTCCGGGGTCTCCACCTTCAGAAGCTCGGCGAGGACGCCGGGGCCGCCGCCCCGCACCGTGGGGGTGTGGAGCGTCAAAGGTTTGTCAAATGTCGCGGCGGCCTCCCGCGCAAGCCCGATAACGGAGAGGCAGTCAGGCCGGTTGGGGGTGATCTCGAACTCCACCACGCGGTCGTCGGCGTTGATCACGGGCTTGATGTCGTCGCCGGGGGCGATCCCCTCCTCCCGGAGGATGAAGATACCGTCCTCGATGCAGTGGGGGAACTCCCGCTGCTCGGCCCGGAGGTCGGCGAGGGTGCAGACGGACCCGGTTTTGGTGTTGAAGGCCACCATGTCGCCCTCATGAATGTTCTGGCAGGGGGTGAGGATCGACTGCGCCCCGCTCCCGGCGTCCACGCCGCAGGGGTAGAGGCCGTTTTCGTCCGCGCCGCCGGCATTGAGTACCCTGGCCGCCACCACGGGGCCGTAAATCTTGTCGCCGGGCTTGATGTCCGCCGGAATCGACGGCTTTTCGGGGTCGATGGGGTGGTAGTCATTTAAAAGTGCGGCGGCGGTAATGGCGGCGTAGGGGAAATCCCGCTCGTCCAGGCCCAGCTCCCGGAGGGAGCAGAGCATCCCGTTGGACAAAACGCCCCGGAGCTTGCCCTTCTCGATCCTCTTGCCGCCGGGGAGGGTGGAGCGGTGGAGCGCCACGGGGACCAGGTCCCCCGCGTGGACGTTCCACGCGCCGGTGACGATCTGGACAGGCTCCTCCCTGCCCACGTCCACCGCGCAGACCCACATATGATCGGAGTTGGGGTGCTTCTCCATGGAGACGACCCGCCCCACCACCACGCCGGCAATCTCCGCGCCCAGGTCGTGGGTCAGCTCCACCTTGGACCCGGAGAGGGTCATCGCCTCGGCGAAGTCGCGGTCGCCGGCGTCTATCCGCACGAACTCATTGAGCCATTTTCGTGATAAATTCATGTTGACCCCTCCTTAAAACTGCTCTAAGAACCGCACGTCGTTCTCAAAGATCAGGCGCAGGTCGTCGATCTTGAACCGGCGCATGGCCAGCCTCTCCAAGCCGAAGCCGAAGGCCCAGCCGGACCACACCTCCGGGTCGATGCCGGCCATCTCCAAGACGTGGGGGTGGATCATCCCCGCGCCCAAAAGCTCGATCCAGCCCTCGCCCTTGCAGGTGGGGCAGCCCGCGCCGCCGCACTTGTGGCACTGGACATCCATCTCGCAGGACGGCTCGGTGAAGGGGAAGTGGTGGGGGCGGAAGCGGGTCTGCGTGTCCTCGCCGTAGAGGCTCTTCACCACGGTGTTCAGCGTGCCCTTGAGGTCTGCCATGGTCACGCCCTTATCGATGACCATGCCCTCCACCTGGTGGAACATGGGGGAGTGGGTGGCGTCCACCTCGTCCTTGCGGTAGACGCGCCCGGGGGCCACCATGCGGATGGGCAGGGGCAGGCTGTCCATGGCCCGCACCTGCATGGGGCTTGTCTGGCTGCGGAGCATCACCCGCCCGTCCCGGTCGAAGTAGAAGGTGTCCGACCAGTCGCGGGAGGGGTGGCCCTCCCCGGCGTTGAGGCGGTCGAAGTTAAGCTCCGCAAGCTCGATCTCCGGCCCGTCCACCACCGTGAAGCCCATGCCGATGAAGATCTCCTTCATCTCGTCCAGGGCGATATACATGGGGTGCCGGTGGCCCGTCTTCACGCTCTTTCCGGGGACGGTGACGTCCACGGCCTCCGCCCGGAGCTTCTGCTCCAGCGCGCCGGCCTCGATCCGCGTCTTTGCCTCGGCGAGCTTCTCCTCGATGGCGGCGCGGACCTCGTTGGCCAGCTTGCCCATCTCCGGCCGCTCCCCGGCGGGGAGCGCGCCCATCTGCTTCAGAACTGCGGTAAGCTCGCCCTTCTTGCCCAGATAGCGCACGCGAAGCTCCTCTAACTGCGCTCCCCCCGCCACGGCGGAGAGGCGCGCCAGGGCCTCCTCCCGGATTTTTGCCAGTTGTTCTCTCATGGTATCACTCCGTATACAGTATTTTGTATTTATATAATGTATGTCTCTGGCAGACCGCCGGACGCGGGGCAAAAAACAGCTCCCCCATCCCGCTTGGGACGGAAGGAGCTTCCGCGGTACCACCCAAATTCGCGCTTTCGCGCGCACTCGACGCCCTTAACGCGGGCTTCACGCCGGGGATTGGCCGGAGCTCGGAGGCGAACAGGCGCGGCGTGTCCGGGGGACTTTCAGCCGGTGGTCTCCCCTCTCTGCGGGAACGCTTTTGCGCCATTTTCCTCGTCATTGCCGTATCTTTGATGATTCTACCACATACCTTCGGCGTTTTCAAGGCTTTTTTCGGGCTTCGCCCCGTGTTTTTTCCCGGACGGCCCCCGCGCCCGCCCCTTCTCAGGGGGCGCTGCGCTCGTGGAACTCCTCCTTCACGCCCCTTCCGGCGTTGATGAGCAGGAGCTTCACGCACTCCATCACCGCCCGGCGGGTCCCCTCGTCCATCTCCCCCACCGACCGCATGACGCTCATGACCGTCTCCCGCAGATTTTCCCGCATCTGATGGAGGGTCCTGGCGTTGGTGTCCTCCATCACCTTGTAGATGGCGTCCGCGAACAGCTCAAACTGCTCCGGGGTCATTTCGGCGATCCACGCCTTCAGGGCCGAGTCCACGAATTTGCTCCCGCCGGTGACGGTGCCCATATGCACGAACCCCGGCCCGCGCATCTCCCAGGAGTACATATCGTGCTGGTGGAGGCCGTTTTCCGTGCTGTGGACCACGGACGACTTCTCGCCCCGGCCCAGGAGCATCCCCACCACGGAGAATTGCGGGATAAAGGTATGTATCTTCCCGCAGATGCCCCGGTATCCATCGCTCTGGAGCACGTCCTCAAAGAACCCCGGCCCGTCGTAGTTGTACACCGCGTCGATGCGCTCCTGGATCGCCTCCCCGCAGAAGGCCCCGGCGTACACCGCCAGATTCCCGCCCTTGGAGTGGCCGCAGAGGATCAGCCGCCCCTCCGTCAGAGCCGCCATGCGCCGGACGTAGTCCGCCGCCGTGATCTGGCCGGGGATGGGGCAGAGGTAGGACATATTCAGGTCCTCCTTCCACCCCACGATGGTGTTGTCCGTGCCGCGAAAGTCGATGACCGCCCGCCCGTCCGGCAGGCGCACCGTCACGGCGGCAAACTGCGTCTGGAGCTTCTCGTCAAACCGGCTGAAGCTGTACCCGGCCTGAAGCCCGCCGAACCGGCGGCTTGCCGCCATGGCCTCCATCAGCTCCCGGTCCCGGAGCTTCCAGCGTTCCAGCTCAACGAGCCTCCCGTCCGTCAAGGATTGGGCCGCCAGCTCCCGCACCGTGGTAAAGCCGTCCTCCGGCGGGGTCTGGAAGTCCTCAAAGGGCATATACGCAAACCTCGCCAGGATCGCCCCGTCCGCCTCGTTGAAACCGTCCGCCTCCATGGGCAGGTCCCCCCGCCAGGCGATGTAGTCGAGCATATCCGCCATCTCCGCGCCTCCTCAATCCGTTTTCCTTATCATACCACCCTTCGCCAGAGAAAACAACCCCGCGCCGTCTTAACTGACAGAGCGGGGCATACTATTGTCACTTAATGATGCTGTCCGGGAACATGGCGGCCTTGATAAGGTCGGCGGGATCGATCTCCAGCGCGTCCGCGATGTTAAAGAAGGTATCTATCGACATACCGGCGGCCATATTTGGGGCCTCGATCGTACTGAGATGCCCCCGGCTTATCCCGGCCTTCTCCGCAAGCTGTTCCTGAGACATACCGCGCATCCTTCGGAGCATCCCGATAGCGATGCCAAGTTGAATAACTCTGTCCCGATTTTTGAAGCTGACCGACATTTTTCCGCACCACCTTCTCTGCGTAAATTATAGTATGTGCAGGAAAAATACTCAGTCATTCGATGATAGCTATTGACTAATTTACATAGCAAGTATACAATTATCGTAACATATGCGTATCATCAATTACAAATCGGAGGCGGAACAATGAAAAAGACGTTGTATTCCATTCGTCACCCTGAGAGCCGGGAGCCGGAGAACGGGGCGGCAGGCCCCGGCAAGGGGGAGCTGCGCGCCAAATTTGAAAAGCTGCTGGACGATGTTGAAAAGAACAGCGTGTATATCCCCGTGCCGGAGCGCATCGAGAGGGCGGAGGAGCTGATTAGCCGGGCCGTGGCGGCCGCCGGAGACATGGAACTCGACGTGGATATTGAGCGGTACGATGACCGGGTGGAGCTTTGCTTCTACGACGACGCGGGCGTCTATTGCGGGGAACTCAGGCAATTTTTTGGGGAGATATTTCTCGTTTGCGATAACGTTATGATGTACCCGCCCAAAAACGCCCCCTCCTCCCCGTCGAAATTTCATTGGAACATTATTTTTACGTACTACACCCACCGCCGCCTTGTCTCAGGGAAGGAGATAAAGAATTTTGAATAAACGTATATAAAGCAAAAGCCGGGGTGTACCGATTTCGCGGTACACCCCGGTTAACTTATTCGTCAAACAGGCTTTTTAAGGGCAGCGCCTTCGCTCACATCTCCTTGATCGCGGCCTGGGCGGCGGCGAGACGGGCGATGGGGACGCGGAAGGGGGAGCAGCTGACGTAGTCGAGACCGATGCTGTGGCAGAACTCCACGCTGGAGGGGTCTCCGCCGTGCTCGCCGCAGATGCCCACATGGAGCTTGGGATTCACGGGGCGGCCCAGCTCAATGGCCATCTTCATGAGCTTGCCCACGCCCACCTGGTCGAGCTTGGCAAACGGGTCGCTCTCGAAGATCTTGGCGTCGTAGTACGCGCCCAGGAACTTGCCGGCGTCGTCGCGGCTGAAGCCGTAGGTCATCTGGGTGAGGTCGTTGGTGCCGAAGCAGAAGAAGTCGGCCTCCTTTGCGATGTCGTCGGCGGTGAGGGCGGCGCGGGGGATCTCGATCATGGTGCCCACCTGATACTTGAGGGAGACGCCGGCCTTGGCGATCTCCTCATCGGCGGTCTTGACCACGAAGTCCTTGACGTATTTAAGCTCCTTGACCTCGCCCACCAGCGGGATCATGATCTCAGGCTCCACATTCCAGTCGGGGTGCTTGGCCTGGACGTTGATGGCGGCGCGGATGACGGCGCGGGTCTGCATCACGGCGATCTCAGGATAGGTGACCGCCAGACGGCAGCCGCGGTGGCCCATCATGGGGTTGAACTCGTGGAGGGAGGCGATGAGGGCCTTGATGGTCTCAACGCTCTTCCCTTGGGCCTTCGCCAGAAGCTCGATGTCGGCCTCCTCGGTGGGGACGAACTCGTGAAGCGGGGGATCCAGGAAGCGGATGCAGACGGGGGTGCCCTCCAGAGCCTCATAGAGGCCCTCGAAGTCCGCCTGCTGCATGGGCAGGATCTTGGCAAGGGCGGCCTCGCGCTCTTCCACCGTCTCGGCGCAGATCATCTCGCGGAAAGCGTCGATGCGGCCCTCGCCGAAGAACATATGCTCGGTGCGGCAAAGTCCGATGCCCTCAGCGCCCAGCTCGCGGGCCTTCTTGGCGTCGGTGGGGGTGTCGGCGTTGGTGCGGACCTTCAGCTTGCGGTACTTGTCGGCCCAGCCCATGATCCGTCCGAAGTAGCCGGAGATGGTGGCGTCCACGGTGGGGATCAGCCCGTCATAGATGTTGCCGGTGGAGCCGTCGATGGAGATGCAGTCTCCCTCGTGATAGGTCTTGCCGGCCAGGGTGAACTTTTTATTGGCCTCGTCCATGTTGATGTCGCCGCAGCCGGAGACGCAGCACTTGCCCATGCCGCGGGCCACAACGGCCGCGTGGGAGGTCATGCCGCCGCGCACCGTGAGGATGCCCTGGGCGGCCTTCATGCCCTCGATGTCCTCCGGGGAGGTCTCCAGCCGGACGAGAACGACCTTCTCGCCGCGGGCCTTCCACTCCTTGGCGTCCTCGGCGGAGAAGACCACCTTGCCGCAGGCCGCGCCGGGGGAGGCGCCAAGGCCCTTCCCGATGGCCTCCGCCTTCTTCAGGGCGGCGGGGTCAAACTGGGGATGGAGCAGGGTGTCCAGGTTCCGGGGGTCGATCATGGCCACGGCCTTCTTCTCGTCGATCATGCCCTCGTCCACCAGGTCGCAGGCGATCTTCAGGGCGGCGGGGGCGGTGCGCTTGCCGTTGCGGCACTGGAGCATGTAGAGCTTGCCGTTCTCCACGGTGAACTCCATGTCCTGCATATCGCGGTAGTGGTTCTCCAGGGTGTCGCAGACCTTCACGAAGTCGGCATACGCCTCAGGGAACTGCTCGGCCATCTGGGAGATGGGCATGGGGGTGCGCACGCCGGCCACCACGTCCTCGCCCTGGGCGTTCACAAGGAACTCGCCCATGAGCTTCTTCTCGCCGGTGGCGGGGTCGCGGGTGAAGGCCACGCCGGTGCCGGAGTTGTTGTTGAGGTTGCCGAACACCATGGGCATGACGTTGACGGCGGTGCCCCAGCTGTAGGGGATGTCGTTGTCACGGCGATACACGTTGGCGCGGGGGTTGTCCCAGGAACGGAACACCGCGCGGATGGCTTCGTAAAGCTGGACCTGGGGGTCGGAGGGGAAGTCCTGACCCAGCTGCTTTTTGTACTCGGCCTTGAACTCCTCGGCCAGCTCCTTCAGATCGGCGGCGGTAAGCTCCACGTCGAACTTCACGCCCTTGCGCTCCTTCATCTGGTCGATGAGCTGCTCGAAGTACTTCTTGCCCACCTCCATGACCACGTCGGAGAACATCTGGATGAAGCGGCGGTAGGAGTCATAGACGAACCGCTCAAACTTGGGGTCGGGGTTTCCGGCGATCATGGCGGCCACCACGTCGTCGTTGAGGCCCAGATTCAGGATGGTGTCCATCATGCCGGGCATGGAGGCGCGGGCGCCGGAGCGGACGGAGACCAGCAGGGGGTTCTTGAGGTCGCCGAACTTCTTGCCGTTCATCTCCTCCATCTTCTTGACGTACTGGTTGACCTCGGCCATGATCTCGTCGTTGATGGTGCGGCCGTCCTCGTAGTACTGGGTGCAGGCTTCGGTGGTGATGGTGAAGCCCTGGGGGACGGGCAGGCCGATGTTGGTCATCTCGGCCAGGTTCGCGCCCTTGCCGCCCAGCAGCTCACGCATATTGGCGTTGCCCTCGGAGAACAGATAGACATATTTTTTTGCCATTTGTGTATCCTTCCTCGTAAAAAAAATATTTTTTCAGTCTTGAAAAACCACCGTTATTATATCAGCAGTATTTCCCGTTTTCAAGCTCTTTCCGGGAAAAATTCAAGATTATTTCCCGACGCAGAAGCGTTCAAAGATCCTGTCCGTCACGTCGGAGGCCAGGGCGCGGCCCGAAAGCCTCCCCAGCGCCTCCATCGCCTCCTCCAAAAGCGTCAGGACCGCGTCGGGGGTCACCCCGTCCCGGATGGCCTCTCCGGCCTCCCGCAGGGCGTCCAGCGCCGTCTGGACCTCCCCGGCCTGGCGGGCGTTGGTCAGGATCTCCCCCTCCGCCACGCCCTCCGGCCTGGGGAAAAGCCCCTCCACCAGCGCCGAAAGCTCCCGCGTCCCCTCCCCCGTCCTGGCGCACAGCGCCGCGCGGGGCAGCGCCCGCGCCTCCGGCGGCAGGACGAGCTTTTGGGGGAGGTCCGCCTTGTTCAGGACCAGGACCGTCCTGGCTGTCGAGGCCGCTCTTTCCACGATCCGGGCGTCCTCCTGGGTGAAGGGGGCCGAGAGGTCCAGCACCGCCAGAATAAGCTCCGCCCGCTCCATGGCGTCCAGGGAGCGTTCCACCCCCAGTTTTTCCACCGCGTCGTCCGTCCGGCGAAGTCCCGCCGTGTCCGCGAGGCGCAGCTTCACGCCCCCTAAAACGCACGTCTCCTCCACCGTGTCGCGGGTGGTCCCCGGAACGTCGGTGACGATGGCCCGGTCAAAGCCCACGAGGGCGTTCAAAAGGGAGGACTTCCCCACGTTGGGGCGGCCCACGATGGCGGTCCTCACGCCGTCCCGCAGGAGCCTGCCCCGTTGGAAGGTGTCCAGAAGCCCCCGGAGGGTCCTTTCCCCCCGCTCCAAAGTCCCCCGGTACGCCTCCAGCCGGAAGTCCTCGATGTCCTCGTCGGGCCAGTCCACCACCGCGTGGAAATGGGCGGCGACGTCCAAAAGCTCGGAGTACACCGCGTCGGTTTTCCGCGTCACCGCCCCCGTGAGCTGCCCCGCGGCGTTTTTCGCCGCCGCCTGCGTGTCCGCGTCGATGAGGTCGATGACGGCCTCGGCCTCGGTGAGGTCCAGCTTTCCGTTTAAAAAGGCGCGTTTTGTAAATTCCCCCGGCCGCGCCTGCCGCGCGCCGTTCTCAAAAAGCGCCGTCAGCACCGCCGCCAGGGCCGCCGGGGAGCCGTGGCAGGAAAGCTCCGCCGTGTCCTCCCCGGTGTAGCTGCGGGGGGCGCGGGAGACGGTGCAGAGGCAGGTGTCCAAAAGCGCCCCGTCCGCGCCGTAGACCCCGCCGTAAACGCTCCTTCCCGGCGGGGTATCCGCCATTTTTCGTCCGCGCCGGGCGCGGAACACGCGGTCAACGCAGTCGATGGCCCCCTCGCCGGACAGCCTGACGATACCCACGGCCGCCCGGACAGGCCCGGTGGCCACGGCGGCGATCAGCTCAGACATACAGCTCCTCCAGCTCGTCAAGCCACGCCTTGGCCGCGGCATCCGAGGGCATCCGCCAGTCGCCCCGCGGGGACAGGGCCACCGACCCCACCTTCGGCCCGTCCGGCAGGCAGGACCGCTTGAACTGCTGGGCGAAGAAGCGGCGGACGAAGATCTTGAGCCACTTCAGGACCGTCTCGCCGTCGTAAACGCCGGCGAAGGCGTATTTTGCCAATCGGAAGATCTTCTTCGGCCCCATGCCGAAGCGGACGAAGCAGTAAAGGAAGAAGTCGTGAAGCTCGTAAGGCCCCACCAGGTCCTCGGTCTTCTGGCTGATCTGGCCGTTCTCCGCCGGCAGAAGCTCCGGCGAGACGGGGGTAGCCAGGATGTCGTTCAGCACGGCGGCCAGCCCCTCATCGCCGCAGGTCCCGGCGTACCAGCCCACCACGTAGCGCACCAGGGTCTTGGGCACCCCGGCGTTGACGCCGTACATACTCATGTGGTCGCCGTTGTAGGTGGCCCAGCCCAGCGCCAGCTCCGAGAGGTCCCCGGTGCCCACCACAAGGCCGTCCACGCCGTTGGCAAGGTCCATGAGCACCTGGGTGCGCTCCCTGGCCTGGGCGTTTTCATAGACCACGCTGTGGTCGCCCTCGTCGTGGCCGATGTCCTCAAAGTGCTGTCTCACCGCTTTCGTGATGTCCGCCACCCGAAGCTCCGCCCCCAGGCGCTCCGCCAGGACCGTGGCGTTGGACCTGGTGCGGGCGGTGGTGCCGAAGCAGGGCATGGTGACGGCCAGAAGAGCGCCCGCCGGAAGGCCCAGCTCCCGGACCGCCCTGGCACTGACCAGCATCGCCAGGGTGGAGTCGAGGCCGCCGGAGACGCCCACCACCAGCTTTTTCGCCCCGGTGTGCTCCATGCGCTTTTTGAGGCCCTGTGTCTGGATGGAGAAGATCTCGCCGCATCGCTCGTCCCGCTGGCCGGGATCGGCGGGGACGAAGGGACTGCGGGCCACGGGGCGGGTCAAAACGGTGTCCTCGGCCTCCAGGGAAAACTCCGTGGACCCGTACCCGTCCCCCGATGTGCCTGTGAAGGTGGTGTTGCGGCGGCGGTCGAACATCAGGCGCTGAACGTCGATCTCCGAGACGGTAAGGCCCGTCTTAAAGCGGCTCTCCGCCAGCACCGTGCCGTTTTCGGCGATGAGATCGTGTCCCGCGAACACAAGGTCGGTGGAACTCTCCCCCTCCCCCGCGTCGGCGTAGATATAGGCGCACAGAAGCCTTGCGGACTGGTTCTTCACCAGCTCCCGGCGGTAGGCCGCCTTGCCCACCAGCTCGTTGGAGGCGGACAGGTTCAAAATCACCGTGGCCCCGGCCCGCGCAAGACCGGTGGAGGGCGGGTCGGCGGCCCACAGGTCCTCGCAGATCTCCACCCCCACCGTGAGGCCGGGGACGGACGTACACTCAAAAAGGCTCCGTCTGTCGATCACCGCGGGGCATCCCGCAAGCTCGGTGTAAATATTCGCCCCCGCCCCGGAGGTAAACCATCTCTGCTCGTAAAATTCCCCGTAGTTGGGAAGATAGCTCTTGGGGACCAGCCCCAGAAGCTCCCCGCCCCGGAGGATCGCGGCGCAGTTGTAGAGTTCGCCGCCTCCCCGCACGGGCAGCCCCACGGCGATGAGCATATCAAGCGCCGCCGTCTCGTCAAGGATGCGCCGGAGCGCCTTTTCCGCCGCGTCCAAAAGCGTATCCTGCAAAAAGAGGTCGCCGCAGGTGTAGCCGGTGACGCAAAGCTCCGGGAAAACCAGGAGCTTCACCCCCATCCCCGCCGCCTCGCGGCAGAGCGCGGCGATGGCCCCGGCGTTATACGCGCAGTCGGCCACCCGGATCTTCGGCGTGGCCGCCGCGACCTTTACAAAGCCGTCCCTCATTCAGGCACCTCCGTAAATTCAAAGAGATCCTCGTCAAAATAGTGGATGATGGCAAGCCTGGCGTTGTGGAGCGCGCCCTTCGGCCCGGAGACCCGGATAACGCCCTCTGAAAGCGTCAGCTCCACGCCCTCCGCGTCGATCTTCGGCAGGATCCGCTCCCGGATCTCCCCGGCCAGCGCCTCCGGATGCTCCCTATAGTATTCCGCGCTCTCCGCCGGGGCGTACCCCTCCACAGGCGTCCCCCTGGCGGTAAACAGCAGGGCCGTGGCCACCACCGCCAGCACCAGCACGGCCACGCACCCGGCAGGCCGGAGGCGTTTGGCAAATTGCGAACCTGTCTCCATGTCAACCCCCCAAAAGTTCCCCATAGGAGAAGTGTTTCTTTGTGTAATATCCGGCATAGAGGACGCCGTTTACAAGCTCCCTCTGTTCCCCGGTAAGCTCATGGAGTATCTGCCCGTCCACCACCGACACGTCAAAGGAGGTGTTGATGACGCTGACGCGCAGCGCGGCGTCGTGGAGGATCTGGCCGTAGGCGCTTCTGCCCCAACCGCACTCCTCAAATACCTTGTCCATCAAAAAGCACGCGGATACATCGCCGCCCTCGCCGGTAAAGTCCCCGCCTGTGGCGCGCCTGGCGGCGTCGTTGGCCCAGATCAGATAGGGCGTGGAGCAGTAGTTGTAAAAGCCCTCCCCGGCAGCCGGATCAAGATCGACTCCAAGCTCATCATAAGCGGTGTCCAGATACGGCTTGTGGTCGCCGTAAAAAACCACCACAAAGGGTTCCGGGTCGTCCCGCAGGGAGTTTACAAAATCAAGCATCCTCCGGCTCGTGTCGGCAATGCCGGTGAGATAGTTGTTCACCGTGTTGTATACCGGCTCGGGCTTGTCTCCACGGACGAGGTACGACTTCTCCCCCGTTGAGGCGCTGTCGTAGCTGCCGTGATTCTGGAAAGATATGGAGTAGTTAAAATAGGGTACAGACTTGTCCCGGTTCTCTATGAGCGCGGTAAGCTCCGAGAAGAAGAAGCTGTCGCTCCTGTCGCCCGTTCCGAAGTCCTCCAGGAAATAATACTTTTCAAAGCCCAGATTCCTCTCCACGTTTTCCCTGTCGTAGTACCAGTTGTTTCCGGGGTGAAGCCCCTCCGTATAGTAACCGTTGCGGCGCAGGAACCAGGCGTATGAGTCGGTTTTCTCCCGGAACTCCTCCGTCTCGGCGAAACCCGTCAAAAAGCAGCGTTCGGAGTCCACCGTCCCGCCGCCGAAGGTGTTGGAGACGATATGCCCGTGAAGGCTCTCCGCCTGAAGCTCATGGAGCGGCGCGTAAACGTCCTCGTCCACGCCTATCTGGGGGTATTCCGAAAGGTCGCAGTATGCCTCCAGCATCACGGCGATCAAATTGACGCGCCGTTCCTCCTCAATGGAGCCGTCGCTGTACCCGGCAAGCGTCTTCGCGGCCTCATCCTCGTCGTACCCCTCCGGGGGCTGGGGGATGGCTTCGGATACGGAGTGGAGGAAGGAGTATAAAAAGCCCTTCGAGGCGTAGACCTGCTGCTCCATCCATATGTTGTATTCCGCAGTGTTGTTCACCGCGCGGTCATACACGGCGTCACTGGCATAGAGGGTGAAGATCAGCGTCACGAGCACGCCCAGGCTCAAGACCGCGCCAACGACGCGGACCCAGGCCTTTTTCAGCGCGCCGCGTGCCAGGAGCGCCGCCAGCGCCGTCCCCAAAACGACAGCCAGTATGGAGATGACCGCCCGTCCCGATATGACGATCGTGTAATTTGAAATGATCCCGGCCGCCTCGCCCACCAGCCCCAGATCCGAAGCCTTAAAGGTCTCGTTCCTGATGGCGAGCTTGTAAAAATCCACGATGGCCAGCGCCAGCACGGTGAGGGACGAACCCAGATACGCTATCCACGCCCTCCCGGTGGAAAAATACAGCGCCGCAGTGAGAAGAAGCACCGGGAGAATATTGAGGAAGAGGATCCACGGCTCGGAAAAATAGCTCCACTGAAAATTCGCGTCCTTTATCCCCGGATAGACGCCCCCCACCACCAGCGCCAGGCTGCCTGCGGCGGCGCTCAGCGCCGTCAGAAGCGCGCCCACCCAGACATAGTGCCATATGGTGAGCCGCCGCCAGTAGTTGTTGCCGTCGGCCGGTCCCCGGCCGCCGTTATACCAAATCGCGTCAAACAGCTTCATGGCTCAAAACGCCACGCGCTGGGCGATGTAGCTCTCCAGCTCGCCGATGGGGATGCGCACCTGCTCCATGGTGTCCCGCTCCCGGACGGTGACGCACCCGTCCTGTTCAGAGTCGAAGTCGTATGTCACGCAGAAAGGCGTGCCGATCTCGTCCTCCCGGCGGTAACGCTTGCCGATGGACCCGGCGTCGTCGAAGTCCACCATGTAGGACTTCGCCAGCTCGTTTCTTATCTCCATGGCCTTGTCGGAGAGCTTCTTGGAGAGCGGCAGCACCGCGCATTTGTAGGGGGACAGGAACGGGTGGAGCCGCAGCACCACGCGCACGTCCTCCTTGCCCTTGGCATCGACTAAATGCTCCTCGTCGTACGCCTCGCAGAGAAACGCCAGGGCCACCCGGTCGCAGCCAAGGCTGGGTTCGATGACGTAGGGGATAAAATGCTCGTTTGCCTCCTGGTCGTAGTAGGTGAGGTCCTTGCCTGACGCCTCCTGATGGCGCGTCAGGTCATAGTCGGTCCTGTCGGCGATGCCCCACAGCTCCCCCCAGTCGGTGAAGGG
Source organism: uncultured Oscillospiraceae bacterium (assembly GCA_947627715.1). Lineage (GTDB taxonomy): Bacteria > Bacillota > Clostridia > Oscillospirales > Oscillospiraceae > RUG626. The sequence continues at coordinate 38,337 of CANQXK010000019.1, forward strand.
GAAGGCGTACTCGATGTCCGTGGTGGCCTTGGAGTAGAAGGCCAGCTCCGCCGGCTCGTGGTCCCGGTAACGCATGTTCTCTTCCTTCAGGCCCAGGGATTTCAGCCAGTCGATGCAGAACTTTTTCCAGTAGGCGAACCACTCAAGGTCCGTGCCCGGCTTGCAGAAGAACTCGCACTCCATCTGCTCAAACTCCCTGGTGCGGAAGGTGAAGTTGCCGGGGGTGATCTCGTTGCGGAAGGCCTTGCCCACCTGGCAGACGCCAAAGGGGAGCTTGCGGCGGGTGGTGCGCTGGATGTTGGGGAAGTTGACAAAGATGCCCTGGGCCGTCTCCGGACGGAGATAGCAGGTGGAGGAGGAGTCCTCCGTCACGCCGATGGCGGTCTTGAACATCAGGTTGAATTTGCGGATGGGGGTGAAGTCGTGCTTGCCGCACACGGGGCAGATGACGTCCTCGTGTCCGGCGATGAATTTGTCCATCTCGTCAAAGGTCATGGCGTCGGTGTTGACCTCCGGGTGCTCATCGCCGATGAGCTTATCCGCCCGGTGGCGGGACTTGCAGGCCCGGCAGTCCAAAAGGGGGTCGGAGAAGCTGGAGACGTGCCCCGTGGTCACCCACGTCTGGGGATTCATGATGATGGCCGCGTCCAGCCCCACGTTGTAGGGGGACTCCTGCACGAATTTCTTCAGCCACGCCTTTTTCACGTTGTTCTTAAATTCCACTCCCAGGGGGCCGTAGTCCCAGGAGTTGGCAAGGCCGCCGTAGATCTCACTTCCGGCGTAGATGAAGCCGCGGCTCTTGCACAGGTTTACGATCATGTCCAGGGTCTTTTCGCTGTTTTTCATACGATGTCCTTCCCGCGGCTGGCTGCCGCGTCTTATTTTTTGGCGCTTTTGGCGCGTTGTGGTTATTATATACCCTTGTTTCCTCTTTTTCCACAGTTTTTTTCATTTCCGGCGTCAAAAGCCCGCGCTGTATGGCCGCGCCCCGGAAGGGATATACTATTTCCGGCCCCGGCTTTGCCCAAGGCTCCGCCCGGCCCCGGCCTTTTTCGCCGCCCGGACCATCCTTTATTCCGACTATAGCACAAATATAAAGCTTTGTCAAGTATTATTTTTAAATATTTTAAATTATTTTTTTGGAGGCAGCTCTGTGAACAAAATCGCCTTTTACGACGCCAAAAGCTACGATCGGACGTGGTTCGACCGGGCCGGCCCCAGGGCGGGGCTTACGCTTTTGTATCTTGAGACGCGCCTGACGCCGGACACCGCCGTCCTGGCGCGGGGGTGCGACGCCGTCTGCGCCTTTGTCAACGACGACCTGGGGGCGAGGACGCTCTCCGTCCTCGCGGAAAACGGCGTGAGGGCTGCGGCGCTGCGGTGCGCGGGGTACAACAACGTGGACCTGGCCGCGGCGGCGGCCAACGGCATCCGGGTCTTTCGGGTCCCGGCCTACTCCCCGGCCAGCGTGGCCGAGCACGCCATGGCGCTGCTCCTCACCCTCACCCGCCGGACGCACCGGGCCTTCACCCGCACGCGGGAGCGGAATTTCAGCCTTGAGGGGCTGGTGGGCATGAATTTGGAGAACAAAACCGTGGGCGTGGTGGGCACGGGCAAGGTGGGCCTCCGCTTTGCGGGGATGGCCGCCGGCTTCGGCGCCCGCGTCATCGCCAGCGACCCGGAGCCGAAGTGGGGCGCGGGGATCGAGTATACGCGCCTGGACGAGCTTATCCGCCGCTCCGATGTCATCTCCCTGCACTGCCCGCTGACCCCCTCCACCTATCACCTTCTCGGCCGCTCCGCCTTTCACCAGATGCGCGACGGCGTTGTGATCGTCAACACCTCACGGGGCGCGCTCATCGACTCCGAGGCCCTTTTGGACAACGTCAAGTCCGGCAAGGTGGGCGCGGCGGGCCTGGACGTCTACGAGGAGGAGGCGGACGTTTTTTACGAGGACGTGTCCTCCAGGGTCATGCGGGACGACACCCTGAATCTGCTCCTCAGCCAGCCCAACGTGCTGGTGACCAGCCACCAGGCGTTTTTGACCCAGGAGGCCCTTCAGGCCATCGCGGAGACAACGGCGGAGAATCTGCGAAAATTCTTCGCCGGGGAAGCGTCCGAAAACGAGCTTCACGCCCGCGACCCTCAGCCGGTGTGACCGCCCCCTTTACGCAGCTTTCGCGCCTGGGCTTTCTCGTACCTCCGGCCCCGGATAAACCCGTAGTTATACGCCGCCGACACGGCTTTTATTTGGTCGCCCATGTCTGCCAGCGTCACCGCCTCCAGCAGCGTAGGCGCATACCCCGCCGGCGGCTTCTCCCTGAACATCTCCTCCGCCCAGTCTTCGTCATGTTTCATCGTATACCTCCGTGTATTGCATATTGTTAGTATGTATATTTGTAAGGGGTATTATATTATACTGATAGATATAATGTCAATAGGCGGGTGAAAAAAATGTTCAGAAAAAGGCTCAGGCAGGCGCGGATAGACGCGAACCTTACTCAGCAGCGAATGGCGGACCTGCTGGGTATATCCCTCAACGGCTATCAGAAGTATGAGCAGGGCGAGACTCAGCCGCCGCTGGATACGCTCGTCAAGCTGTCCCGCATACTGAACGTCACAACGGATCACCTCCTTTGCAACGACGCCGTTGACAAGAAGTAGATGTCGGTGGGATATGGTTGCGGCTTCGCCGCTTTTCTCACCTCATCCGTCGCCGCGTCGTCGCGGAACCCGCTTAACCTCGCGTCCCCGCAGAGCGTGAACGCTCAGGCGCAGGGTTCGCTCCTCCTCTCCCCAGCGGGCCAAGGCCCGCCGGGGACCCCGTTTTTTCCCACCTTCCCCGCCCTGCGTGGAAGGCATTTCCTTTGTCGGCGGCCTGTCCTGTATACGCAGAAGGCCCGTAATTTGCAGAGCAAAAAGCCTTCCCCACTTGTGGGGAAGGTGGCCCCCGAAGGGGGTCGGATGAGGCCGACGAGCGCCAAGCTCCCCTCCGGCCCTCCGGGCCACCTCCCCTCAGAGAGGGGAGGCGGTTCCCACCTCATCCGTCGCCTCCGGCGACACCTTCCCCGCCCTGCGGGGAAGGCATTTTGCTCTCGACGATAGCCGATGCTCCGTTTGTGCGTCCCCCGGGGGTGTGTCCAGCGGGGGGAAAATCGAAATCCCCCCGCTGGTTCTTTTTTCTCCTTTGTTACTTTCTCTCTTTTTGGGAATCCAAAAAGAGGAAAGTAAATGCCCGCCGGGCCTCCCCGGCGCTCCCCGTCCGCCCTCCAGGCGGACACCTCTTGCCGTGTCCACGGCAACCTCCCCCTCTCCCCTGACTGGTGGGCAGATTTGACGAAAAAAACACGCAAACCTCCCGCCGCTTTTCCGTTTCGTGTCTTGAAAAAGGATTGACAGGCGTTATATAATACATCGGTTAAACTTTTTAGTGCGCAGAAAGAGAAGTGTTACCATGGGAAAAAACATCCGCAACGTCGCCATCATCGCCCACGTTGACCACGGGAAGACCACCCTGGTGGACGAGATGCTCAAGCAGTCCGGCGTTTTCCGCGAAAATCAGGCGGTGCAGGAGCGCGTCATGGACTCCAATGACTTGGAGCGCGAGCGCGGCATCACCATCCTCGCCAAGAACACCGCCGTCCAGTACGGCGACATCAAGATCAACATTGTGGACACGCCGGGCCACGCCGACTTCGGCGGCGAGGTGGAGCGCATCCTGAAGATGGTCAACGGCGTTATCCTCTTAGTGGACGCCGCCGAGGGACCCATGCCCCAGACCCGTTTCGTCCTCTCCAAGGCCCTGGAGCTGGGCCACCGGGTCATCGTGGTACTCAACAAGATAGACCGCCCCGACCAGCGGATGCTGGAGGTGGTGGACGAGATCTTGGAGCTGCTCATCGAGCTTGGCTGCACCGACGAGCAGATCGACTCCCCCATGCTCTTCTGCTCAGGCCGTCAGGGCACGGCCAGCTACTCCGCCGACGTGCCGGGGACGGACTTGAAGCCCCTCTTCGACACCATTGTGGACTACATCCCCGCCCCGGAGGACCACGACGGCGAGCCTTTGCAGATGCTGGTCTCGTCCCTGGACTACAACGACTACGTGGGGCGCATCGCCATCGGGCGCATCGAGCGCGGCGTTATCAGGCAGAATCAGGACCTCAGCGTGGTCAACTACCACGACCCCGACGCCGTGCCCAAAAAGGCCCGCGCCGTCAGCCTCTACGAGTTCTCCGGCCTTGCCAGGACCCCGGTCACCGAGTCGAACTCCGGCAACATCATCGCCCTCTCCGGCATCCCGGACATCTCCATCGGCGACACCATCTGCGCCCCGGAGGCCCCGGAAGCCCTGCCTTTCGTGAAAATTTCCGCTCCCACCATGGAGATGACCTTCTCCGTCAACGACTCCCCCTTCGCCGGGCGGGAGGGCAAGTACGTCACCTCCCGGCAGCTCCGGGACCGGCTCTTTCGGGAGACCATGAAGGACGTGTCCCTCCGGGTCTCCGAGGTGGAGGGGTCCGACCACAGCTTCAACGTGGCGGGGCGCGGCGAGATGCACCTCAGTATCCTCATCGAGACCATGCGGCGGGAGGGCTACGAGTTCGCCGTCTCGCCCCCGCGTGTGCTGATGCGGGAGATCAACGGCGAAAAATGCGAACCCATCGAGCGCGTCGTGGTGGACGTGCCGGAGGATTCCGTGGGCGCTGTCATTGAGAAGCTCAGCTCCCGCCGGGGCGAGTTTGTGGAGATGAACCCCGTGGGCAGCCGCATGAAGATGACCTTCTTCGTCCCCTCCAGGGGCCTCTTCGGCTACCGCAACGAGTTCTTGACCGACACGCGGGGCGAGGGCATCATGAGCTCCGTCTTTGAGAAGTACGAAAAGTACAAGGGCGAGCTGTCAAGGCGCGGCACCGGCTCCTTGGTCGCCAGCGAGACCGGCGAGGCCGTGGCCTACGGCATCTTCGGCGTGCAGGACCGGGGCGTCATGTTCGTCTCCCCCGGCGTGCAGGTCTACGGCGGCATGGTGGTGGGCGAGACCCCCAAGGACGAGGACATCACCGTCAACGTCTGTAAGAAGAAGCAGCTGACCAATATGCGCGCCGCCGGCTCCGACGAGGCGCTGCGGCTGGTGCCCCCCAGGACGATGAGCCTGGAGCAGTGCCTGGAGTTTCTGGCCGACGACGAGCTTTTGGAGGTCACGCCCCAGTCCCTGCGCATCCGCAAGGCCATCTTAGACCACGCCCTCCGCATGAAGGCCCTGAAGGGCGCGAAGAACCTGTGACCCGGCGGCGAGGGCCGCGTATGAGAAGAAAACTCCCTGAATTTTACGAAATTCAGGGAGTTTTTGCGCATATTTCGCCGGGGCCGGGCGAAGGCCCTTTGTCCTCCCGCCCCTCCGGCGGGGCGATTTTGGCATAGAAAAAACGAGGGCATCTCCCGGCGGGTGCCCGCAGGCGCGATTTCGGCCGCTGGTTGCAGCCTAATGTTGCCGCCGGGAGATGTCCTCGTTTCTCGCTGTTTACGCTTTGCTTTTCTTTTTGGCTTTCAGATAATCCGCAAGGTCCTTGTCCTCCACGTAAGCGCCGGAATTTGAGTCCCGGCGGAGGACTGTAAGCACACGGTCGGCAAAAAGCCGATGCAGACTGCGGGTCAACCCTTTGAACATACCGCCTCACTCCTTTTGCTCGGTTCACTCGGTTCAACTGTTGGTGTTGGCGGCCCCTTCATTGGGACCTTTCTCTTGCTTACAGGTGCATTATACGCCGCCTCGCGGAAAAAATAAACGGCCTAATCTGACAAATCGCACAAAATCAGAAGATTATTTTTGTGCAACGTGTCAAGCAAACCCTCTTGACGCGGCGGCGCGGCGGCGGGTATAATACGGGTATCATCAGAGAAAGGCGGAGACACCATGACCTTTTACGAAAAGCCCCTTAAAAGCGACGTCATCTACGAGGGCCGCATCCTGCGGGTGCGCCGCGACACGGTGGAGCTTCAAAACGGAAAGACGGCTTTCCGGGAGGTGGTGGATCACACCGGCGGCGTGGGCATTCTCGCCCTGACGGCCGGCGGCGCCGTCCCCATGGTCCGCCAGTTCCGCTACCCGTTCATGGCGGAGACGCTGGAGATCCCCGCCGGCAAGCTGGAGCAGGGGGAAGATCCCCTGGACTGCGCCGTCCGAGAGCTGAACGAGGAGACCGGCTTCACCGCCGGGCGCATGATCTCCCTGGGGTCCCTCCTCCCCTCCCCCGGCTACTGCGCCGAGACGCTGTATATCTACCTCGCCCTGGAGCTGACGCCGGGCCGCGCCCACCTGGACGAGGATGAGTTTTTGAACGTGGAGTATTATCCCCTGGAGGAGCTGCACAAAATGTGTATGTCCGGCCAGCTCGTGGACGCCAAAACCGTCCTGGCCGTGCTGAAGGCGGAGAGCTTCCTCCGGGAAAATAATCTTGGGGAATTGAAATAAAAGACTTTACAAAAAGAAAAATCGTGGTATAATAATTAAGCTGTCCGCTTTCGGGGCAGCTAAAAGGGCCTGTAGCTCAGCTGGGAGAGCGTTCGGTTCGCATCCGAGAGGTCGAGAGTTCGAGTCTCTTCAGGTCCACCATCCAATAGGTATACGAACACCATGACCAATGGCCGTTTTGCCGTATACCGCAACGTGTTCGCCCTCATAGTCGAGATAGACGACTATGAGGGCGAAACGCATTTACAGACCAAACGCGCCACATACAAGCAAATCCGGGCGTGGGTCAAGAAGCACTACGGCCTGCACGTCAGCAACCTTGCTATTTCGTGGACAAAAGACCTCTGCGGGCTTGCGAAAGTCCAGCATAAGGGCCCAAAAGGAGTCCACGGGCCGTATGCCGCAGAGCTTACGCCGGAGAAAGCGAACGCCATCCGCGAGGCGTTCCGCTGGTTTGGAATCATTGAAGGCGAATAAAACAAGAAGAAGGGCGGCCACGTGGTCGCCCTTTGCACGGTATCTTGCGGCAGGAACGGCGGGAACAGGCCCCGCGCAGGGCGCAGGACGTAGAGTTGTAAAATGGCAAACCTGCGGGCAGATGAACCGCCCGCAGGTTTTACATTATAGGCATTTCATCGGCCCTTCAAATGGGAATTTATCTATTCAATATTAGGAATATGCCTTGAGCTCTTCTAAAAATTCCCTGTATTCGTCCTCAGACCAATA
>CANQXK010000020.1 GCA_947627715.1 uncultured Oscillospiraceae bacterium
TACCCCGTCCACAAAGGTGTAAAAGCGTTCAAAGAAGGAGAGCTTTTCCATGATTTTCGGAAGAAGTCCCTCCAAAAGCTCCGGCTTGAAGTACAAAACGCCGGAAAGGCCCAATATCAGCACCACCGCCGCGCCGTAGGCCAGATTGACGTTTTTGGTCATGTATCGGATGAGCAGACAAAGAAGGACGGCGATAACGGCCAGGGCGACGCCGGAACCCAGCGTCGTCCGGGAGACGTACTCCGACAGGCTGACGCTGTAGTAGTTTGCGAGCATCACCGCCACGCCCAGCCCGGCGGCGAAGCCCTGGTTTTCGGTGAGCGACGAAAGAAAGACGCCCAGCGCGATAAGCGCAGCCCCCATCAGGAAGAAGGCCCCGATGGCGCCGTAGGAGGTGGGCAGATAGACGTCCCCGTACTGGGAAAAGATAAGCGGGTAGAGGCATACGATCAAAAGCGGGATCGCGAACAGGATCAAAAGCGCCAGATATTTTCCCAGCACCACCTGGGTGGTGGTGACGGGCAGAGAGTAGATGAGCTGATCGGTTTTCTGCTTCCGCTCCTCGGCGATGGTCCGCATGGTCAGGAGCGGCACGATGATGGCCAGGATGATGGAGCAGTAGCCAAGGACATACTCAAAGTTACTGACAGACTTGTTCAGGTTGTATTGAAGGGCGCCTATCCCCACAAAGCACAACAAAAAAGCCCCGAATACCCAGGCGGTCAGGGAATGAAAGTGGGATTTAAGCTCATGCTTCAAGATCGCCGTCATGGCCGTTCGCCTCTCTTTCCGAATGAATGGGAGCTTCCTTTTCCGTAAGCTCTAAGAAAATATCCTCCAGGCTCGCCTTTTTGACGCTCATTTCCAATATCGCCACACCGTTCTCGGCAAAGGCCCGGAAAATAGCGCGGGTCAAATCATATACATTCCCCGATCCGGCGCTCAGCCGGAAAACCGTTACGCCGTCCTCCTCCCGGACGCTGACGGCGTGCAGGCCCTCAACGTTGAACAGGATCTCCGCCGCCTCAAAAGCCTCCGTGTCCGCGGTGAGGAGGATCTCATTATCCCCGGCAAGCTCCCGCTCCAGCGCCTCCGGCTCACCCTGCGCGACGAGCTTCCCTCCCGCAATGATGAGAAGCCTGTCGCAGATGGCCTGCACCTCCGAGAGGATGTGCGAGGAAAAAATGACGGTATGGGTCCGGCCCAGCTTGCGGATCAGCTCCCTGATCTCCAGAATCTGAATGGGGTCCAAGCCCACGGTGGGTTCGTCCAGGATGATGACCCGCGGATCGCCCAAAAGCGCCTGGGCGATGCCGACACGCTGCCGGTAGCCCTTGGAAAGCGTGCCAATGCGCCTATTTCGGACGGACTCTATGCCCGTGGCCTCCACCGCGCTTTCTATTTCAGTCTTCAGCTTTTCCCCGCGCAGGCCCTTGGCCTCGCCCACGAAGTGAAGATACTCCACCGGCGTCTCGCCGAGATACAGCGGCGGCTGCTCCGGGAGATACCCGATAAGCTTTTTCGCGGCCTTCGGGTCCTCAAAGATGTCGTGCCCGTCAATGTTGACGGACCCTTCGGTGGCGGAAAGGCACCCGGTCATGATGTTCATGGTGGTGGACTTTCCCGCCCCGTTGGGACCCAGGAAGCCGTAGACGTGGCCCTCGCCGATCTCGAAGGACAGGCCGCTGACAGCCAGGTGGTCGCCGTAATATTTTGTCAGATTCTCAACCTTGATCATACGCAAGACCTCCTTTACGGTGACAGCCTACCCCTTTTACCTTAAATGGACTTAAAACGAAAAGAAAATGCGACGCCTGTTCAATTTTTCTTCAATATTATATGGTATAATATCCACAGAGCGGATAATATATTTGATTTCATGCCGTTTCGCTCCCGCCCGGTGGGCGGAACCGCGAAACATGGCGAATATACCATCCCCGCGTTGCGGGTATGGTATAATGCTGATATAAGGGGGAATCAAAATGAAGCTCTTGCTCGTAGAGGACGAGAAAAGGATGGCGCAGGCGCTTTGCGAGATCCTGCGGCTTGAAAAATACGACGTGGACTGGTGCGCCGACGGAATTACCGGGATGAATGCCGTGGAGAGCGGGATCTACGATCTTATCGTGCTGGACGTGATGCTTCCCGGTAAATCGGGCTATGAGATCGCGCGGCAGGCGCGGCATTTGGGGATAAAAGCGCCCATCCTGATGCTGACGGCCAAGGGCGAGCTTGACGACAAGGTGACGGGCCTTGACAGCGGCGCGGACGACTACCTGACAAAGCCCTTTGAGACGCGGGAGCTTCTGGCCAGGCTCCGCGCCCTGGGGAGAAGGAACCTCCCCTCCCCGGACGGCCAGCTGACCTTCGGGGATATATCTCTTGACACAAATGCGGTGTCGCTTCGATGCCTCACGAACGGACAGAGCGTGCGCCTCAGCGAGAAAGAGTACCACATTTTAGAATACCTGATGGCGAACCAGGGCCGCGTCCTGACGCGGGAGCAGCTGGCGGTGAAAATATGGGGCTATGAGAGCGACGCCGAGTACAACAACGTGGAGGTCTATATGTCCTTCACAAGGCGAAAGCTCACCTTCATCGGGGCGAAGACGGAAATAAAAGCCGTCCGGGGGATCGGATATGAATTGAGGTGCGAGGATGTTTAAAAAATCAAAACGGAAGATCGTGGCCGCCATCATGTCCGCTCTGGTTCTGCTCTTCCTGGGTACGCTGGCCGTGATCTACATATCCAGCTACCGCGAGGTGTCCTCCCGGAACCGGGATATGCTGGAGCGGTACGCCCAGCTCTATCCCCTGAATATCCGGGACCGCCAGGGAGAGACAACGAAGCCGGACGCGGCCCCGTCGCGCCGTCCCGACGGCCCCCGGTTCGAGGACACGCCGGCCTTCCAGCTCTCCACCTTCTATTCGGTGGCGGTGTCAAAGGACGGCGGCGACCTTCTCTCCGTGGACAACAGCGGCCGGGAGATCTATACAGACGAGGAGCTTGGGGAATACGCTTTGCAGATCGTGCAAAGCGGAAAAACCCGTGGGACCAAGGAGCGCCTCGTCTATGTGGCGGTGGACAAGGGCGGCTACACGCTGGTGGCCTTTATGGACAACACCATCGTGCGGGACAGCATGACAACTCTGTTCCGCTATACCCTGATTTTTGGCGGCATGGCCATCGTTTTGCTGTTCTTTGTGGCGATTTTCCTTGCCAATCGGATCGTCCGCCCTCTGGAGGAGAGCTATCGGAAGCAAAAGCAGTTCATCTCCGACGCGGGCCACGAGCTGAAGACCCCGGTCTCCGTGGTCAACGCCAACGCGGAACTGCTGAAGCGTGAGATCGGAGAGAATCGGTGGCTCAGTAACATCCAATATGAAAATGCCCGGATGGGGGCACTGGTCACGCAGCTTTTAGAGCTGGCCCGGACCGAGAACGTCACGCCGGAGATGGCGGAGGTGGAGCTTGGCCGGATCGTCATGGGGGAGGCGCTCCCCTTTGAAACGGTCATTTTTGAAAAGGGCGCGAAGCTTCAATGCGACGTGGCGGAGGATCTGCGCGTCGTGGGAAACGCCGCCCAGCTCAGCCAGCTCGTCTCCATCCTCTTAGACAACGCCATTCGACACAACATACCCGGAGGGACCATCCGTATCGAGCTGCGCCGGGAGAAGGCCCACGCGGTCCTGTCTGTCAGCAACGAGGGAGCGCCCATCCCCGCGGAACAGCAAAAGCTCCTCTTTGACCGCTTCTACCGGGCGGACGCGGCGCGGACAGGCGGAGATGGCCGCTATGGTCTGGGCCTTGCTATTGCCAAGGCCATTGTCGAGGCGCATCACGGGCAGATTTCGGTTTCCTGTCCTGACGGCCTCATCGTTTTTACCGCTGTGATGCCCGCTTCGTGAACTTTTTGTGACTTCAACGTTCCTTCAATCTTTCCCCGGTACAATGGCCCCAGCATAAACGAAGGAGGGTAAGCCGGTGGACTTTCGGCATGAATGGAAAATCGAGATAAGCGCCGCCGACCTCTTGGCGGTGCGAAGCCGTCTCCGGGTCCTGATGGAGCCGGACGGGCACGCCGTAAACGGCAGGTATCTCATTCGCAGTCTCTATTTCGACACACCCACGGACAAGGCTCTGCGGGAGAAGCTGGACGGCGTGGACAGGCGGGAGAAATTTCGTATCCGCTATTATAACGGCGACACCGATTTTTTGAGCCTGGAGAAAAAGAGCAAGCTGAACGGCCTTTCCAGTAAGGAGGCCGTACAGATCACGGCCGAGCAGGCGCGGGAAATCGCCGCCGGGAACATTCCGCAAATTCAAGAGGACGCGCCGCCGCTGTTGCGGGAGCTGTGCTATAAGATGCGGACCCAGGGCCTCCGCCCGAAGACCGTAGTGGATTACACGCGGGAGCCCTTTGTCTACCGCCCCGGCAACGTCCGGGTCACCTTCGATTACGGGATACGCACCGGCCTTATGTGTACCGATTTTCTAAACCCGGAGCTTGTGACGGTCCCGGCGGGGGACGCGCCGATCCTGATGGAGGTCAAGTGGGACGCGTTTCTCCCAGACCTTATACGGGACGCTATCCAGCTTACGGGCCGCCGGTCCGCCGCCTTCTCAAAATACGCCCAATGCCGTATTTACGGCTGATCCACTCGGAAAGGAAGAAAAACTATGACATTCAACGATATTTTCAAATCCAGCTTTTTGGACAACGTCTCCAGCGTCAGCATCCTGGACATGGCCCTTGCGCTCATCCTGGCCTTTGGCCTTGGCGTCTTCATTTTCCTGATCTATAAGAAAACCTACAACGGCGTCATGTATTCGTCTTCCTTTGGCGTTACATTGATTGCCCTCACCATGATCACCACCGTGGTTATCCTGGCCGTCACTTCCAACGTGGTGCTGTCTCTCGGCATGGTGGGCGCGCTGTCCATCGTCCGGTTCCGCACCGCCATCAAGGAGCCGCTGGATATCGCTTTCCTCTTCTGGTCCATCGCCGTGGGCATCGTCTTAGCGGCGGGCATGATTCCGCTGGCGGTGATCGGCAGCGTCATCATCGGCCTGATCCTCCTCTTTTTCGTCAACCGCAAGTCCCACACGAACCCCTATATCGTGGTGCTCCAGTGCGCCGGCTTTGAGAGCGAGCAGGCGGCCAGGGAGTTTCTTGAAAAGCGGACGGAGCGCTGCGTCGTCAAGAGCAAGACGGCGCAGAAGGGGAATGTGGAGCTGAATCTGGAGGTCCGCCTCAAGGACGACAACACGGATTTCATCAACGAACTCTCCGGCATGAGCGGCGTATCCAGCGCGGTTCTCGTGAGCTTTAACGGGGAGTACATGGGGTAAGGAGGCGCTTTATGGCTGCGCATAAGCATATTGACGCCATTTGTATAGCAATCACCGTCTTCACCCTGCTCGTCACCGTCCTCTTTATGAACGGGAAGGCCCTGGGCATCACGGTCATGGCAGGTGAGGACGAAAGCGCCGGGATGTTCACGGAAAACGATCTGGAGGTTGCGTGGAACACGTCCAGCGCCACCAGGATTCGCCTTTCGGACGAGGGCAGTACGGTGAGCGGAAACGGCGCCTACGTCTATGAGGGCGACGTCCACATCGTGTACGCGGGAAAATATGTTCTCACCGGGGAGCTGTCCGACGGGTCCATCGTCATCGAGGCGGACGGGGACGACAAGATATGGCTCATGTTGGACGGCGTCTCTATCCACTGTGAGGACGGCGCCGCCATACGGGTGGAGCAGGCGGAGAAGGTGTTCCTGACCCTGGCTGACGGCACGGAGAATACCCTTTCCTCCGGCTCGTCCTACAGCGAGGACGCGGTTTCCTCAGGCGTGGACGGGACGGTCTACTCCAGAGACGATCTGACGATCAACGGAACCGGCGAACTGCGTGTAACCGCGGAGTATCAGCACGGCATCGTCTGCAACGACGACCTCGTGATCACCGGCGGCACACTGAATGTAACTGCCGCGCGGGACGCCGTTCACGCCAACGACAGCGTGCGTCTCTGCAACGCCAATCTCACGCTCTCCGCGGGCGACGACGGGATCACGGCCTCCAACGACGAGGGCATGTCCTTCATCTATGTGGAGTCGGGCGTCATCACGATCCCGAACTGCTATGAGGGGTTGGAGGCGATCCAAATCACCATAGCCGGGGGGACCATCGACATCGACCCCACCGACGACGGGATCAACGCCAACGGGAACGGCGGCAATTCCCTCATCACCATCACCGGCGGGGACATCACCATCACCGACGACAACGGCAGGGACGCGGATGGGATCGACTCCAACGGGGACATCGCCATCAGCGGCGGGAGGCTGTTCGTCAGCGTCAGCGACACCGGCGGGAGCTGCGCCATCGACTACGGAAGCGAAAGCGGCGGCAAATGCGTCATCACCGGCGGGACCGTCCTTGCCTGCGGGAGCAGCAGTATGGCGGAGAGCTTTGATTCATCCTCCACCCAGGGCTTCCTGATGCTGAATACTTCGGCGGCAGCCGGTACGACCGTAACAGTCAAGGACGCCGGCGGGAACGAACTCCTCTCGGAGGAGGTCCCCTGCAGCTTCTCCTCCGTTCTCGTCAGCACGCCGGACATGAAGGTGGGGGACACCTGCACGCTGATTGTCGGAGATACCGAGACGCAAATGACCATCGATAATGCTTCCAGCGGCGGCTTCGGCGGCTTTGGCGGCGGACGGATGCCCGGCGGAAACGGCTTCGGCGGCGGAAAGATGCCGGGCCGGGGCGGTTTCGGCAGGGACGAAGGGACGCCTGACAGCGGCGTGGCCGGCGAGACGCCAGACAGCGAAAACACACCAAATGGCAGTGAGCTGTCGGCGGCCGATGCCGCGCCGGCGGTCAGCCTATTGAGCGCCGGTGATTCTGAAAGTGAACCTGGCGATCTGCCAAACGAAGGCGAGACGCCTTCGGATTTCCCCTGGAGCGGAAGAGACGGCGGCACATTGCCGGAGTTCCCGGAGGGCGGTATGCCTGATTTTTCACAAAACGGAGATAACAGCGACACACCTCAGTCGGGTATCACTCCCGGCAGCGGGATCTTTGGAGGACGTCAAAACGGAGGAACCATGCGCGGCCCCAACTGGAATACGCAGGGCCAGGACAGCGTTTCTCAACCGGCAGGAGAGGAAACCCATATCTCAGCGGAATCCCTCATCCTTCTTGCCGTTTCCGCCGTTGTCCTCCTGATAGGCTGCGCCCTCGCCGCCTGCTATAAGCGGAGGGGATAAGGTAGCCCCCTGATTGAGGCTTTACCCTCCGGCAGCCGCTTTTGTCAAAAGAGAGATTACGATTCGATACGATTTGCCTCTCAACAGGAAGAGAAGGAATATCGTGAGAGATTCATCTGTTGGTATGTGAAAGCAAAACAGGTTTCTTTCTGTACAGGAGTCTTCATAAGCACAGCAAAAAGACGCAGCTGGAATTCCAACTGCGTCTTTTTTGCTGTGCCATACCGTCTCGCCCCCGGCTCACTTCGTTTCCCAATCCCACGGGGCACATGAGCCTTGGGAAACTCCCCCGCACGTTCCCCTTGTCGAAAAAGCCCGTCAGGGATTTTTTTGTTGTGGGAAAAAAGGATTGAGCTTTGCAGTCCACGTGGGGGCAATCGGATCGGAAGGACCGCCTGAGAGGCGGCCCTTATATTTTAAATAAATTTTCTTAAAATGGAAAATTACTATTGACTTTAATAATATTCAAGTCTATAATCAATATTGTTAAAGGAGGCGGTCAAATGGAGATACTGCCCGGTTGGATGTCGGAGCTGGACGAGGGGGACATGACGTTTATCAAGCGGTTCCTGCTGGCCTCCGGCTCCCTGAAGGAGATGGCCAGGGAATACGGCGTCACCTACCCCACCGTCCGCTTGCGGCTGGACAGGCTCATTCAGAAGATTCAAATGGCGGACAGCGCTGAGAGCGAACCCTATGTGGCCCTGATCAAGCGGCTGGCGCTGGATGACCGGCTGGATTTCGATACGGCCAAGCTGCTCATCAGCGAGTACAAGAAAGGAAAAGGAGGAAACTGATATGGTAAATTTAGAGATCAGAAATCTGGTGGCTCTGCTTTTTATCATCGCCCTTTTTGCCGGAACCATCGTCTTACAGGTTTACCTGTCCCGCCGGGAGGGACGCTGGCCGGGGCTTGTGCTGCCCATTTTGTCCTTTGTCATTGCGCTGACGGCGGCGCTGGCGGTGGGGGTGGCGAACAGTTACACCGGCACAGGCAAGCTGACGGTAACAGAGGTAAACAGCGACGGTACGGTGACCACCCAGACCACGCCTGTGGAGCCGGGGGAGGACGAACACGGGATCGGCGAGGCCCTGATCAGAGGCGTGATCGTATTTCTTACCGCCAATATCCCCACCGTTATCTATACGGCTATCTACTTTGGCGAGCGGGAAAAATTCCGCCGCCGGGAGCAGATGAAGAAGATGAATATTCAGGATCTGGAATAATCCAAAGCTTACGCGCCCGCAGGGGCCGATGTAATCATCGGCCCCTGCGCCGCACTGCTGGATTCCCTATACGGACCTCCAGATTCCCGAAAATCTGTTCATGTCAGGTCCCGGATGGACAGATTCACCTTGTGTTCGATGGGCTTCCACTCCACCTTTCGGAAGATGGCGGCGATGGAGATGGGGATGTAGGTCATCATGAAGAAGGGGAAGGTCAGGGTGTAGAGGACCTTTTTGGCGGCGGGGGTGTGGATGTGCCGCCACTCCTTTACGGTGGTCACGCCGCCGATGAAGAGCATAAAGAGGTAGGTGCCGAGGATGGACTGGAGCGTGGGGGCCGCCAGCTGCCACGCCGTGCCGCCGGAGAGCAGCGCCAGGACGGAGGCGGCGGTGTTGACCGCAAAGCCCACGGAGGCCAGAATGATGGCCGGCATAATGGACATCACCATGTCGAAGCAGGAGAAGCTCCCGTGGGCGGCCCCGGAGAGAAGGCGGCCTCCGTACATACGGAACACCTGCAAAAAGCCCCTGGACCAGCGCATCCTCTGCCGCCAGGACTGGCTGAATTTCACCGGCTGCTCGTCGAAAAGCTCCGCGTCGGGGGCGTAGCCGATCCTGTCCCCCCGGACCATGCAGTCCGCCGTGAACTCCGTGTCCTCGGTGAGAGAGTGGAAGGGCCAGCCGCCGTTCCGGGCGATGATCTCCCGGCTCACCAAAAACCCCGTCCCGGACACCACGGCGCTGGAGCCGAGGAGGGCGCGGGGGTGGTTGAGAAACTCCGCGTCCCGCAAAAACCACAGGGCGTACCCGGCGGAGATCCAGTTGTCGCCGAAGTTTTTGGAGTTGCGGTAGCTGGTGACGATGGGGTGTCCGTCGGAGAACATCCGGTTCATGGCGGTTATGTATCCGGGGGAGAGGAGGTTGTCCGCGTCAAAGACGAGGTAGGCGTCAAAAACGTCCCCGCGCTCCACCTCGATGCGCCGGAGAAGAAAATCCAGGGCGTAGCCCTTGCCCACGCGCTCACGGTCGAACCGCTCATAGACCGTGGCCCCGGCGCGGCGGGCGGCCAGGGCGGTCCCGTCGGTGCAGTTGTCCGCCGCCACAAAGACGCTGACCAGCTCCGAGGGGTAGTCCTGCCCCTTGATGGACTCGATGAGGTTGCCGATGACCGCCTCCTCGTTGCGGGCGGCGATGAGTACCGCGTAGCGGTGCAGGACCTCCGGCGCGTGGGGCCTGTCCCTTTTGAAAAGGGGGATCAGCAGATACACCAGCTGATAGAAATAGCAGGCGAAGAAGAGAATGGATATGACGGTGTTGACTGCCTTGAGATAGAACATAACCGCGCCTCCCTGATTTCGTTTCTGACGAAATCATAACAGAGACGCGGTTAAGAAAAAATCCTGTAACCGATTAAGGTTTTCTTAACGTTTTCGGTACATTTCTTTAAGGGGGCAAAAATCGCCCCGGCGCGTTATTCCGCGCGGGCGGCAAAGACGAGGTTCCCGTTGTGCTTCCCCGCGGCCACGCCGTCCGGGCCACGGTAAAGCTCGATCTCGTCCCCCAGGCGCGTCTCGCTGGCGAAGTTCATGGTCAGCTCCCGCACGGACTCGATGCCGAGAAGCTCCAGCGCCATGTCGGCGTAGCGGCAGTTGTTGGTGTGGTCGTTCTCGTCCAGATCCTCCGCCGTCACGGTGTGCCGCCCCTGAAGCTCCAGCTCCCGTGGGCGTATCCGCCCGATGCCCTCCGGCATGGCGGGTTCCGGGTTGTAGACGCCCTTGAAGTCCAGATCCGTCTGCTCCACGTGGCGCGTCTCGAAATTCACGATGCACCACTGGCTGGTTCCCATCACAAGCTCCTGGCCGCCGGGGGAGAGGATGTGGAAATCGCGGTCATAGATGAGCGACCCCGTGCGGCGGGGGAAGCTCAGAAGGGTGTACTCCGTCTGCGGACGGAGAGCGCCCAGCACCCGGAAGCGGGACTTGGTGATGACCCAGATGAGGTTCCGGGCAATCAGCTCGTCAAAGCCCAGACCCGCCGATGAGGCGTGGGCCTTGGCAATCTCCTGAAATTCATGCAGAATTTTGGACGCCTTCACCGCGCCCGCCGCCGTAAAATCCCCCTCCGAAAACCGCAGGGGAAGCGAATACTGGATGTACATGAAGTCACCTCTGTCAAAAGGCCGGGCCATGCCCGCCGTTACGGAAAGTTTACCACACCTCCGCCCGGTTGTCAAATGGGGGACCGCAGCGGCGGATGGGAGACTGCTGGCAATCGACAAAAGAAGAAGCTCAGGTATCAACTCTGGGCGGAAGGGGGCTAATTCCCCAACTGCCATAAGCGATGCTGAGCTTAAAAACAGAATACAACGTTTTTGGGCAGATGTCAAGGGGAAAGATGCGCTTTTTCGGAGCAGGAAGACAGCTATCATCCCTACACTGGCCGAAGGGTTCGGAGGGAGGGGATGGGAAGGGGAACCGTCAGGGTTCCCCTTCCGATTCAATTATCCCGCCGCCGCGCGGCGGGCCGTCAGGGTTCCCCTTCCAAATTAATCGGTTTTCTTCTCCGCCTCCGCCAAAAAAAGGACCGCCTTTCGGCGGTCCTTTTTTTGGAATAGGTGGTTAAAACTCCTATTTTTACAGAGGCCCAACAGCACAAGTTACTTTTCCATTTATCGCAATCTTGTAAGGCAAAATGGAATGGTTTGAAAACGGAATTGTGTTCACTGCTCAATTTAACTATATTTTTTTAGAACAGTTGCTCTTTCTTTTGGCCTATAATCAAAATTATCCAGTAAATATGCTATTGCCTCAGAATCAGGTGATCCTCTAAATTCAGTACTATGTTTTTTTGAAATAAAATGAGATGCGCAACCTGATTTCGAAAAACGAGAAGCTGGTAAAGGACGTAGTTTTGATTTGGAACGGACGATTACTTGAACTCTAGCGGATTTTATGCTACCATTTCTTGCCATATTATTTCCTCCTTATTATTCATACTTCCCATGAAGCAATGGGACTGCCATCTGAACATTCGAGAACAGATGGGCTAAGACCCTCCGTAGAAAGCTGTGCATAGCTTGCTAACATATTGCCGTGTGCTCTCTTCAACAAAAAATATATCCGTTCTGGTTCGTTACCAACCTCATCGAATATATATGAGAGGGGAACATATCGAGAGGTCTTACAAAATCTTTTATAAGCCCTTCGTACACATTCTTTCCTATCCAAAGCCACATTAATCAAATGGACAGAATAACCGCACTTTTGCAGACGAGAAATAATCGAATCCATTGATTTATACGTTCTGCCAACTAAAGGAATTACCATATTAAACTGGCTGTATACGCAAAATTCAAAAAGGCATTCTTCAGATGCAAAAATAATATCATCTGCTTCTTCATGAACCAAAGATGCACCATCATCAGTTTCGGAATACTCTGGAAATTTTCGCTTTGCATAATCGGAATCGAGTATGTATGCGCCAGTTTCGTCAGCAAGTCTTGTGGCAATGCCTGATTTACCTGATGCAGGTGCCCCACTAACAAGATATGCTTGTTGTTCCGCAATGGGTGTCTTTGGTTTTGCACCGCCAGACCCAAACTTGATATCATCATCATGTTGAAGTCGTAGCATGTTAATCAATTCAGATAGAATGACTCTACGGAGTTTCTTTCTTTCTCTCGTTTGTCGATATTCCTTGGAACGAAAATCATAATTTGTGGAGGTCGGATGAGACTCCAATTTAGCTAAGGAAAGTTCAGCCTTAAATATCTTGCTGGCTATTATATTCAAATCCTCTGTAGGGGTCTCGTCAAAAATGCTTTCGGCAAACGTTTCTGCTAATATCTTGGTGTCTAATGGGCGCCTCAAATTCA
The DNA here is from genome assembly GCA_947627715.1 of uncultured Oscillospiraceae bacterium. Lineage (GTDB taxonomy): Bacteria > Bacillota > Clostridia > Oscillospirales > Oscillospiraceae > RUG626. Next base: position 12,380 of record CANQXK010000020.1, read on the forward strand.
TATAATAGACCTCAGATTAATCTTTCTTTTTTGGCCGCTTGCATATTATATCACATGAGAGCGGATTTGTCCATTTTTTCGTATAAAAGTTATAAAAAGTCAAAAAATTTTTATTGGCAACTATTTTTCACATTTTTGATTAGCTCGGTTGTTAACTAATATAATTATAATATAGATTTTATTTTCACCCCACCTATACATATTTAGCCAGTTCCTCGTCCATTATAGTCTGGCCGTCCTCGCCCTTCTTGTAGCATAGGAAGCTGTTGCAGTAGTAGTCTTTTCCATCCTGGAAGTTCTTCCGATGGTCCCACTTCACGTTGCTGCTAAAAGTCTCGCTCTCTGCCTGAGCCTGGGAGAAAAACGTCAGAATCACCTCGCTGTCCATGTAACTTAAATAATTTTTGCCAATTTACACAAGTAGGTTCCCGCAATGTTTGCAAGCGTAGCGGCGCTAAATTGTGCAGAGAAGTTTTGCATTGCGGCCTTAAGTGAGGACAAATCGTGCTTTTTCGTATGCCCCTCCAATGTACTAATGGCGAGTAGCGCATCAGGATCTTTCTTATATTTTTTCTTGGACTTTTTGAGATGCTTTTCAATCTCATCAAAATTTACATTCTCATAAACAATTTCGCGGGTGGGCGCTTCAAAGTTGTTTTTAATTACAGACGAGTTATCATTGAATGTGGAGCCTTGTACATTTATATTGACCATCTTTTGCATCTCCTTTTATTTTCCAATTGCGTTGGTAACTACATGGGAATTTCCTGAAAAAGTACAGTCCTTTACATTTATATTTATTTCTCCTACGGTTTCTGGATTTCGGATAATATCAGTAAGAAGGTTTACAACCTGCGAAAGAAACGCTTTATCGTTAAATACAATTGGAAACAAGTTCCCAGAATTTGTAACAATTGTCAGTCGTTTCATTTCACGCGCTTTTTCGACCGATGAATGCCACAAATAAATCCACACCACGCCTGCCGCCAGTACCAGTAGAGCGGCAATAACGGAGACACTGAACAAAACGAGTCCAATGAGTATGACGACAATGCTCAGCGCCGGAAAGGGTTCAACGGAAATGTCCGTTGTACTGAAAAGCGAAATATTGCTCAGTTGGATTACAGTATCCTTAAACTCCATGCAATTTCCGCTGATTTTCAAGTATTCAGTTTCAATGTTCTTTACGCTGCGAGGATCAGTTTTCATAAGGTATACCTCTTCCTATGTATTATTGGACGGCTGACTTTGCCTCCATTTTAGTAATGTTACCAGAAAGCCGATATGTTACAAGCTTTTTACTTTTTTTCAAAAATTTCTGCTCTGTCATTACGGCATGGTCGTTTTAGGAAAAACTAATATGGTTTGGTATAATTGTATCACCATATGAAAGGAGAGATGATTATGAAAAACATATATAGCGTCCAGCAAAAGCAAGCCGTTTTAAAGCGTTATCATTCTGGCGTGAGCGTCAGGGAACTTGTCACGGAGACGGGAATTCCGCGCAGCACGATTTACGCGTGGTTAAAGGAGGGGAAGATTGCCGAAAAAGACAGTACCATCAGCAGAAAAGCATACAACCAGTTACAGGAGCACACCCACCGCCTGGAGGAAATGCTGAGCATCCTGAAAACCTGAGGCAGTGCGCCACATGATCCGCTATCAGAAAAGTTGAAGGTATTGGAGCAGCTATACATGGCGGGCGGGCAAAGTGTAAGGGTGATTTGCGAGGCGCTTGACATACCCAGAGGAACCTTTTATAACCACATTTTTCGTAACAAGAGGGATGAGAGCAGTTATGAAAAGCGCCGGGAAGAGCTGCACGGGCATATCCGAAAGGTCTTTGATGACAGCAATCAAATCTTCGGGGCAGCAAAAATCGCCGCAGTTCTGCGGGAGCAAGGGAAAAATACGACGCTTGAAACGGTGTGTCAGCTCATGCGGGAAATGGGGCTGACGAGCGTCCGAAAGGGGGCGAAAAAGCAATATGAGGACGAATCCCGAAAAATGAGAAACATTGTGAAGCGCAATTTTCAGGTGGACAGGCCAAACGCGGTCCGGGTGAGCGATGTCACCTTCTTCCGATTCAACGACCTTTACTATTGCGTTTGCATCATTATGGATCTGTACGCCCGTAAGATCATATCCCACCGCGTTGGCACAAACAACAGCACACAGCTGGTCAAAAGCACCTTCCGTGAAGCGTATGAGGCCAGGAAGCCCGAAAAAGGTCTGATTATTCACTCGGATCAAGGGAGCAATTACCGCTCCTGCACTTTTCGCGCCTTCCTGGCAGAGCGCGGTGTTACCCAATCATTTTCCAATCCCGGTTCGCCGTATGACAACTCCGTGGCGGAATCGTTCTTTTCGTCCATGAAAAGCGAAGAGCTGTACAGATACAAGTACCACTCGGAGAAAGAGCTCCGCGAGGGTGTGGCACGCTACATACAGTTTTACAACTCTGAGCGCCCACATAAATCCCTCAGCTACATGACTCCAAATCAGAAAGAGCAGGAATACTGGACAGCCATGGAGAATAGTTGAATATACAGATTAGACACAGTGGTTCGAAAGTGACCATTTTCGATTTTTTGTACTGGATTTTTCGTAAAATCCGCAATGTGCATCTGGACATTTTGCGAATGCACAAAAGCTAAAACACGTTGGAAATCAAGGCAAAACAAAAGAGAGAACCTTCATGTCCAAATCTCAATGGTTAAGATTTGAAGGTTCTCTCATTTTGGCGGAGAAGGAGGGATTCGAACCCTCGAGGAGCTTTTGACCCCTACACGATTTCCAATCGTGCGCGCTCGACCGGGCTACGCGACTTCTCCATAGCGGTTGAGTGGTTTCTTTATTCAAGCCTTGCTATTATAGTGTATTTTCAATTCCTTGTCAAGCCCTTTTTGCCGCCGCCCCGGAAATTTTTCCGAGACGGCGGCGTTTCCCCTTGGCAGGAAAATGGCGCAGCCATTTTTCGCCAGTTTCTTTAGCACAGCTTATATCCCGCGGGGATCTTGTCGTCCAGCATGAGAAGGTGGAGCTTTTCCTCGCCGTCCTCCTCCTTCACGGCGGAGAGGAGCATCCCGTTGGACTCCAGGCCCATCATCTTCCGGGCGGGGAGGTTCAAAATGGCGACAACGGTTTTGCCCACAAGCTCTTCGGGCTTATAAAATTTGGCAATGCCGGAGAGGATCTGCCTCGGACTGCCGGAGCCGTCGTCCAAGGTGAAGCGCAAAAGGCGCTCGGACTTCTTCACAGGCTCGCACGCGAGGACCTTGCACACCCGCATATCGCATTTGGCAAACTCGTCGATGGTCACGTCCGGGAGCACCGGGTCGGACTTGGGGGCGTTTTTGGCGGCGTAGAAGTCCTCGATCTCCTGGGCCTTCTTCGCCGGGTCGATGCGGGCGAAGAGGATCTCGGCGCCGCCGATTTTGTGGCCCTCCGGGATGGTGCCGAAGGAGGCGAGGCTGTCCCAATCGGACACGGGCAAATTGAGCTGGCGGAAGATTTTCTCCGCCGTCTCCGGCAGGAAGGGCCGCAGGAGCGTGGCGCTGATGCGAACCGTCTCCAAAAGGTTATAGAGGACGGTGGCAAGGCGGGGCTTCGTCTCCTCGCTCCGCCCCAGCACCCAGGGCTGGGTCTCGTCCACGTACTTGTTGGCACGGCGCAGAAGCGTGAATATTTCATCAATGGCGTCCGCCACATGGAGAGTGTTCATCTTCTCCTGACATCTCTTCGGAGTGGCAAGGGCCAGTTCGATAAGCTCGGCGTCCACGGGCTCCAGGGTGGAGTTGGGACCCACCACGCCGTCAAAGTACTTGTTCTGCATGGTGACGGTGCGGTTCACAAGGTTGCCAAGGATGTTGGCAAGGTCGGAGTTGATCCGCTCGATGATCAGATCGTGGCTCATGGTCCCATCGGAGGCGAAAGGCATCTCGTGGAGCACATAGTAGCGCACCGCGTCCACGCCGTAGAGGTCCACCAGGTCGTCGGCGTAGAGGGTGTTGCCCTTGGATTTGGACATCTTCCCGTCGCTCATGAGGAGCCAGGGGTGGCCGAATACCTGTTTTGGCAGAGGCTCGCCCAGGGACATGAGGAACGCCGGCCAGTAGAGGGTGTGGAACCGCAGGATGTCCTTGCCGATGAGGTGGACGTCCGCCGGCCAGAATTTTTTGTACGTCTCGCCGTTCACCCCGTTGGGTTCAAAGCCGGGGAAGGTGGCGTAGTTGAAGAGTGCGTCCAGCCAGACGTAGACCACGTGGCGTGGGTCGAATTTGACGGGGATGCCCCAGCTGAAGCTGGTGCGGGAGACGCACAGGTCCTGAAGGCCGGGCTTCAGGAAATTGTTGATCATCTCGTTTTTCCGGGCCTCCGGCTGGATGAAGTCCGGGTGTTCCTCAATGTACTTCTTCAGAGGCTCGGTGTACTTGGAAAGGCGGAAGAAGTACGCCTCCTCCTCGGCCCACTTGACCTCCCGCCCGCAGTCGGGGCATTTGTGGTCCACAAGCTGGCTCTCGGTCCAGAAGGACTCGCAGGGGGTGCAGTACCAGCCCTCGTACTTGGACTTGTAGATGTCCCCGGAGGCCACCATCCGCTCGAAGATCTCCTGGATCTTCCGCTCGTGGTCCGGGTCCGTGGTGCGGACAAATCGGTCATAGCTGGTGTTCATCAGGTCCCAGATGCGCCTAATCTCCCCGGAGGTGCCGTCCACAAACTGCTGGGGGGTCACCCCGGCGGCCTCGGCCTTCTCCTGGATCTTCTGGCCGTGCTCGTCGGTGCCGGTCTGGAAGTACACGTCGTACCCCTCCATTCGCTTGAACCGGCAGATGGCGTCGGCCAACACGATCTCATAGGTGTTGCCGATGTGCGGCTTGCCGGACGCGTAGGCGATGGCGGTGGAGAGATAAAATTTTCCTTTACTCATGGTGTACCTCCTGAATGTTTGTCTCATTATTTTAGCACAGGGCGCGGGGAAATTGCAATCCCCCGCAGTGTAGCGGGGCGGCGGTTCAGGCCATCCTCTCGCCCAGCTTCGCGCCGCCCAGGATGTGGAAGTGCAGATGGGGGACGGACTGGCAGGCGTCGGGGCCGCAGTTGGAGATGACCCGGAAGCCGCCCTCCAGCCCCTCTTGGGCGGCGATCTTGGCGATGACGGTGAAGATGTGGCCCACCAGGGCCTCGTTGTGCCGGCTGACCTCCGCCACGGACCGCATATGGACCTTGGGGACTACCAAAATGTGCGTCGGCGCCTGGGGGTTGATGTCCCGGAAGGCGTAGCAGAGTGCGTCCTCGTAGACCTTGGCGGACGGAATGTCGCCTTTGATGATCTTGCAGAAAAGGCAGGTTTCGTCGAAATTCAAAACGTCGGACATGGTGTGCCTCCTTTTTTGATACCGGCGCAGGGCCGGGAAATCCGGGGTTCCCCGGCCATCTCCGGGGTTCTCCATATAGGGGCCCGCAGGCCCCTGTATGGTCGTTTTTCTTCCTTTGTTACTTTCCATTCTTTTGACGAGACAAAAGAATGGAAAGTAAATCCTGTCCCCTACGGGGACGTCATTTTTACATTCCCAGCTTCTCCGCCACGAAGTCGTCCACGCTGGCCAGCGCGTCGTCCAGCTTGAGAAGGTCCCGGCCGCCGCCCATGGCGGAGTCGGGCCGGCCGCCGCCCTTTCCGCCGCAGATGGCGGAGACGGCGCGGATGATGTCCCCGGCCTTGACGCCCTTTTGGACCGCGTCCTTGCCGCAGACGGCCTGGAAGGTGATTTTCTCGCCGTCCACGCTGGCGATGACCGCCACGATGGCGCTGTCGCGGTCCCGGAGCATATCGCCGAACTTCCGAAGCTCGTCAGGGGTGGCGCCCTGGCGGGAGGTGGTGACCACGTGGAGGTCCCCCACTTTTTTGGCGGAGGCCAGGAAGTGGCCAATCTCGCCGGAGAGAAGCTTGTCCTTCAGGGAATCCAGGTCGTGGTGGAGCATCCTGATCTCCTCCTGATTGGCCCGGAGCCTGTCCGCCAGCTCAAAGGGGGAGGATTTGAGAACGCTGGCCGCCTCCAAAAGCGTGCGGTTCATACGCTCCATCTCCTGGAAATACGCAAGGCCCGTAATGGCCTCGATGCGGCGCACGCCGGAGGCCACGGAAAATTCGCTGGAGATGCGGAAGGGGCCGATTTTGGCGGTGTTGTCCTGATGGGTGCCGCCGCAGAACTCCACGGAGAAGCCGCCGCCCATGGAGACGACCCGGACGATGTCGCCGTACTTCTCCCCGAAGAGGGCGATGGCCCCCTTCTGCTTGGCCTCCTCAATGGGCAGCTCCTCGGTGACGATGGGGGAACCTTCCAAAATCTGGCGGTTCACCACGTCCGCCACCCGCAGAAGCTCCTCGCCGGTGAGGGCGGCGAAGTGCGTAAAGTCAAACCGCAGCCGGTCCGGCTCCACCAGAGAGCCGGCCTGATGGACGTGGTCGCCCAGGACGGCGCGGAGCGCGGCGTCTAAGAGGTGGGTGGCGGAGTGGGCGCGCATGACGGCCTCCCGGCGCTCCGGGTCGATGGCGGCCGTGACGGCGTCGCCCAGCTTCAGAACGCCCTCCGTCAGCTTGCCGTAGTGCATATATTTGCCGCCCTTGTTCTTCTGAACGTCGGTGACCTCAAAGCGCGCGCCGTCGGAGACGATCTGCCCGTGGTCGGCCACCTGGCCGCCCATCTCGGCGTAGAAGGGAGTCCTGTCCAGAACGACGATGCCCTCCACGCCGGGCATCAGCTCCTCGGCCAGCTCGTTTTCCACCACCAGGGCCACGACTTTGGCACCCGGGACGCTCCGCTCCGTGTAGCCCACAAAGGCGGTCTCCGGCACGTCCTTGCCAAACTCCACGCCGGCCCAGCCCAGGTCCCCCAGGGCCTCGCGGGCCTTGCGGGCGCGTTGGCGCTGTTCCTCCATCTGGGCGCGGAACGCCGCCTCGTCCACGCTCATGCCCTGTTCCTCCACCATCTCGCGGGTGAGATCAATGGGGAAGCCGTAGGTGTCGTAGAGCTTGAAGGCGTCCTCGCCGGAGAAGGTCTTTTCGCCTTTTTCCTTGTGGGCGGCGAGCATATCGTTGAAGATGCGCAGTCCGCCGTCGATGGTGCGGGCGAAGTTCTCCTCCTCCGTTCGGATGACCCGTGTGATGTACTCCTGCCGCTCCCGCAGCTCCGGGTAGTGTCCCTCGTTTTCGTGGACTACGGTGTCCACCACCTCATAGAGGAAGGGTTCCGTGACGCCAAGGAGCCGCCCGTGGCGGGCCGCGCGCCGCAAAAGCCTGCGCAGGACGTAGCCCCGGCCCTCGTTGGAGGGGAGGACCCCGTCGCAGATCATGAATACGCCGGATCGGATGTGATCGGTGATGACCCGGAGGGACACGTCCTTTTCGGGGCTTTCCTCGTAGTGAGCGCCGGTGAGCGCGGAGACCTTGTTGGTGATGTTCATGACGGTGTCCACGTCAAAGAGGCTGGCCACGTTCTGGCACACGCAGGCCAGACGCTCCAGGCCCATGCCGGTGTCGATGTTTTTCTGTTTGAGTTCGGTGTAGTGGCCCTCGCCGTCGTTGTCAAACTGGGAGAACACCACGTTCCAGACCTCAATATAACGGTCGCAGTCGCAGCCCACGTGGCAGTCGGGCTTGCCGCAGCCCCACTCAGGGCCGCGGTCGTAGTAGATCTCGGAGCAGGGGCCGCAGGGGCCGGAGCCGTGCTCCCAGAAGTTGTCCTCCCGGCCAAACCTGACGATATGGTCCTCCGGGACGCCCACCACGTCGCGCCAGATGGTGTACGCCTCGTCGTCGGCGGGGGTCTGCTCGTCCCCGGCAAAGACGGAGGGGTAGAGCCGCGCCGGGTCCAGGCCCACCCAGTCGGGGCTGGTCAAAAACTCCCAGGCCCAGGGGATGGCCTCCTTCTTGAAGTAGTCCCCGAAGGAGAAGTTGCCCAGCATCTCAAAAAAGGTGCCGTGGCGGGCGGTGTGGCCGATGTTCTCAATGTCGCCGGTGCGGATGCACTTCTGGCAGGTGGTGACCCGGTGACGGGGCGGCTCCTGCTCGCCGGTGAAGAAGGGCTTCATGGGCGCCATGCCGGAATTGATGAGAAGGAGGCTCTTGTCGTTCTGGGGGATGAGGGAGAAGGAGGGCAGGCGCAGATGCCCCTTGCTCTCAAAAAACCGAAGGAACATCTCCCGAAGCTCGTTTAGGCCGAAAGGTTTCATGTGTGTGTCTATCTCCTTGAATGAAGTTTCTGTGGGGTGCGCGGGTACTCAGCCGCCGTAGACGAAATTGTTGAAGGCGTCGAGGTTGGTGAAGAACCGATGGGTGCCGGCCTTGGACAGGGCGTAGAAATAATAGTCGGTGGACGCGGGGCTGAGCGCCGCGCGGATGGAGGCAAGGCCGGGATTGGCGATGGGGCCGGCGGGCAGGCCGGGATATTTGTAGGTGTTGTAGGGGCTGTCGATCTCCGTGGAGAAGTCCTCCCCGGTGTCGGCGATGGCGTAGTAGATGGTGGCGTCGATCTGCAACAGTCCGTTGGTGCCCCGGCGGTCCGGGTGGTTCAGGCGGTTGTAAATGACGGAGGCGATGGTGTCCCGCTCGTTGTCCGCCCCGGCCTCCCTCTCGATCATGGCGGCGATGTTCAGGATCTGGCGGCGGGTCAGGCCCTGCTTCTCCGCCAGCTCGTCAAATTCAGCCGTCCATTTCCGTTGGAAGTTGGCCAGGAACCGGCGGATCACCGCGTCCGGGTCGTCGTCGATATAGAACTCATAGGTGTCCGGGAACAGGTAGCCCTCCAGCCGCTTGGGGTCACCCAGCGCGGGGACGTCGTCCGCCTTGAGAAAATCGTAGTCAAAGTCGGTGTTTGCCAGGGAGTTAAGAAGCTCGTCCCGCTCGCACACGCCGTTTTCATCCATCAGCGTCACGATCTGGGAGATGGTGTAGCCCTCCGGGATGACGAGGGTGATGGTATCCCGCGGCCCGGAGCGGGCGGTCATGCCCTGGATGAGGGCCCTGTAGTCGAAATTCTGATTCAGCGTCCAGGTGCCGGCCTGGACCTTGATGTCGGCGTGGGAGACCTTGGAGAAGAGCTTGAAGAGCCACTTATAGCGGATGAGGCCCTTCTCGTAAAGCTCGTCGGCTACGGCGTCCAGATCCGCCACGTCTCTGGTGACGGTCACGGGGTTGCCGTCCTTGTCCTCCTCCTCGCGGTCCTCCTTGTGGAAGATCTCCTTGGGAAGGGTGACCTCCACCAGCAGGTCCTCGCCGTTAAAGCCCAGGACGTCGGTGGCCCACATCCAGCCCAGAGAGGCGAGGACGACGCTGACGCAGATGACGAAGAGGAAGAGCAGGATCCCGGAGAGGCACCCGGTGCGCTTTGTCCGCCCGCGCCGGAGGGCCTTTTCGTTCACGTCCGGGTACTCGGCGTCAAAGTCGAACTCCACCTCAAATTTGTCCTCCCCGGTCTTGGGGCGGCGGTCCCGCCGCCGGGGGGAGGCGGCGCGCTCCCCGGACTCCACAGGCTTTTCCGGGACGGAGGGGCCGGGGCGGCGCTCCGGCGCGGCCATGCTTTTGTCAAGCGCGGCGAAGAGGTCCGGCTCGCCGCCGGCCGCCGGTTGAGCGGGCTTGGGCGATTGCGGGGCCGGGGCGGGGGTCTCCCGCCTCACAGGCGCGGAAGCGCCGGACGGGGCTGGGGAAACCGGCTGCTGCCGGGCCGGCGCGGGGGAGGGCCTGTTCACAGGCATCCCGGCGGGCTTGGCTGCGGGAGTCTGATTGGCCGCGGGCGTTCCCGTGGGCTTAGAGACAGGGGTTCCGGCGGGCCTGGACGGCTCCTGCCGGGACGGTTCCCGCGCGGGAGGCGCGGAGGGCGCGGGACCCTCGCCGCCGGAGGGGACCGGCTTTCCGTCCCTGGAGACATATTCTATTTTGAAGCCGGGGGAGACGCCGGCCTCGCCGGACTTCTCGCCGGGTGTGCCGGGGGTCCCGGCGGGGGGAAAGATGGGGTCGTCGATCTTGAAATCCTCCCCCATCAGCTCTTTCCAAAAATCATCTTTGCTGCCGGTCATTGGAACCTCCTTATGGGACACTGTCAAACGGGGCGGCTGCCGGACGGCGGCGTAAGCCGGGTGTGTCAGAGAGCTGCCGCCCGGAATAGTATGTGGCAGATGGCGGCAGGGCCATCCGGCCTCACCGAGAAAACGCGCGCGGTGGGCCTGAAAAACCTTGTTTAAAATGCCGGGCGCGTCGGCGGAATGGAGTAAATACTATGTGTTTTGGCGGAAATAACTCTTGTCTGTGGATCATCCTCATTATCATCGTCCTGTGCTGCTGCTGCGGCAACAACGGCTGCGGAAACGGCTGCGGCAACGACTGCGGCTGCGGCAACAACAACGGCTGCGGCTGCTGCTGACGTCGTCGCGGAAGCCGCGTTCTTCGGCGCTGGGGGGCGCTAAGGCGTCCCCCCAGCGCCTCGCGCGCTGACTTCGCTCCTCCTTTCCCCACACGGCCCTGGCCGTGCGGGGACCCCGGGTCGCGGAAGTCGCGTTCCCCGGCGCTGACTTTGCGTAGATTCCCTGCGCGGGGGAGCGTGGAAACGGACGGTCCGTCCATGGCGGGGCCCTTCGGGGCCTCGCCTTTATACGGTGACCACAAGGTCCACCCTCTGATCGTGCGCCTGGGTGGGGAGGGCGGGGAAGAGCTGCCCTCTCCGGGCCAGCGCCACCTTGAAGCCCGCCGTGCGGGGGAGATAGCGGTCATAGTAGCCGCCGCCGCGCCCAAGCCGGTCCCCCTCCGGCGTGAAGGCCGCGCCGGGGACGAGAATCAGGTCAAGCGCCTCCGGCGGTATCAACTCGCTTTCCGCAGGGGGAGCGGGGATGCCGTATTTTCCGGGGACAAGCTCCTCCGCCGAGGCGACGCGCCGCGCCTCCATAAGGCCGGGGCCGGTGATGCGGGGCAGGGCGACGAGCTTGCCGGCGGAGAGGGCGTCCTGAAGGATGGGCGCGGTGTCGATCTCCCCGCCTACGCCCCGATAGAGCAGGACCGTTTTGGCGCGTCTGTACTCCGGCAGGGAGAGGAAGCGGCGGATCAGCGCCCCGTCGTCTTCGCGTCCGGCGGCGCTTTGGACAAGCCGGCGGATCTCAGCCTTGGAAGCCGTCATAGCAGATGGAGCCGGCCACCTTCCGGGCGGCCTCCGGCCCTCTCAGCGCCGTGAGAACGGCCAGGGCGAAGTCCCAGGACACGCCGGCGGCGCGGCCCGTGATAACGCGGCCGTCCGTGACGGACCCGGCACCGGCGCACACCTTCGCGCCGGTGAGTTCACCCTCCATGCCGGGGTAACAGACGGCGTTTTTGCCGTCCAGAATGCCAAGCGCGGCCAGCACCGTGGGGCCGGCGCAGATGGCGCAGACAAGCTTTCCGGCCTCGTGGGCGGCCTTGACGGTCTTCAGAGCTTCGGGGGAGGCCTTGATGTTCTGGACGCCCCGGAGGCCGCCGGGGACGATCACGGCCTCGCAGGACGCGGGGTCGATCTCCGAGAGGGGGACGTCGGCCAGAACCTTGACGCCGTGGCTGGCGGTGACGGTCATGCCGGTGACGCCCACGAGTTGGACGGCGACCCCGGCGCGCCTCAGCGCGTCGGCGGGGGAGATGGCCTCCACCTCCTCAAAGCCGTCTGCCAGAAGAATGTATACCATAAAATCAGTCCTTTCCATTCAATAGACACGTTGAAGAGCCGCCCGGCGCGTCAGCGGCCGCGCAGCCGCTCGCCCATGACGCAAAAGAGAAATTTGGGGAGCTTCATCATGCGCCCGATGCGCTTCGGCTCCTTTTTGAGGCGGTAGAGCCACTCAAGGCCCAGCCTCTGCCAGCTCTCCGGGGCGCGCTCCACCACGCCGGCGTACACGTCCAGGGACCCGCCAAGGCCGGCCATCAGGCGGACGCGGAGCTTGTCCCGGTTTTCATACATCCATTTCTCCTGCTTGGGGACCCCCAGGCACACCAAAAGGAGGTCCGGCGCAGCCTCGTTGATCTTCGCAAGGACCGGCCCGTCGTCCGTAAAGTAGCCGTCGTTTGTCCCGGCTACTACAAGTCCGGGGAAACGCTCCGAGAGCTTTTGCGCCGCAAGCTCCGCGACGCCGGGCTTCGCGCCCAGCAAAAAGACGCTCCGCCCCGTCTTCGCCATCTCGTCAAACAGCCTCAGCGCGAAGTCCGCCCCCGGCACCCGCTCAGGGAGGGGCCGGCCCAGGAGCTTCGCCCCGTAGATGATGCCGATGCCGTCGGGGAGCACCATGGAGGCGTTTTTTACGGCCTCAAGGGCCAAAGCGTCCTCCCGGCAGGTCATGACCACTTCGGGATTGGGGGTGACCACATAGTCGGGCTTCTCCGTGTCCAGCATCGCCATACCGCGCCGGACGGCCTCGTCCATGGTGACGCTGTCAAATTCCACACCCAGGACCTCAACGCCCACGATACCCCCGCCTTTCTTTGGACATACTTATAAACTATAACATTTTACCACAAGTGGGGATTTTGTCAAGGAGAAGAGCGCGAATTTAAAAGATGGCGGGCGGAAAGGATGGGTGTTGTATTCGCCGGGGAAATCTGCTATAATATACGCATCTATGTCGAAAGGGGGCGTCAGCGTGGCGGGAAACTATGTGCTGGGGGACGGCGGAAGCGTGTCCCTGACTCACGACGCCGTGACGAAGCTTCTCGGCGCGGCCAGCGGCGACGCGGCGCTTTTGTATATTTATATCCTCTCCTGTGGGGGCAGGTTCGACGCCGCTGACGCCGCCGGGGCCATCCACCGCAGCGCCGGACAGGTGGAGAGCGCCATGGACGTCCTGGCCCGGCTGGGCCTTGTGACGGCGCCGGGGGAGGCGGGGGCGGGAAAGCCCCTTGAGCGGCCTGAGGAGCTGCCGGAGTATACCGCCGAGGAGATCGCGCGGGAGGCCCAAAACGGCAGCACGTTTTCTACGCTGGTCAAGAACGTGCAGACGGATCTGGGCTGTACGCTCTCGTCAGAGGGGCTGAAGACACTCTTCGGGATCTACGACTATCTGCGGTTGGACCCGGAAGTGATCATGATGCTGGTGTCGTGGTGCAAAAAGGAATACCAGCTCCGCTACGGCGACAGCAGACGTGTCTCCATGCGGTTTATTGAAAAGATGGCCTACGTCTGGGAGCGGGAGGGGATCTTCTCCTTTGACGCGGCCATGAGCTATCTCAAGCGGCAGCAGGACCTTCGCGGCGGGGAGCGGGCGTTTATGGAGGCCATGGACCTGACGGGGAGGAACCTGTCCCAGACGGAAAAACGCTACATCGACTCCTGGCTGGACATGGGCTTTTCGCCGCAGGCCGCAGCCATGGCCTACGACCGAACGGTGGTCAAGACCGGGCGGCTCACCTGGCGGTATATGGACTCCATCATGAAGAGCTGGCACGCCAAGGGGCTTCACACCCGGCGGGAGATCGAGGAGAAGGACGCGCCGCCTGAAAAGCGGCCTCAGCAGCGCAGGCCGAACGCCGAGAAGGCCGCCGGCAGGGCCAAGCTCACCGCCAGGGAGCTTGACGAGCTGGACGCGGCCCTCAGACTTGTGGAGGGGGAGAGAAAATGAGCCTTGACGGAAAGCTCCTGGCCAAGGCCAGGGAGCGGCTGGAGAAAATGCGCCGGGAAAACGAGGCGGAGACCGCCCGCCGCCGGCAGGAGGTCTATGCCCGGAACCCGGAGATACGAAAGATCGACGCCGCCCTTCGGGAGACTATGGTGTCCGCCGTGGGGGCGGCGCTCTCCGGCGGGGACGCCCAGGAGGCGCTGGCCGCGGTGAAGGAGAAGAACATCGACCTCCAGGAGCGCCGGGGGTATGAGCTTGCGCGGATGGGCCTGCCTGTGGACTACCTGGATGAGCGGGTCATGTGTCCCGACTGCCACGACACGGGAAGCCGCGGCACCCAGATCTGCCACTGCCTGATGGACATATACAGGCAGGAACAGACCAGGGAGCTGTCCGCCCTTTTGAAGTTGGGGGAGGAGTCCTTTGAGAGCTTCGACACCTCCTTTTATGACGACACGCCGGACCCGGAGACCGGGCGCTCCGTGCGGGAGGTCATGCTGTCCGTGTACAACGTCTGCCGGAAGTACGCCATCCACTTCTCCGACAACTCCCAGAACCTCTTTCTCTCCGGGGGACCGGGGCTGGGGAAGACGTTCCTGTCCACCTGCATCGCCAGGGTGGTGGCGGAGAGCGGCTTTTCCGTGGTCTACGAGACGGCTGTCAGCGCCCTGGGCAAGTACGAGGCCCTGCGCTTCGGGCGGGGCGATACGGCGGCCCTCGCCCAGGAGATCCAGAGGCTGGAGAACTGCGACCTCCTCATTCTTGACGACCTGGGAGCCGAATATACGACCCAGCCCTCCGTCAGCGCCCTCTACACCCTTATCAACACCCGGCTCACAGGCCGGAAGAAGACCGTCATCAGCTCCAACCTCACCGCCGGGGAGCTGGAGGGGCGCTACTCGCCGGCCATCGCCTCCCGGCTGACCGGGGAATACATCTACCTGCCCTTCGCCGGGGAGGACATCAGAAAGCGCCTCCGGGAGCGCAGGTTGACAAAACAGGAGGACAGATAATTCGACAAAAGTTCCCCGCGTAAACGTTATCCACACCCGGCGCGGGGCGGAAAATCCGCTGGAACGGGGGAGTTTTACACATTTTCCACCGGGTTTTCCACAGACGTTATGTCAAACGGACCAGGAAATGGGAGACGGAGCGGGGGTTACATAAGACCATTCTTCGGAGGAAAAGCGCCGTCAATATGTCAAAACAGCCAACGGGCCGGGCCGCGCAGGGGGGAGAAGGCCGGGTCCGCGCCTGCCGGAAGCGGAGCCGGGGGACCGGGAGATTTTTTCGCAAATGCCTTGATTTTTCCGGGACAGCGGTGTAAAATGGCGTGGCTGTGAATAGATTTGGACAGGGGACGAGCGCGCGGCCGCCCGGCCTACATTATTGAGAGGAACGATCTTTTTTGGCTGAACCTAAAAAAGCAAATTACCTCACGGGGGCGGCGATCCTCGCCGCCACGGTGGCCCTGACGAAGGTTGTGGGCTTTGTCTACAAGATCCCGCTGTTCAACATCTTGGGGGACGCGGGCGCGGGCCACTTCAACGTGATGTATTACATCTACAACCTGCTGCTGACCATCTCCACGGCGGGGGTGCCGGTGGCGCTGTCCCGGCTCATCTCCGAGGCGCGGGCGTCCTCAAGGCCGCTGCAGGCGAGGCGCTATTACTCCGTGGCCCTTGTGACCTTCGGGTTTGTGGGGCTTGCCGGGTCCGGGCTTATGTTCTTATTCGCCCCGGAGCTTGCCTCTTTCATGAAGGACCCCCAGGTCGTCCTGGGCGTCCGGCTCCTCTCCCCGGCGGTGTTTTTCGCCTGCATCCTGTCGGTGCTGCGGGGGTACGCCCAGGGGCACAACGATATGCGCCCCACCGCCGTCAGCCAGATCTTGGAGGTGATGTGCAAGCTCGTTTTCGGCCTTGCCATCGCCTGGTATCTCAAGAGCATGGGCTACCCGGTCTACGTGATCGCCGCCGGGGCCATTGTGGGCGTGGTCATCGGACTTGGCATCTCCGTCCCGGTGCTGGCAGTGATGCGCCGGAGGGTGGCCGCCGCCAGCCCCGCCACGCTGAATCTGGATAAGCCGGCCTCCCGGCTGGAGACGGCGAAGGAGATCCTGAAGGTCACCATCCCCATCACGCTCAGCTCCTCGGTGCTGAACGTCATCAATTTGGTGGACACCTCCCTGGTGCGCGGGAGACTTGCCAGCGGAGCCGGTTTTTCTGCGGAACAAGTGGATATACTTTACGGTGTATATTCCAAGGGCGTTACGCTCTTCTCCCTGCCCTCCTCCTTTGTAACGCCTATCGCCGTGGCGGTGGTCCCCGTCATCGCCGCCGCGCTTGTCTCCCGGCAGGGGGCGGAGGCCAGGAGCACCATGGAGTCCAGCATGAAGCTGACGAACCTCTTCGCCATGCCGGCGGCGGTGGGCCTGGCGGTGCTCTCCGGCCCCATCTTCGACGTGCTGTTCCCCGGCTCCAACGAGAACGGCCCCATGCTCCTGTCCATGCTGGGGATCGCCTCCTATTTTGTGTGCACCTACCTCATCACAAACGGCATCCTCCAGGCCACGGGCCACGAAAAGCTGGCGCTCCTGGCTCTCCCCGTGGGGGGCGTTTTGAAGATCTGCGTCAACTACATCCTGGTGGGGGACCCGGCGGTGAACATCGCCGGCGCGCCCATTGGGACGCTGTGCTGCTACGGGCTTATCACCCTGCTGAACATCATCTTCCTGACGGTGAAGCTGCCGGAGCGGCCCAACTACCTGAAGATCACCCTGCGGCCGCTGCTCTGCGCCCTGCTGATGGGCGCCGCCGCCTGGGGGACCCAGCGGGTAGGCGCGGCGTACATCATCCCCTTCCTGGGCGGCGGGCGGATGGCCTCCGCCGTGTGCCTGTTCCTCAGCATCCTGGCGGGGCTTGTGGTGTACTTCTTACTCATCGTTTTGCTCCGGGCGGTGACCAAGGAGGACATTTTGCTTCTTCCCAAGGGTGAAAAAATAGCAAATATGCTGAAAATCAGAAAATAATCGGGATTATTTCATTTTTTACTTGCAGTTGAGGAAAAAATATGATAGATTTTGTTTACAAAAGCTCCTATGATGTGTCCGACCTGAGACACATCGTAAAGGTCCTCCGGGGCGAGGGGGGCTGCCCCTGGGACAGGGAACAGACCCACGAGTCCATAAGGCGGGAATTTGTGGAGGAGGTCTACGAGGTCATCGAGGCCATCGACGAGCAAAGTCCTGAGCACCTGAAGGAGGAGCTGGGCGACGTTCTCCTTCAGGTGGTGTTCCACGCGGACATGGAGGAGGACGCGGGGAGGTTTGACCTGGACGATGTGGCGGACGGGGTCTGCAAGAAGCTGATCCTGCGCCATCCCCACGTGTTTGGGGACGTCTCAGCCGCCGACTCGGCGGAGGTTTTGCGAAACTGGGACAAGATCAAGCGGGCCGAGAAGCACCGGGACACCCTGGCCGCCGACCTTGACAGCGTGGCCAAGAGCTTGCCGGCCCTCTGGCGGGCGGAGAAGCTCCAAAAGAAGGCCGCCAAGGCCGGGTTCTTCCCGGCAGGACGCGGAGAGGCGGCGGACGCGCTTCAGGAGGGCGTTCGCGCTTTGGCGCGCTCCGGGGACACGGGGGACGACGCTGCGGCTCTGGGCGACCTGCTCTTTGCCTGCGTCAACGCCGCAAGGCTCAGGAAGCTGGACCCGGAGGAGCTTTTGAACGGCGCGTCCGATCGGTTCATTGAGCGGATGGCGGCGGCAGAGGCCGGGCTGGCGAAGGAGCCGGCGGACGATAAGCGGATTTAAAGAGTGATGCACTCTTTAAGATATAAAAAACTTCCCTTTGGGAAAACTCACAGGAGGAAAAAACCATGAACAAGACAGAACTCATCGGCGTCGTTGCCGAAAAGACAGGACTCTCCAAGAAGGATTCCGACAAGGCCGTCAACGCGGTTCTTGACTCCATCGTTGAGGCCATGAAGGCCGGCGAGAAGGTCACCCTCGTGGGCTTTGGCGCCTTTGAGGTCAAGGAGCGCGCGGAGCGCATTGGCCGCAATCCCCAGACCAAGCAGGAGATCCGCATCCCCGCTACCCGTATCCCCCAGTTCAAGGCCGGCAAGGCGCTCAAGGACACCATCGCCGAGTAAGAGCCGGTTGGCAAAAACTTCGGGGTTTTCCCCAATCTGTTAAAGCTTAAAGCAGGGAGCAGGATAAGCGTTCATGCGCTTATCCTCTCCACAGGCTTTGCCCCGGATGGCCGGGGCAAAACGTGTTTATTGGAAAAATCTTACGTCTTATCATATGATACGAAAGGCGAACCATGCGGCTTGACAAATACCTGAAGGTCTCCCGCCTCATCAAACGCCGGACAGTGGCCGCTGAGGCCGCCGGCGGGGGACGTATATCCGTAAACGGCGTCACGGCAAAGCCCTCCAAAGAGATCAAGGTGGGCGACGTCATTGAGATGAGCTTTGGCGCGAAAAAGGTGAAGGTGGAGGTCACGTCCGTGCAGGAGACCGTCCGCAAGGACGACGCCTCCTCGATGTACAGGGAGATCGTCTGAAGCAGGAAGATGAGAACATGAAGAACTTTAAATGGGATAAAAAATATCTCTATTGGGGCGTCACGGCGTTCTGCGTGGTGGTGGCCAGCATCGCGTTTTTCTGGGTGCTGAACACCTGGAACGGCTTGCGCAGTACGCTGGATATGATCTTGGCGGCGCTTGCGCCGTTTATTTATGGCCTTTGTATCGCCTTCCTCCTCAATAAGGTATTGAGTATATTGGAGACCCACGTTTTCTCGAAGCTCTGCGCGAAGCTCTTCAAAAAGGACCCGGTGAAGGGGCGCAAGGCGTCCAGGATCTTTTCCATCATCGTGACCCTCACCGTGGCGCTGGGGCTGATCGCGGGGCTGTTTGCCATTGTCCTGCCGGAGCTTGCCGACAGCGTCATGACCATCGTTTCCAACTCCCGCACCTACCTGTCCGTCGCCATCCAGTGGCTGGAAAAGGTCTTTGACGGCTACGCGCTGGAGCCGGTGGCGGTGGAGTGGATCAACACCATCTCCTCCAAGGTGGTCAACTGGCTGGAGACAGAGGTGCTTCCTGAGATCACCACGCTCATCGGCAACATCACCGGCGGCGTCATCTCCGTGGTCACCACGCTCTTCAACCTCTTCGTGGGCGTTATCATCTCCGTCTATGTGATGTACAACAAGGAGACCTTCGCCGCCCAGGCCAAGAAGATCGTCTACTCCGTGTTCCGCGTAAGGACCGCCAACGCCATCATGGGCGAGATCGGCTTCATCAACGAGGCCTTTGGCAACTACATCGTGGGCACGGTCATCGACTCTCTGATCGTCGGGCTGATAAACTACGTCTTTATGGCCGTCACGGGGATGCCCTACGCGGTCCTGGTCACCATCATGGTGGCGGTGACGAACCTGATCCCGATGTTCGGCCCGTTCATCGGCGCGGTGCCCTCCACGCTCCTGATCCTCCTTGAAAATCCCACCCAGGCGCTGATCTTTGTTATCTTTACGGTGATCCTACAGCAGATCGACGGCCAGATCCTCAAGCCGCGCATCCACTCCTCCCGCACGGGCCTTTCGGGCTTCTGGATCATGTTTGCCATCCTGTTCTTCGGCGGGCTTTTCGGCATTCTGGGCATGGTCATCGGCGTGCCCGTGACCACTGTGCTCTACAATATGTTCCGGCGGCTCAACAACCGGCGGCTGCGCCGGCGTACCCTCCCGGAGGACACGTCGTTTTACCGGGGACTGTCCTACATAGACCCGGTGACCATGGAGCCCAGGTACAGCTCCCAGAGCGGGGAGGGGCAGGAGCCGGAGGGCGAATCCGGCGGAAAAACGCAGGATGCGGCGAAGGCGGAGAGCGCCGCCCAGACCCCCGGCGACCCAAAGCCGGCGGCAGATCCCGCCCCGGAGGAACCCGCCCCGGAGACCCCCGTCCCGGCGGAGGAAGAGACGAGCGGGAAAAAGTGATGATCGATGGGCCGTCTCGCCTGACAGGCGAGACGGCCATCAAAACGCGCCATTGTAAAATGCCGTCCGGCTGTGGTACACTAAACCCAGTTCGGACGGTATTTTTGTTAAAGGAGCAAGAAAGCATATGGAGATCGGAAATCAAATCAGGTCCCTCCGCGCCCAGCGGGGCGTGACCCAGGAGACGATGGCGGCGGCCCTGGGGGTCCTGCCTCAGACGGTCAGCAAGTGGGAGACAGGCGTCACCGCGCCGGACATCCAGCTCCTGCCCGCCATCTCCGCCTATTTCGGCGTCACCATCGACGCGCTCTTCGCCCTGACGGACCAGCAGAGGGTCGAGCGCATCCGCAATATGCTGTGGGACAACCGGGACATGGAGGAGGCGGTGCTGGACAGGGAGGCGCAGTTCCTCCAGGACAAGGCCCGCCGGGAGCCTGAAAACGGAGGGGTATGGACGATCCTGGCGCAGATGGAGAATTTCAAGGCGCGGGCGCACCGCCGCCAGGCGGAGATCTACGCCAGGGAGGCCCTTACCCGCACCCCCGGCGACAGGGACGCTCACGCGGAGCTGGCGGAGGCGGCGGGGCTTCAGTGTCCCGACTGGTACGCCGGGACCCACTGGGCGTACATCGACTGGTATAAGGACTATATCGGGCGTCACCCCGATGACTGGCGCGCCCATCTGTGGCTGATGGACGCCCTCCTGCAGGACCGGCGTTATGTGGAGGCGGAGGCGTGGTGTGAGAGATTCGCAAAGATCGACCACACCTTCCGCGTGCCGGACTACCGGGCGCGCATCGCGCTGGCAAAGGGGGACAGAGAACGGGCCGGGGCGATCTGGGAGCAGATGGTCCGGGACTTCCCTGAGGAGTGGATGGCCTGGGCGAGCCTCGGAGACGGGATGGCCTTTGAAGGGAAGTATGCGCGGGCGCTGGAGTGCTACCGGGAGGCCCGCCGCCGCCAGTCCCACCCCAAGGCCCTGGTGGACCCCCTGACGGCCATGGCGCAGCTCTACGAGCTTATGGGCGACATCCCCGCCGCCATCGAGAGCAACCGGGAGCAGATCGCCGCCCTCCGGGACGACTGGAACATCACCTGCGGCGAGGAAGTAGACGCGGTGGAGCGGGAGATCGAGAGGCTGAAGGCGAAGCTGTGACCGCGCCTGCGCCGCGAAAAAGGGAGGGCCAAAAACCGCCGGCGCGGGGTCAGGCGCACAGCCAGCGTATGGCGCGGGCGGCGCGGCCCTCCGGGTCCCTGAAGTGGCCGCCGGGTTCGGCGCGAAACACCGCCCTGGCGGCGGAGGAGCGGCAGATTTGCAGTGCGCGCTCCGTGGCGGCGGGGTTCCCGGCCATCAGCGGGTCGCGGGTATTTTTCTCCTTCCCGCCCAGGCTCAGGTAGACCTTGCCCGCCGGCGGGTGGACGGAGAGGTACTCGGTGAAGCCGGGGTACCACAGGGAGCCGGAACAGCTCCCCGCGCCGTCCAGGCCCAGTTCCGCGTGGAGCCACAGCGCCGCAAGGCCGCCCAGGGAATAGCCCACGGGGTAGACCGGGCCGAAGTCCGCCTCGGCCCGCAGACCGTCCAGCAGCGCCGGGACGCTGTCCCTCAGCCCGGAGGCCTTCCCGGCGAAGGTCCGCCCGCCGGACTCCTCCGCGGGCCAGGGGGTGTAGTCCCGGTCCCAGTCAACGGCCTGGGGGAGGGCCAGCCACAGGGGCGGGACCCCCGCCGCCTCAAGGGCGTCCTTCAGAGGGGCGGTGAGGGCCTCCTGGCCGGAGAGGAGCAGGATCAGCGGCGCGCCGGGGGACGGCGCATCAAGGCGCTCCACGGCCCATTCCCGGCCCATGACTTTGTACTGCATGGAAAGCCTCCTTAAAAAGCGGGAGCGGCCGCCGAAAAAAGTCCGCGGACTTTTTCGGCGGCCCCTCCGTTGGTTTACGCGGCCGGTCAAAATCAGTGTTCCGTCCCGTTTTTGGCGCAGGTGTCGCAGCAGCCGGTGCAGTCGGCGTCCTGAAGCTCAGGGGGGAGGTCCAGCCCCTGGCGCTTGTAGTAGTCGGCCAGGCACGCCCGGATGCCCTCCTCGGCCAGCACCGAGCAGTGGAGCTTCTGGGGGGGCAGACCGTCCAGCGCCTCCGCCACAGCCTTGTTGGTGAGCTTCAGGGCTTCCTCAATGGACTTGCCCTTCACCAGCTCCGTGGACATGGAGCTGGTGGCGATGGCGGCCCCGCAGCCGAAGGTCTTGAAGCTGACCTTCTCGATGATGCCGTTCTCGATCTTCATATAGATCTTCATGATGTCGCCGCAGACGGGGTTGCCCACCTGGCCGATGGCGTTGGCGTCAGGCAGCTCCCCCACGTTGCGGGGATTGGTGAAATGGTCCATGACCTTCTCGGAATACATATTGAGACCTCCTTATGAATTTACCATTTTGTCCAGGCTTACCCGCGCGGCGTTCAGCTCCGCCGGGGGAAGCTCCACCTTGTATTTTTCGTCCCGCAGGCACTCGCAAAGCGCCTCCAGGGTCACTTTTTTCATATTGGGGCAGACGAAGGAGCTGCCCACGCCGTAGATTTTTTTGCCCGGAAGCTCCCGGCGGAGGCGTTCCACGATCTCGCTCTCCGTGCCGATCAAAATCTCCGGGGCGTCGGTTTTTCTGGCAAAGTCCAAAATCTCCGCGGTGGAACCCACCAGGTCCCCGTGCTTCACCACGTCCTCCCCGCACTCCGGGTGGACGGCAAAGACAGCCGCCGGGTGGGCCTTTTTGGCGGCCAGCACGTCGGCCTCGGCGATCTTGTGGTGGGTGGGGCAGAAGCCGTCGTGGAGCCAGAAGGTCTTTTCCGGCACGTTCCCCGCCACGTAGGACCCCAAATGCTTATCCGGGACGAAGATGATCTCGTCACAGGGGAGGGCCTTGGCGATCCTCAGCGCCGAGGAGCTGGTACAGCACACGTCGGAGACGGCCTTCACGGCGGCGGAGGAGTTGACGTAGCACATGACCTGCGCGCCGGGGTGTTCCCGTTTGAGCCGCAGTACGTCCTCCCGCGTCACCATGTCCGCCATGGGACAGCCCGCGTCCGGCGAGGGGAGAAGCACCGTCTTTTCCGGGGAGAGGATCTTGGCGCTCTCGCCCATGAAGCGCACGCCGCAGATGACGATAAGGTCCTCCGGCGCCCTCGCCGCCCGCTGGGCCATGGCGAAGGAGTCGCAGACCGCGTCGGCCACGTCCTGCACCTCTAAGGGCACGTAGTAGTGGGCCAGGACCAGGGCGTTTTTCTTCTGCTTGAGCCTCAGGATCTCCTGTTGGAGTTCGTTAAAATTTTCCATTCAGCCGGTCCTCCCACAGGGGCGACATGGAGCGCAGCCGCTCAACGATAGGCGGAAGAGTCTCGATGATGTAGTCGATGTCCTCGTCGGTGGTGGTGTCCGAAATGGACAGGCGCAGGGAGCCGTGGGCCACCTCGTGGGGCAGGCCGATGGCCAGAAGCACGTGGCTGGGGTCCAGGCTCACGGAGGAGCAGGCAGAGCCGGAGGAGGCGCAGATGCCCTTGGCGTCCAGGGAGAGGACAAGGGACTCGCCCTCCACGCACTCAAAGACGAAGCTGGCGATACCGGGCAGCCGGTTCACCGGGTCGCCGGTGAGGCGCGAGTAGGGGATGTCCCTGAAGGCCGCGATGAGCCTGTCGCGCATGGCGGCCACGCGGGGCATGGTCTCAGGGAGGTTCTGGACGGCCTCCTCTAAGGCGGCGGCCATCCCCACGATCTCAGGGACGTTCTCGGTGCCGGAACGCTGGTTGCGCTCCTGTCCGCCGCCGTGCAAAAGCTGGGGGACGCGGACGCCCCGGCGGATATACAGCACCCCCACGCCCTTGGGGCCGTGGAACTTGTGGCCGGAGATACTGAGCATATCGATGTTCATGGCCTTCACGTCGATGGGGATGTGGCCTGCGGCCTGGACGGCGTCGGTATGGAAGAGAACGCCGTGCTCGTGGGCGATGCGGCCGATCTCCTGAACCGGCAGGATGGTGCCGATCTCGTTGTTGGCCATCATGATGCTGATGAGGATGGTGTCGGGCCGGATGGCGGCCTCCAGCTCGGCAAGGTCGATCCCGCCGTTCTTATCGGCCTTCAGGTACGTGACCTCATAGCCCTGCTTTTTCAGCCAGTCCAAGGTGTGGGTGATGGCGTGGTGTTCGATGGAGCTGGTGATGATGTGTTTTCCCCGGGCGGCCTTGGCCTCCGCGATGCCCTTGAGCGCCCAGTTGTCGGACTCCGTGCCGCAGCCGGTGAAGTAGATCTCGTTAGGCTCCGCGTTCAGGCATTTCGCCACCTTGGCGCGGGCCTCGTCAAGCCCCCGGTGGGCGCTGCGGCCCACGGAGTAGAGGCTGGAGGGGTTGCCGTAGTTCTCCTGAAGGTAGGGGAGCATCGCCTTGACGCAGGTGTCGCTCATGGCGGTGGTAGCCGCGTTATCGGCATAGACAAATTTGCTGTTCATATGTGAAAACGCCTCGCATCTATAAAAGTGATGGGCTTACAGTTAGCCAAAGATAATTTTAACCCTGCCCGCTCAATTTGTCAATAACATCATGTTGTAATTGCGTAAATTATGTGTTACAATGAGGCTGACGGGAGTCGAATTTCGCCGGCTGCGCGCCGGAGACCGTTGAAATCTGCGGCTTCCGGGTTTGGAGTGATAGGCGATGAAATACAGGATCTCCGCCAATGTCATACGAAGACTGCCCCGCTATTTGCGGCGCTTTACCCTTCTTGACCGGCAGAATGTGGAGAAGATCTCCTCCTCGGCGCTGGGCGAGCAGATGGGTCTTAAGGCCTCCCAGATAAGGCAGGACTTCAACTGCTTTGGCGGATTCGGCCAGCAGGGCTACGGCTATAATGTAAAACAGCTCAGGGACGACGTGGGCGGTATCCTGGGACTGGACAGGACCCTCACCGCTGTCGTTATCGGCGCGGGCAACCTGGGCAGGGCGCTGATCTCCAACTTTGACTTTGCGTCCTGCGGCGTAAAGCTCATCGCCGCCTTTGATACCTCCAGGGCGATCGTGGGGACGAGCCTTCACGGGACGCCTATCCTTGACGCGGCGGAGCTGGAGAGCTTTTTGGAGGAGAACCGCGTGGATGTGGCCGTGCTGACCATGCCGAGATCCGCCACAGCCGGAACGGCACGGTTGCTGGCAGGGCGCGGCGTGCGGGGCCTTTGGAATTTCACGGGAGTGGACATAGACGCCGATCTGGGGGACGTGCTGGTGGAGGACGTACACCTCTCCGACAGCCTGCTCACCCTGGGGTACTATCTGCGTGGGAAAACGGAACAGCAGCCGGACGGCGCGGACAACGTCTGAGGAACGCCGCGGCGCGGGAGGTGGAGCGATGAAAAAGTTCATAACGGCGGCCCTGACGGCGGCGCTTCTGGCGGCGCTCAGCGGGACCCTGGCCGGAGAGGCGGGGACGGCGTCCGACCCCCTGATCACAAAGGAATACGCCGGGGAGTACGGCCAAGGCCTGCGCTCCAGTTGGGAGGAGAAGGCGGACGCCGCTTTGGAGCCAGTGTACGATATGTTCGCGTCCCGCTTTGACAAGGGCGAGACCAACTACAGCTGGACCTCCGGGCAGGAGCATTTCTTCCTCGCTTCCGGCGGGAGCTTCAACGCCGGGCTTGGCTGCGGCGTCACGGTCCTCTCCGGCGCGGTGAAGGTCACCTATTCCTCCGGGAGCGTCATTGACATCGCCGCAGGGAGCGTGGTCCCCTCCGGGACGGCGCTCACGGCGGGGAGAAGATATTTCTGCGCCGAGGAGACCGCTGCGGTGTTTGCCGCCTCCTCCGACAGCGCGCTGATGGTGGACGGTCCGTATAAGCCCGTCTCCGGGATGGAGCGGCGCGACCCCGTGCCCCCGGTCAGGCCCTATGACGACGTGGCTCCGGGGACGTGGTATGAACCCGGCGCGCTTTTCGCCCAGGAGAAGATGCTGTACCGGGACTACGACGCAAGGCTCTTCCGCCCGGAGGACAAGCTGACGCGGGTGGAGCTTGCGTACGCGGTGTGGATGGCCTGCGGCTCGCCGGAGTCGAGCTATCAGGTCGCCTATGTGGATCAGCCGGAGGCGTTCTATCTGCCCGCCGTCAACTGGTGCGCCGAGAAGGGCATCATGAAGGGCACGGGCGACAACTTCTTCGGCACCAACGACCCGCTGAACCGGGTGACGGTGGTGGAGGTGCTGTTCCGCCTGGCGGGGGGAAGCGGCCGCGACGACCTGAGCCGGTTCACGGACGCCAATCAGGTGCCCGATTGGGCGCAGGAGTCCATGAGCTGGAGCGTCGCCAATCAGATCGTGCTGGGCCTGGACGAGCGGACCCTGGCGCCCCTGGCCGCCATCAACCGGGCGCAGGTGGCCCTGCTCCTCCAGCGGATGGACCTCTCATAATGGGCATCTGAAAGAAAAAAACGCCGCCCGGTGGGCGGCATCCAATAAAACAAGTTCAGATTGTTTTCGGAGTGCGGCATGATTTCGGTCATACCGCAGTTCCGTTTATGAGGTCGTTCAAAAGTGAGGCTGGGAGTATCCCGATGTAGTTGTAGCTGATGTCTACATCCTGCACCCGATGTCCGCTGGACTTGTCCGGCGCATGGACATAGACCGCCTTGACCAGATCGTTCAGGATTGCAGGCGTCAGCTCCGTCAGGCAGAGGTACTTCTTCACTGTGCGGATGAAACGGTCTACATTGTCCGCCTGATCTTCATGCTCGGAAATCTCCTTGGTCAGAACAGCAATCCTTTCCCGCAGCTCCGTTTGCTCCTTTTCGTAGTCGTCGGAAAGCATTTGAAACCTTGCCTCGCTCAGCCGCTCCGCTACCATATCCTCATAGATTCGCTTGAAAAGCCTGTCAAGCTCGGCGATACGGTTTTCAGACTTCTGGAGCGTCCGCCGCTTGCTCGACAGTTCCTTCCTTGCCTCGGCATCACGCTTTGTGCCCAGAGCCTTCCGAAACGCATCTTCATAGTTGGAGATGCAGAACGCCACCAGCTGCAAATGCTTCAGTACGCCTTCTTCGAGGACAACAGCGCGGATAAAATGTGACCCGCAGACCTCGTTTCCTTTGAGCCTCGATGTAAAACAGATGAAGTGATCCTGCCTTGCCTCAAAGTTTTTGCTTGTGCAGTAGTACAGCTTTTCCCCGCAGTCAGCACATCGGACGATGCCGGAGAACATATTGCTTTTTCCCGTTCTCGTCGGGCGGCGCTTGTTCCGGCGCAACTCCTGCACACGGGCAAAGGTATCCTCGTCTATGATGGCTTCATGCGTGTTCTCAAACACGACCCATTGCTCCGGCGGGTTCTCGATTTTGCGCTTGTTTTTGTACGACTGCCGGTGGGTCTTGAAGTTCACCATCCGTCCGAGATACTCCTGCTTGTCCAGTATGCCGGAAACGGTACGCGGCGCCCATTGATGTGGATCGTCGGGTGCCTTTGCGGGAGCGTTTCTGCCTTGCTTCATCCAGTGAACGGTGGGACAGTCTACCTTTGCGGCTCTCAGTTTCTTTGCGATCTGAGAGGGGCCATAACCCTCCATACACCATGCGAAGATCTGCCGGACAATTGCGGCGGCTTCCGGGTCTACAATCCAGTGCTTCTTTGGATTTTCCGGGTCCTTCATGTAGCCGTAGGGCGGATTGGTGGTCAGGTATTCGCCGGACTCGCCCTTCTGCTTCATGGACGCTGTGACCTTACGGCTGGAATCTCTGACATAAAACTCGTTGATTACGTTCAAAAACGGCGTAAAGTCATTCTCCTGCTGATTGGCGCTGTCCACACCGCTGTTTACGGCGATGAAGCGGACGTTGTGCTTCGGCAGCAGGACTTCCGTATAGAAGCCAACCTCCAGATAGTTCCTTCCGGCTCTTGACATGTCCTTGACAAGCAGGACTCCTACCTTATCGGCCTCGACCAGTTCCATCATTCTTTGCCAGTCGGGCCTTTGGAAATTCGCCCCGGAGTACCCGTCATCCACAAAATATTCGATGTTCCTGAAGCCTTGGTCATGTGCGTATCGGGTCAACTGTGCCTTTTGATTGGTTATGCTGTTGCTCTCACCTGCAAGCTCGTCGTCACGACTGAGCCGGCAGTAGATCGCAGTAATCTTGTCAGACTGCTTTGCCATGTTTTCTTCTCCTTTCGTCGGCGGGCAGTCTGCCAATACAGGTTTGTGCGAGTCCATTATACCATACTCCACCCTCGGATTCACCTCTTTTCCGATTCATTTTCAGATTCTTTTGCCATGTGAGCGAGCAGTTTTTCAGGCAGGCTTTTTGAGCCGTCATAGCTGCCGTTGAAGTGGTACGTCGTCCTGCCGGACTTGATACGGACGGTAACGGATGGGAGAGCGGCGGCAAGATAATTCGGCGCGGTGATTTCACCGTCGGAAGCAATTTTATAAGTGTGATTTCGATTCTTAGCCATTGAGTACCTCCCTTTTTTTCTTGGATATTCTTGCGACTTTTCCTTCCCATTTGGTTTCTTCTTTCAAGCGCCCTCTGAGTGCGTCGTTCACCTGTGCCATGCCCGCATGAAGCTCTGCGATGTCCTCGGCATAGAAATTGCCGGTGGTCTTCATGCGGTAGGCGATCTGGTTGATGTTGCTGCCGATTTTGCTCACTGCGGCACACAGCTTTCTCAGCTCGGTGTAGTCCACGTTGATGATGTATCCGTCGATCAGCATCTTGCGGGCATACGATCCGAAATTGTGCGTCCCAAGCTCTGCCATCTTGGATTTGATGATCTGTTCCTCCTGTTCGGTCAGGCAGATTTCCTTGCGAATTGGTCTTACTCTGTTTGCCATGTTCGATTCCTCCTTTGGCTGGCAATAGGTTTTCAGGTGAGAGGGTATTTCCTCACTATACAACATACAACGGACATCTCCGCGCCCTTTTGGGGGTATGCCATCGAAAATATCCCTCTATAAGACAACGGACATTTCAGAGCAAAAACTTGACACCCAATGCGAAATTATTGAAGCACCAACTTTCCCTCTCACTTTACAACGGACAATTTCTCAACAAACGAGGGGGTGTTGAGAAAGATTATTTTGAGAACAGCGGCATTCTCTGCTTTGAAAAGCCGAGGATGCCGCTGTTGCATGGATATGCTTTAAGAAGAATAGCAAGCAAATCCGCTGTCCGTACACAGCGGAAAAATGACCGCTCTCCACATTGTTGATAACGGCCATTTTTGTCCGTGGGATAATCCCACACCCTTTTACGCAAAGCAAATGCAAGAATTGAATTACTTTGTAATTTGAATGAGTTCGATCCCTTCACTTTTTCCGAGATTACGGCTATACAGCTTTTCCGTGGAGTTGCACCAATGCTCATGGACGCCCAGGTTCGTGACGGTGTGCCCCTGACTGTCCGTGTAGACGGTGCCGGAGGGGGCATTGGCGATGAGTCCCGCCTCGTGGAGGTAATTTTCCACGTTAGGGTTGTTCCGCAGAGCGCTGTTGTGCTCCGTCACGGCGGGCTCGTTCATCAGAAAATCCGCACCCACACTGTCAATGGCCACCGGGTCCTGAGAGGCAAACACGCTTGATGTGTAATCCCCGTTAAAGGGTGCCTGCTGCCATCTGGAATTGCTTCCAGTGATGGAGGCCCCCTCGCTGGGGGCGCAAATCAAGGCGTCCAGCATATACAGCACCGTTTTACCGCCAAGGTCGGCGTTTGCCATCAGATCAACAAGAGGGCTGTAAATACCCATCTCGTTTCGGGTGAGCCATTGATGAAGGTTTGCGCCCTCCGGCGGGCGCATGGTGTTACCGTTGATAAACGAACCGAAGTGATTTTTCCCGCAGAGCGTAATGCCGTAACTATGGCCTTTGAGGTTAGCAAGGTTGATGATATAAGTCGCTTCGGTTACACAGGTTGGAAGGTAGTTGACCTTGCCGCTGAATTCATGCGACCAGACAATGGAGGCGGACTCGTCCGCCACGCCGGTGTCCCGGTCCACAAAGCGGACGCCTCTCAATTCTCCCTCAGTACACATCTCTACCATATAGTCCGGGAAGAGCCGGGACACGTCATAGACGGTGATGTTCTCCGGCGCGACACCGGCTTCCTCTACCAGTGATGTGAGCAGAGCTTTCAGCAGAACGGGGTTCGTGTAGCTCATTTTCGTTTCGCCGGAGGTGTCATCGTCATAGACGGCGGAGCCGTTGATGTTGGCTTTGATCGCTATTTTTTCGCCCGCTTTATACCCGCCAGTTCTTCCGCGGGCGTTGTTATTCGCGGTAAACAGCGCCGCCCAGCCATCCCGTGCGGTCTCCTTCCCACCGAGCGCGGCGACGGAGTCATTGACCATATTCAAGATAACGCTCTCGTCGAAGTGGTCAAGCTCCCACCAATAGCCGTTCCCGTCCCAGTCCACACTGTCCGGGTCGTAGGTCCAGACCACCCGCCCCGGCATGGCACCGACGCCTGTTCCGTATGGTTCATGCTGTGGATAAATCCCGTCGTAAGGCAATGTGGACACCTCATTCTTCTCTATTATTTCAAGACTCTCAAGCCATGCCTGTATTTCCGATTCGGAGGTTCCTGCCGCAAAGCGCGTACCGTCCAGCCAATTTGCGTTCGGAGCAAGAGAGTGAAGATTGCTTGCACTGGAACCAATCCCGCTGGAATGAGAGGTGCAGAAGGGGACGATGGTTTTCCCGGCAAAATCGTAGCTTTCCAGGAAAGTATAAATTATTTTGGGACCCTGGCCGTGCCAGATGGGGTAGCCCAGGAACACGATATCGTAATTTTCCATGTCCTCCATACTACCCGCAATGGCGGGCCGCGCGGCGGGGTCGGCCTGTTCCTGATCCGCCCTACCGCCACTGTAATAGTCAAGGTCAGCCTCTGTATAGGGGACTTCCGGGACGATTTCAAAGAGGTCGGCACTCAGATAGTCCGCGATCTCTATTGCCACGCTTTCGGTGGTATTGGTACAGGAGAAATAGGCCACCAGGATTTTCGCGTTTTGCGGATTGGTAGTCTGACGACGGAAGAAGTTATACAAAATCATCGCCGCCTCCGCTCTTGTGGTATTGGCCTTGGGATCGAAGCGGTTTCCGCCCTTCCCACTTATAATGCCGTTTTCTCTTGCCCATTTTACCGCGTCCTTCGCCCATGGAGAGATTATGCTTTCATCCACAAAGGCATCGGTTGTACCGCTTGCCGGCGAATCAGCATAGCGCCAAAGGACGGCAGCAAACTGCTCTCGAGTCACTGGGTCGTCTACGCCGAAGGTTCCACCGCCATATCCCTCCATCAGTTTTTCCGACGCCGCCCAGCGCACAGCCTCGGTGTACCAACTGCCTGTTGGTACATCGGAGAAATCCATCAGGAAATCCACCAATGGTGCATTCTCCATCCGCCAGAGAACCGTAGCCAGCATTGCGCGGGACATGGTGCCGTTGGGGGAAAATTCAGTCTCGGATACGCCGCTCATGATCCCGTTCTCCCGACACCAGGCCACCGCCTCGGCATACCAGGCATCGGTGGGAACATCCGTAAAACTGTCCTGTGTTGATGTGCTGCTCAGCGGGACAGCATTTGCCGTTTGTTCTTCCGCTCCGCCGATCCCTGCCGCTGTCCCGCAGGCAACGCAGAAAAGCGCCAAGCAGAAGGCCAGTAAAAACGCTATTCTTTTCATCTATTCACTTCCGCTTATGCCCCGAGATACTTGCGGAAGAAATCCGTCAGCTTGTCAAAGGGGATAGCGCCCTTCCCTCCGCCGTCATATAGATTGGTGTGGACGGCGTCTGGGATGATAAGCAGTTCTTTGTTGTCCGTGTACCTGCTGTCCTTTATCATGGCCGCGTAGGCGTCCTTTGAGAAGTAGCAGGAGTGCGCTCTTTCACCGTGCATGATCAAAACGGCGCTTCTGATTTCATTGCTGTATTTGAGAATCGGCTGATTGAGGAAGGATTCACAGCCGATCACATTCCAGCCGCCGTTGGAGTTGAGGCTGCGGGGATGGTAGCCGCGCTGGGTCTTATAGTAATCGTAATAATCCTTTACGAAGAACGGCGCGTCCTCCGGCAGAGGATCAACTACACCGCCGCCGAGGGCGTAATCTCCCGCTTTCAAGTCCGCAAGCCTCTGTGCGCACATGGCCGCCTTTTTCTGATAGCGGGCTTCCTCGCTGTCCTCCGCGTCAAAATACCCCTTGGCGTTTACCCTCGTCATGTCGTACATAGTGGAGGCGACGGTCGCTTTTACTCTCGTGTCCAGCGCCGCCGTGTTCAGCGCCATGCCGCCCCAGCCGCAGATGCCGATAATACCGATTCGGTCGGGGTCGGCCTTCTCGTGCAGCGACAGGAAATCCACCGCCGCCATAAAGTCCTCGGTGTTGATGTCGGGGGACGCCATGTAACGGACATTTCCTCCGCTCTCGCCGGTAAAGGAGGGGTCAAAGGCAATCGTCAGAAATCCACGCTCCGCCATGGTCTGGGCATAGAGCCCCGCCGCCTGCTCCTTCACCGCTCCGAACGGGCCGCAAACGGCAATCGCCGGAAGCTTGCCCTCCACATTTTTCGGCACATACAAATCCGCCGCCAACGTGATGCCATAACGGTTCACGAAGGTGACTTTGCTGTGGTCCACCTTCCCGCTCTTTGGGAAGGTTTTATCCCACTGCGCCGTCAGTTTCAGTTCTTCCTTTTTCATGATGTTTGCCATCCTTTCGTTATTTCATTGATTGTTTTTCAGTCTTCCGTATCAGATAATCTATAAGGTCTACCCGCTGTTGGCTTTCGTGCATCCGGTCAAGCAGACCGCAGCGGCATTGCTTGAGGAATTTTGTAAGCTCTCTCATGTTGCCCGTTTGTAAGATACGCTCGGCTTTCACAATTTCCTCCGCTTTGCATCCCGCGTCGGCCATCCCCGTGAGCAGATTTTCCGTTTGTTCGCTCATGATCTCATCCTTTCCGCGTCCGGCTTTTTGACAATCACAGTGTAGCACGTTGACATATTTCTCGCTAATGGTTATAATGAATATCATGATATTCTCTTGGCAAATATCATGATATTGAACGGAGGATAACAATATGGAAATTCGTACTTTAAGATACTTCCTTGCCATTGCAAGAGAAGAAAACATGACCAAAGCCGCGGAGATTCTGCACGTTACGCAGCCCACTCTTTCCAAGACGCTGCGAGCATTAGAGGACGAGCTGGGGGAAAAGCTGTTTACACGGCACAGCTTCAGTATTTCGCTGACCGAGGAAGGAATCCTTCTAAGAAAGCGGGCGGAAGAT
>CANQXK010000021.1 GCA_947627715.1 uncultured Oscillospiraceae bacterium
AAGGATAGGAAAGGAATAGGTATTTGATTAAATCTGTATTTGATTTTTCTGTAGTTAGTATATCTTTATTTAATTGCATTGGATTTTCCGATGTCGGATAACCCGATGTCGGAAAATCCAATATCGGATAATCCAACAACGGAAGCTATGCGTCATTCAAAATATGTCTAATCCAGCCGGTTTACAAATCTACTGATTTTGGGATAGGTATGTTACGCAGTAGAGGGTAAAAAGCCCTTGATTTATGCGGGTTTGCAGACGCAAAAACGACAGGGTTTTATACGTCTACCCTCAAAAATGAGCTTCTATTGCGTAACAGGCAAAGAAAAAGACGGGCAAAAAGCAATCTCTTTCCACTCGCCTTTCTCTGCACCCTGTACGGCAGCTACCCTATTTCAATTTGTAGGTTGATACTGTTTTATGCGTAGCTACCATTAGGGACCGTCTTTTGTGGTATTTATGCATTTGACATGGTTCTCTTACAAACGCGGGGGGTCAGGGAGGGAATTTCGCCCAGACTGTGATCTTGCCTCCGCTGTACTCCGCGCCGGTGGAGCCGCCCATCTGCTCTGTCAGTGTCCTGGCGATGGCGAGGCCCAGGCCGGTGGAGCCGTGGGCGGCCTCCACGGTAAAGAATCGGTCAAAGAGCCGCCCCACCGCCACCTCGTCCAAACCGGGGGCGGTGTTGGTGAAGCGCGCCTCCCCGTCCTCCGTCAGGACGATCTCCAAGTCCCCGGCGCTGTATTTCAGGGCGTTGTTCAGGATGTTCCCCAGCACCCGCGCCAGGGCCGCCCGGTCCAGATTTCGCACCACCGGCGTCTCCGGCAGGGTGATGACAGGCTGGATGCCCCGGCCCGTCAGGGCGGCGTAAAAGCCGGCGACGGCCTCCTCCACCGCGGCGCGAAGGTCCGTGGGTTCCGGCGTCAGCCCCTCCGCCGACTGGATCACCGAGTATCGGAACAATTCCTCAGTGAGACGGGTCATGGCCTCTGCCCGGTCACCGATCAGCTCCAAATACCGCCGGGCCGCCGGGGACAGATCCTCTCGCTCCAGCAGGTCCAGATAGCCCCGGATGGCGGTGAGGGGCGTCCGCAGATCGTGAGAGATGTTGGTGACTGCCTCTTTCAGCTCCCGGTCCCCGTTCTGATACCGCCGCCGCTTGGCGCGGAGCTGCCGGAGCTGCCGGTTCAGCTCGGATGCCAGCCGCCGGGCATGGGGATCCCGCGTGGAGAGGGACAGCAGGGTGTTGGTGTCCTCCTCCAGCCGCTCCGCCAGGCCCTCCGCGATTTCGTCGAAGGCGCGCTGGAGCAGCCGCGTTTTCACCCACAGGGCGATCACCGCGGCCAGAAGTATCAGGCAGAGCAGCCAGGGGAGCATGGACATTCACCTCACAGTTAAAAGCGCATTTGCCGCCCCATACCGGGGCGGCGTTTTTTATCTTACTTCAAATCTTTCCTCCAGAACAGCGGAAGGCCCACGCCGGTGACCATAATGATAAACAACGCCGAATAGGGCATCAACGCCTCCGGCGGATCGCTTAAGTTGTCGGTGCCGATGACCCGCAGCTGGTCCCCCTGGCCGATGGGAAGCAAATCAAAGAAAAACCGAGACAGTGCCGCCTCCGGGCCGTTGTCGTGGATGATAATATCCTCGGAAAATACTTTGGCGCAAGCCGCGAAGGTGATTCCAACTGTAGCGAGGCAGATCACCACGGAGACGGAGGGCCTGGTGCTGTTCAGCCCAATGGCGGTGAACAGGGCGCTCCACGCCACGCACACCAGCAGTACCGCCGCCAAATAGGCAGGCACCTGAGATGTGTCCGGCATGGGGCCATGGGCCAGCCAGCACAGGGCCGCGGCCACGCCGGCATAGAGCAAAGCCAGCAACGCCGCCACCGCCGACACGGTGACCAAGGCGGCGCCGTACACCGTCCACCGGGCGCGTCCCACGATCAGTTTGTTCCGAATCGCACCGCCTTCATGCTCTCCGCCCAGAAACAGGGCGGCAAAGATAGCCAGGATGCCGGGCAGCTCAAAGTGCATCTCACCAAACAGGATCACCGCCCAACGGTCCTGAGGGAATTGGTCCGAGCCAATCAAAAACTCCCGCCCGCCCCGCCAAAGGGCAAGGGCCGCTACAGCGGCGGTACAGAGCCAGAACACTCGGCTCTTTCCCAATCGGGAGAAGAATGAAGATAACAAACTATTCATACGCGCACCTCTCTATCGAAGTTCCTGCCGCCGGAACAGGAGCAGGCCGGCGGCGGTGGACAGGACTGCCAGGGCCAGCGCCCAGCCTGCCATTGAGAGAAACCCGGTCACCTCCAGAGCGGCGTACTGGGCCAGTTGGCCGGCGGGCAGAAGATCGTACAGCAGGCGGCACAGACCGTACCAGCGGGTGTCTGTCCCAGACAGCTGCTCACAACGGAGCAGATAGAGCTTGATTTGGCTGGCCGCCAGTTGTCCCGCCAGTGCCAGGGCCGCGCAGGGGATGACTGCCGCTGCCCCACCACCCATGGCAGTGACGATGGCGGTGAACAGGGTAGACAGCGCCAGGGAGGTAAGTATCGTCCCCATCAGTGTGAGCAGAATGACGGGAGCGCCCACCCTGGGCGGGCCGTAAAGAGGCAGGCCCACAATCAGACTGACCGTAGGGGTGGAGATGCAGACCGCGATCCCACCCAGCACGACGGCGGCAATCTGGGACAGGTACACCCTCGTCCGGGGGATGCCACGGGCGATTTTATTTCGCACCCCGCCGCTGGAGAACTCCGTCCCCAGATACAGGGCGGAAAATCCGGCGATGAGATAGCTGAGATAGTTGGCATAGGAGAACAGGAACTCCTCCAGATGGAGGACGCGGTCCGTGTCGCCCAGGTCGATAAAAACCTGGTTGGCGTGATACCATGAAAACAACGTGGTGAGGGAAAAACCCAAGGCCAGCAGCCCCGCCGCCCACAGGCCGGGACTTCGGCGGAAGCGGACCAGGTCGGCGGTGAACAGGCTTTTCATTCCCCCGCCCTCCTATTTCAGGTCCTTGCGCCGGAAAAGGACAAGCCCACAGCCGCAAAATAGAAGGATCCACGCACACGAAGCAGAAAACATCTTTATCTGTGCATAACGGGTAAATTCATCCAGCATCCCGCTGAGCTGCACCGACTGGCCTCCCGGAGTCATTTCATAAACGATTTCACAGATCAGCCGCTCCGCCCCCTCTAAATAATCGGGATTACGCATCAATTCAGAATGACTTCCGTCGTCAATTTCTCCTATCCCCAAAGAGCTGTCCGGGACATAATAATACTCCGATTCGTCCAATCGGTTTGCGGCGGCAGAACCCGCAAATAACAACAAAAACGACAGTATAACGCAGATGACAGCCGAAATGGCGCGGTTAGAGATCAACATGGCAAAAAAGCAGTAGATCGCCGCATAAGCCGCGCTCAACGCGAACACGCAGATCCCTTTTAAAAAGATCTCCACAAGCCCGGCTAGGGAAAGCCCCAAGAAAGGCGCGCCTATCAAAAGGGAAACAAGCAAGCCTCCCAGGCACATGATCCACCCGGCCAGGATACAGGCGAGCATATTCGCAAGATATATATCCGCGCGGGTATGGCCTGCCACCGCTTTGTTCCTGACGGTGCCGTACTCATATTCGCTCCCCGCAAAAAAGCTGATAAAAACGGAGAGAATTATGCCGATCACAAGCGCCTGTATCCAAAATGCCTCCTCCAAGTGATGGACTTCCCCCGAATCCATGACCATGCCCCACTTTTGTATCGCGCAAAACACGGCCAGCGCAAAAAATCCCAGCCAAAACACACCGCTTTTCCAGAGCCTTGCCAAATTAGCGGAGAGTAGACTTCTCATATTTCCGCCCCCCTATTTCAGGTCTTTCCGCCGAAACAACGCCAGTCCGGCGGCGGTGGCGGCGGCAAAGATCACCCCGTCATAGGCCATGAGCAAAACCGGCCGCGCCGCTTCGGTAGTGACATACTGGCCGGTCTGCCCGCCGGGGAGAAAGTCGTACAGAAATTGGAACACGGACCGCACCGGCCCCTCCGGGACATAGGCCGGATTGGGCTGGGACTGCGCCGCCATCAGCTGTCCATTGACGGACATCTCATAACCCTGAATGGTGGGCGGCGCGGTCAACCGTCCGTTCAGATAGGCCCCCGCCACCAGCAGCGCCAGAGCCAGAAGGACCGCCGCCGTCAATGAGGCGGCCCGCCCGGAGATAAGCATGGTAAGAAGGGTGAACAGCGCCGCGTAGGCCATGGACAGAGTACAGGCCCCCAGGATCATCAGGGCGGCCCGCGCCGCGCCCATCTCGAATCCTCCAAACAGAGGAATTCCCAGAGCAAGGCCGGGAAGAATGGCGGCAAGGCACGTTGTCAGCGACGCCAGCGCGGAAACCAGGAGATTGGACAAATAGATGTTCCGGCGGCTGTGGCCTGTGACGAGCTTGTTCCGCATGGTCCCGTCCCCATGCTCCGGCCCGATGAAAAAGGCGCAAATCAGGGCTGACACAATACCCGTCATGCCGGTAAATTGGAAAAACCCGCCGTCCAGGTTGTAGACGACCTGCCACCCCGCGCTTTTCCACGGCCCGCGAGACAGCACCGCAAATACCTCATATCCCGCAGCTACCGCGCAGGAAAGCCACAGCGCCTTGCACCGCGTGAGGCGCACAAGTCCGGCGGAGAGCAGCTTACGCACGGCGCTCACCTCCCACCAGGTTGACAAAGAAGCTCTCCAGGCTCTCGTCCCTCTCCTCGATGGACCGCACCTCACAGTTCTTCTCCGCCAGGGCCAGGGTGAGCTGAGTCACGTTGAGCTTGGCGTACACATCGGCCTGATCTGCGGACAAGATCTTATACTCCGCCCCCATACTGTCCAGTACCAGTGCCAGGGCCGCCGTGTCGGACACGGTGACGCGCATACACTTCCGGGCGGCGGCCTCCAGCTCCTCCGCGCTCATCTCCCGCACCATACGGCCGTGGTCGATGAAGCCGTAGTGGGTTGCCAGCTTGGAAAGCTCGTCCAGAATGTGACTGGAGATCAGCACGGTGATCTGCCGCTCCCGGTTGAGCCTCAATATTAGCTCCCGGATCTCAATGATGCCCTGGGGGTCCAGGCCGTTGATGGGTTCGTCCAGTACCAAAAAATCCGGGTCCCCGCAGAGGGCCACGGCGATGCCCAGCCGCTGTTTCATCCCCAGGGAGAAGTTGCGGGCCTTTTTCTTCCCCGTGTCCCCCAGCCCCACCAGCTCCAAAAGCTCCGGCACGCCGGTGAAGTCGGGCAGGCCCAGGATGCGGTACTGCTGTTTTACGTTGTCCTCGGCGGACATATCCAGGTAGATGGACGGTGTCTCCACCACCGCACCCATTCGCCGGCGGGATTTGGCGATCTTTCGGTCCCGGCTGCCCACGCCGTAAAGGGCATATTCGCCGGAGGTGGGGGCTTGCAGGCCGCAGATGACCCGGATGAGGGTGGTCTTGCCCGCGCCGTTGCGCCCCACAAAGCCGTAAATGGCCCCCTGGGGGACGGTCATGGTGAGGCCGTCCAGCGCGGTAAAGCCCCCGTAACGCTTTGTAAGATTGCTCGCTGTCAAAACTGGCGTCATAGATCGGACCTCCTTTGTGAGATGGTCCCATGGTAACAGAAAGCATTCCAGAAAACGGTTAAGAAAAGAGTTCAGATTTCGTCAAGAGTCTTAATTTGAATCCAATGCCCCACACCGCCTCAATGGGGTCCCCCGCCCCGGCGTCCCGGAGCTTTTTCCGCAGGTTGCTGACGTGAGTCTTTAAAGAGCTTTCGGTGCAGTCGGGGGTATCTGCGCTGACGCGGTCCAAAAGCAAGGATTTTGTGACCACCTGGGAGGGGTTTTGCATGAGCAGGCGGAGGATTGCGTACTCCGTGCGGGTGAGGCGCAGCTCCGTCCCCTCCACGAACGCCTGCCGGGCAGCGGGGTCCAGGCGAATGGGTCCCCAGACGAGAAGTCCGTCCTCCTTCGGGGCAGATTTGCGCAGAGCGGCGGCGACGCGGGCCATCAGCTCCCGGCTGTCAAAGGGCTTAGTAACGTAATCCGCCGCGCCATTAAGCAGCAGGGACACCTTGCTTTCCACATCGGCCCTGGCGGACAGGACGATCACGGGGATGCCCTGCATTTTGGGCAGGACCTGTTCCCCGCTGAGGCCGGGCAGCATCAGGTCCAACAGCACCAGGTCAGGCCGCGCGGCGTCCAGCACAAGCACCGCTTCCGTGCCGGAGTAGGCCCGCACGACCGTATGGCCCTCCCTCTTCAGAAGCTCCTCTAAAATATTCCCGATATGCACGTCGTCGTCAATGACGAGGATGCGGCTCATGCCATCGCCCCCTTTGCGGATGCGTTTATGATAGCACGCTTCCACGCGGAAAGTCAACACCGCAAAGGGTCGGACGATAGACGCCGGGCGGGGAAAGGCGCGCTTGAGGGAAAGTATAAAAAATGACAGGCCGCACGATGAAGCGAAGCCTGTCTTGATTTATATCTCATTTACGAAAGTATTTTTGCAGGAAGTATGCCGGGGCGCAGCTCCAGGCGTGGCAGTAGCTGTTGACGATGGTGCCTCCGTAGGGGGATTCGCCGGGATCGTCCGGGTTCCAAAGCTCCCAGAAGGTGTCGGCCCCCTCCCTGACCATGCCGCCCCAATAGGAGCGCAGTACCGCGAGGGCCTTCTCTTCCCTGCCGCAGGAGATGAGCGCGTCCACATAGTGGTGAACCATATATGGCGTGACCATTTTTTCCGCCGTGGGTTCCGCTTCAAGAGACGCCAGAAGTCCGGCGGCCTCCTCCCCCTCCACGGCGCCTCCCAGCACCATCCAGATCTGGCTTGCCCAGGACAGCTGCTTCGCCTCGCCGCTGAGGAAAAATCCCCGGTCGTCACGAAGACGCGACAGCGCGGCTTTCTTCTTTTCGGCGTACTCCGCCCGGAGCGTTTGCGCCTCATCCGTCAGCCCCAGCGCCGATGCCAGCTCGATCGCGGCCTGGACGCAGTAGAGGTAGATCCCCTGCGCCGGGGCCTGCTTGTTGAGCCTCAGGTTCCAGTCCACAAAGCACCAGCCCAGCCTGTCGCTGTCCCGCACGATCCCCCTGTCGTCAAAGGAGGCTTTCGCAAGCTCGATCTGTCTTTTTGCCGTGGGCCACAGCTCCCGCGCGGTGTCGCCGTCATGGGTCACGCTCACATAGTCACGCAGGGCCGCCACGAATAAGAGCGAATAATCGAACATCCGGGTGTCGTCCACCTCAATTTGCGGCTCCAGGAAGAGGCACGCGCCAACAGCGCCGTCCGGCAGCGTGTCCCCCGCCAGAAGATAGAGGCACGCCTTGACCATGTCATAGCTTTTATACGTCTCATAGTTGGCCAGCGCCTGAAGCCGCAGATCGCCCATCCACAGCCGCCGGTCCCGTTTGGGGCCGTCCTCAAAGACCGTCTGCATACACTCCCGCAGGGTCCGGCAGGCGACGGCATAGATCCGCTCAAGCTCGGCGTCCCGGCAGGCATATGGAGCGAGGCCCCCGTCGTCGGCGCTGGTCACCGTTTCCGCCTCTACGCACTCCACTGTGAGATCGTATTTGGAGCTTAAATCGAGGGCCTCGATCTGCAGATAGCGGAAGGCGTACCTTCGCGGCAGGCTGATCTCCGCCGGGAGCACGTCGATGTGTATCTCCTCCTGCTGGATCCAGCCCCGGCTTATCCAGCCGTGGTATTCCGCGGCGTTTTCCGAAAGCTCACACGCCCGCTCGGCAAATTTGAGCCTCAGCCACGCCGGGGCGTCCGGGTGGGAGCCAGTGTAGGAAAATTTCAGCGTCACATAGCCCACATAGTGATCCCCAAAATCAAGGCACAGGCTCTCTCCGGCCTTCAGCGTCCTTCCCCGGTAAGGCGTCAACGGGAAAACGCGCATATGGTGAAGCTTCGGGAGAAGGGCGGCGGCTTTTTCCAGAAATTCTTCGTTTCTTGCCATGGGACACCTCATTTCACGATTTGCAAAAGCTCGGAAAACCCCTTCATGTTGTAGTTTCCCGCTCCGGCACGGGCGGCGTCGCCCACGCAGGCCACGTCAAAGCCTCCGGCGGCTCCGGCCTCGGCCCCGGATACGGCGTCCTCCACCACAAGGCAATCCGTTGGGGGCAGGTCCAGCATCTGAGCGGCCTTCAGGAAAACCTCCGGGTCAGGCTTGGAGCGCGTGATGTTATTCCCATCGGAGACTGCGTCAAAATACTCGCCCAGCCCGATCTGCTGGAGGATAAAGGGCGTATTTTTGCTGGACGAGCCGATAGCCAGCTTGAGGTCCATGCGGCTCAGCTCCTGAAGGGTGGCGTTGACCTCGTCGGGCAGGTCGGCGGGGCTCATATTCTTCAGATACTCCTTATAAAGCTCATTCTTCTGCTCCGCCAGAGCCTCCTTCTCCGCGCCGCTCAGCGCGGGGCCGGTGTACCGCTCCAAAATGATCTCCAGGCTCGCCATTCGGGAGACGCCCCGGAGGCGGTTGTTGATCTTGCGGTCAAAGGGTACGCCGATGGAGTCGGCCATAGCCTTCCAGGCCAGATAGTGGTACTCATCCGTCGAGCAGATAACGCCGTCTAAATCAAAGATGATGGCTTTGTATTTCATGGTCATTCCCTCGGTCTCAGTCAAGGTAATCCTTCCCGCAGAAGGGGTCCACGGGGCTTTTGCCGGTAAAGGCGCTCCGGCCGGTTATCTTCTCCATCACCGCGCGGCAGAAGTGCGGCTCCGCGCTGTA
Source organism: uncultured Oscillospiraceae bacterium (assembly GCA_947627715.1). Classification (GTDB taxonomy): domain Bacteria; phylum Bacillota; class Clostridia; order Oscillospirales; family Oscillospiraceae; genus RUG626. The sequence continues at coordinate 8,790 of CANQXK010000021.1, forward strand.
CGCATTGATGTACGTTCCGATCATGGGCGCGTCAAAGAGATGATAGGGGTTCGCGGTGCTGATCATCATAACGGGCACCTCGGAGGTGAGCCAGGGCGCGTCGTCGCCCAGGCCGAAGCAGACGTTCCAGTTGAGGCGCAGGGTGGTGTTGTTGGAGGCGTTTTGCATATTGACGACGTAGACGTAGAGATCGTAGCTCTCCCGCGCCTCCCCCACGCTCCTGTACATCTCGTGCATGAGCCTCCCCTTGTCTGCGGAAAGCTCCGGGGCCATAAAATCCTCCACCGTAATGGACACCCGCCTGTCCCGGACGGTGACCTCAAAGCCCTCGGCCTCAAAAAGCTCCTTCCAACGCCTCACCAGGGTGTCATTCGGGTCCAGGCTCTTTTGGATCACATTGAGGTAGACCCGTTTATACTTTTTGGGAGACACCGGCAATAGCCCTTCCCTGTCCCGAACCAGCGTCACGGCCCTGTTGGCCACGCTCTCAGCCCACGCCCGGTGCTCATCGCACCCCACCACGACAAGGGCCTCAGGGCCGGGGACGAGCGTTCCCGCCCGCTTCTTTTCGGGAAGTCCCAGAGCGGCCTTCACGGCCAGCACCCTTGTCACCGCCTCGTCCAGGCGCGCCAGGGAAAGAACGCCGTTTTTGACGCCCTCCAGCAAAAAGCGGTAGTCCTCGTCCAAATCCTTGTTGAAAAGGATCATGTCAGCCCCGGCTTCAATGGCCGTGGGAATGGCAAGGGCGCGGGGCATAGCGGAGGTAAAGCCCACCATGGGCGTGGCGTCGGTGGAGACGAGGCCGTTGAAGCCCAGCTCTCCGCGCAAAAGGCCGGTGAGCAGGGGTTTGCTCAAGGAGGCCGGCATCAGCCGTTCCCGATGGTCGCAGTCCGGGGCGAGTCTTTTGACCCACGCCGGCTGGGCGATGTGTCCCGCCATCACCGTCATGGCTCCCCTGTCGATGAGGGCCTTATAGACCTTTCCGTAGGTCTCCGTCCATTCTTCCGCCGTCAGGGCGTTCACGCTGGTCAGCAGGTGCTGGTCCCGCTCGTCCACCCCATCACCGGGAAAATGCTTGATGGAGACCGCAACGCCGCACTCCCGGGCCGCGTCCATATACCGGGAGGCACAGGCGACGACCCGCTCCGGGTCGGAGCCGAAGGTCCGGGTATTGGTGATGGGGTTGTGGAACTCCATGTCAATGTCCACGATGGGCGCAAAGGACCAGTTGAGGCCCAGCGCCGCCCCCTCGGAGCAGGCGGTCTTTCCCATTTTGTAAGCGTCCTCCGCGTCCCCTGTGGCCGCCACGGCCATGGGCGCGCCGAAGCTGGTGCCCTCCAAGGCCAGGCCGTTGCCGCCGCACTCCGTATTGGCGGCCAGCAAAAGCGGGATTTCCGCCATATCCTGGATCTTTCGGTGGGTGGCCTGAATATACCCGGCCGGCCCGGAGCGGTACATCATGCCGCCCACGCCTATGTCCCGGAGCTGATGGGCAAGCGCGTTTTCGTCGTCCGTGAAGCCCATGGGACAGAAGACCTGCCCGGCCTTCTGCTCCAGGGTGATGTGAGCCAGAGTGTCGTTGACCCATTTGATTTGTTCGTCATTCAGGAAAAACGGGTTTCCGCGCAAATCGGCCACAGGGTTGACCCCCTTTTTGATTTCATCCCCTTCTCATGAAGGGGATGAGGTTTATTTTCTCGGTGAGAGTATCTTCTTCAAAAGTCCCTCGTTGTTGAGGTATATGAGGAACAGCACCAGCAGCACGGCGTTGATGATGGACTGAGTGGAGGCGCTGACCTCGTTTGAAAAAGCGGCGAAGGTGGAGTTGAGCATGGACATACATATGGCCGCCATCAGATACCCCAGCTTGTCGTTGGAGAACCTTCCGATATACCCGCCGATGAACATGGGCAGGAAGGCGGTGAACATGATGCTGATGGAGCCGAAGTTCAGGGAACCGCCGTTTATATTGGAGCTTCTCGCCACATTGAGGAAGCCCACGATCCCCATGAGCGCCCCGCAGATGACATAGCAGACTACGGCGTTGGGGACCTCGCGGATGCCGGTGTTCACCGAAACGTTCTGGCCGCTCATGAGCGCCTTGTAATTGTAGCCGAAGCGTGTGTGGTCAAAGAGATAGACCATCAGCGCCAGGACCGCCACGATGATCAAAAGGGGCCAGTACCAGTTGCCGGCAAAGGCGGTCATGGAGGCGTTGCGTACCTCGTCCATCACATACTTGCCGCCTGTGACAGAGAAGGTCACGCCCTCCAAAATCAGCGTCACGCCGAGAGACGTGATGATGGGCGGGATCCTCAGCGTCACGTAGAGCGCCCCGGAGAAGAGGCCCAGAAGCGCGCCGAAGACGATGTTGAGCGCCAGCATCGCAAGGGCGCTCCCCGTTCCGCCTCCCAGGACGGCGTATGTGAGCTTGGAGCTGAGGACGCTGGCAAGTACCGCCATAGCGCCCAAGGAGAAATCAAAGCGCCCTGAATTCAGATTTATGGACAGCGCCATGGTGGTGATCATCACCACGGCCGCGTAGAGCACAAAGTAATTTAAGCTTATGCGGTTTCCGATCATGCTCTTTCCGCCGGCGGCGCAGAGTATGAGAAGGACGGCGGCGAAAAGCACAGGGATCGCCAGGGTCCCCGCGATCTTCTTAACTGCGGTGTTTTTCAATGGACACACCTCCGTTTAGTTCCCATCCTGGCGGGGCTTCCGCCAGGATGGATAAAGGGTCGAGATCAGCTGTCAGTGGGAGGCCACAAGGGCGGCGAAGTCGGAGTAGGTGACGTCCTTGCCGATGACGGTGTCGAGAACTTCCTTGTTGTAGATGGGGCTGTCACCCTTGTCGCCGTTGAATATCTCGTTGAAGGTGTCGCTGTCGGTGGCGACCATGTAGCTCTGGTTCAGGGAGAGGGCGTTCCCCTCGTCGTCGCGGATGAGGTTGCCGTTGACGGCGTTGACCACGGCGGCGAAGATGGGGCCGACGGAGGAGGAGTACTTACCGGCAAGGTATGTAAGCTTGCCCTCGGACATATTGGTGGCGTTGCCGGAGGTGAAGGAGTCGATGTCGGCGTACTGGATGCCCGCGCCGTTGAGGGCGTCGGCAAAGAAGGTGGTAGCCATACCGACGGAGAGGAAGGCGTCGGGGGTCTGTCCCACGATGGCGAACAGCTCATCAAAGGTGGTGTCGCCGAAGCCCTGGAGGTAACCCACGACCTGGACGCCGCCGGCGATCTTGCTCACGTCAACGCCCTGGTCGCCGAAGATCTGGCCGACAACGGCGTCCATATCGGAGGCTCCGCCGTAGGTGAGGCCAAGGCCCACGATAAGGCCGGCGGCGCGGTAGACGTGCATGGGGTTGGGAATAAACGCGCCGTAGATGCCCACGGTCTTGACCCCGGCTTTGGCGTAATATTCGCCCATGGCAAGACCCGCCTCATATTCGCCCACCATGGAGGGGCCGATCTGTCCCACAAAGTACTCGTTCTGCTTGTACTGCTCGTACTGGGCGTCGTCCAGCATACCTGATGCGACGGCGTAATAGAGCTTGTTCTTGGCGCAGGTGTCAAGCTGGGTGGCACGGTCGGAGCTGGAGAAGGAGAGGATGGCGTCGTAGCCCTGAGCGGCAAACTTCTCGATGGCGCTCTTCTCGGCGGCGGCGTCAGCCAGCTGCTCGGTGTAGGTGAAGGTCACGTTGTAATTCTTGGCGATGTAATTCTCATAATAGGCGCGGAAGCCCAGAGCCTCCTCACCGCTGACGTCGGCGACCAGCACACCGATCTTGATGGGGGTGTCCACGCCCTTCTGTCCTTTGCTTCCGCCGCACCCGGCCAGGACTGTCAGCATGAGCGCCAGGACGACGATGACGGTTAAAGTCTTTTTCATTGTCTTTTCCTCCATTTTTAAAATTTTAATATGCAGTTCACGCCATTGATTGGCGTTGTGCCCTTACCGTGGGAGATTTCTTGTGCGGTAGTTCAGCCCCGTCACGTACACCACCGCCAGGAAGAATACGGCGGAGACGATCTGGGAGATGCCGTAGCCGGTGTTGGAGTCGATGATCAGCTTCAGGATGTTGTTCAGAAGTATGTAGCTGAAGCCGCCGATGAGCGCGGAGTAGATGCGCGACCTGGGGCCGCCGGAGATGGGCATACCGCCGAACACGATAGCCACCAGGATGTTCATGCCGATGCTGCCGGCTGTGGAGGCCGTCACGGAGGGGGTGTACACCAGCGTCAGGAACGCCCCAAGGCCCACGCCCACGCCGGCGATAACAAAGGCGATGATGGCGTATTTGTTGAGGCTGATGCCCGTAAGCTTTGCGCACACCGGGTTCCCGCCCAGGAATTTCTGCCTGCGTCCCACCTTTGTAAAGTCAAAGATGAAGAAACAGGCGGCGCAAAACACAGCCAGAAAGACGATCTTGACCACCGGCGGCTCAAAAGGCGCCACCACCTCCGCGGGGATGCTGATCCCGCCCAGCGCCCCGCCGTTTACGGAGATGATCTGGGAGGCGATGGCGGAGAGTACCGACATCATGGCTACCGTGGTGACGAACACGGGAATGTGGAAAACGCTTGCCAAAACGGAGCTTAACAGCGAGCACCCCACGGCGACGCCGAAGATGACCAGGAGCATCACGGGAAGGCTCCCCGTGGCGTTGTAGGCCATAACGCCCAACGTCGCGGAGAACAGTGTGGACGCGCCGAGGCTGATGTCGAAGGAACCGAGGGAGTAGATGAAGATCGCGCCCGTGGCCACCACGGCGAGGACGACGCCCTCATTGAAGATGATGTTCAGGTACATATCGAGCCGGTAGCCCTTCCCCGCCACGATGCCGCAGAAGGCGGCGAACAGTACCGCCAGCGCCGCCAGGGGCAGGATGTCTATAAGGGTCTGACGGAGCTTATACTTGCGGACGTCAGGGTTTTCCGATTTTGTCTTTTCCATGTCACACCCTCCTTAAATCATGTATTTGATGATCTCGGTGTCGGAAAGGGACGCGCTTCTGGGAAACTCCTTTGTGATAACGCCGTCCTTCATGATGATCAGCCTGTCGGACATCCCCATAAGCTCCGGCATCTCCTCGGAGATCATCAATATGGACTTCCCGGCGTTCTTGAGTTCGATCATCAGCTGGTACATGGCCCTCTTTACCCCGATGTCCACGCCGCGTGTGGGGCAGTCCAGGATGAGGATCTCGCTCCCGCGCCCGATCCATTTGCCGAATACCACCTTCTGCTTGTTGCCGCCGGAAAGCTGGCTCACCTGCTGATCCCGGTCGGAGCATTTTATGGACAGCTCGTCGATCTCCTTATCCACATACGTCTTTTCTTTGGCGTTCAGGATCAAAAACCCGTTGACGGCGTACCGCTCCAACCCGGCGATGGCGATGTTGTCCCGGATGCTGGCGGGGAGGTTCAGGGATTCCACGTCCCTGTCCTTGGACACATAGCCGATGTTCTTCTTCATGGCCCCTGCCTCGCTTGTCACCCGCTCGCCATCGCCTGTGGCGACCGTGCCGGAGTCCGGCTTCACCGCGCCGAAGAGGACCTTTCCCAGCTCGTGCATCCCGCAGGGGGAAAGTCCGCCGATACCAACGATCTCGCCCTTGTGCAGCTCCAGGGAAACGCCCTTCAGGGCCTCGCCCAGACGGATGTCCTCCGCCCGAAGCGCCACCTCGTCAAGGCGGGAGGGCGTGAAGTCGCTCCTGTAGTAATCGCCCTTCAACTCGCGGCCTATCATGCTGGTACGGATGGCGTCGGCGTCAAACTCGCTCTTGGTGAAGTGCCGGATGATGGCACCGTCCCGGAGCACCGTCAGCGTGTCGCAGACCTCCATGATCTCATCCAGGTCGTGGGAGATGAAAAGCACCGCCTTGCCGCTGTCCCGGAATTTCTTCATCAGGGCATAGAGGATGTCGCGCCCCTCCTGTGAGAGCGCCGTGGTGGTCTCATCCACCACCAAGATCTCCGGGTCCTTCATCACCACCTTGGCGATCTCCGTAAGCTTACGGGTCTGGAAGTCCAGCGCCCCCATGGGCATTGCCCCGCGGACATTTTTTACGCCGATGGATGCCAACGCCTCGTCAGCCGCCCTGTTCATGGCCCTCCTGTTCACAGTGCCGGCAGGCCCTTTGAACCGCGCCGTCTCTCCCAGAAACAGGTTTTCCGCCACCGTGATGCCGGGGATGGTACCGCTCTCCTGGACGATCATGCCAATGCCGCCGGACAGCGCCTCGATCATGCTTCCCGGCGCCCAGGGCTTCCCGTGGTAGGTCATGGTGCCCTCATTCGCCTTCTGCATCCCGGCGGCGATGGAGGAGATGGTGGACTTGCCGGAGCCGTTCTCGCCGATGAGTCCCCGGATCTCGCCGGGATAGACGTTGAGGTCAACATTTCCCAGCGCCACGGTACTGCCAAAGCGTTTGTGGATGCCCTTCATTTCCAAAATCGGTTGTGCCATAAGCTTCACCCCTTTTACTGACATTATAATTTGTGGGTTCGTCACAAACCACCGATGCTTTGCCCGCTTTTCACCGTCTTTTTATCCAAAAAACCGTTAAAAAAATACCGGCGGGCCAAAATTGACCCGCCGGCAGAAAACCGGGCAAAAAATCAAGTTTTTTGTCCAACTTTTACAATGAACCGCCCCCAAAATTGTGCAACATAACGATTGAAAAGGGGCCTTTCCCTATAAATTGAAGAAAATACTTTTGAAAACCGCAAAACTTTAAATCTTTCATAAGATGTTGTTTCTAAAAAGAACATTGATTTTTTAATCTAAACAATCCTCTAATTTTCCATTCGCCCTTGATTTTTTGCCTTCTTCCCATTATAATTAAGAAAAAGGCGGTGATTTCCATGCGGCAGAGATATGAGATCGTTGACTTCGGCCCCCAGATGCCGGTGCGCTGCACCATGCAGAGGATTGGCAGCATCGGAGCGCATCTCCACGATTTCTTTGAGATCATCTTTATCCTCTCCGGCACCTGTCAGATCCGGGTGGACGGGCGACTCTCCACCCTGAACGCCGAGGACGTGATCGCCGTGAACCCCCACACGCCCCACGAGCTTCAGGGGGTGGAGTGCGTGCTGATCTCCGTCCAGTTCCAGCAGAGCATCTTTGAACAGACCCTTCCCAATCCCCAGCACCCGGACTTTCTCTGCGACAGCTCCCAGCAGGGCGACAGCGCGGCCTTTATGGAGATACGCCGCCTTATCGCGCGGCTTGTAAAAAACAACGCCGACCGCCAGCTGGGCTTCGAGCTTCGCAACTGGAGCCTCATCTACGAGCTGATGGACGTGATGTACAACAACTTCCGGGTGGACGGGGAGCTGAGAAGCTACCGCTACGCCGCCCGTGTGGAGCGCATCACCGCCATCATGAACGAACGCTTTACGGAGAATTACGGCCTTGCGGAGCTGGCGGAGGAGCTTCACCTGTCCGCGCCGTACCTCTCCAAATTCTTTGACGCCCACTTCGGCATGAGCTTTCTCGCCTACCGCACCGAGCTGCGCCTGGGTAGGGCCGTATCCCTACTTGAAAAGACCGAGGACAACATCGAGACCGTCTCCGCCCAGAGCGGATTCCCCAACAGCTACGCCTTCGTCCAGGCGTTCAAAAAGGAATACGGCGTCCTGCCCAGCCTCTACCGCCGGCAGTACCGCGCCGAGCGAAGCGGAAAGCCCGACTCCCCCGTCCCCGTGGTGGAGCAGCACGACTATATGGCGGGCCTGAAAAAATATCTGGACTCCCCCGCTCCAGCCTCCCACCCGGAGCAGGTGATCACCTGCCCCATCCGCCTGAGCCGGAATGCCGCCCTGCGGTCCCTTCGCCACACCTGGCGCAAGCTCACCGGCATCAGTCACGCCCGCGGCCTGCTCTTTGCCGACGGGCAGGAGATGGTGCGCCGGGCGGCGCGGGAGATCGGTTTTGAAACCGTCAAATTCGGCGGCGTGTTCTCCGACGATCTGCACGTGTACTCCGAGGACGCCAGGGGGCGGCCCGTCTACGACTTCACGTACCTTGACCGGGTTTTCGACTTTCTGAAAAGCGTCCCCATGCGCCCCATGGTCGAGCTGGGCTTCATGCCCCGGCTCCTGGCGCGGGACCCGAACCGATTCCTCTTCAACGAGCTTGTCAGCGAGCCTTCCAGCCTTGATAAGTGGAGCGGCCTTGTGTCCGCTTTTTTCTCCCACCTTCTCTCCCGGTACGGAAAGGATGAGGTCTCGAAATGGCTGTTTACCCTCTGGCACCAGCCGGACACGCCGGGGTCCATGTACGGGTTTTCCTCCGATCAGGCTTTCTATGCGTTCTGGTGCGCCACATATGGGGCGGTAAAGGAACTTTCCCCCACGCTCCGGCTGGGCGCTCCCCCGACCTTCTATATCGCCCGGCCGGGGTATGAAAACTGGTATCTCCCCTTCCTTCGCTGGTGCCGGGAAAACGGCTGTATGCCCGATTTTCTCAATTTCAACTTTTACGACACCTCCCTCTCCGACAAGAGCGGCACGCAGGAGGCCTTCGGGTTCGTCATGTCCATGACCCTGGGCGAGGACCCCAACGGTATGTCCAATTTTGTGGATATGGTGACGGGCGAGGCCAAAAGCGCCGCCCCCGGCCTTCCCATATTCCTGAGCGAATGGAACACCAGCCCCAGCCAGCAGGATCTTCTCAACGACACCTGCTTCAAATCCTGCTATATCGTCAAGAGCGTTCTGGAAAACTACGACAGGCTTGACGGCTTTGGCTACTGGTCTCTCACCGATTGGATGGGCGAGGCCCCCCTGCCCCGGGAGCTTTTCTTCGGCGGCCTCGGCCTCTTCACCGCCAACGGCATCCCCAAAGCGTCCTATTACGCCTTCACGCTCCTGTCCCGGCTGGGAGACTCCCTCATGGGCCGGGGCGACGGCTGGTTTGCCGTGAGGCGCGGGGATCGGTATCAATTCCTGCTCTACAACTACCGCCATTTCAGCCGCCTGTACGCCCAGGGCGAGCGGTTCGACATGACCTTTACGGACCGCTATACCCCCTTCTCCCCGGAACAGAGCCTTGACGTGCATATCTCCCTGACGGACATGGAGGACGGCGAGTACACCGTACGGGAGACCGCCATCAACCGCCGCTCCGGCAGCGCCTTTGACCGATGGATCGACCTGGGGGCTTTGGAGCCGGATACCGGCGAGGAGCTTGACGTTCTCAAAGCTCTCAGCACGCCCGCCGTCTCAAAATACCGCGTCACCTGCCGCCGCCACACCCTGGAGCTGGACGCCATGCTGGATATGTTGGAAGTCCGGCTTGTGGAGATTACAAAAAGCTAAGGTGTCAGGCGCACATGGTCATGATGATCTTCACCTCCATCTATGGCCCCGGCTTCTTCACGGCCCTCGGTGACGGCGTCACCTCGGCCATTGTCTCCTTTCTGCGCACCACGGTCTTTCAGGCGGCCGCCGTCCTTCTCCTGCCCCTCATATGGAAGATTGGACGGCGTTTGGATGTCCCTTGCCGCGGCGGAATTTATGGCCATGGTCCTGAGCCTGGCGCTTTTGGTGGGAAAGAAAAACAGGTATCACTATAAACCATAAAATCCCCGGAAAACCGGGGATTTTATTTATTCCTGCTCGCAGGTCAGGGCAAGGCCGCCCGCCCGCGGCATCTTCATTTCAAGCCTCCGTACTGCTCACCATCCACCGGCTCCAGCCACTGGTTGGAGCCGTTTTCTCCGGGGACTTCAATGGCCAAGTGTGAAAACCAGCTGTCCGGCGCGGCGCCGTGCCAGTGCTTCACGCCGGCGGGGATGTTGACGCAGTCGCCGGGCTTCATTTTCACAGCGGGCTTGCCCCACTCCTGGTAGTACCCGCGCCCGCCGACGCAGACAAGGATCTGTCCGCCGCCGCGGTCGGCGTTGTGAACGTGCCAGTTGTTGCGGCACCCCGGCTCAAAGGTCACATTGAAGATGCCCACCTGCTCGCGGGAAACCGGGGCCAGCCAGCTCTGCCCGCTGAAATACTGGGCAAAGCCGTCGTTGGGCGCGCCGATAGGGAAAAAAATCGTGTTTTGATACCTGTCCTTCTCCGTCAATTCCGGCTCCGCCTCGTTCCAAACGTCCTTCGCCAGCCGGAACACCGCCCACGCCTTGGGCCAGCCCACGTAGAAGCCCACATGGGTCACAATGGCGGCGATCTCGGCGCGGGTCACACCGTGCGCCTTGGCGTTCTCCAGATGGTAAATGAGGGACGAATCGGTAATACCCGACGACATCAGCGCCACCACGGTGATGACGCACCGGGTCTTCAGGTCGATGTCCCGGTTGTTCCAGTTCTCGCCAAAGAGAACGTCGTCGTTAAAATGTGCGAAATCCGGGGCGAAGGCGCCAAGCTGATTTCTTCCTGCGGTCTGTGTGATTTTTTCCATGATATGATCCTCCTTTTAGACTACATTTCCCGCTTTTTGTTTGCCGTTCTGCGCCATCACGCCCACCAAGGCGTGGGGCACATACAGTTCTTCCAGATAGTCGATCTCGTCCCGCGTCAGCTCCAGCTCCACGGCCCTTGCCGCGCCCTCCACATGGGAGAGCTTCGTCGCGCCCACCACCGGGGCCGTCAACTTCGCCAACAGCCACGCCAGGGAAATTTCCGTCATGGAGACGCCGCGCCTGTCCGCCAGCTCCGCCACGCGGGCAATGATCCTGCCGTCCGCCTCCGCCGTAGCGTCATACTTGAATTTGGCGTAGGCGTCCTCCCGCAGCCGCTTGGAGGTCTCCCCCGGCCTCTTGGAGAGCCGCCCGCCCGCCAGGGCGCTGTAGGGCGTCATGGCGATGTTCTGATCTTTGCAGAAGGGAGCCATTTCCCGCTCCTCCTCGCGGGCGATCAGATTGTAATGCCCCTGAATGGACACAAATTCTGTCAGCCCGTGTTCTCTTGCATAAAAGTTCGCTTTTGCAAGCTGCCAGGCAAAGCAGTTGGAAATGCCGATGGTCCGGGCCTTACCCGCCTTCACTGCGTTATTCAGCCCCTCCATGATCTCCTCCATAGGCGTGTGGTAGTCCCACATATGGTAGATATAGAGGTCCACATAGTCCATGCCCAGGTTGCGGAGGCTCTGATTGAGATAATTCTCAATGTGCTTCTGTCCGCTGACACCGGCGTCTATCTCCTCTTGGGTCCGGGGCGTGAACTTGGTGGCGACGACAACATCGTCCCGCTTGGCAAAATTCCGCAGCGCCCGGCCCACATACTGCTCGCTGGTGCCGTTTTGGTAGGCAATGGCGGTATCAAAGAAGTTGATGCCCAAATCCAATCCGTGCTTGATGATCTCGCGGGTCTGTGTTTCACTCACCGTCCAGCTGTGCTGGCCCGTGGCGGCGTTGCCGAAGCCCATACAGCCCATGCAGATACGGGAGACGGTCAGATCGGATTTTCCTAATTTCGTGTATTTCATCGGTGACCCCCTTACTCTCCCAACAGCTTTCTCACGCAGTTATAGGTGATCTCATAAATCGTCATAAACACGTAGTTGACCCCCGCCTCCTCCATGGCCATCCGCTGCTTTTCGGTGACAAAGGTGTAGGGATAGATGCCGAACATAAACGGGAAAAAAGTGTAGATAAAATCCCGCTTCTGCGCCGCCGTCATTTCCGGGAAGTATTTGTCAAGGCACGCCTCCACCGTGCGGATGGATTCGCCATACGCCGCTTTGAAGGCCGCCAGATGCGCCCGGCGGCTGCCGGTCTCCATGTCGTAGTGGTTCATGGACATGATTTTGAGAAGCTGGGCGCGGGCCTCCAGAGAGTGGGCCAGCATAGCGGCAAATTCGTCCTTCGTCATGGTCGCGGTCCGCTCCATCATCTCCCGGAGCGAACCGCTCCACAGCTCATATTCCCGCTTCAGCAGGGCCAGGAAAATTTCCTCCTTCGTCTGAAAGTAGTTGTAGATCGAGGTCCGGGTAAAGCTGGTGGCCGCGCTGATGTCCTTCATGGTGATCTCTTTAAATCCCATGGTCTGATAGAGCTTTTCGCAGGCGTTGATTATTTCCTCTTTCCGGGCCTGGGTCAGCTCCGGCGATCCCTTTGGCATCTTTCGTCCTCCTTATTGTTCCGGCGGCTTTTTGAAAGACAGACATTTTCCAATTACTTCGCCGGTCCTGAGATATTGATAGGTGGGGAACTCAAACAGCACCGGCTTCATGCTGTCATAATCGACCTTACCCTTTTCGGTGAGATGCTCCTCCGCCACATAGGTGTTGTCGATGGTGCAGATGAAGCTCTCAAAGCCGGGGGTGTTGTAGACATCCTGAACCGTGCACTCCATCGTCAGGGGAGAACTGCGGATAACCGGCGTACCCGCGTCCCCAAGGTCGTATGCAAACACGGCGGACTTATCCGTCCTCAAACCGCTGACCGAACCCACATAGTCCACCTCCGGCAGCATGGCCTCGTCCACAAGGTTGATTGACAGCTTTTCCGTCGCCTTGATGCGCCCGTTGATAAAGTGCGGCGCGGCGAGACTCACCAGCACCTGGTCATGCCCGATGATCCCGATATGCGCCACCAGCGTCCACGTGGGTTTCTCCCCGTTCATCGCCCCAATCACCGTCACAGGCGTAGGATAAAGCGCCAGCAGCGACCCGACATTTTTCTTCATAAACCAAGCCTCCTGCCCTGTAAATATATTCTGACACCGTGTCATTGTAGTGAGTATAGCACTATTCTGACACGGTGTCAATATGTTTTTTATTCAAATTTATTGGAGATCCTGTCCGGGCGCTCCCACCTCCCGATCCGGCTTCATTTTCACTGTGGGATTGGCTTCGTTGATCCTCCTATAACACGGGCAGTCGGAGGCGTGGTCGTTGATGATCCCGCAGGCCTGGAGGTGGGCGTAGATGGTCACCGCGCCCACGAACCGAAAGCCCCGCTTTTTAAGGTCCCGGCTGATCTCATCCGAAAGGCCGTTGCTGACGGGAATTTTGCCCTCCCCGTGGCCGTCGTAAAGGACGGTTTTCCCATCCGTATAGCCCCATAGATACGCGCAGAAGCTGCCAAACTCCCCGCAAATCGTCTGATAGCACCGGGCGTTGTTGATGACCGCCCGGACCTTCCGCGGGGACTTCAGCATCCCCTCGGTGTTCACGATCCGCTGTACGTCCTCCTCGCCGTAGGCGGCGATCCTGTCGTACTGAAAGTTATCAAAGCATTTACGGAAAATCTCCCGCTTCTTCATCATCAGCCCCCAGCTCAGGCCGCACTGGAGACACTCCAGCGTCAGATGCTCGAACATCTGCCGGTCGTCATGTACCGGGACGCCCCACTCACTGTCGTGGTAGTCCCGCATCGTCTCGCTGGAAAGCGCCCAATCGCAATGTCCCATATAAGTCCCTCCTGAATGTGTTTATGGCCCGTACCAAAAAGCGCCCGGACCGCCTCCGTCTCCCCGGCTTCATTCCGCCGCGCCGCCGGAGAAACGATCGTCGTCATAGAGCCGGCAGACAAGGCTCCGCCTTGCGCAGCCCCTCCACGGCATTGAGTGTCGGGGATGAGGCAGGGACATTATTCTCCGTCAAACCCCTTTATCTTTTCCAACACGCCCTTGTCAATCTCGCAAACCGTGTCGCAAAGCACATCAATATCCTCCGCACTGTGCGAGGCAATAAGGATCGTTTTTCCCTGGACCTTCAAATCCAGCAGATATTTACGCATGTCCTTCACCCCGTCCTTGTCAAGCCCGTTCATTGGCTCGTCCAGGACAAGCAATTCAGGGTTTTCCATGATGGCCTGAGCAAGTCCCAAACGCTGGCGCATACCTAAGCTGTATTTGCGGACATGCCGCTTTAAATTGGGGTCCAGGCCCACCTTTTCCATCGTATTTTTTATATCATCGGATGATATTTTTCCACGCAGACTGGCGAGTAGCTTTAAATTCTTATAACCCGAATAATACGGAATAAAGCCCGGGACCTCAATAATGATCCCCGCATTTAGCGGGAAATCACAGTCTTTTCCTATCCTTTTCCCGTCAACTGTAACGGTCCCGCTTGTGGGCTTCACAAAGCCGCAGACGCACTTCATCAGCATCGTCTTTCCGCTGCCGTTCCTGCCGATCAAGCCATGTATCATCCCCGCCTTAAAATGCACGGAGATGTTTTTCAAAATCTCGTTATTTTGCAATGTCAAGCAAACGTTTTCCAAAATCACCATAATTCCGAGGCCTCCGTAAATCCAAGCTTTTTCAGAGCGAGCCAATTAAGGACGATCAGTATTAAAACAGACACCGCGAAATAGGCGAAGGAGCACCATATGGGATATACCTGCTTACTGAGTATCGCGTCATAATGAAGCCAGATAATGCTGTTAGCCGTTGGAAACATCCACATGATGTTCCAGGAGAGCGACGTCGTGACCACGCCCAAAATAACAACGGCAAGTCCCGCCACAAGTCCAAGAGAACCGCCCAGCAGGATTTTGACAACGTAAATGATAAGCGCGAGCAGAAAAAGATAAGCAAACATCAGCACAAAGGTCTGGAGAACCGCTGCAATCATGGGGATCTGATTATAAAGATTGGACGGTAAAAGCATTGAATCAAAGTTGTACGCCTCTTCGGGAAAGCGGGCGGCATATTTTGTAACCGCGTCGCTCCAGTTTGAACCCATCTGTCCCCCAGAGAGGAGAATACTCAGGGAAAAGAGGATCCCCAGATAGGTCAGTATCGCCATGACAAGGAACACAAGCTGCCCTGAAAGCCAGTTGCGTTTTCCCGACCTGTAAATATAGAGCATTGAATAGCCATGGAGCTTTGGATAATCGCTCAACAGCACAAGGAATACAAGGGGAATAAATAAGGTCAGCATCCCGGAATTTGCCAACGCGACGAAAGGCTCGAATATCACGAGCCTTTCGCCGAATTTTTCCGCTCTCGCGGCGAGAGGATCGATAGCCAGAAACTTAACAAACATCAAAAGCACGCCCAGGATAATATTGCGCGGGTCTGTTATCCACCCAAGATACTCCGTTCCGGCTGTCGAAAAAATCTGCTTTATGTTTCTACGCACCGCAATCCTCCCTTGTCATTTCAGCAAGCATATATCCGCAAAAAAACAGGAAAGCGAATACTCCGAAAACCAGCACGACCCATTTCACGTCCACGTTGTTTTCAGAAAACATCAATCTGTCGGGATCGATAATGTTCACAAATCTCATCAGATTATAATTGATATTGTCAAGATCACTTACGGCGTTCTGGGTAATTTTTACAACACTTTGGGAAATGCCGTATTTGATAAATAACGGGACGCACATGATAACATATCTGTTTTGCAAGACACTTGTGAGGAACATCGCGGGCATGCTCCAGAACACCGCAAACAGGAAAACGCCAAGGAGCGACCTGAAAAAATGAAAGCTGTACGAGAAAGGAAGCAGCGCCGCGTCAAATTCCGCCATGTGCGGGAACAGCAAATAAACCGCCCCGCAGAAAATGGCATAGCCAAGCGTGACGGCAAAGCCGCCGCAGAGGACGCCCGAAAAAAATACGGACAAATTGAATTTAAATTTAGAAGACCGAAAGATGCAATATCTGATCGCCCTGGTGTCGCGCTTTACGCAGATCATTGGCACAAAGCAGAAGGCGGTAATGATGGGGATAAAAAGTGAGAACCAACCGTTTCTCGCTCTTTGCATCACGATAAGATCGCTCATCTCGATATGCTGGAGCATATCGGCGCGTTCAAAGGACGCCAAAGCCTGTATGACGGAATAGCGGTTTTGGGTCATGGGAGCGACGTATATCTCCGATGAGAAGAGTAAAACCACGGCAGCGCCAATACAAATTAAAAACCCTCTGGATATGCATGTCTCCTTTATATGTGAAATAAATTCCCTCATAATCCCCCCATATAGGTTTCAAACTCGCCTGTCAGCGCGTTGACATAGCAGGTGTAGTCGTTGTCGTCGTTGGGGTTATAGGCCATCAGCTTCCACGCCGGAAAAATGGGGTTTTTTGTCTCACCCAGCTTGCCGGACCCACCTATATCGCTGTCGATGCAGTAAACAAAGCCTGCCCACCACACGTTAAAATCCACATACTCCGTCATCTTTTCAGAGGCGATTTTTACCGCTTCCTCAAACGAAATGATTTCCGGGAAAAGCTCCTCTTCCATCACAGTCTCTGTTCTGCAGCCGCCGTAAATATAATCGATATCGTCGCTCTTTATCATTCCGCCATATGCCAGTTCGCGGTTGAATCTGCCTCCAGGACCTCCCGGAACGGCATAATCAAAGGGGACCCCCTCATAAGTTTGCGTGAGAGTAAAATAATAGCTGTAAAGATCCTCCTTTACCTTGTAAACGTAAACATCAGTAACTCTGATGGAAAAATACGATTCAATTGAGCACGGCCAACCGTTGACGTAATCCTCGAAAAATTTGACCGCGTCCTTGATGGATATCTCCTTGTCCATCAGCTTAAATACCTCGTCACTGTCCGGGCTGAAGCTTCCCACATATGCAAAATATTCTGAAGGGAAAAATAATTCGCTGCCAGGAGAGGAACTTAATCCCATCTGATACGCCAACTTAATCGACACGCATTTATTTACGGTCGTTAGAGTGTTCCCGAAGGGACTTTGGGCCACCAGATTTACGCGGTCCTCCTTATATGTTCCGTAACTTTCATTATAGGAAAACAGATTTACAACCGACTCTCCGCTGATGATTTTGTCATAACTTTCTGCAACGGTCTTGTAACCGTATTGATTGCGGTTTTCAACATCAAGCGTCGAATCCGGGCCAATGTAGTAAAAGCAGCTCTCATCGAATTCGTGACCAGGAAAAAGGTACGCGAAGGCCGCTTTAAAATCCTCAATCGCCTCCTTCGGCGGAAGCTCCGGCGTCGTACCCCTGAAAAAGGTGCTGACATGATCGATGGTTTTCGGAACATTGGCATGTATATTCTCGTCCGCTGTAAAATTGGTCCCGGCACATGTGTTGATGATGTCGATGACTTCCTCCTTGGTGTAATCGACCCTTGGATTATCGCGCTTGACCGGCGGCTCCAGCTTTGGCGCTTGTGTTTCGTTTCCCAAATTGCTCGAAGTTCCCTCGTCAGTATCCGGCGCCTGTGTCTCATTTTCCTGTCCGTTTGAAGGCTCTGTGCCGGCGTTGTATTTATTATTGGTTTGACATGACGAAAGAGAGAGTACGAGGATCGCCGCAAGAATGATGCTCAACGTTTTTTTCATAATGCCCTCCCTTTAACCGTTTTGAAAGATACCAGGTATCCCATCTGAGAACAGATACCTGATAATTACCCCCTGTAGATTTCAAACTCGCCTGTCAGCGCGTTGACATAGCAGGTGTAGTCGTTGTCGTCGTTGGGGTTATAGGCCATCAGCTTCCACGCCGGAAAAATGGGGTTTTTTGTCTCACCCAGCTTGCCGGACCCACCTATATCGCTGTCGATGCAGTAAACAAAGCCTGCCCACCACACGTTAAAATCCACATACTCCGTCATCTTTTCAGAGGCGATTTTTACCGCTTCCTCAAACGAAATGATTTCCGGGAAAAGCTCCTCTTCCATCACAGTCTCTGTTCTGCAGCCGCCGTAAATATAATCGATATCGTCGCTCTTTATCATTCCGCCATATGCCAGTTCGCGGTTGAATCTGCCTCCAGGACCTCCCGGAACGGCATAATCAAAGGGGACCCCCTCATAAGTTTGCGTGAGAGTAAAATAATAGCTGTAAAGATCCTCCTTTACCTTGTAAACGTAAACATCAGTAACTCTGATGGAAAAATACGATTCAATTGAGCACGGCCAACCGTTGACGTAATCCTCGAAAAATTTGACCGCGTCCTTGATGGATATCTCCTTGTCCATCAGCTTAAATACCTCGTCACTGTCCGGGCTGAAGCTTCCCACATATGCAAAATATTCTGAAGGGAAAAATAATTCGCTGCCAGGAGAGGAACTTAATCCCATCTGATACGCCAACTTAATCGACACGCATTTATTTACGGTCGTTAGAGTGTTCCCGAAGGGACTTTGGGCCACCAGATTTACGCGGTCCTCCTTATATGTTCCGTAACTTTCATTATAGGAAAACAGATTTACAACCGACTCTCCGCTGATGATTTTGTCATAACTTTCTGCAACGGTCTTGTAACCGTATTGATTGCGGTTTTCAACATCAAGCGTCGAATCCGGGCCAATGTAGTAAAAGCAGCTCTCATCGAATTCGTGACCAGGAAAAAGGTACGCGAAGGCCGCTTTAAAATCCTCAATCGCCTCCTTCGGCGGAAGCTCCGGCGTCGTACCCCTGAAAAAGGTGCTGACATGATCGATGGTTTTCGGAACATTGGCATGTATATTCTCGTCCGCTGTAAAATTGGTCCCGGCACATGTGTTGATGATGTCGATGACTTCCTCCTTGGTGTAATCGACCCTTGGATTATCGCGCTTGACCGGCGGCTCCAGCTTTGGCGCTTGTGTTTCGTTTCCCAAATTGCTCGAAGTTCCCTCGTCAGTATCCGGCGCCTGTGTCTCATTTTCCTGTCCGTTTGAAGGCTCTGTGCCGGCGTTGTATTTATTATTGGTTTGACATGACGAAAGAGAGAGTACGAGGATCGCCGCAAGAATGATGCTCAACGTTTTTTTCATAATGCCCTCCCTTTAACCGTTTTGAAAGATACCAGGTATCCCGTCTGAGAACAGATACCTGGTTCTAATTTTCGGAAACAATTATTCACTATCTGTCTATTGTATATGCGGTGCCGGACGCTTCGTAGACGTTACCGGAGCTTGCGGAAGCCGTAAAAAACAGGGTTATTCCCACAACAGCACCAGAAACAGAGGGTTTGCAAATAACTTGTTCCCCTGTGTTTGTTAGAGTTACCGGCGCCATAGTCGCGTTATCGTTCGTACATGTGATCGTGACCTTTCCCGATCCCCCGTTCGTCCAATTGCTTACCTTATTGCAATACACCTCTATACCATCCGTTGAGTAGACCATGTAACAGCTGTCATTTTTTCCTGTGCCGGCTGGCGCGCCTTCAAGGGCAACGCCCGCGACAGACCAGGTATCTGACATAACTGGATGTATCTCTGATGCATAGGCATTCGCCCCTATGGCCGCTGCTATTGTTGCTGCAAAAACAATTGCAGCCGTTTTCTTAAAAAGCTTTATCATTGTAAACTCCTTTCATTCTGTTCATATAGCCCGTTTTATCACAGCAGATGACCGTTGTAACGTCAACCGAGCGCAAAGCCCAATGGAATCACCTCCCGCCAAATTGATTGCAGAAAATCAGTAGCTTACATACCCGGATACATTAGTTCATTGGAAGAATTGTTCCGTACTACCAAGGTATACTCTCCCCGCTCCATGGCCTTGAATTCATAGATGTTCATGATGTCTCCTCCATTCGTTTTTGCGAGCTTCAATATCGCGCTATTGATTACAGAGGCATTATAGAACACCATCCAATGACTGTCAAGGCATTCTTCCGCGATTTTCATATAATTCACGGTCCATCAGCCCCGACGCGGGAAGATCGGCCTATGCTTTGAAATACTCTCTCGGCGATACGTGATAATATCCCCGGAAGGCGCGGTAGAAATTGCTGGTGTCGTTATAGCCCACCATCGCGGATACTTCCTCAACGGAGAGGCTGGTGCCCTTCAGCAAAGCCAGCGCCCGGTCCATCCTTATATGGTCGGCTTTCTCCGTTCTCGTCTGCTGGACGCTGGGGCGGCCTTTGGTGGTCCTTCTGACCGCCACCGAGAATGAGACGGTCATTGCCAACGCGCTTCTCAATTTGCGCCTGAGTACCGCGTGCTTCTTCCCGCTGGGCGCGCTGTTCATCCTGCGCTACTCCATGCAGGCCATGGGACACAAGGTCCTGCCGGTGCTCTCCAGCACCATTGAATTGGCGGTCAAGATCGTCTCCGCCGCGCTTTTGGTGCCCGCCCTTGGATATGTGGGCGTTGCGGTGACGGAGCCTGTCATTTGGTGCCTGTGCGCGCTGTTCCTCGCCGTTTTCTACGTGACCATAGGCCATCAAAAGCAGCCGGCAGAGCGCCATACGGCGGGTTAAGGCGTTCTTTTCAGCCGGACGCCCTCGATGCCCAGAAGCTTCTCCTTCAGCTCAAGGCCGCCCCCGAAGCCGCCCAGGGTCCCGCCCGCGCCCACCACCCGGTGGCACGGGATCAACAGGCAGATGGGGTTTACATGACAGGCCCCGCCCACGGCTCTGGCGGCCCCCGGCTTTCCGATATTCCCGGCGATCTGTCCGTAGGAGCGGGTCTGCCCGTAGGGGATCTTCAAAAGCTCCTGCCACACAAGCCGCTGAAAGGCCGTCCCCCCGGCGCGCAGAGGCAGGTCAAACTCCCGCCGCTCCCCGGCAAAATAGCCCGCAAGCTCCTCCCTCACCCGGCGCCACAGCGCCTCATCCTCCGAAAGCGGCTCCGGCCCGCCCTTCCTCTCCCCGAAGGAGAGGGCCGTCACGGCCCCGTCCCGGATAAGGCAGGAGACGGTCAAGCCGTCAAAACGCTCGCAAAAGAGACCAGCCACACAAACTTCCTCCTTTTTCACATAATTTCCGTCCCCCTGGCCGATACTACGGAAAAGGGGGAATTTTTTTGCATACCATCTGGACGAGCCAGCCTGAGACGAAGCTATTTCCCAAGCTCATGAACAGCATCACCGCGGACACGCTGGTGATCGGCGGCGGGATGGCGGGCGTTCTGTGCGCCCACGAGCTGACGGCCGCCGGCGCGGACTGCGTGCTGCTGGAGGCCGGCCGGGTCGGGCAGGGCGTCACCTCCGGCACCACGGCGGTCATCTCCGCACAGCACAGCGTCCTCTATTCCGATCTCGTCCGCCGCTTTGGCCGGGAGACGGCGAAGGCGTATCTGGACGCCAACCTCCGTGGGGTAAAGCGCCTGTCGGAGACCGCCTGGGGCATCGACTGCGATTTTGAGATGCGCCCGTCCCTTCTCTACTCCCGCCGGGACGGCCAGAAGCTCCGCCGGGAGGCCGAGACGGTGCGGGAGCTGGGCTTCGACGCCCGGTTCACAGAGGACCTCCCCCTGGGAATCGAGGCCGCCGGAGCGGTGGTGTTCCCGGACATGGCCCAATTCCACCCGTTGAAATTCCTCCACGCGCTGGCACAGAAGCTCACGATCTACGAGCGTTCCGCTGTCCGGCGGCTGGAGGGGATGACCGCGTACACAGATTCCGGCAGCGTGACGGCAAAGCACATCATCGTCGCCTCCCACTTTCCTTTTATCGACCGGCGCGGGATGTATTTCATGAAGCTCCGGCAGAAGCGGGAGAGCGTGATGGCGGTGGAGAACGCCCCCGCGCTTGACGTCACCATGGTGGAGGACGCGCAAAAGGGCTTTTTCTTCAGAAGCTATCAAAACGTCCTCCTGGTGGGCTGCGGAAACCACGACCCAGGACACGACGAGGAGGACTTTGCCCGCATCAGGCTCTTTCTCAAAGAGCATATCCCCGGTGCGCGGGAGGTTTGCCGCTGGGTGAATCAGGACTGCTTTACGCTGGACGAGATCCCCTATATTGGCCGCTACTCCCCCGCCACGCCCGATCTGTACGCCGCCACGGGCTTCAACGCCTGGGGGATGAGCACGTCCATGGCGGCGGCGGAGCTGCTTTGCGACCTCATCCAGGGCCGCCAAAACCGCTTCGCCCCCCTCTTCGACCCGGCGCGGCCCATGGCGCTGAAGCCCCTTGCGGACAACTGCGTCCACAGCGCCGCCGGCCTTCTCACCCCGGCGCTCCCCCGCTGTACGCATCTGGGCTGCGCCTTAAAGCGCAACAGCGCCGAGCACTCCTGGGACTGCCCCTGCCACGGCTCCCGCTTTGCCGAGGACGGCAGCGTCATCACAGGCCCGGCGGTAAAGCCGCTGCGGCGGAAATAAAAAAGGAAAAGCCGGCGGAGGCAGCCCCTCCGCCGGCCCATTTTCAAAGCTCCAGCTTTCCCATGAAATACGGCAGCTGCTTCTGCCACCAGCACCAGTCATGGTTCACGTCGAACCCCCAGTAGTCAAACCAGGCGGGGATGGCCTTCTCCCGGCAGACCGCGTCCAGCGCGCGGGTCCCGGCCAACAGCTCGTCCTCCCATGCGCCCTGGCCCACACAGAAGATGAGCTGGCTCTGGCGGTAAAGCTCCATATACGGGTGGTCAAAGGGCATATTGGGCAGGAAGTGGACGGGGGAATTGTCGTAGATGAGGTCGTCCATGTAGCCGGGGATGAAGTCGTTGGCGTTGTACGTTCCGCTGAGAGCCACCACGGTGTCGAAGAGGTCCGGGCGGCGGAAGAAGAAGATGCCGGAGTGCACCGCGCCCATGGAACAGCCCGTCAGCATGGCCCGCCCGTGGACGTCGCCCAGCTCATAGACGCGGGGATAAAGCTCCAGCGTGATGTACCGAAACCACTTCTCCTGCATCTCGATGCGATGCCGGGGCGAGTCGTTTTTCGCGGACCAGCTCTCAGAGTCGATGCCGTCCGCGCAGACCAGCATGATCTTCCCGTCCTCGATCCAGGGCCGGACGCACTCCACCATGCCGAAATTCTCAAAATCCCAGAACCGCCCGTTCTGCGGCGGGAAGGCGAAGCACGCCTTTCCCCGATTCCCGTAGACCTTGAACTCCATATCCCGGTCAAGCTCCCGGCTCCACTCCTTAAAATAGCGAACTTCCATACCGTTCTCCCATCATTCACTCGGATTTTTTGCGCGTGGTCACAAATTTGATAAACTCCCTGGCCTCCCCCGCGCTGGCGGCGTGGGCAATGAAGGTCTCGTTGCCCATCTGATCCTCCCAGATGGCGGGCAGGCGCTCATATTTCACGATCCTGTCGCCGTATTTTTGGAAGATCTCGTCGTTCGTATGGACATAGCTGTAGATGTCGCGCCTGTCTGCCGTGACGCAGAAGTGGTCGTCGCCGCTCTCAGGAAGCCTGCGCTCGTCAAAGGCCACCATCTCCGCCCAGATCTCGTAGACATCCGTGGAGTGGGCGTAGTTCATCATGTCGGGGGTGTAGCTCCCGGCGGGGCGCATATTGACCTCAAGGCCCACAAAGTCGCCCACCTTGCCAAGGCCCTCCTTGGCCTTTTTCAGCTTGAAGAACTCCAGATGGATGAACCGGCTGCGGGCGCCGAAGGACTTGGCCGTGGCCCGTCCCAGCTTGCGGAGCTTCGCGGGCATCCCCGCGTCCACAAAGTAGGCCAGGTCCAGCTTTTCGTTGACGATGTCCATGATGGAGGGCGGCCACGCGGTCATGGACTCGAAAAGCGGCTCGCACCTGGAATCCGTGACGGCGTCGTAGGAGTAGATGTCCCCGGTGACAAATTCCTCCATCACATAGGGCGCGGACGGGAGCTGGGCGAAAAACGCCTCCAGCTCGGCGTCGTTTTCCAGCTTGTAGGTGGCCTCCGCCCCCACGCCGTTGTCGGGCTTTACGATCACGGGGTAATCCACCTCTTTTATGAACGCCCGCGCCGCCTTGAGCGTGGTGACCTTGTGGCATCTGGCGGTTGGGACCCCCGCCCTCTTATAATATTCCTTCATGCCCGACTTGGACTTGAAGCACTGCACCTCCTGAACGTTCACGCCTGTGGTCACGTTGAAATCCGTGCGCAGACGCGCATCCTGCTCCAGCCAGTACTCGTTGTTGGACTCGATCCAGTCGATCTTCCCGTACTTGAAGGCGAAGAAGGCGACGGCCCTGTACATCTGGCCGTAGTCCTCCATGTTCTCCACCCGATAATACTCGGTGAGCGCCCCTTTAAGCCCGTCGGAGAGTGCGTCGTAGGGGCTGTCCCCGATGCCCAGGACGTTGACGCCGTTCTCTTTGAGCCTGTCGCAGAAATTCCAGTAGATTGGCGGAAACTGGGGCGAAATAAAGATAAAGTTCATATGTGACATCACCTTATATGTAGATTTAGTGAAGTAAATAACGCCATTTCGTATTATAGCCCCATTTCCCCCGGTTGTCAATGAAATAGGCGAAATTAACGGCAGGCGGCAACAGTCTAAAAACGGAGATCTATACTATATATGTTTAGATAAATACAATACAAGATCATCGTCATTACAGCAATCACGATATGGCTCACAGATCTGATCTTTATACCAGACGCCGCTCCCGTCCGGGATATATCCTCGCTTGACGTACATTCTCTGGGCGCTTCCGTATCCGCTGTGCAGTCCCACTCCCAGGTAAATCACGTCCGAATATGAGAACGCGATCTGTTCCGCAATATCCATAAGCTTACTGCCGACCCCTCTGCGCCTGTATTTTTCCAGAACGCCGAAGTCAACAATCTCCGCATACCCCCGATTCGCGAATGCGCCCCATTTGGAGTTGGGATAGACGCTGATATATCCGGCGATGCTGCCATTCCATTCGGCAGCCAACGCGATCGCTTTGCCCTCGGCCTGGTGTCTCAGCCTTATTTCGTATTTATCGACCGTCGCCTGCCAGCCCTGGGCGATCTCTTCATCTGTAATGATTCGGGCATCGCTCTGCCGCAAATCCCGAATCAGAATTCCGTTTTTATCATAATAGACCATGTCCACATCTCCGATTTATCAAAGCCATCTTTAACTTACATCATCATACCACACAAAACCGTAATATACAACCGCCGCAATCGGCAATTCATAGTTGACGGTAAACGCTGCGGCGGACTTGGAAGACGGATTTAGACGCAAAACCACCGCCCCCGAATCAGGGGGGCGGTAGTTTATATGATTTGAATCACTTTATGAGGGCTATGTTTTTGAGGACGGGGGCCAGGGTGTTGGCGACGGTGGACATGAGCTTGATGAAGATGTCCAGCGCCACGCCCACCACGTCCTTGCGGGTGTCGCCGATGGTGTCGCCGGTGACGGCGGCCTTGTGGGCCGGGGACCCCTTGCCGTGGCCGGGGATATTCTCGCCCTCAATGTACTTCTTGGCGTTGTCGAAAGCGCCGCCGGAGTTGCCCATGAAGATGGCCCTGGGGATGGCCACCACGGTGGCGCCCACTAAGATGCCGCCCACGAACTGCACCCCGAAGAGAAGCCCGCCGGCCACGGGGATAAACAGCGCCAGCACGGAGGGCACCACCATCTTGTGGATGGCCTCCTGCGCGGCCAGACGGATCATTTTGTTGTAGTCGGGCTTTACCTTCCCCTCCAAAACACCGGGGATGGACATCATCTTGTCCCCCTCGTCGGCCATGATCTTGGCCGAGTCGATGGTGTTGTCCGTGAGCATGGCGGAGAAATACTCCACCAGCGCGCCGCCCAGGATGCCTCCGGCGACGACGAAGAAGGAGGCGAAGTTCAGGCTCAGCTCCGCGCCGATGGCGGTGTAGTTGCCCACATAGGCCACGATCAGCGACACCGTGGCGAAGGCGGCGGACCCGATGGCGAATCCCTTGCCGATGGCGGCGGTGGTGTTCCCCACTGCGTCCAGCTTATCGGTGATCTTCCGCACGTCGGGATCCAGGTGGCAGGACTCGGCCAGTCCCCCGGCGTTGTCGGCGATGGGGCCGAAAGCGTCGATGGAGACGGTAGCGCCCACAAAGGCCAGCATTCCCAGGGCCGAGATGGCGATGCCGTAGGTGCCGCAGACCTTGCCGGAGATGAGAAGCGCGATGGCTATGATGAGCACCGGCAGAAGGCAGGAGCGGGAGCCGATGGCGTCGCCCTTGGTGACCACAAACGCCTCGCCCTCCTCGCAGATCTCCGCAAGCTCACGGGTGGGCTTGTGGTCGGTGGAGGTGTAATACTCGGTGATGACGCCGATGGCCACGCCGGAGATGATGCCCATGACGGCGCTGACCCAGGGGGAGGCCCAGCCGATGAGGAAGTCCTCGTAGAGGTTCCCGGACTGTCCCAGCTTTCCGAAGATGAGGAAGGCCGCCCCGCCGCCCAGAACAACGGTGAGTCCGGCGGAGATCCAGGTGGACATATCAAGCTCGTGGGAGGGGTTGTCGCCCATCTTTTTGAAGTTGGCGATCATCAGCCCCACAAGGCACCCGATAAGCCCGCAGGCGGCCAGGATGATGGGGAACATCACGGTGGCGTTGAAGGTGGCGTCGGTGATGGCGTCCTTTGCGCCGTGGGTCTGATAGAGCGTCACGGCGATCATGATGGAGGCGGACATGGTGGCAACAAAGCTCTCCAGAAGGTCGGAGCAGTTTCCGGCGATGTCGTTGACGTTGTCGCCGATGAAGTCCGCAATGGTGTTGGGGACGCGGCTGTCGTCCTCCGGCAGGTCGTGGCGGATCTTGCCCAGGATGTCGGAGCTGATGTCCGCCGCCTTGGTGTAGTTGCCCCCTGCCACGCGGTTGAACATGGCCACGATGGAGCAGCCCAGGGAATAGGTGGAGATGCGCATGACCGTGGGATTGCAGGCCATGCCGCCGAGCTTAATAAGCCCGGTGCTGGTGGACGTGTGGTCAACGCCGCCCTGCAAAAGCATGATCACCACCAGCCCCAGCATCCCGAAGGTCTGGACGGCCAGCCCCGAAATGCTCCCGCCGCACAGGGCGACCTTGACGGTCTCGCCGATGGACAGGCTCTCCCTGGCGCGGTTGGCCGTGCGCACGTTGGCGTAGGTGGCGCTCTTCATGCCGAGAACACACACCGCGGAACTCATGGCCCCGCCCAGCAAAAAGCTCAGGCCGGAGGTCTTTTCAATAAACAGCGTGAAAATGGCGGCCACCACCACGAGGACAAGACAGATGCTCTTATATTCCGTGAGCATAAAGGTGTTTGCCCCCGACCGGATGATCCCGGCCATCTCCACCATGTCCTCCGTCCCTTCGTTCATCCGGCGGATCCTCATGTAGTTGAAGAACACGTAGGCGATGCCCAGGACGATGAGGCACAGCACAAGATACCATGCGGTCATAAAAACCACCCTCCAAAAATGTAAACTTGAACGACCCCATTATAACGCCCCGCCGGGCAGGTTGCAAGGATAATTTTTCGTTTTGCTCCAATCGCCATAAGAATATGTCCGCCGCGCCGGAGAAACCCGGCGCGGCGGACCGCTTATTTCCCGTTCGATTGGTATTCAACCACCATTTCGCGGATGTCCTCGTATAAATCCGCGATCGGAGTCCAATCAACAGCAACAATCTCCTCATGGTCCGGGTCTTCCTCCAGCTCGGCCACCATCGATCGAACCGTGTCCATGCCCACGCCTTCCGGGAGCGTCACGCCAAAGGAAGTCATGGTCTGGAGAAGCTCGCCGTCCTCCAACTCTGACAATTTTGGTTCCGTTTTGCCTTGAGAACACGCTGAAAGCAAAAGCCCCGACAAAAGGACCGCCAAAAGCAACGCCACAAGCCTGTTTTTATGGATCAACCCATTAAACACGATAACCCCTCCTTTTCATTCAATGCTGCGGCAGCCAGTGAATTTATTCTAACATCATCACAGGCGGTTTTCAATGAACGGCATGAAAAGAGATTGTAAATTTTTTGTGCGCGTCGTCAAATTTTTCTGAAAAACCCGCCCGGAAGGCGCCGGCAGTCTTGACTTTCTCCGTCCGAACCTGTAAAATATTTTATTGTGCAAAACCCAAGCCCCGTACAGGACTTAACCAAGGGGCGCAGATAGAAGGGAGCGGCAAAGATGAAAAAACGGATCTTTTCCCTGCTGCTGGCGGCGGCGATGATGCTGGGTTCCGCCCCCGCCGCCGTGGCGGCGGAGGACTTTTCCTTTACCGACGTGCCGGAGCAGTACGCCGGCGCGGTGAGCTGGGTCTACAGCCAGGGCTACATGGTGGGGACCGCCCCAGGGCGGTTCGAGCCGTTCAGCGGCCTCACCCGCGCACAGATGGCGGTGATCCTCTGGCGGCTGGCCGGGACCCCGTCGTCGGATGCCCCTCTCCCCTTCCGGGACGTCCCCGCCGGGGCGTGGTATGAGGAGGCCGTCCGATGGGCCAACGCCTCCGGGAACATGGTGGGCCTTGGCGGCGGGACCTTCGGACCCTCCGGCCTTCTCTCCCGGCAGGACCTGGCCCTGGTCCTCTACCGCTATGCCGCTCTTTGCGGGTATGTCATGCAAACGGGGACTTTGGAGGGCTTCCCCGACAGCGGCGCCGTGTCCGGCTACGCCGCCGAGGCCGTGGCCTGGGCGATGGCCTCCGGGGTGCTCTCCCCTGACGGCGGCGGGTCCATCCGCCCCGCGGCCGCCGCGGTGAGGGCGGAGGCCGCTGCGGCCCTGCTGGCTCTGGCCGCTCCGGCCAACAGCTCCCTGCCCGCCTCCGCCGCGGCGGAGTATGAGGCCATGGCCGCTGCCCGGCGGGAGGCGATCCTGTCCTCCGAGACGAAGATCGTCCACTCCGACGTCTTTATTCCCGGCGAGACCTATACCGGGCGGGCCTACTACGTGTCCTCCAGCGAGGGGAACGATAACAACAACGGCCTCTCCCCGGAGAGTCCCTGGCAGTCCGTGTGGCAGGTGATCAACATTGACCTGCAAGCCGGGGACGCGGTGTTCTTCAAGCGTGGGGATATGTGGCGGCAGGAGCTGTTCGAGACCGTCCCCGGCGTCACCTACTCCGCCTACGGGGAAGGCCCCAAGCCCATCCTCTCCAACTCCCCGGAGGACGGCGCGGACCCCGCCAAATGGACGCTCTACTACCAAGGAAGCGACGGGCGAAAGATCTGGAAATTCCATGAGGACCTGGACACCGTGGGCGGCATCTACTTAAACGGCACGGACCAGGAGGCCAGCCGTGTCTACGGCTACTGGACCGGGGACCACTATGTGGACCTGGAATACAGCTACGACCCCGCCCCGGACCCGGAAAACGCCTCCGGCTGGACGCTCCGCGTGGGGGGCGAACAGCGCCCGGAGACGAGCCTTGACGACCTGGAGTTCTGCTGTATGCCGGACCTGACGGGCCGGACCTATCCCATCGACCTTTTGGGGGATAAGAGTCCCGGCCCCCTGTACCTTCGGTGCGACGCGGGAAACCCCGGAGAGGTCTTTGACTCCATCGAGTTCTGCGGCTCCTACTGGCCCATCAAGGTGTCCACCGACTGCGTGTTCGACAATCTGTCCGTCCGCTACTGGAGCGTGTTCGCCTTCTGGGGCCACCCGGACACCGACAGAAACGTCGTCATTCAAAACTGCGAGATCGCCTACGGCCGCCAGAACACCGTCGGCTTCGATCAGCCTGAACCCGACTGCGCCGTCATCAACGACGCCATCTACGGCGTGGCCCAGAACGCCGTCATCCGCGACAACTACCTCCACGACAACGACGGCTCCGGCATCACCTTCGAGACAGGCTCGGACAGCCGCCCCCAGGGCGGGGAGGACGGGCCGCTCACCGGCCTCACCTTCACCTGCACCGGGAATCTTCTGGAGCGGTGCGGCGCGTGCATCCAGCTCAACGACGGCAACGACTGGTTCAGCTTTGACAAGATCACCGTTTCCGGCAACATCGCCGCCGACGCGGGGTACAACTACGGCACAAAAACCATGGGCGTCAACAGCTTCTGCCCCTTCGCCGATCTGATCCTGGGGGCATGGGGAAAGCTCTCGGCAAAAACGCTGGAGGTCTCCGGGAATCTCTTTTTGCGCAGCCGGCGGTACATCCTGACGCTGGGGTGGGACTCGGTGTACGACACCGAAAATGAGGTCAGCTTCCACGACAACGTGTACGTTCAGGACGTGAACGGCCTGTTCGGCCCCAACTCCTACGGGGACTGGTTCGTCTGCACCGCCTCCGACCCCCTCCTGCGCCTCCGCCTGTGGGAGTACACCCACGGCGAGAACGAGACCGTGCTGACCCTGACTCCCTCCCCCACTACGTAGAATCAAACAAATATATCGAACCACGGCGGGGACTACCGGGCTGAGAAGCTGAAAATCATCTCGCCTTGTACCCCCGCCGAAACATTTTCCAAACCGCAAAATGCAGAAAAGCCTTGAAACGATGAGTTTCAAGGCTTTTTGGTTGGAGTATAATTATAGGATTTGAAAGAAACTCAGAAATATCAACGGTTTGCAAGCTTTTAAAAAACATATCCCTTAATAATCAGAATAACATTAGGCTGAAATAAGGGAAAGGTTTTCATCGCTGTTCCTCTCGCTCCAACGAATAACCTTTGCGTCATAGTTGATAAAAGCATCTTCTACACCGCGAACTATGCTATTTTGATCATTCAAAATAACAATAAGTTGACTATCCTTTTTTCGAGACGGTTTTGTATCATTCCACGCAAACAGGATATTTCCCATGCTGGACTTGTTTGGGTTGTTGATGGCTTGACACAATCTTTCTGGCTTTGTTTTTGTCCGTTGTAATAAAAAATCGTAACTATGGGTAAAGCCAGAGGTTCCTGTAAATTGTACGTTATCAGAATAATATATTTCTCGCTCCTCAAAAAACGTCTGAATGTCGTCTAAGAACAATGATGCAACTTTAGACTTAGTAACAGCAAACATATCATCTATTCTCAGAATTGCTTGAATAAATAAATGCTTTTTTTGCGCAAAATTTTTTATTGGAGTTTTAGCTATAAGTTCATCTCCTTTTAGTCTAACACCATATTGATTTAATATCCTTTGAAGATATATCTTCCTATTTGGCGTAAACTGAAAGCCGCTCATTTTTAGCGTATGAATTGTTGCACTATCATCTGTAAAGAAAATATCATTTCCATCTTGCCGTACATAAATTTGTAAATAATCATTGGCATTATCCAAGTATGGGGTTGTAATCTCGTAGTATTCTCCAACTCGTTCAAATGTAATTTCACTTTTTAACCACACTGCATATTCATCGATTAGCTTTTGAATATCCACGACAACACCCCCATACAATATTAGATATTATAATATCTCAAGTTGATGAAAAATATTTGGAGGCTCAACTACATTGAATTTTTCCAAAAAGGTCATAGTATTTTCTACAAATTTGTCTTTTTCAATATCGTCAGCAGGATAAGCAAATAATCTGCCATATCCTTCTTTGTAAACATGCCAATGGCTACCTGTAATTTTTTCCCCATCAGGATTAGAGTGTACATTTGTTGGATTGATATGTAACTCCAATAGCATTATTCCATTCTTCTTTATTCGGGCACCAATATTATATTTATCTGGTTTAATTCTTGCTCGATAAATATTGATTGAAAAAATATCAGATTTTGTTTCTCCAATAACGTCAAATTCCTTATTGGTTCCACGCATCGGAAAGTTGATTGCATCTACCAGGGAGCGTTTTAACATCTCTAAAAGCCGTCGTGCTTCGTCTTGCGTGAGCTTATCTGCACCCATTTAAAAACTGCTCCTCTCACTAAATTTGTTTTAGTCTACCATTTTTATATTGAAATTTCAAGAGGTTTTTCAATTCTTTATAGTTTATCGAGCCACACGATGCATATCACGACTGCTGATTTCGTATATTCATTTTTAAATGAAGCAACACGATCCCATTCTGCTAACTTGAACGGGTCGGTGTGCCTCCCTCAGCAATTAAAGGTTGATAATTCTTTTCATAATAGCTAATCAAAAAAATGGAATTATTAAATACGAAAGCCGGAACGTCCCGCGGGACGTTCCGGCTTTTTTATTGACTTTCGACTCTCAAATAAAATCCTCAGCCAGTACGTAGTGACACATCTGATCTACGAGGCCCTTATAAAGCGGCAGGCTTGTTTGATCCCCGCCATTCTGAATCGCATATATGGCAATACTTGCAGAATCCAGGCACCCGTAGAAGTCCAGTACAGTCATCCCCAGCCCGTCATAATCAACGGGAACAGTGAACTTCCATATGCTCCTGTTATTCTCCACCTTTTCCAATTCAGTGTGTATCGTTACAATGCGGTCCCCAAGATCGATCTCACTATCATAGGTTTTCACACCGTCGTCTTTTGAAATTGTCTCGCCCAACTTTTCCTTTTCAGGGTAGGCGTTGTACCCGGTGTACTTATCAAACCATGTACTGACCCACGACCACTTGGTATTATTATTCGCTGGAACGCCTGTGTAATCCTGTGTCTCCTCCACAGTGATAAGCTTGTACCCCTCCTCAACCCCATCGGTGGTCTCGGTAAATTTGAAGGTTTCGGTATAGTACATCACGGGACTGTTTTCCATCACGTAATGGTAATCAAAATCGTTGCTATCGTACTTATAATATTCACTGGCATATAAATCATAATCTATACTGTATGCTGCAAGCATCACCGTACTTGAGGTTTCCTTTTCGATTTTCTTGCTTTCAAGCCAGGTGGGTTTACGCTCGCCCTCCGTCGCCCCACACACGGAGCACGTCTTCGGCGCCTCGTACGTGGCCTCCACCCACGTGTGCCCCAGCGCCTCGCCCTCCGTCGCACTGCACACAGAGCACGTCTTCGGTGCCTCGCACGTCGCCTCCACCCACGTGTGCACCAGCGCCGCTCCCTCAGTCTCTCCGCACTCCGAGCACGTCTTGGGTTTGGTACACGTCGCCTCCACCCAAATATGCTCATGCCCGCACCCCGCCAGCGCCACTATAAGCGCCAAAACAGATAATATCAGAATAAGTCTCTTTTTCACACGTTTTTCCTCCTAAATTTTTTTGTATATTACCACACTTTTTCAGCAAAGTCAACCCTTAGTTGTACAAATATTTCTTATAAGTTGACCTTATTTCTGTACACTTATAGCAGGAAAGGGTGATACCTATGTTTGACTGCTCCGAAAAGCTCCGTGCCCTGCGGGAAAAAAGCGGAATGACGCAGCTCCAGGTCGCCAACAGGATCGGCGTATCCAAAACCATGATAAGCGCCTACGAGACCTCCGGCAAAGCGCCTTCCGTTGAAATGCTCATCCGCCTGTCCCGTCTCTTTGGCGTCAGCATCGACTACCTCGTCTGTATCGACGCGCCAAAGTCCCTGGACGTCTCCCACCTCGACGATGAAACCGTCGCCCTCCTCGCCGCCCTTGTTAAAAAGCTCTCCCAGCCCCCCTCTGACTGACCCGTCTTCTTCATTTAGCCCATCCAACGATCTATAATGGGTTTATATGAGAAAAAAGCCTTGAAACTCATCGTTTCAAGGCTTTTTGGTACGGTTATTCATAAGGGACTTTGAAAACTACAATGATCCGGCACCGGCACATATCCGAGGAGGACGCTCAGAAGGGCAGAAATGGTCTTTTGAGCGTTTTCTTTTTGCACATTCGCCTTTTGCCGCGGCGGTTGGTACAATAAGAATATCAAAAATAGGAGGTATGAATATGAGCGCACAATTAACTTACCACCGCGAAGGTGACTACATGATCCCGAATCTGACTGCGCCGGAGGTTGAATCCCTCGGCATTTGGGGCAGAAGGCGAAAGGAGTATCTGAAGAAACATCGTAACGGGATATATACCGGGATGCTTCTCTCAGGCAAGCTCAACGTATATCTCGCTGAGATTGACCGGCAGGCAGAGGAAATGTTCGAGTGCCTGACCTGCCAGATGGCTACGGAGCAGGGCGTCACGGAGCGGCTCAAAGCGGAGAATCAGATGGCGTGGGTAGGGGCGATGAACAACATACGCAATGCGGCGGCGGAGGTGATACTGGACGAGATGATTTATTCCTGAGCAAGCCGCATACCCTTTTCACAAGCCAGAGGTGTGTCATACGGCAAAGTCGTTCTCTTTGGAGGCTCAACATATGTGCTTACGGAAATAAGTAAATTTTGGTTGATGAGCTACAAACGGGGCAAACAGGAAGGCCACACAACAGGCTACACGTCTGTGTGTGGCCTTCCTGTTTACCCCACGTTTGAGGCGGAGGTTTTTTGACCGATTGCATTGATTAGAACGATGTCATCACATCCATGCAAATTAAGATCATTCAAAATGCCCGTTACTTTTGCATACTCTTCGTCTGTGAAATATAGGATAACTTTTATTGCTCTATCGGTGCAATTAGCTTTTTTGTAAATCTCAACTTGATTTTCAAGATTTCTTTTTAATTTAGAATTGGACGCCAGTTTAAACTCAACGAGAGTGGAATCCCTTGAGCCTTTTGACACTTTAAAATCTACTGGACCTCGCCCGTTATTCACCTCGCGATTGACATCAAATTCCGTTGCATACCACACGAGCCGATACATAATTTGCAAATCATTTTCTCGGCGAATTGGCTTTCCGTTTAGATAGAATATCCTATATCCATCCATATCCTCGATAACAGACTTCAGAAACATGACCCTACGATATGCTTCATCGTGCGAGTTGCCTGCGGATGAATAAAACTCTGTTTTCGTATAAAGTAGCTGAGCCAGCTCCTGTAATTGGCAATTAAATAGCTGTTTTACTTCTTGTACCATTTGTTTACTGATAGAAGTTGCTTGCTCCTCGTTTTCCTCTTTATACTTGATATAATGATCGATAATTTCAGGATGCTCGGTAATAAGAAGAGTGGCTGCGTGTTCTTTCTCGGTCCTACTCATTTCTTTTTTCTTGCGTGGTAGCACCTCGAACAAATATTGATTCAAAGCAAAGCGAAGAGCAGCATCTTCGACGGAAGGGGCGATATTCTGCAAATTGCCAATCAGATCTGTTCTGTTTATAAAAGTATCATCACGTGTAAGCATATCACGTGGTGTAAGAAGCACATAGTCTCCATTAAAACACGGAAGAAAATATTCTCCTGTTTTCCAAGTATGAGTTTCAAAGCTAAATTCCGCTCTTGGAACAATAAATTTTCGACATTGTTTAGGCTCTAGATATGCGGCAGCAAAAGCTGCTGTGTACTCCAGCAAATACTTCTTTATAAAATTTGTCGCAAAATCACTGATTTTATCACGACCAACCAGCGGACTGATAAGACATAGTTTTTCTAGATGAGAGCTTTTTGTTATGGTTTCTTTGCCGAAGTCCCTGAATATAGACTGTAATCCACGATGAAGGTTAGACGCAAAGTCTTTACCGAGGCCTCTACCAGCATTTCCCTCTAAACTGAAACCGAGCCACGTTTGTTTTACTTCAGAAAAGAGATACCATGTAGATAACATCCCTGGTGGCGGTGAAGGATATTTTTCTGCCTGCTCCTGCAGGAAAAGTAAGTAGGTAATTATGTTGTTATGAATTCTTTGATACGCTTCTTTTTCACTATTGAATAGCAAAAATGGATCAACAAATAAAGGCATATCATTTATTAGGGAAATATTCACTGCCCCATATGATTCGATAACATTTTCATCCACGTTAAAGAAATCGGAAAAATAAATTTTCAGCTCGTTCATCTACCCAACCTCTGTTCCCCTGTTACTTTACCTCAAACTGTTTTGCCAACTGCATAAACGATGAGTTTGGCATGATTTGCTTTGACGGAATAAACAGATACCGCCACTCCTTGTATCCGTTGGCCTTGCACCAGCGGGTGGCCACCTCGCAGTACTGGATGCCGCG
>CANQXK010000022.1 GCA_947627715.1 uncultured Oscillospiraceae bacterium
TCGGCAAGACCGTCAACTTCTCCTTCAATCCCGCCCTTGCCCACCTCTTTGGGCCGGACGGCAACAACCTTCTGTAAGTTTTTCAAGCAACTGAAATTGCCGCCGGCTCTGCCGGCGGCAATTTTGACCTGTCTAAAAAGGTTTTTTCCCAAGGCTCATGTCCTTGGAAAAAATATTTGACGAGTTGGGGCTATAATCATACGCAGATATAAAAGGGAGGCGGGAGGATGGAGGACTTTTCCCTCTGGCCGGGCGGGCCGAGGCTGGAGGCGTCCCCGGACGCGGAGCCGGTTTGCACCGACTCGGTACTGCTGGGGCATTTCCCGTCTCTGGCGGGCGTTGGCCGGGCCGCCGATCTGGGGGCCGGAAGCGGGCTTCTGGCGCTGATCCTGGCCTCGCGCTCAAAGGCCCTGCGGGTCGATCTTGTGGAGCTGGACGGGGCGGCGGCCGCGCTGGCGCGGCGGAACGTGGAGCGCAACGGCATGAATGACCGGCTCACGGTGTACAACCGGGATCTGCGCACCCTCCGGGAGGCGGAGATGGGGCGCTACGGGCTGATCGTCTCCAATCCCCCCTATTTCCACCCGGATTCCGGCGCGGACCCGGCGGCGGGGCGGCAGAACGCCCGGCAGGAGCGGACCTGCACCCTGGAGGATCTGGCGGCGTGCGCCTCCCGGCTTTTGGGGGACGGGGGGCGGTTTGCCCTGGTCTACCCCTGCTCCAGGCTCAGCCGGGCGCTTGTGACGCTCACCGGGGCGCAGCTTGAACCCAAGCGGCTCAGGCTGGTACAGGCGCGGGCCGGGGCCGCGCCCAGCGTGGCGCTTATCGAGTGCCGGAAGCGCGGGAGGCCGGGGGTGCGCGTCGAGCCTGTCCTGGTGCTCAAGAACCCCGACGGCACGGACAGCGAGGAGACGCGGCGGATCTACCGCCTTGAACAGGAGGAGCTATGAGCGGAACGCTTTTTGTGGTGGGGACGCCCATCGGCAATTTGGGGGATATGTCCCCGCGGGCGGCGGAAACCCTTGAGCAGGCCGATTTTGTGGCCGCCGAGGACACGCGGGTGACGCTGAAGCTGCTGAGCCATTTTGGCCTTCACAAGCCCCTTGTCAGCTACTACGAGCACAACAAGGCCGAGAGCGGCCGGGCCATCCTTGCCCGTCTCAAGGCCGGGGAGAGCTGCGCCCTGGTGACGGACGCGGGGATGCCGGCCATCTCCGACCCCGGAGAGGACCTGGTGCGGCTGTGCGCCGGGGAGGGCGTGGAGGTGCGGGTGGTGCCCGGTCCCAGCGCCGTGGTCTCCGCCCTGGCCCTGTCGGGCCTGCCCACGGGGCGCTTCACCTTTGAGGGGTTCCTCTCCGTCAACAAGAGCGCCCGGTTC
The DNA here is from genome assembly GCA_947627715.1 of uncultured Oscillospiraceae bacterium. Taxonomy (GTDB): domain Bacteria; phylum Bacillota; class Clostridia; order Oscillospirales; family Oscillospiraceae; genus RUG626. The sequence goes on from CANQXK010000022.1 coordinate 1,379, forward strand.
GCCCACTTAGACTCCCTGCGGGGGGAGCGGCGCACCATGGTCTTTTACGAGGCGCCCCACAAGCTGGCGGACACCCTGCGGGATATGCTGGAGGTGCTGGGCGACCGGCGGGTCGCCCTGTGCCGGGAGCTTACCAAGCTTCACGAGGAGACGGTGCGGACCACCCTGGCCCAGGCGGCGGAACGCTGGCGGGACGATACGCCCCGCGGGGAGTTCGTGCTGGTGGTGGAGGGGGCGCGGGAGGACGCCGCCCCGTCGGCAACCCTTGAGGACGCGGTGGCCATGGCGCTGGAGCTGCGCCGGTCCGGCATGAGCCTCAAGGACGCGGCGAAGCGGGCCAGCCTTCGCACCGGGCAGCCGAAAAACGCCATCTACGACGCTATCTGCGGGTAGGCGCGGCCTTTTTGAATACGGTTTTTCATGGAAAGTGCTTGCAATGCAATGAGGAACATGCTAAAATGAAATTTGAAAACGCGAAAGCTGGCAGGGCGCGGCGGGGGATCTCCCACGTCCGGCGGCGCTGTCGGAAATAATTTTTGGAGGAAAGAGATATGAAAAAACTGCTTGCGCTCCTGCTGGCGATGCTGCTTGCTTTCAGCCTCGCCGCCTGCGGGACGGACAACGAGAGTTCCGGCGGGGATAAACCGTCCGAAACCGACACGGAGGATCCCGGCGAGACGGCGAAGCCTCCCAAGGACGACAACGCAGACGAACCGCCTGAGGAGGACGGAACGCAGCCCCCCGAGGAGGACGAGACGCCGGAGGAGCCCGACCCCTTCGGGCCGGAGACCCTTGCGCTTATCGCCTCTGTCAACGAGGACACCGCCAAGGCTTCCGGGACATGCGGAGAGGATCTCACCTGGTATTTTCTCGATAACATGCTGATCATCCGGGGCACCGGGGAAATGGAGGACTACAACTTGGATCCTCGTCCGTGGTCCAGAGCCGCCGGTCAGATCGAGCTTGTCTATCTGGAGGACGGCGTGACCAGCATTGGCCAAAACGCCTTTAGAGAACTGAAGGAGATGCGCGCGTTCTACATGCCCGACAGCGTGACCTCCATCCACGAGCTCGCGTTTTGTTTCTGCTACAAGCTTACCTACGTCAGATTGTCAGAGAACCTGGCGGAGATCGGCGAGGGGGCTTTTATTAGCACCGGTTTTTCGTCGTTCACCTTCCCCCAGGGGATCACCAAGCTTGAACGGAGTGTCTTTTCGAGCGCCGATTTGACCTCCTTGGAGATCCCGGACAGCATCACCGAGATTGGGGATTGGGCGTTCGATAGTTGTAACCTTACATCGGTAACGATCCCGGACAGCGTCACCAGCATCGGCAGGGACGCGTTTGTGAACTGTCCCCTGACCACCGTCACCTTTTTGGGTGACGCGCCGGAAATGCCAGATTACGAAGGTCGTCTGATGGGCCTGCAGGATGGCGTGACGATCCAATACTCCGGGTCGGGCTTTGAGCCGTATATCGAGACTTACTTCCAGTACAACTGGGTCAAGCAATGAGCCATAACCAAGCGGTGGCCATGGCGCTGGAGCTGCGCCGGTCCGGCATGAGCCTCAAGGACGCGGCGGGGGATCTCCCACGTCCGGCGGCGCTGTCGGAAATAATTTTTGGAGGAAAGAGATATGAAAAAACTGCTTGCGCTCCTGCTGGCGATGCTGCTCGTTTTCAGCCTCGCCGCCTGCGGGACGGACAACGAGAGTTCCGGCAAGGATAAACCGTCCGAAACCGGCACGGAGGATCCCGGCGAGACGGCGAAGCCCGCCACGGACGACAACGCGGACGAGACGCCGGAGGAGGACGAGACGCCGGAGGAGCCCGACCCCTTCGGGCCGGAGACCCTTGCGCTTATCGCCTCTGTCAACGAGGACACCGCCGAAAAAACCGGGACCTGCGGCGAGGACCTCACCTGGTATTGTCTTGACAACGTCCTGGTCATCCGGGGCACGGGGGACATGGAGGATTATGACGACAACGCCGAGACGCCGTGGTCTGACCTTGACAGTCAAATTGAGCTTGTGTATCTGGAGGACGGCGTCACCTCCGTTGGCGAACACGCGTTTTCTCCGTTGAAAGGGATGCAGGCCCTCTATATATCGGACAGCGTGACGGTCATACGACCTTGGGCGTGCAGCTGGTGCGAAAAGCTTACCTATGTCAGATGCTCGGAAAACCTGACGGAAATCGGCAGCAACGCTTTGGAAAAGACCGGCATTCAATCGTTTTCCTTCCCCCGGGGGATCGCTAGGATTGAAGACAGAGTCTTCCTCAACTCCGCATTGACCTCCGTGGAGATCCCGGACAGCGTCACCGAGATCGGCAAAAGCGCGTTCGCCGGATGTGATCTTACATCGGTCACGCTCCCGGACAGCGTCACCACCATCGAGGAGGACGCGTTTTATTTCACTGATATTACAGCGATCACGATCCCGGCAAGCGTCACGTTTATGGGACCCGCGTTCGTAAATTCTCACATGACCACCGTCACCTTTTTGGGCGACGCGCCGGAAATGGAGGAGCACGACAAACTTCTGCTGGGCCTGAAGGAGGGCGCGACGATCCAATACTCCGGGTCCGGCTTTGAGCCGTATATCGAGACTTACTCCCAGTACAACTGGGTCAAGCAATGAGCCATAACCAAAATACAAAACTCCCTGAATTTGCGAAATTCAGGGAGTTTTTCTTTGTCCGGGGCGCGTGTCCCCGAAAGACAACATCTTTTTTGTCGCGGCGGCCCGGTCACCCGGCGCATCGGTAGACGCGGCGCATCAGCTCCGGGTGGAGCTGGGCGTAGTTAGGCAGGTAGTTGAGCACGTGCTGGGTGTAGATGACGCTGAGGCGGCGGCTTGGCTCCATGACGGCCAGCGCGCCGGCCGCGCCGTCCCAGCCGAACTCCCCGGCGGGGAACTCGTCGCCGCCCAGGTGGATGCGCATTCCCAGGGCGTACCCCTCGCTCTCCGAGGGCTTCATGGTGTCGTGGTAGTCCCGCAGGGTCTGCCCGGTGAGCTGGTTCTCCGTCATCTGCCTGACGGTGGCGGGCTTTAAAATTTCCGCGCCGTTGGCCCCCGTGCCGCCGCAGGCCAGGGCGTCCAGAAAGACGGCGTAGTCCTCCGCCCGGCAGCAGATCCCCGCGCCGCCGGAGTCGTAGGCGGGGGTGAGCTGGTGGGTGTTGTCCCGCTCCACCTCAAACATATAAAGCTCCCGGTCGTGCCAGCAGAGCTGCGCGGGCATACGCTCCATCTGTTCCCGGCCCGGCCGGAAGGCGACGCCCGTGACCCCCAGCGGAGCGAAGATGTGCTCCCGCAAATAGTCGGAAAACCGCTGGCCGGAGACCTCCTCGATCACTGCGGCCATCACGTCGTGGCACATACTGTAGCGGAAATGGGTACCGGGGTCGAACTCCAGGGGTTCCGCGGCCAGCATTCGGATCAGCTCCCGTGTCCCGGCGTTCTTCTCCTTCGCCCTTTGGATGGAGGGGAGGGTCTGGTCGTAGCTGAACCCGCCGGTCATGGTCATCAGGTGCCGGAGGGTCATCACCGTTTTGGCCGGCCTCACCCCGTCCCCGTCCCGGACGGTGACGGCGGCGTACTCCGGCAGATACCGGCTCACAGGGTCGTCCAGGCCCACAAGTCCCCGCTCCCACAGCTGCATGGCGGCGGTCATGGTGGCGATCTTCGTGCAGGAGTAGATCCAGTACCACTCCCCGCCCCGGACGGGTTCCCCGCCCTTCCAGCCCATGTGGCCGGCGGCGTGGCGGTAGATGGGCCTGTGGTCCCGGCAGACGATGCACTCACAGGCGGGCACGCCGTAGAGGCGCTCCACGCTGTCAAGAAATTCGGTCACGGCCTCGAAGCTCATACCCATTTCCCCTCCCCTGTCCGAATGGCCATCTCAAAGGGCCGGAGGGACACCGTCTCCCCCTCCAGGGGGAAGTGGCACCCCACGGGCTGGTTATTGAAGAAGAAGCGGTAGACGCCGCCCGCGCCCGACCGGGTGGTGACCTCCACGCACCGGGGGAGGGTGGTCAGCATGGGGACGGCCTGTTCCCGGAGGATCTCGGTCATCAGCGCGCGGTACAGGGCCTTCTCCCCCACCGTGCCCACGTAATATGCCCTGCCGCTGCCGAAGGCGTTCTTTGTCACGGCGGCGGTCCCGGCGTAGAAACGCCCCTCATACCGCGCCCAGACCTCCGCCGTCTCAGGCTTTATAAGGTCGCACCAGCCCGTGACGGCGTAGCTCTCGCCCTTGGAGGCGGAGATGCGCTGCCGGGCCTTGCCGATGGGGTCGTACTCCTCCACAAAGCAGCCGCACAGGGTGCGGAAGGGGCCGGGGAGGGGCTGCCCGAAGAGGCAGTTGCCGGTCTTGTCCTTGACGCCGGAGCGGTTGGTCAGCACCACCGTACCGCCCTGGGCGGCGAAGTCCTCCAGCTTTTGGGCCATCGACGGCTCCACGATGTGGTGGGTGGGGACGATGACCACCTTGTAGCCCTCAAGGCTCTCCGTCTCGTGGATCACGTCCGTGTTGACGCCAAGGCCGGCGCACGCCTCCTGGAAGAGCCGGAGCTGCGTCCAATAGGCGAAGTCCACCGCCTGGCGCTGGTTTTTCAGGGCAAATTCCTGGTCCGCGGAGTAGAGGATGGCCACGTCGCTTTGGACGGTGGTTTTGTCAAGGCCGGGCAGGCGCTCAAGCCTCTTGAAAAGCGCCCGGAACTCGGCGCAGCGGCGGTTTTCCCGGTTGTCGTGGTCCAAGAGGCCGTGGCCCATCATCTCCGCGCCGGACAGGGCGGAGCGCCAGCGGTAGACGCACATCAGGTCCGCGCCGTGGGCCACTGTCTGGAGGGCGTAGCCCGTCAGCTGTCCCGGCTCCGTGGTGGGGCCGAAGGGGACCCAGCACCCGCCGGGGCCGGCCAGCTCCTCTAAGATCCAGAAGTTTTTCCGTTTGAAGCCCCGCACAAAATCCAGGGCGAAGCCGTTGGAATAGAGCGCCTCCGGGTCCTCCGGGGGGCGGATGGGCGGGTAGTTGTCGTAGGCGGCCACGTCCAGGCCCTGGAACTCCCGGTGGAAGTCCGGCATATGGGCGGGGAAGCAGGCGTTGGTGGTGACGATGGCCGCAGGGTCGGCCTTTCGGATGATGTCCCGCTGGAAGTTCACGTAGTCCGTGGTGCGGGAGGCCCCGAAACGCTCAAAATCCAGCATGAAGGCCGGGTTGTGCCAGTCGGTCATGCAGTCCGGGGAGAGGAGGGGGTCGATCTCCGACCAGTCGCTGTACTCCCCGCTCCACACCGCGTTGCCCCAGGCGCTGTTCAGCGCCTCCACGGTCCCGTATTTCTTCTTCAGCCAGTCACGGAACGCCGCGCGGCAGGCGGGGCAGGTGCAGTGGCTGTTTTCAAGCTCGTTGTCTATCTGCCAGGCGAAGATCTCCGGCCTTCCGGCGTAGCGGCCGGCCATCTCCCTCACGATCCGCCCGGCGTATTCCCGAAAGACGGGGCTGACGATGCACCTGTGACCGCGGATGCCGGGGTCCGTGGGCTTGCCGTCCCGGCCCCACTGGAGGGTCTCCGGGCGGCTCTTGTAGAGCCACAGCGGGGCGCAGTTGGTGGGCGTGCCCAGGATGATCTTCATGCCGTGGCGGGAGAAGATCTCAATGGCCTCGTCCAGCCACGCAAAATCAAAGCGGCCCTCCCTCGGCTCCAGACGGCTCCAGGAAAACTCCGCAAAGCGCACCACTTGGACGCCCAGCGTCTCCATGCGTTGGGCGTCCTCCTCCCAAATCTCCCGCGGCCAGTGCTCAGGGTAATAGGCCATTCCTATGGTGATCATAAGCGATCCTCCCCTTATTTGCCGGTGACTATCCGGCAGTCCGTGCCCACCTGCTCCACGGTGAAGGCGCAGGGCCTGTCGCAGGTCACGGTGACGGTATCGCCGTCTCTGGCGGCGGTGAAGGTGAGCGCCGGGGCGCCGGCGGTATCCACCACCGTGCGCGTGAGGACGGCGCCGTCGGACAGGTTGTAAAGCCGCAGCGTCAGGCCGCTGGTATAGTCGTAATCGGGACGGGAATCCACGCTCCCCACGGGGAGGATGGTGTTCTCACGCACAAAGAGGGGCAGGGAGAAGAAGTCGTACCGCTCCCGCCTCCAGCCGGTCCCCTCCACGGTCTCGCCAGTGAGCAGGTGTGTCCACCTGCCGCGGGGCAGGTAGTAGTCCACCGTGCCGTCTTCCCGCATCACCGGGGCCACCAAAAGGGCGTCCCCCAGCATATACTGGCGATCCAGGTCCTCGCAGCCGGGGTCGTCCTCAAATTCCAGCATCATGGCCCGCAGCATGGGCACGCCCGTCCCGTGGGTGAAGGCCGCCTGGGCGTAAAGATAGGGCATGAGGGTATTTTTCAGCTTGGAGAAGGCCCGGCACACGTCCACGGCCTCCTCGCCGAAGAGCCAGGGCACCCGGTAGGAGGTGGACCCGTGGAGCCGGGAGTGGGTGCTGAGAAGGCCGAAGGCCAGCCAACGCTTGTAGAGGTCCGCCGGGGCCGTGCCCTCAAAGCCGCCGATGTCGTGGCTCCAGAAGCCGAAGCCCGACAGGCACAGGCTCAGCCCGCCCCGCAGGGACTCGGCCATGGAGACATAGGTGGAGTTGCAGTCCCCGCCCCAGTGGACGGGGAATTTCTGTCCGCCCACGGTGGCCGAGCGGGCGAACAGGACGGCCTCGCCGCGGCCCTTGACCTCCTCCACCACCTCAAAGACGGCCTTGTTGTAGAGGTAGGTGTAATAATTGTGCATCCGCTCCGGGTCACTGCCGTCAAAATACGCAACGTCGGTGGGGATGCGCTCGCCGAAGTCGGTCTTGAAGCAGTCCACCCCCTGGGCCATGAGCGCGCGGAGCTTATCCTGATACCACTTCACCGCCTCCGGGTTTGTGAAGTCCACCACGGCAAGGCCGGCCTGCCACAGGTCCCACTGCCAGATGTCGCCGTTGGGCCGGCGCAGCAGGTAGCCCTTCTCCGCCGCCTCGTCGAACGCGGCGCTCTTCTGCCCCAGGTAGGGGTTGATCCAGACGCAGACCTTCAGACCCTTCTGGTGCATACGCCTCAGCATCCCCTCCACGTCGGGGAACATACTCTTGTCCCACTCAAAGCCGCACCACTCGTTCTCCCGCATCCAGAAGCAGTCGAAGTGAAAGACCCGGAGGGGGATGTCGCGCTCCGCCATACCGTCCACGAAGGACATGACGGTCTTTTCATCGTAGGAGGTGGTGAAGGAGGAGGTGAGCCACAGGCCGAAGGTCCACGCCGGGGGCAGGGCCGGGCGGCCGGAGAGGGAGGCGTACCGCTCCAAAACGCCCTTGCGGTCCGGCGCGCCTATGAGGATGAAGTCCAGGCGCTGGCCGGGGACGGAGAACTGCACCTTGGTCACCGCCTCGGAGCAGACCTCGAAGGAGACGGAGCCGGGGTCATTCACCAGCACCCCGTAGTGCCGGGAGCTGATGTAGAAGGGGATGTTCTTGTAGCTGATCTCGCTGGAGGTGCCGCCGTCCTCGTTCCATATGTCCACCACCTGCCCGTTGCGGACAAAGGGGGTGAACCGCTCGCCCAGGCCGTAGATCTTCTCCCCCACGTCCACCTGGAGCTGACAGCGCATGAAGGGTCCCTCCGGGGTGTCCATGAAGCTGAGCATGGACGAGCCGTAGCGGCTGCCGATGTTGGTAAGGGTCTCTCCGTTGTAGGTCCATGTGAAGAGGCAGGGGTCCTTCTTCTGAACGACCAGCCTGAGCGCGCCGGAGGCGATCTCCACCCGGTCCCCCTCCTCCCGGACCTCCATGGGGAGGCTTTGGTCGTCCAGCTCAAAGCGCGGCATTTTGCGCCTGTCGCCCTTGAAATGGACGGAGCGGAGCCGGAGCATATCCTTCTGCGGCGCGGTGACGGTCAGCTCCTGGACGGGGCCGTCCATGCTGCGCTCGTCCTTGCGGTAGGGCACGGCGAAGAGGTACACCTCCCGCCCGTCGGGGGAGACGCGGACCTCGCGGATCTGCTCGCAGTTATAGCTTTTGACGCCGGGGCGCATACGCCACTCGCCAAGGTTGAATTTCATATATGGTTCCCTCCGTATATCGTGATCGGCGTTAGCCGGAAATGTCCAGGTCAAAAACCGTCAATAGTTGACGGACGGGCCTTCCTTCTGGTTGATGGTAAAGCCGTCGGAGGCGGCGCCGTTGGCCTCTATTTTTCGGAAGATGGGCATGATGACCTGACTTGTGGTGTAGATCATCAAAATAGGCAGGACGAACAGTCCCACGTAGAAGAGAAAATCGTTGATCCCCATGAAAAGGAGCACCTGGATGACAAGGATGCCCAGAAGCCCCAGGGAGCGAAGGAAGAAGCGGATAAAAATTTTCCGGGAGTTGGCGAGATTTTTGAACATGGTGTTCTCGTAACGCGCCTCCAGGGGGAAGACGTAGATGTAGTGGACAAAGACCACGAAGAGGACGATGAGGCCGATGATGAGGAAGGGCAGGGCGTTCTCCTCAAGGTTGTTGAAGAGCTGAAAATCCAGCCACACGCCGTAGAGAAGCACGCCGGCGATGAGCGTCAGGGGGATGCCGTGCTTCATGTTGTGGACGTAGGCGCTCCAGAAGGCGCGAAAAACGCCGGCGCTCTCGCGCTTTTCCGCCATCTTCAGGGTCACCGTGAAGGCGGCGATGGTGGAGGCGCCGATGGTCACCAGCGGAATACAGCCGATGGCCCACATGATGTTGAGGAGCAGAAGGTCCACGACCCGTGAGCCGTAGTAGAGGAAAGCCGATTCGGCGTTGAATTTCATGGCGGAGCTCCTTTCGCGGAAAGTAAGCGGAGAGGCGGCCGGAACGGTTTTCCGGCGGGGCAAAGGCGCGGGGAGGGGGAGAAACTCCCCCTCCCCGGAATTATAGCAGATGACGCTTTGGCGGTGTGAACAAAGTTTTTACTTGGAGAAGCCGGCGTCTACCTGCATCTGATAGAGACGGGCGGCCTCGTTCTTGGCCCACTCGATGCACTGGTCGTAGCCGTACTCGTCGCACCTGGTCTTCATCTCCGCCACGATGGCGTCAAACTCGGCGTCGGTCTTGGCGTACATGGCCTGATAGGTGTACTGCTTGACAGCGGTGCCCACCTGGCTGCGGGTCATGGACAGCTCCTGGGACATATCGCTGGCGGTGTAGTTGACGGTGGGGGCCAGGATGTAGTTCTGGTCGTCCAGGTACTCGTTGATGTTGTTGTAGCCCATGTGGTCACGCCAATCCTGCTCCATCTCGCAGCGGGCGTCGGTGGCGTAGCTGGCCCAGGAGGTCTTGTTGAAGGTCTCGCCCTCGATGGACTCCGGGTTCTCAGCGTACAGGGACCAGGGGTTGAAGTTGAACTGGAAGTGGCCGTCGTTGAAGGTGCCGTCCAGGGTGTAGGTCCTGCCGGTCCAGGGGGAGGTCCACTCGGTGCCGCTCAGGTCATAGGAGGGGTCGTTGGCGACCTTCAGGCCCAGGTCGGTGAAGTAGGTGGAGCCGTCCTCGGCATAGTCCCACATCAGGCCCTGGAGGCCGTAGAGGGAGGTCATCATTCCTTCGGGGGTGTAGAGCCAGTCAAGGAAGTGCATGATGTCCTCGGGGTACTCGGTGCGGCTGCCGATGCAGACCACATAGGAGCTGCCGGAGAGGGACAGGCCGTTGACGAAGTTGGTGGCGGCCTTGGGCTGGATGGTGGTCATGAACTCACCGGCGGCCATATGGTCGGGGGTGTTGAACTGGTCGGAGCCGGCGTAGTTAAAGATGGAGAACAGGGTGCCGCCGGCCTGGACCTTAGCGGCGTACTTCTCCCAGGTGTTGGTGGCGGAGTCGGGGTCCAGAAGGCCGCGCTGATAGAGCTTGTTGGCGAACTTCAGGGCCTGGAGGTAGGGGCTGTCGTCGTCGAGGCAGCCGTAGAAGTTGCCGGTCTCAGGATCATAGAAGCCCATAGCTCCCTTGTCCCCGTCGAAGCCGGTCATGCCGGTGGCAAGGCACTTGATGTACATACTCATGTCGCCGTCCCAGTCCGGCCACAAGCTCAGGCCGTAGGTGGGGTTGCCGTTGTCGTCGGTGGGGTCAAGCTCGTGCATATCCGCAAGGACGTCCACCAGGTCGTCCAGGGTGTTGATCTCAGGATAGCCCAGCTGCTTGTAGAGGTCCCAACGGATCTCCCAGGTGTAGGAGAAGTCGGCGTGGTCGGAGTCGTCCAGCGCCAGCTCGTTGTGGATGCCGTAGAGCTTGCCGTCCTCGGTGAGCTCCTTCATGGCATCGATGGCCACGGGGAAGGTGGACTTGATGTTGGGGGCGTAGTCATCCAGAATGCCCTCGTCCTCCCAGTCGAAGAGGAGGCCCTGCGCGGCGGCATTGCGGAAGTTCTCGCCGGCGTCGCCCAAAACCACGATGTCGCCCAGGTCGCCGTTCTCCATACGGGTCTCCAGAGCGCCCTCGGTGTTGGGGATGAAGTTCAGCTCAATGCCGAACTTGTCCTTCAGGACGATGGCGCCCCAGCCGCCCTGCTTGCCGGAGTAGTTGGCTACCTGGCTGAAGACGTTGAGGGTGATGGGATTGTCGGGGTCGCCGGCCAGATAGAGATCGGTGTCGCTGGTGGACGGGGTATCGCTGCCGCTATCCGTCTTCCCTCCGGCGCTGGTCTGGCCGCTGGTCTGGCTCTGTCCGCCCGTGGTGTCGCCGCAGCCCGCCAGAACGCCGACGAGCATCATGAGCGCCAGGAGCACAGCCGTGAGTTTCCTGTACTTTTTCATTTTTCTTCATCCTTTCTTATAATTTGGCTTGCGCCTATGTTCACCGAAGCCTGTTCGGAAAACAACGTTTTTTCTGAAAAGGGTCCCCCCTTTTCAGAAAATTTCCCGCGGGAAATTTTCGATCCGTCCGCCTGGCTTATCAGATCAGCCCTTGACGGCCCCCAGCATGATGCCCTCTTCAAAGTACTGCTGCATGAAGGGGTACACGAACATGATGGGGATGATGGTCACCATGGAGATGGTGTACTGGATGACCTTGGTGTTCAGCATGGCCGCCGACACGTTGCCGCCGGACTGCATCACGTTTGCAAGGTTGGAGGAGCTGTTGAGGTACACGTACAGCCTGTGCTGGAGGGTGTAGAGCGCGGGGGTGTTGGCCATGAGGATCAGGGAGTCCTGGAAGCTGTTCCAGTTGCCCACCGCGCCGAAGACGGCGATGGTGGCCAGGATCGGCTTGGAGAGGGGCAGGATGATCCGGGAGAACACCTGCATATTGGACGCGCCGTCGATCCGGGCGCTCTCCTCCAATTCGCTTGGGATGGACTCGATGTACGTCTTGACCAGGATGATGTTGTAGGGCTGGACGATGCCGGGGATGATGTAGCCCAGGTAGTTGTCCGTGAGGCCCAGGCCCAGCATATTCAGGTACCAGGGCACGAGGCCGGCGTTGAAGTACATGGTGATGACCAGCAGCCTGTACCAAAGGCTGCGCCGCCACATCTCCTTCTTGGTGGTCAGATACCCCGCGAAGGCGGAGGCCAGGACCATGACGGCGGTGCCCAGGATGGTGCGGGTCACGGAGATGAACACGGACTGCCCGAAGTCGGAGACGTTCTTCAGGGCGATGTAGTTCTGGATGTGGATCCCCTGGGGCAGTAGGGTGATAACGCCCCGGTTGACAAGGTCGTTGTCGGAGATGGTGTTGATAAAGAGATAGTAGAACGGGAAGATGCAAAGGATGGTAAAGAGTATGAAGAAGGTGACGTTGAGCACCATGAACACCCGGTCCATGGGCGATCTTTTGTACTCGATCCCCATGGCGGTGTGGCGCGCATGAGCTATTTTTTTGACGTTCTCAGCCATATTCGCACCTCCTTATATGATGCTCTCGCCGCGCAGGCTCTTGGAGACCTGGTTGGCGGAGAAGAGCAGGGTGACGCTGATGAGGGACTTGGCCATGCCCACCACGGTGGACATGGGGATGAGGCCGTTGCTGATACCGATGTTGTAGACGTACAGGTCCAGCACCTCGATGGCGTCGTGGTTCATGGCGTTCTCAAAGACCAGGTACTGGTCCAGGCCGTTGGAGAGGATACCCGCGATGCTCATGAGCAGCAGGACGAAGAAGGTGGGCATCAGCTGGGGGATGGTGACGTTCCAGATCTTCCCGAACCGGCCCGCGCCGTCGATGGTGGCGGCCTCGTAGAGCATGGGGTCGATGCCGGAGATGGAGCTTATGTAGATGATGGCGCTCCAGCCCAGGCCCTTCCAGGTGCCCCACAGCCACATCTTGATCCACATATGGGAGTTGTCCATCAGGTAGTTGGTCCCGGCCTTGATGTGGAGGATGTTGTTCAGGAAGTTGTTGATGAAGCCGTCGGTGGAGAAGATCGCCAGAGCCACGGCGTAGACGATGACCCAGCCCAAGAAGTTGGGGACCGTGGTGAAGGTCTGGACCGTCCGGCGGAAGCGCTTGGAGTTGATCTGGGTCAGCAGGATGGCGAACACCATGGGCAGCCAGCTGGTGACGATGCCGATGCCGCTCATGGCCAGCGTGTTCTTAATGACGCGCACAAGGTCCGCGCGGGTGGCGGAGTTCTGGAAGAGATAGGTGAACCACTTGAACCCCACGAAGTTCTCCATGCTCAGCTCCTGCCCGGCGGAGTAATCAAAGAAGGCGTACCGCCAGCCCCAGAGGGGGAGGTAGGAGAACACGAAGGCCAGCGCCAGAATGGGGAGGAACAGCAGGAACAGGTGGTACTCCTCCTTCATGCCCATCTTGCTCTCGGACAGGTCCTCCTTCTTCCCGTTGAGGAAGAGGATGGCCAGGCTCGTGAGGAAGATGAGGACGGTGAGGACGATGAAGAGGTAGAAGCCCATGGAGACGTTGGGCGGCACCCGGTCGTTGCCGGCGGCCACGATCTGCCCGTGGGCGACGTTGATGAGGACAAGCCCCACGGCCATCACCACAGAGCCGATGAGCGGGAAGCGCGCGCCGTAGAAGCGCATCCGGTCGTTTCCCACGGACATACACCCGCCGATGGCAGCGAGGATGATGCCGATGAGCAGGACGGCGCTGGCAGCCATCAGCAGCCGGAAGGTGGACGCCTGCACCCACCCACGGCTCAGCGCCCGGCCGATGTTGCCCACCAGGGACTTATAGGAGATGCAGGAGGTGAGCAGCGAGGTGTAGCGGCTGATCTCCGTGGTGATGCGTCCGGGGTTGAATCCCGGATAAAACACCGCAGCGCAGGTGAACAGGATGGCGACCCTGTGCAGGATAACCATGATCCCGCCGCGGGTCTTCGCTTTTGTTTGAGTCATTTACATCCCTCCAATTAATTTTTTGCGTGAAAACGTTTTCTTTCCCGTGGGCACCCCCCAACCTTCTTGCGTTCTATAATTGCCAAATCAAGGCCATTATACGGTTTAAAGCTCCACCTGCACGGTGTGCGTCCGCCCGTCGCAGGGCCTTTTGAAGGTCAGCGGGGAGGGGACGCCGTCCAGGAGGCAGACGGAACTTTCCGAGACCCGGAAGCGTCCGCCGTGGGAGACCGCCTCCACCTGAAGCCGGCACTCCGGGAGGCGGACCGTGTAGGCCAGCCGTTTCCTGCCGGGGAGCATCACCGGGGAGACGGCGATCGTGTCCCGGCTGACGTCCAGCCCCAGGAACTCGTAGACGGCGAGGTTCAGCCAGGAGGCCGTGCCGGAGAGCATGGGGCCGATGTTCTCGCGTGTCTCGGAGTTGTTGTACTGGGTGCAGAAGCGCGGATTGCCCTTCAGCACGAAGGGGTCCTTCAGCGTGCCGTAGGGCACTGTGCGGTCGATCATAAAGAAGGCCAAGTCCGCAAGGCGTTTTGCCAGCGCCTCGCTCTTCACAAGCTTGGCCGCCTTGAGGGAGGCCACGGTGGCCATCATGGCCGCGTGCTTGAACACGCCGCCGTTCTCCCGGTCGCCGGGGAAGTAGAGGGCGGTGCCGGTGGCGACGCCCAGGAGGTCGTAGTTCACCAGGGTGCAGAGCTTCAGCCCGGCCTCGGTTTTAAGGGTCCTCTCCACCGTGTCCAGCATGGAGGCGATCTGTTCCTCCGCCGCCACGCCGGCGAGGATGGGCCAGCTGTAGGAGTTGAGGTAATAGCTTCCGTCAACGGCGGGGTCCAGGCTCAGGCCGTCGCCCCTGGCGCCCAGGTATTTGTAGGGCCTGCCGTCGTTGATGAGGCACCGGGCGAAGTAGCCGTCCTTCCAGGCGTTTTGCTGGATGCTGGCGGCGACCTTCCCGGAGAGGCGCTTACACTCCTCCGCGTCCGCGTCCCGGCCGATCATCCGCCCCAGCTCGGCGGCGGCGTCGGCGGCAATGACGTAGAGGCAGGCGTTCATGACGCTCTCGGAGAGGGTATTTTCAAGGGGCGCGCCCCACTCCTGGCCCTTTTCCTTCAGCTGCTTTCTGTAGAGGGCCTCCTTCTCCGGCCCCTGCATCACCACGTGGTCCAGGCGCAGGGTGTCGTTCCAGTCGGCCTTGTCCAGGAGGGGCAGCCCGTGGACGCCCACGGAGATCTTGCCGGAGTAGGTGAGGATGGCCATGATGGTGTCCCAAAGGGGGCGCTCCCTGTCCGTCCCGGCCATGGGGTAGGGCTGGGTCAAAAACTGCGTGTCGCCCGTGAGCTTCACGTAGCGGTACACCGCCTGAAGGAGCCAAAGCTGGTCGTCGGAGCAGTCGCCGGGGTTCTTGCCCCGGACGGTGAAATCGTGGTAGGCGTAGCCCATCTCAAAGACGTTGCGCACCCAGTTTTCGATGAGCTTTCGCACCAGGGGCGCGCGGCCCATGGCGGCGAGATAGTACATGGAGGCGAAGATGTCCTGGATCTCCCGGAAGCCCGTCTCCCGGAAGGACTTCTGCGTCCAGGCGAAGGCGCGGGACACATAGGTCTGATACAGCACCTGGAAGGGCAGGTTGCGGCCTATGTAGGTGTCCATGAGCGCGTCCCCGGTGTCCGTCTGGAGGTAGGCCGGGTAGCGGTCCCAGAAGTCCACCACCTTTTGAAGCGTCCCGGCCAGAGCGGCGGGGTCGGCGTATTTGGTGAGAAGCCTGTCAAGCTGGCTGTCAAACGCCGCCGACACGTCCCCCTCCCCCTCCGTCATTCCCACAAGCTCGTCGATGACGGCGGTCTCCCCGTCCTTGACGGCGAAGCTCCTGCCCATGGCGAAGAACGGGGCCATCTTCCTCTGGTAGCGGCTGGGCAGACGCCCAGAGGACTCAGGGCGGGCCAGGGTCCCGGAGCCGATGAAATCGGAGATATTCCCGCAGAAGTCGTCAAAGCCCCGGCCGTCCTTCAAAAGCGCGGCGAACCGCTTCTCCCCGGCGCACTCTTTCGGCTTGTGGTGGAGCGTCATGGCGGCGGGCGCGCCGTTTTTGTAGTAGATCTCGCTCTCGGCCACGATGTTGGTGTAGACCACGTCGTTGGCGATGCCCTCGGCCATGCCGATGCCGAACATCCCGGTCATGACGATCTTCAGGTCCCTGTCGCGCCCGGAGCGGTTGACGATCTCCACCCGCTGGGCCTCCACCGCCGTGGGCATCCCCTCCTCCTGGGGCAGGAGGAAGATGGTGCGCCTGACCGTCAGGCCGCAGTTCGTCTCATACGTGATCACCGAGCGGTTTTGGGAGTGGACGCAGGTGGCAGAGAAAACGTTTTCGTTCACATCACAAGAATAGAAGATCTGGCGTCCGTCCTCAAAAAGATAAAACTGCCTGTTGGCGGGCTCGCCGTTCTCCTCCGGGGCGAGCACGTAACGGGTGGAGAGCACCTGCTTGGGTCCGGCGGCGCGGAAGGAGCCGCGTCCCAGCCCGTCCAGGGCGCTCTTGGGGGTGGTGTACAGGGGTTCGGGGTAGTCGGAGCGGTCCCCCAAAAGGAGGTTCACCGGGTAGTGGGGGCCGACGGGGCAGGTCTTCAGATCCAGGACCAGCTCGCCCCTCTCGTTGAGCTTTCCGGGGCTGGCCAGGACCTTGCGGGCGATGGAGAGGATGGACCGCTCCACCTCCTGCGGGAGCCGACGCTCCCCCTCCTGCGTCCTGTGGACGGCCCTGTCCCCCTCCAGCGAGATGAGCTGGCACCCCGCAAAGCCGCTCAGGTATTTTGCGGCGGCGGGGTCGTTGAGGATGCGGACGCACACGGGCGCGGTGTAGGGAAGCCCGGAGACGCCGAAGGCGCTGCGCCTTCCGGCGTCAAAAAACTCGGCGTCCAGCGCCCCGGTAAGGCCGGGGAACGCCTCCCGGATAAGCCCCTCCGCCGTCACGGTCTGTGTGCGGGCCTGTTCTGCGGTAAAAACCATACGGATGTCCTCCAAAGGAATGATCATTTTTGTTCAGCGCCCGTCAGGCGTTTCACCGTGCCTCCCGGCTGAACGGAGCCTGAGATGGTGATGACTCCGGGCACGTAGCATTTGGGGTCCTCAATGGCGCTGATGAGCTGTTCGGTAGCCGTCGCGCCGATGCCCCAGCCATTCTGCCTGTAGGTGGCAAGGCTGGGCCGCAGGACGCCGGCCATGCGGATCCCGTCGAAGCCGAAGCAGCTGACGTCGCCGGGGATGGAAAGGCCCTGGGCCTCCAGCTCCGCCTGCCCGCCAAGGTAGGCGATGTCGTCCGGGTACATGATGCAGGTGGGCCTGACCCGGCACTGAAGGAGCTTTCTCGTGGCGAGGGCCGAATCGGCAGGCTCCTGATAGCGGGCGGGGACCACATACTCAGACGGCACCGCGATCCCCAGATCGCGGCAGGCCCGGTAAAAGCCCGCCAGCCGCTGGCTGGTCACGTCGCCGTTCTCGCCGTGGATAAAGGCGATGCGGGTGTGCCCCATGCCGTAGAGGTAACGGACGATCTCCTCAACGCTGGCCACATTCTCCCCCGTGACGGTGGTGCGGCCCGGAAACACGTCGTCAATGGCCACCACCGGCAGCTCGCTCTCCGCGAGGCGGCGGACGGCCGCCCTGGCGTCCTCCCCGTAGCCGGGCTGGACAATGAGGATGCCGTCGCACTGACGGCGCTTGGCGTGCTCGTAATACCCCTGCTCGCGGCTGGGGTTGTTGAGGAAGGTGATGTCGTAGCCCCGCTTTTCGGCGGTGTCCCTCACTGCCTCCAGAATGACGGAGAAATATTCGTGGGCCAGCACGTTCTTGAAGAGGATGCCGATGTTCATGCTCCTGTTGGTCTTCAGCGTCCGCGCCGCGGCGTTGGGGAAGTAGCCCAGCTCCTGGGCGGTTTGGCGCACCATCTCCGCCTTCTCAGGGCTGACGCCGGGCCGGCCGTTCAGAGCCTTGGAAACGGCGGCCACAGAGAGGCCGCACTTCTCCGAAATTGTCCTGATGGTCACCATACTTTATGCAACCTTCCCCGCTGTAAGACTTAGGTTAAACGGTTTCTCTGTGCAAATTATACAGCGTCCCGCCAAAAACGTCAACAAATATTTCAAAAGTTTTAAAAATTTTGTCAGTTTTACCAACCGTGAAAACCCGATTTGTGCAAAAAATGAAAAACGGGGCAAAAAAAGATTGCGTTTTTCGCCGTTTTGTGCCTATAATGGAAGTTGTGGAAATAAAACGTTTAAGCGGCGAGGGGCGCGGACTTCCGCCGCTTCAAAAGGAGCCGGCAATGAAAAACGCATCTGAGTCCCCCCATCTTCTTTGGTATCGCGCCCCCGCCCCGGACTGGAACAGCGCCCTGCCTCTGGGCAGCGGGACGCTGGGCATGATGGTGTTCGGCGGGACGGCACGGGAGGAGCTTCAGCTCAACGAGGAGAGCCTTTGGAGCGGCTTTCCCGGCGACTGGGACGCGCCGGAGTGCCGGGAGGCCCTGCCTGAGATGCGGCGGCTCCTTTTTGACCGGGAGCTGAGGCGCGCGGAGGCGCTGTGCAAGGAGCGCCTGGTCTGCCGCGGCCGGGGCAGCGACGACCCCTATTACGGCAGCTTTCAGACGGCGGGTTCCCTCATTCTGGAGGCCCCGGCGGAGGACGTCTCCGGCTATGTGCGCCTTCTCGATCTGAGGGCGGCCCGCGCCGAGACGCGCTTCGGCCCGATTTGCCGCGTCCACACCGTCTCCCACCGCTATCAGGTCACCGCCAGCCGCGTCACCGGGCAGAGCTGTCTGCGCCTCACCTTTGAGCGGGAGGACTGCTCCGTGGCGTATCGGGGCGCGGAGATCGTCGTCACCGGGCGAAATCCCGGCCCCGGCGCCGTGGGCTTTTGCACCGTGGTGCGCGTGGAGACGGACGGCGCTGTCTCCCCTTCCGGCGACTCCCTTGCGGTCAGCGGGGCGCGGACGGTCACCATATATACCTGCACCGCCACCACTTACCGGGCGGACGAGGACCCGGAGCGCGTCTGCCGCCGGCGCATCGATAAGGCGGCCGGGGCCGGCTTTGACGCGGTTTTGGAGGACGAGGCCGCCTTTGCCGGGGAGGCCATGGGCCGCTGCACCCTGACGCTGGAGGACGACCCGCTCCTTGCGTCCCTCACCACGGACCGGCGCCTTGCGCGGGTACAGGAGGGCGGGACGGACATAGGGCTTGTGCGCCTTTGGTTCGAGTTTGGAAAATACCTCTTCCTCTGCTCCGCGCCTGGGCGGCTGCCTGCCAACCTCCAGGGGGTTTGGTCCAAGGATATGTGGACGCCCTGGACGGGGGACTACCACCTGAACATCAACCTTCAGATGAACTACTGGCCCATGGAGGCGCTGGGGTTTGCCGGCCTGGGGGAGAATCTGTGGGCGTATCTGCGCTTTCTCCGGGAGCACGGGACCCGCACCGCCCGCGTCATGTACGGCTGCCGGGGCTGGGTGGCCCACACCCTCAGCAACCCCTGGGGCTTCACCGCGCCGGGGCAGGACCCGGACTGGGGGGCGTTTCTGTGCGGCGGGGCCTGGTGCTGCCGCCACATCTGGGAGCACTGGCTCTACACCGGGGACCTGGCCTTTCTGCGGGAAAACTGGCCCGTCCTCCGGGACGCCGCCCTGTTTTTCACAGACTTCCTGGCGGAGGACCCGAAAACCGGGTATCTGGTCACCGCGCCCTCCAATTCCCCGGAGAACAGCTACATAGACCCGGAGGACGGCGGGAAGATCGCCGTGACGCCGGGGCCGGCCATGGACTCCCAGATCGTCCGGGAGCTTTTTTCCCACACGCTGGAGGCCGCAAAGGTCCTGGGCGCGGAGGACGGTCTGACGGACAAAATAGCGAGGCTTCTCCCCCGCCTGCCGCCTGTGAAGATCAGCCGGTACGGCACCGTCCAGGAGTGGCTGGAGGACTACGAGGAGTGGGAGCCGGGCCACCGGCATATAAGCCAGCTCTACGGCCTCTATCCCGGCTCGGAGATCGACCCGGACGCCACGCCGGAGCTTGCGCGGGCGGCGGAAGAGACCCTCCGGCGGCGCCTCTCCCACGGGGGCGGCCACACGGGGTGGAGCCGCGCCTGGATCGTCAGCTTCTACGCCCGCCTTCGGGACGGGGCGGAGGCGGAGCGCCACCTCTACGCGCTTTTGCGAAAAAGCACTCTCCCCAACCTCTTCGACACCCACCCGCCCTTCCAGATCGACGGCAACTTCGGCGGCACGGCGGGGATCCTGGAGTGCCTCGTTCAGAGCCACGCCGGCGCTCTCCGCCTTCTCCCCGCCCTGCCGCCGGATTGGCAAAGCGGCAGACTCGACGGCGTGCGCGTCCGAGGGGGGCTTACAGTCTCGTTCGGGTGGAAAAAAGGCAAAGTCACGGAACTTTCTATAGTTTCTCCTGATGACAGGGACGCGGTTTTGGTGTATAATGGCGGTAAACGCACCGTACACCTGCGCGCCGGGGAAAACTCGGTGGAGGGCAGCCATGTATAAAACGTTACCCATTGATCCTGGCCGTCCCCGGTTCGGCGCGGCGCGGGCAGGAGCTGTACAACGATATCCCCAACTACGCCGCTCTTGCCCGCAGGGGGTTTGTTGTGGCGGTAATCGCCGCGCTGCTATCGGCCCACGGCGGCCCCGCGTTTTTCAGCGGACCGATCCTCGATATCCTTTCAGACTTCTGCCAAAGAGCGTAACATGACAAAAGAGGTGTACACATGAAATTCGGCCATTTTGACGACGAAAAGCGGGAGTATGTCATTGATACCCCCGAAACCCCTCTGCCCTGGATCAATTACCTGGGCAGCGAGGAGTTTTTCGGCCTCATCTCCAACACCATGGGGGGCTACTGCTTCTACCGGGACGCGAAGTTACAGCGGCTTGTGCGTTACCGCTACAACGACGTGCCGGGGGACACCGGCGGGCGGTTCTACTACATCAAGGAGGCGGGCAAGCCCGCGTGGAACCCCGGCTTTCTCCCCACGCGCACGGCTCTGGACAGCTATCGGTGCCGGGTGGGCATGGGCTACAGCGTCTTTGAGGCCGCGAAGGACGGGCTGGAGGCCGCCGTCACCGCCTTCGTGCCCCTGGGGGAAAACTGCGAGCTGCACGACGTGACGCTCACCAACAGGACGGACAGGCCCAAATCCGTCAAGCTCTACGGGTGCGTGGAGTTTTGCCTGTGGAACGCGGTGGACGACGCCCAGAACTACCAGCGGAATCTGAACATCGCCGAGTGCGAGGCGGAACCAGGCGTCATCTACCACAAGACCGAGTACCGGGAGCGGCGGGACCACTACGCCTTCTACGGCGTCAATGTGCCTGCCTCGGGCTGGGACACGGACCGAAACGCCTTCCTGGGCCACATGGGCAGCTGGGCGGACCCGCAGCTTGTCCGGGAGGAGCGCAGCGCCCAATCCCTCCGGGTGGGCTGGTACCCCATCGGCTGCCACCGCGTCGATGTGGACCTCAAGCCCGGAGAGAGCTTCCGGGCGGTGTTCGTCCTGGGGTACGGGAAGAACCCCAGGGATCAGAAATTCCTGTCCCCCGGCGTTATCCGCAAGGACACGGCCAGGCGGGTGATGGAGAAATTCTCCACCGGCGAGGCCGTGGACGCCGCCTTCAGGGAGCTTTCGGACTACTGGACGCGGCTTCTCACCAAGTTCACCCTGCGCTCCCCGGATGAGCGGCTGGACCGCATGGTGAACATCTGGCACCAATATCAGTGCATGGTGACCTTCAACATGAGCCGCTCCGCCTCCTATTACGAGACGGGCACGGGCCGGGGCATGGGCTTTCGGGACTCCTGCCAGGATCTTTTGGGCTTTGTCCACATCGTCCCGGACCGGGCACGGGAGCGGATCCTCGACCTGGCCTCCGTTCAGCTTGAGAACGGCGGGGCCTTCCACCAGTATCAGCCCCTCACCAAGCGGGGCAACAACGACGCGGGGTCCGGCTTCAACGACGATCCCCTGTGGCTGGTGGGCGCGGTGTGCGCCTATGTGAAGGAGACGGGGGACTTCACCATCCTGGACCACCCCACCCCCTTCAACAGCACCCCCGGCACGGAGGCGCCGCTGATGGAGCATCTGCGCCGCTCCGTCCAGTATTCGCTCCGCAGCCTGGGTCCCCACGGCCTGCCCCTCATCGGCCGCGCGGACTGGAACGACTGCCTCAACCTCAACTGCTTCTCCGACGAACCCGGCGAGAGCTTTCAGACCACCGGCCCCTCGGAGGGTCCCGTGGCGGAGTCCGTGTTCATCGCCGCCATGTTCGTCAAATACGGCGGCGAGTACGCCGCCCTCTGCCGCCGGGTGGGCCTGGAGGCCGAGGCGCAGGAGACGGAGAAGGCGGTGAAGGCCATGGAGGCCGCCGTCCTCACCGACGGCTGGGACGGGGATTGGTTCCTGAGAGCCTACGACTCCTTCGGCGGCAAGGTGGGCAGCCATGAGTGCGAGGAGGGCCAGATCTACATTGAACCCCAGGGCTTCTGCGCTCTGGCCGGCATCGGGAAGGAGAGCGGCCAAGCGGAAAAGGCCCTCAACTCCGTCCGGGAGCGGCTTTTGGGGAAGTACGGCGTGGAGCTTCTGGCCCCCTGCTACACAAGGTATCACCTGGAGCTGGGGGAGATCTCCTCCTATCCCCCTGGATTTAAGGAAAACGGCTCGGTCTTCTGCCACAACAACCCCTGGGTGGTCATCGGCGAGACCGTTCTGGGCCGGGGCGAGGAGGCGTTTGACGTCTACAGGCGCATCTGCCCGGCCTATCTGGAGGAGGAGAGCGAGGTCCACGAGACCGAACCCTACGTCTACTCCCAGACCGTCACGGGCAGGGCCTCCGGCGCGCCCGGCCACGCCCGGAACAGCTGGCTCACCGGCACCGCCTCCTGGACGTTCCTGAGCATCAGCCAGGCGATCCTGGGCATCCGCCCGGACTACGACGGTCTGCGCGTCCAGCCGTGTCTGCCGGAGGCGCTGAACGACCTCACCGTGACGCGGGCCTTCCGGGGGGCGACGTACGTTATCCATATCCGGCGCACGGGAGAACGCTCCGTGCGCGTCGGTGGCAAAAAAATCAGCGGCGACACCCTCCCCCTCGCCGGGGCCGGGCGCGTTGCCGTGGAAGTAACTCTATAGAGGAGGAATCGGCATGAACTACTACATAGGCATTGACCTTGGCACATCGGCTGTGAAGCTCCTGCTGGTGGACGAGGCCGGGAAGGTGGTGGGCGAGGTCACGAAGGAGTACCCGCTGAGCTTCCCCCACCCCGGCTGGAGCGAGCAGGAACCCGCGGACTGGTGGAACGCCGTGCTGGCGGGCGTCCCGGAGCTGGTCTCCGGCGTGGACGCCCGGAACGTCCGGGCCATCGGCCTGGGCGGCCAGATGCACGGCCTTGTGGCCCTGGACGGGCAGGACAACGTCCTGCGCCCCGCCATCCTGTGGAACGACGGGCGCACCGCCAGGGAGGTGGACTACCTCAACGAGACCGTCGGCCGCGAGAAGCTCAGCGCGTACACCGCCAACATCGCCTTCGCCGGCTTCACCGCGCCCAAGCTTCTGTGGATGCGGGAAAACGAGCCGGACAAATTCGCGAAGATTGCAAAGATCATGCTCCCCAAGGACTACCTGGTCTACAAGATGACCGGCGTTCACGCCACCGACTACTCCGACGCCTCAGGTATGCTGCTTTTGGACGTGCAGCACAAGTGCTGGTCCGGGGAGATGATGGACATCTGCGGCGTCACGGGATCCCAGCTGCCCACGCTCCACGAGAGCTGGGAGTGCGTGGGGACCTTAAAGCGGGAGGTCGCCGCGGCCTTCGGCCTATCGGACAGCGTCAAGGTCTGCGCCGGGGCCGGGGACAACGCCGCCGCTGCCGTGGGAACCGGCACCGTGGGCGTGGGCGGGTGCAACATCAGCCTGGGCACCTCCGGGACCGTGTTCATCTCCTCGGACAAGTTCGGCGTGGACCCCCACAACGCCCTGCACTCCTTCGCCCACGCCGACGGCGGCTACCACCTCATGGGCTGTATGCTCTCCGCCGCCTCCTGCAACAAGTGGTGGATGGACGAGGTCTCCGGCGACACAGACTACTCCGCCGAACAGGCGAAGATCGCGCCGGAGAAGCTGGGCCGCAACCACGTCTATTTCCTCCCCTATCTCATGGGGGAGCGCAGCCCCATCAACGACGTAAACGCCCGCGGCACCTTCACGGGCCTCACCATGGACACCACCCACGCGGACATGACCCAGGCAGTGCTGGAGGGCGTCGCCTTCGCCATCCGGGACAGCTTTGAGGTGGCGAAGGCCCTGGGCGTCTCCATCCCCCGCTCCAACGTCTGCGGCGGCGGTGCCAAATCCCCCCTGTGGCGGACGATCCTGGCCAACGTGCTGGGCATCCCCCTGGACATGGTGGCCACGGAGCAGGGACCCGGCTACGGCGGCGCGGTCCTGGCCATGGTGGCCGACGGGCGCTACCCCACCGTTCAGGCCGCCTGCGACGCCCTGGTCACCGTGGCCGGCACCACCGAGCCGGACCCGGCGCTCACCGCCCTCTACGACCAGCGTTACCAGCAGTTTAAGAACATCTACCCCGCCATGAAAGCCCTTTTCCCCAAACTTCTGTAAAAAGGAGGACATCATTATGAAAATCTATTCCGTCTATGACCCCGAATTCAAGCCCTACGGCAAGGTCCTGGAGGGCTACGACACCGCCGGCCTGATCCGCGCCGCCAGCGCCATCCCGCTCCCCGCCTCCGGCACGGCCTATGAACCCAGCATCCCGGCCCTGGAGGCCACGGACGTCTACGGTCTTCTCCAGAACAACGCCTACGGCGGGATGCCCGTGGAGATCGGTATGTGCTGGGGCCGGAACACCAGGCTCAACTGCCTTGAGTATCACCGCGACAGCGAGGTGAACATCGGGGAGGGCGACTTCATCCTCCTTTTGGCAAAGCAGTCCGAAATCGAGGGCGGCGTTCTGGACACCTCCAAAGTCAAGGCGTTCCGCGCCCCCGCCGGGGTGCCCGTGGAGGTCTACGCCACCACGCTCCACTACGCCCCCTGCAACGCCG
The DNA here is from genome assembly GCA_947627715.1 of uncultured Oscillospiraceae bacterium. GTDB lineage: Bacteria > Bacillota > Clostridia > Oscillospirales > Oscillospiraceae > RUG626. The sequence goes on from CANQXK010000022.1 coordinate 25,839, forward strand.
GGAAGGACGGCTCCTTCCGCGTCGTGGTGGTGCTTCCGCGCGGCACGAATTTCCCCGCCCCGGCCATCGCCCCTCTGAACGAGGAGGACACGTGGATGACGGCCCGCAACAAGTGGCTCCTGGCCCACCCGGACTCCGACGAGGCCAGATCCGGCGCGCACATCGGTCTCTCCGGCGAGAACATCGACATCGCCGCCCTTCTTTGAAATTTCGGCCCATAAAAAATCGGGACCCCGTACTTGCGGGGTCCCGGTTTTTTATTCTATGTATTCCAATCTGAAATTCTCAAAATCTCCCGTGCCGCCTGTGGCCCAGAGGCCCAGCATCACGCCGGTGAAGCCGCCAGAGACCTCGCTTGAGAGGTACTTGGACGCCCCCTGTCCCAGGCAGACCTCCCGCTCCCCCTGCCGGACGAAAAACCGATAGGTAAGGGCGTCGCCCCGGACCGTCAGGCGCGCAGGTCCTGCGCTCAGAGCCGCCGTGCTCTCCTCGTGGCGGATCCCGCCGATATTCAGCCTCAGCACCGCCTCGGCCCCGGCCGGTCCCCGGCGCACGGCCAGGTCGTAATGCTCCAGCTCGCACATATACGCCGTGACGCCCGCCTCCCCTTCGCCGGCCGTCACGTCCACGCCCAGCTCAAAGTCAAAGCCCCTCTGCCGGAGGGCCATGAACGTGGGCGAGCCGGGGTCGCTGAGGCCCAGGCCGTTCCCCTGAAGCGTCACCCTCCCCGGGGTGAAGCGGCAGCGGTCCGTTCCGGGCTTTCTAAGCCACACCCACTCCATGCCGGGGGCGGTGTCGGAGAAGGTGTAGACCCGCTTTCTCTCCTGGAGGAAATCCCCGTCAAGCCGGTATTCCGCCTCCGCCGTCCCGTCGCGTCCGGCCCGGATCCACCCCTCCGGGGTGAAGGTCACCGGCACCAGGAACGTCTCGCGCCCCAGGGTGTGGTAGGGCTGCCAGGGGTGGATCTGCCTGAATCCCAGGCAGACCATGTGCCATCCCCCGGCGGCGTCCTGCACCAGGTCCCCGTGGCCGATGCCCTGAATGACGGCGGGCGCCCTGTCGCGGTTTGTCAGGATGGGGTTGAACGGGCAGTTTTCAAACGGTCCCCAGGGGCTGCGGCTTCTGGCGCAGACCTCCATGTGGCCGTATTCCGTCCCGCCCTCGGCGGCTATGAGGTAGTACCACCCGCCGATGTGGAACATATGGGGCGCTTCCAGATAGCGGCCTCCCGCGCCGTGCCAGATGCACCGGCTCTCCGTGAGGCGCTTGCCTGTGGCCGGGTCGATCTCGCACTGCACGATGCAGGCGCGCCCCTCCGCGTCCTCCCCATTGCTGATGAAGTAGGCCCTGTCCCCGTCAAAAAGGAGGGACGGGTCGATGCCACCCTGGTCCACCTCCACAGGCTCCGACCATTCCCCGCGTATGTCGTCTGTCCAGACGTAGAAATTCACGTTCTTCGTGTTGTTGTTGGTGACCATGTAGAAGCGGCCCCGGTGGTATCGGATCGTCGGGGCGAACACCCCGCCGGAGGCGGGCACGTCCTCCAGCTCCACCTGGCTCGGCCGCGTCAGAGCGTGGCCGATCTGCCGCCAGTTCACAAGGTCGCCGCTTTCAAATAGGGGAACGCCCGGAAAATACTGAAAGGAGCTGGCCGCCAGGTAGTACCTGTCCCCTGCGCGGCACACGCTGGGATCGGGGTAAAAGCCGGGGATCACGGGATTTTTGTATCTCATTGCGCACCCTCCTCCGCCTTCCGGCGAATTTCAGGTCCATTATACGGCAAAGTCCCCGCCTTCGCAACAGGAAAAACGCCGTCCCGGCGCGTCAACGCTCACAGGAGCTTAAAAAGCACCAGCGCGATGCCGTAGATGATGCTGGAGGCGATGCCGAAGACGATCACGGGGCCGGCGATGATGAACATTTTGGCCGCCGTGCCGGTGATATACCCCTCGGTCTTGAACTCTAAGGCGGGCGAGACCACGGAGTTGGCAAACCCGGTGATGGGCACCAGCGTCCCCGCTCCGGCGAACTTGGCAATGTTGTCGTAGATACCCACGCCCGTCAAAAGCGCGCCCAGCAGGACCATCAGGATGCTCTCCGCCGTGGCGGCGTTCTCCTCGGAGAGGCCCGCCGCCCCCAGCCCGTCTAAAATGCCCTGTCCGATGCAGCAGATGAGACCGCCCACAACGAACGCCTTGAGCATATTGGGGATGAGCTTTGAGTTGGGCGTTTTCTTTTTTACGTACTCGGCATATTCCTTGTTTGTCATCTTCATACCGTTCACCTCGTTTGGTTTTTCTGCGTATTCAGTTTTTCCCGCCCCGCCCCGTTTACTCATGTATTTTTTTCCAACCCCTCGTCCGCGGGGCAAATAGTTATTGAATCCCCCTAAAAAGTGTGATATAATATCTGTAATATGGTCATTATATGATTTTAAGCCGTCTTTCCCCGGCAGTGCCGGGGAAAAGAGCGGCATATTCTGCGGCTTTGCCGCCTGTCTCACCTATCTTTTGGGAGGAGATGAACGTTATGTTTTGTCCCAAGTGCGGACGGCAGCTCCCTGACACCGCCAAATTCTGCCCCAGCTGCGGCAGCGCGGTGAGCTTCCCGCGCTCCGCGCCCTCTCAGCCCGCGCCACCCAAGCTCGCGCCCGAAAAGAAGCCGGGCCTCTCCGGCACGGCCATCGGCGTCATCGCGGGCGTCTCCGCCACCGTGGCGATCCTTCTGTGCGCCGTTCTCTTCCTGTACATCCGGGGGATCGCGCCCTTCGGCTCCGGGAAGGACCTCTCCGGGGACAACTCCCACGCCGGTTCGCAGACAGAGGACAGCTCCGGCGGCAAGGACAGCGAAAAGGAAGACCGGCCCGATACCACCCGGACGGAGGGGACAGGCGGCGGCGATGAGCAGACCACCGCCCCGGAAGAGGACCCCTACGCCGACAGCGTTGACCTCGCCTCCCTTGTTTCCGATCCGGCCTCCTACGTGGGCCAGCGTATCTGCGTCAACGCCGCCGTCTCCGATGTCTTCCTCCAGAATATCCAGGCCGACGTCGTCTCCGGCGACGGCGCTGTGCTCCCGGTGAACCTGGCCTTTGAGGACGGCATCCTCCGCGGCTCCCCCAACCGGGGCGACACCCTGTACATAGACGGCGAGTTTGCCGCCCAGGGCGAGGACTTCTACTACTTCACCGACGCCTTCGTCGCCTTCACCGGCGGCACATCCGAGGGCCTGATGTGCGAATCCTCCGCCTCTATCCCCTGGGGCGTCCCCCTGCCTGTTACGGACTACGGAAAATTCGCCGGTACCTTCGCCACGGCGGGCGACGCCGACGCCTTTCTCGCCGCCGGAGGGCCGCTGGCGGTTTTGACCGTCACCCCCACCGAGATCGCCTACACCGTCACCGGCTACGACCCGGCAACCGGGGCCGCCGCGCAGATCTCCGGGACCGCCCCCGCCGACGGCTCCCCCGTCATCACCTACTACGGCGACGACGGCTGGGGCGGCGCCATAGAGTGCCAGCTCTCCCTGCTGTCCTCCGGCACGCTCCTTTTCTCCGCCTCCGGCGCCGCCGGCAGCGCGTATGTCTGGGATCTGGATCAGGGCTTTGCCCGCCTCATCCCCTGCTCCGGCTATATCCCCCAGCTCTATGAACCGCGCACCGACCACACCCAGGAGCTGATCGTCTCCAGCCGAGGCTCCTCCGCCACGCTGACCCTGCGCAACTGGGACCGGGGCGCTTGGGCGGACCAGTTCACCGCCTCCGCGTACCTGGGTTCCAACGGCATCAGCTACAACAAGACGGAGGGGGACAAGTGCACCCCCGCCGGGATCTTTGACATCCTCTTCGCCTTCGGCACCGGGGACCGCGCCCTGAACATCGACTACTACAAGATCAAGGCCGGGGACGTGTGGGTGGACGACGTAAACTCCTACTTCTACAACACCATGCAGACGACCTCCACCCCCGGCAAGGACTGGAAGAGCGCGGAGGACCTGTACGCCAAATTCACCGGGAACCGCTCCGTGGCCTGCATCTACTTCAACTACAACGGGGACGGCCTCACCGGCGGCTCGGCCTATTACCGGGGCGGCTCGGACCTGTTCATCGACGGCCTGGGTTCCGCCTCCTCCATGGGTCCCGGCTACGGCGACATTCGGATCACCTCCGCCGACATGGAGACGCTCCTGACGCTCCTTGATTCCCCCCGGAATCCGAAGCTGATCATCTCCTGATATGAAAAAGACATTGAGACTCCTTATCGGCGTCGCGGCGGCGGCTGTCCTCCTTCTCACCCTCCCGGCGGTGGGTGAGATCGCCTCCCCCTCCACCGACGCGCCCTCCGCGCCCCCGGAGGGGACCGATCCCACGCAGCCGCCCCACAGCGGCAGCGCCGCCGCCGGGTCGCCGTCGGAGACGAAACCGCCGGAAACGGCCACCGCCGCCACCGATCCCCCCGCCGGGGAAGACGCATCCTCCGCCCCCTTGGAGGAGAGCGGCGAGACCGCCGCGGAACCCCCCGCGTCCATGCCGGACCTGATGGCGCAGCGCCTCTCCGAGGCCGGGTTTGAGCCGTCGGACATCACAGGCTCCCAGCTGATCATCGTCAAATCCTCCGGCAGCAGTGCGCGGGTGAGCGCCTTTGAGCGGGTCGAGGGCAACGTCTGGAGCGCGGTCCTGGAGGAGTGTTCTGGCCACGTGGGCCGCAGCGGCGTCTCCGCCTCCAAGAGCGAGGGCGACGGCGCGACGCCCATGGGCCTCTTTCCCCTGCCCAGCGCTTTCGGCAACGAGCCGGATCCGGGCTGCCTTCTCCCCTACCGGCAGGCCACGTCCAAAAGCTACTGGGTGGACGACCCGGCGTCCGCAAGCTACAACACCTGGGTGGAGGACGACGGCACACGCGACTGGACCAGCGCCGAGCACATCAGCGACTATTCCGCCGCCTACGCCTACGCCGCCGTCATCGGCTACAACTGCGACCCCATCACCCCTGGGGCCGGGTCCGCCATCTTCCTCCACGTGGGGTCCAATCCCACGTCGGGCTGTGTGTCCGTCTCAAGGGCCGATCTCCTCACCCTGCTGCGCTGGCTCGACCCGGAGAAGGACCCGAAAATTCTGATTTTCTGACGGGCCTTAGCGCCAGGTAATTTTCAAAAGCATTTGTCAAAAAACGCAAGCGTCGGGAAAAATCCCTTTTGTTGAAATATGAAATAAAACTGCCGCCCACAGGGCGGCAGTTTTATTCGTTATATAAGCTCGGTTATATAAGCTCAATGACTCCCATTTCCGCTCCGTCACCGCGGCGGTTATCCGTGCGGGTGACGCGGGTGTAGCCGCCGTCACGGGTGGCATACTTGGGGGCCAGCTCCTTGAAGACCTTGGTCACCACGTCCTCGCGGGTGATGAAAGCAAGGGCCTCGCGGCGGGCGGCCAGCGTGCCGTCCTTGCCGAGGGTGATCATCTTCTCGGCCATGGGCTGGATCTCCTTGCAGCGGGTGAAGGTGGTCTCCATGCGGCCCTTATCAAGGAAATCGGTGACCAGCTGACGAAGCATGGCCTTGCGCTGATCTGTCGTCCTGCCGAGCTTGCGTGTTCCAGGCATATCTTTTCTCCTCCTTCTTCAGGAAATTGGTTTTCGCTCAGTTGCTGTCGTCGCTGGCCAGGGACAGGCCCATCATGGCCAGCTTGTGGATGACCTCCTCCAGAGACTTGTGGCCCAGGTTGCGGACCTTGATCATCTCGGCCTCGGTCTTGGAGATAAGCTCCTCCACGGTGTTGATATTGGCTCTCTTCAGGCAGTTGAAGCTGCGGACGGAGAGGTCCAGCTCCTCAATGGTCATTTCCAGGACCTTGTCTCTCTGGGTCTCGTTCTTTTCAACGATCAGCGACTTGGAGCCGGCCGACTCGGAGAGGTCGGTAAACAGGGTGAAGTGATCGCACAGGATCTTCGCGCCCATGCTCACCGCGTCCCTGGCGGAGATGGTCTTGTCCGTCCAGACCTCCAGCGTCAGCTTGTCAAAGTCGGTCATGTTGCCCACGCGGGTGTTCTCCACGGTGTAATTGACCTTCAGCACCGGGGTGTATATGGAGTCCACGGGGATCACGCCGATGACCTGCTGGGTCTGGCTGGCCTTGTTCCGCTCGGCGCTGACATATCCTCTGCCGTGGGCCAGGGTAAGCTCCATGCGCAGCTGCGCGTCAGGTCCCAGGGTGGCGATGTGCTGTTCGGGATTGAGGATCTCAACCTCGCCGTCGGCCTTGATGTCCCCCGCGGTGACCTCCCCTTCCCCGATGGCCTCAATGTAGACGCTCTTCTCGCCGTCGCAGTGGAGCTTGGCGATGATGCTCTTGATGTTGAGGACGATCTCGGTGACATCCTCCTTGACGCCGGGGATGGTGCTGAACTCATGCTGTACGCCGGAGATCTTGACGCTGGTTACCGCCGTTCCGGGCAGTGACGAGAGGAGTATCCGTCTGAGAGAGTTTCCCAACGTAATGCCGTAGCCGCGCTCCAGAGGCTCCACGACATACTTGCCGTAGGAGTCGTTGTCCGGGGACTCGATGCACTCGATACGCGGCTTTTCAATTTCAATCACTAATATATACCCTCCTTATTTAGTTCGGCGCCTCAGCAGGCGCTGTGTGCGGATTTCCAAATGAGGGTTTACCCGGGCGCCCGTAGGAAACCGCATGGATGCGCGGCGCCCGGCAAAACGGATTACTTGGAATAAAGCTCGACGATGAGCTGCTCCTCAACAGGCAGGTCGATGTCCTCACGGGCGGGCATGGTCAAGACCTTGCCCTGGAACTTCGTGAGATCCTTCTCGAGCCACTTCGGAGGGTTGATGATGACGGCGTCCTCGCCGGTGAGGCGCTTGAACATGGCGCTCTGGCGGCTCTTCTCCCGGACCTCGATCACGTCGCCGGGCTTCACGAGATAGGACGGGATGTCCACTCTCCTGCCGTTGACGTTGAAGTGGCCGTGATTCACCGCCTGACGGGCCTCGCGGCGGGTCATGGCGAAGCCAAGCCGGTAGATAACGTTGTCAAGACGGCGCTCGATGGTGGTCAGCAGGACCTCGCCGGTCTGGCCGGGGGCCTTGGCGGCCTTCTCATAGTAGTCGCGGAACTGACGCTCCAGGATGCCGTATACGAACTTGACCTTCTGCTTTTCATTGAGCTGCATGGCGTACTCGCCCTGCTTACGGCGCATCTGACCCTTGGGATTGCGGATGGTGTCAGACTTGGTCTTCGCGGTATAACCCATGTAAGCAGGAGAAATGCCCAGCGCCTTGCAGCGTTTCACGATGGGCTGCATATTCTTAGCCATAGTAAATTCTTCCTCCTTCTTCGATTATACGCGGCGGCGCTTCGGGGGGCGGCAGCCGTTGTGGGCGATGGGGGTCACGTCCTTGATCATGGTGACCTCAAGTCCCACGGTCTGGAGCGCACGGATCGCGGCCTCGCGTCCGGCGCCGGGACCCTTGACAAAAACCTCGACGGTCTTCAGGCCGTGCTCCATGGCGGCGCGTGCGGCCGTCTCAGCGGCGGTCTGAGCCGCGAAGGGGGTGCTCTTCTTGCTTCCACGGAAGCCCATTCCGCCGGCGGAGGCCCAGGAGAGGGCATTGCCGAAGGAGTCGGTCACGGTGACCATGGTGTTGTTGAAGCTGGAGCTGATATGCACCTGGCCCTTTTCTATGTTCTTGCGCTCGCGGCGGCGGGTGCGGACGACCTTGCCTTTTGTGGTGTTACCTGCCATAGTGATACCCCTCCCTTACTTCTTCTTATTGGCGATGGTACGCTTCGGACCCTTGCGGGTACGGGCGTTGGTCTTGCTTCTCTGGCCGCGAACGGGCAGGCCGCGCCTGTGGCGGGTGCCGCGGTAGCAACCGATCTCGGTGAGGCGCTTGATGTCCAGAGCCACCTGGCGGCGCAGGTCGCCCTCCACCACGTAGTTGTGGTCGATGCACTCTCTCAGAGCCGCCTCCTGCGCCTCGGTGAGGTCCTTGACGCGGGTGTCGGGGTTGATCCCGGTTTTCTCCAAAATCTTCTTCGCGCTGGTTCTGCCGATGCCGTAAACATAGGTGAGGCCGATCTCGACTCTCTTCTCCCTGGGCAGGTCAACGCCGGAAATTCTTGCCATACTTTATGACCATTCCTTTCTTCAATTAGCCCTGTCTCTGCTTATGTTTCGGATTCTCGCAGATGACCATGACTTTTCCCTTGCGCTTGATAACTTTGCACTTCTCGCACATGGGTTTTACCGAAGGTCTGACTTTCATATTGTCCTTCCTTTCATATCGCGGGAAATTTACTTATTTTGTGCGCCATGTGATCCTGCCCCGCGTCAGGTCATAGGGACTCATCTGAACCGTGACCTTGTCTCCGGGCAGGATCCTGATAAAGTTCATACGGAGCTTACCGGAGATATGGGCAAGGATAATATGTCCGTTTCCAATATCAACGTTGAACATCGTGTTGGGCAGGGACTCAACGACCGTGCCCTCCAGCTCGATAACGTCATCTTTTGCCAAGCTTCATACCTCCTTTTGATCGATGCCGGCCCTCTCGGCCAGCGCGCGCCGAAGCTCGCTGTTTGTCACCCTGTCGCCCTGGCGGAGCTTCTCGTCCGTTCGTCCGAGGCCGCGCTCCACAAAGGCCAGGTGCCGGAGCTTCTTTTTTTTCGGTTTATCTGTCCGCCGGTCCTTCCCGTTGACGATCAGGGCGTACTGCCCGTCGGTGGAGAGCACGTAGAAAAGCTCCCCCGCGTCGCGTCCGGCAAGCGATTTGACCACGTCGGCCTTTTCGATCTCCATACTCAGACCTCCGGCTCCGGGACCGTCAGGATCTCCGGCTCCCCATCGGTGATGAGCACGGTGTTCTCGTAGTGGGCCGCCATGGAGCCGTCCCGGGTGAGGACCGTCCAGCCGTCCTTCAGGACCTTGACCGGCCAGTCGCCCGCGGCGACCATGGGTTCGATGCAGATGGTCATGCCCTTCACGAGCCTTGCCCCGTGGCCGGGTCTGCCGAAATTCGGCACCTCCGGCTCCTCGTGCATCTCCTTGCCCACGCCGTGACCCACATAATCACGGATGACAGAAAAACCATTTTCCTCCACAAACCGCTGGACGGCGGCGCTGATGTCGGAGACCCGGTAACCGGGCCGGGCGTATTTCAGCCCCTCGTAAAACGCCTGCCTAGTGATTGACAGGAGCCTCACGTCCTCGTCGCACCTCGCCTTTCCCGCTATGAAGGTCGCCGCGCAATCCCCGATGTAGCCCTCGAAGCCGACGTCCAGGTCGATCTTGACCAGGTCGCCGTCCCGGATGACCCGTTTCCCCGGTATGCCGTGGATGACCCCGTCGTTGACGGAGATGCACGTGGCGGCCGGGTACCCGCAGTAACCGATGCAGGTGGGGATTGCGTTTTGGGATCGAATGAATGCCTCTACCTTTTTGTCAATTTCCTGGGTGGTCGCGCCGGGGACGATCAATTTTCCCGCAAGCTCGCGGGCAGCCGCTGCGATCTGTCCGGCACGGCGCATCTTTTCAATTTCCCGGGGGGACTTCAACCGTATCATATCAGTCGATCCCCAGGGCCTTGAACACTTTATGGGAGGTGGCCTCGATGGTGGCCTCCCCCGTTACCGTCACGAGCTTCCCCTTGGCCCTGTAGTAGGCCAGGAGCGGCTCGGTCTGGGCGTGGTACACCTCAAGACGGCTGAGGACCGTCTCAGGCTGGTCGTCCTTTCGGACGGTGAGCGCCCCGCCGCAGGCGTCGCAGACGCCCTCCACCTTGGGGGGATTGCTCTCCACATGGTAGGTGGCGGAGCAGACGGAGCAGGTACGGCGGCCGGACATACGCTTGATGATGACCTGGTCGGGCACATCGATACAGAGCGCGCATTCCACCTCGATGCCGTTCGCCTCCAGGGCGTCGGCCTGGGCGACCGTGCGGGGCACACCGTCCAGGATGTAGCCCCGCCGGCAGTCGTCCTTCGCCACGCGCTCGGCCACAATGCCGATGATCACGTCGTCAGGGACCAGCTGCCCGGCCTCGATGATGGCCTTCGCCCGAAGTCCCACGGGGGTGCCCTCCCGGACAGCCGCCCGCAGGATGTTGCCTGTGGAAATGGTGGGAATTTCAAGCTTGCGGGAGAGGATGTCCGCCTGGGTGCCCTTTCCGGCGCCAGGCGCTCCAAGAAGGATGAGCTTCATAATGGATACTCCTTCAATTATTCAAGAAATCCCTTGTAGTTGCGCATGATAAGCTGTGCCTCCAGCGCCCTCACCGTCTCAAGGGCGACGCCCACCACGATGATGAGGGACGTACCGCCGATGGAGATGCCCGTGTTGGACGCGGTGGGGGAGACGGCTCCCACGATCAGCGGCACAAGCGCGATGATGGCAAGGTAAATGGCGCCGAAGAGCGTCACCTTATTGAGGACCTTGGCAATAAACGCGCCGGTGGGCTTGCCGGGACGGAAGCCGGGGATATACCCGCCGTTCTTCATGAGGTTGTTGGATACCTCGATGGGGTTGAACTGGATGGTGCTGTAGAAGTAGCTGAAGAAGATGATCAGCAGGAAGTAGATCACCATATAGAGCACGCTGGTCTGATTGAACAGTCTGAGGAAGGTCCCCCAGCCTCCGGCGGACTCGCTGGTCTTGCCGAAGAACATACCCACCGTGGCGGGCAGGGAGGCGATGGAGCTTGCGAAGATCACGGGCAGCACGCCGGACATATTCACCTTCAGGGGAAGGTGGGTGTTCTGGCCGCCGTAGCTCTTGCGCCCCACAACGCGCTTGGCATACACCACGGGGATGCGCCGCTCGGCGTTGGTGACGATGACGATGAGGACGATCATGGCAAGGCCGCCCAGGATCATCAGCGGATAGACAACGTAGGTCTTCCAAGTCGCGCTGGAGGAGAAGAGGTTGCCGATCATGTTGACGAAGGTGTTGGGGACCCTGGCGATGATGCCCGCGAAGAGGATAACGGAGATGCCGTTTCCGATGCCAAACTCCGTGATCTGCTCACCCATCCACATAACGAGGCAGGAGCCGGCCACCAGGGTAGCCACGATGACGATGGCGGACCACACGCCGGTCTTGGCCAGCAGGCTGTTGGTGGAGAGGATCACATAGTAGCCGTACGCCTGCAAAAGGGCGATGGCCACGGTGGAGTAGCGGGTGATGTTCTCCAGCTTCTTCTTGCCCTCTTCGCCGCCCTCCTTGGAGAGCCTCTCCAGGGCGGGGATGGCGATGGTGAGAAGCTGGATGATGATGCTGGCGTTGATATAGGGCTGGATGCTCAGGGCGAAGACCGTTCCCGTGGAGAAGGCGGAGCCGCTCATCACGTTATACAGTCCCAGGATCGTGTTGCTGAGAGAAGAGGTAAAATACTGTCCCAGAAGAGCCGTGTCGATGTTCGGCACCGGGATGGCATTTCCCAGCCGGAAGAGGAGGATGATGAACAGGGTGAAGAGCATCTTCTTCCTGATCTCCTCGACCTTCCAGGCGTTCCTTAATGTCTGCAGCACCTCAGATCACCTCAGCCTTCCCGCCAGCAGCCTCGATTTTCGCCTTGGCCGTCTCGGAAAAAGCAGAAGCTTTGACTGTCAGTTTCTTGGTGAGTTCGCCGTTTCCGATGACTTTGACGCCGTACTTGACGCCGGAGAGGATGCCGGCCTTCTCAAGAGCCTCCACATCCACGGTGGCGCCGTCCTCAAAACGGTTGAGCATGGACACGTTCACCGCGTCCAGGGGCTTTGCGAAGATGTTGTTGAAGCCGCGCTTGGGGATGCGGCGGGCAAGGGGCATCTGGCCGCCTTCAAAGCCCACGCGCACACCGCCGCCGCTGCGGGCCTTCTGGCCCTTGTGGCCGCGCCCGCCGGTCTTACCGTTCCCGGAGCCGATGCCGCGACCCTTGCGCCATGCCTTGGCGGTGGAGCCGGCGGCGGGAGAAAGATCATTCAGTTTCATTGGCTCATTCCTCCTTATTTTTCTTCCGTGACCTGAAGGAGGTAACCGATCTTGGCGATCTTTCCTCTGGTCTGTGGATTGTCGGGCTGGGTGGTGGTATCGCCGATCCTGCGAAGCCCCAGGGACTCGGCGGTGGCGATATGCTTGGCGATACGCCCGTTGAGGCTCTTGACGAGCTTAATGTTTATATTAGCCATTTCAAGTCCTCCTTAGCCCAAGATCTCTTCGGGAGTCTTGCCGCGAGTGGCCGCGACCTGCTCCACATTGCGCAGGGACTTCAGCCCCTTCATGGTGGCGGCCACCACGTTGGCGGGGTTGTTGCTGCGCAGGCACTTTGTACGGATGTCCGTGATGCCGGCGGCCTCCACCACCGCACGGACAGCGCCGCCGGCGATAACGCCGGTACCGGCGGGGGCGGGCTTTAAGAGCACGCGGCCCGCGCCGAACTCACCGATGACCTCGTGGGGGATGGTGCCGCCCTTGAGGGTGACGTGGGTGAAGTTCTTCTTGGCGTCCTCGATGCCCTTGCGGATGGCCTCGGAGACCTCGGCGGCCTTGCCCAGGCCGAAGCCCACCTTGCCCTTGCCGTCGCCCACGACGACAAGCGCGGAGAATTTCATGATGCGTCCGCCCTTGACGGTCTTGGAAACGCGGTTGAGGGAGACGACCTTTTCAATATACTCGCTCTTGACCTCTTCGCGGTCGCGGCGGTTTCCTCTCTGATTGCTGCTGTAAGGCATATTCTCGTTCCCTCCCTGCGTTAAAAGTTGAGTCCGCCCTCGCGGGCGCCCTCGGCCAGCTCCTGGACACGGCCGTGGTAGATATAGCCGCCGCGGTCAAAGACCACGTCCTCTATCCCCTTCGCCTTTGCCCGCTCGGCAATGAGCTTGCCCACCTTGCGGGCGCCCTCCTTGTTGGAGCCGGAACCTTCAAAATCCTTTTCAACGGAAGACGCGGCGGCCAGCGTGACGCCGTTCACATCGTCGATGAGCTGGGCGTAGATGTTCTTCTCACTTCTGAATACGTTGAGTCTGGGGCACTCCGGCGTGCCGGAGATCTTCGCTCTGACTCTCTTATGGCGCTTCAGGCGCTGTGCGTTTGTATCGGGTCTTTTGATCATTTAGGCACACCTCCTTTTATTTACCAGTCTTGCCTTCTTTGCGGCGAATGACTTCGTCTGCATACTTGATGCCCTTGCCCTTGTAGGGTTCCGGCGGTCTCTTGTTCCTGACGTCCGCGGCGAACTGTCCCACGAGCTGCTTGTCAACGCCGTGGATCACCACCTGGTTGGGATTGGGAACGTCGATGCCGATGCCCTCGATCTCAGGGACGATGACCTGATGGGAGTAGCCCAGGTTCATGACCAGGTTCTTCCCCTCCTTGGCCGCCCTGTAGCCGACGCCGTTGATCTCCAGAGTCTTGGAGTACTCATGGGTGACGCCGTGGACCATGTTGTTGAGGAGCGTGCGGGTGAGGCCGTGGACGCTGCGCTCAAACTTCTCGTCGTTGGGGCGCTTGACGTGCAGGACCGCGCCGTCCTTCTCGATGGTCATTTCGGGACGCAGGGTCTTGGTGATGGTTCCCTTGGGGCCCTTGACGGTGACCACGTTGCCCTCGGCAATGGTGACCTCGACGCCCGCGGGGATGGCAATGGGAGCTCTACCGATTCTTGACATATTCCGTACCCTCCCTTACCAAATAAACGCAAGGACTTCGCCGCCGACGTGTTCTTTCCGAGCCTGCTTGTCGGTCATGACGCCCTTGGACGTGGAAACGATGGCTGTACCCAGGCCCTTGAGAACATAGGGGATCTCGTCGGTGCCGGAGTAGACGCGAAGGCCGGGCTTGGACACGCGGCGCAGGCCCTGGATGACCTTCTCGTTGCCGTTATACTTGAGGGTGACTTTGATCACTCCCTGGCCTCCGTCGGGGACGACCTGGAAGCTCTTGATGTATCCCTCGTCAAGCAGGATCTGGGCGATGGCCTTTTTCATGTTTGAGCAGGGGATGTCCACCGTGGGGTGCTTTGCGGAGTTGGCGTTCCTGATACGGGTCAGCATATCCGCAATGGGGTCTGTTACTTGCATGGATTGTTCCTCCTTGATCAGAGTTACCGTCCGCTCACGCGGTACGGTTCAGGCGGCGAGGTATCCACGGCAATACGTGATTGCCGCGGACCTTTCGCCATCCTATTTAACTGTTTGTAGTAATCCGCACGGTCATGTAGACCTTGGCGGATTGGTGAAGATTTTTTCGTCAGGCAAGGCGCGGTGCCCGAAGCTGTATTAAAATACAGCGAGGGCGCCGCAACGCAGCATGGCGGAAAAAGATTCACCAAGACGCCTTTTTAACGCCGGGGATCTCGCCCTTATAGGCAAGCTCTCTGAAGCAGATACGGCAGATGCCGTAGTTCCTGAGGTAGGCGTGGGGGCGGCCGCAGATCTTGCAGCGGTTGTAGCGGCGGGTGGAGAACTTGGGATCACGCTGCTGCTTGAGGATCATGGATTTCTTAGCCATTACTTTTCTCCTCCCTTAGTTTCTGTAGAACGGGGCGCCCAGCAGGCTGAGAAGCTCGCGGGCCTCCTCGTCGGTCCTGGCGGTGGTGCACATCACGATGTCCATGCCGCGGATCTTGTCGATCTTGTCGTAGTCGATCTCCGGGAAAATGAGCTGCTCCTTGATGCCCAGGGCGTAGTTGCCGCGCCCGTCAAAGGAGTTGGGGTTGATGCCGTGGAAGTCGCGCACGCGGGGCAGGGCCACGTTGAAGAGCCTGTCCAGGAACTCCCACATTCTGTCGCGGCGGAGGGTGACCTTCACGCCGATGCTCATTCCCTCACGGATCTTGAAGTTGGCCACGGACTTGCGGGCCTTCGTCACCACGGCGTGCTGACCGGCGATGGCGCTGATCTCGCGGACGACGTTCTCGGTGACCTTGGCGTTGTCCTTGGCGTCTCCGCAGCCCACGTTGATGACGATCTTCTCAAGGCGGGGGATCTGCATGACGCTCTTGTAGCCGAACTTCTTCATGAGAGCGGGGGCGATCTCGGACTGGTACTTTGCTTTCAGGTTAGGAACCTTCTTGGCGGGCGCCGCGACGGGGGTCTCGGCGGCCTTCGCTTTCTTTTCAGCCATGTTCAATCACTCCTCCTCTCTCAGATGGCCGCGCCGCACTTTTTGCAGGCGCGGACTTTCTTGTCGCCGTCCATCTTGTGGGCGACGCGGGTAGGCTTGCCGCACTTGGGGCAGACGAGCATGACCTTGGAGACATAGATGGGGGTCTCCTTCTTGATGATGCCGCTCTGCTCATCCTGACGGCGGGCCTTCTGGTGACGCTTGGCAACGTTCACGCCCTCCACAATGACCTTGAGGCCTTTGGGATCGGCGGAGAGGACCTTGCCCTGCTTGCCCTTGTCCTTGCCGGACAGGACGACAACTGTATCGTTGGTTTTAATGTTCATGTTCCGGACCTCCTCATATGACTTCGGGAGCCAGGGACAGGATCTTCATGTAGTCCTTGTCGCGGAGCTCTCTGGCCACCGGCCCGAAGATACGGGTACCGACGGGGTTCTTATCGTCGCGGATCAGCACCGCCGCGTTCTCATCGAAGCGGACATAGGTGCCGTCGGCGCGGCGGACGCCCTTGGCGGAGCGGACGATGACGGCCTTGACCACGTCGCCCTTCTTCACCTGGCCGCCGGGGGCGGCCTTACGGACGGAGGCGACGATGACATCGCCGATGTTGCCCCACTTGCGCTTGGCGCCGCCAAGCACGCGGATGCACTTGATCTCCTTGGCGCCGGTGTTGTCGGCGACCTTCAGATAACTTTCCTGCTGTATCATTTATGCCGCCTCCTTACTTCGCCTTTTCCACGATCTCAACAAGGCGCCATCTCTTATCCTTGGACAGGGGACGGGTCTCCATGACGCGGACGGTGTCGCCGATGCCGCACTCGTTCTTCTCATCATGGGCCTTGAGCTTGTATGTCCTCTTGACTATCTTCTTATAGAGGGGGTGGGGAACGCGGTCAGCGATGGCGACCACGATGGTCTTGTCCATCTTGTCGGATATGACCTTGCCCACCAGAGTCTTTCTGGAAGATGTTCTTACTTCACTCATCTAAGCTTCCTCCTCACTGCTCGAGCGACTTCTCGCGGATTATCGTCTGGACTCGGGCAATATCCTTCTTGACAAGGGATATCCTGACAGGATTGTCGAGCTGATTGGTGGCGTGCTGCATACGGAGTGTGAACAGATCCTTCTTCAGGTCCGCCAGCTTCGCGTTCAGCTCCGCCTCGCTCATCTTTCTGACTTCTTTTGCCTTCATCTCATTCACCCTCCTCGGTCTCACGGGCGACTATCTTTGTCTTGCAGGGCAGCTTGTGGGCGCCCAGGCGCAGAGCCTCCTGCGCGTCCTCCACGCTGACGCCGGCGATCTCAAAGAGCACGCGGCCGGGCTTCACCACGGAAACCCAATATTCGGGAGCGCCCTTGCCGGAACCCATACGGGTCTCGGCGGGCTTGGCGGTGACGGGCTTGTCGGGGAAGATCTTGATCCAGACCTTGCCGCCGCGCTTGGTGTAACGGGTGATAGCCACACGGGCCGCCTCGATCTGATTGGAGGTGATCCACGCAGGTTCGGTGGCCACAAGGCCCCACTCGCCGTAGGTAACGGTGTTGCCGCGTGTGGCGACGCCGGTCATACGGCCGCGCTGCTGCTTGCGGTATTTGACTCTCTTAGGTAACAGCATCAGTTGCTTCCTCCTTCTTTAGGAGTATTGGGGCGCGGAGCGCGGGGGGCGTAGCCGCCCTGCTGGCGGGGCGCGCCCTGACGGTCGCGGTTGTAGCCGCCCTGGCCCTGGGGACGGGGACCCCGGCGGTCATCCCGGCGCTCGCGGCGCTCACGGGGAGGACGGGAGGTGTCCATGGTCCTGGGGGTGGTGCGGAGTGTGCTGGAGAGGATCTCGCCCTTGTAGATCCAGACCTTCACGCCGATGCGGCCGTAGGTGGT
The DNA here is from genome assembly GCA_947627715.1 of uncultured Oscillospiraceae bacterium. Classification (GTDB taxonomy): domain Bacteria; phylum Bacillota; class Clostridia; order Oscillospirales; family Oscillospiraceae; genus RUG626. Next base: position 42,830 of record CANQXK010000022.1, read on the forward strand.
GGCCGCCTCAGCAAAGCCGTACTCGATGTCGGCGCGGAGGGTCTGCAGGGGGATGGTCCCCTCGTGATAGCTCTCGTTCCGGGCGATCTCGGCGCCGCCGATACGGCCGGAGAGCTTGATCTTGATGCCGCGCACGCCAAGGCGCATGGCTCTGGACATGGCGTTCTTCATGGCGCGGCGGTAGCTGACGCGCTTCTCCAGCTGCTGGGCGATGGACTCGGCCACCAGCTGCGCGTCGGAATCGGGGTTCTTCACCTCGATGATGGAGATAGCCACCGGCTTGCCCAGCATCTTCTCCATGTCCGTGCGAAGCTTCTCAATGGCCTCGCCGCCCTTGCCGATGACAAGGCCCGGACGGGAGCAGTGCAGGAAGATCTTGACCTTGGAGCTGTCGCGCTCGATCTCGATCTTGGGGATGCCCGTGTCATAGAGGCGCTTCTTCAGCACCTTGCGGATGTTGTGGTCCTCGACGATGAGGTCGCCGACCTTGTCTTCCCTGGCGTACCAGCGGGAATCCCAGTCCTTGATAACGCCGACCCGAAGGCCGTGAGGATTAACTTTCTGTCCCATACTTTACGCCTCCTTTTCCTTCAGCACGATGGTGATGTGGCTGGTGCGCTTGTTGATGCGGTAGCCGCGCCCCTTGGAAACGGGCTGCATCCTCTTGAGGATGGGGCCGGGATTGGCGTAGACCTGCGCCACATAGAGCTTGGAAGGATCCATGTTGAAGTTGTTCTCGGCGTTGGCGATGGCGGAGTTGAGGACCTTCACCATCAGCTCGCTGGCGTGCTTGGGCGTATTCATAAGGATGGCGCGGGCCACATTGGCGTCCTTGCCCCTTATGATGTCGCAGACGATCTTCACCTTACGGGGAGAGATCAGCGCGTACTTGATTTGTGCTCTTGCTTCCATGTCTGTCCTCCTTATTTCGCGGCCGCGGCGGTCTTGCTGCCGGCGTGACCGCGGAAGGTCCTCGTCGGGGCGAACTCGCCCAGCTTGTGGCCCACCATATCCTCGGTGATGTACACGGGGATGTGGCGGCGGCCGTCATGGACGGCGATGGTGTGACCGACGAAGGAGGGGAAAATGGTGGAGGCCCGGCTCCAGGTCTTGAGGACCTTCTTCTCGCCGGTCTTGTTCATCTCGTCAACTCTCTTCAAAAGCTCAGGAGCCGCGTAGGGTCCCTTTTTGATACTTCTGCTCATTTATTCAGTCCCTCCTTACTTCGCGTTGCGGCGCTTGACGATGAACTTATCGGTGCGGTTCTTGGTCTTGCGGGTCTTGTAGCCCAGCGCCGGCTTACCCCAGGGGGTAACGGGGCCGGGACGGCCGATGGGGCTCTTGCCCTCGCCGCCGCCGTGGGGGTGGTC
>CANQXK010000023.1 GCA_947627715.1 uncultured Oscillospiraceae bacterium
ATCGAGGGCTACATCACCGCCGGCCACTGCGCCATCTCCGATATGTTCCACCTGGAGGCCATCCGGCTCATCTCCGCAAACCTCCGCGCCGCCGTCCAGAACGACCCCGACGGCCGCGAGGGCATGGCTCTCGGCCAGTATATCGCCGGGATGGGCTTCTCCAACGTGGGACTGGGCATCGTCCACTCCATGGCCCACGGCCTCTCCGCCCTCTACGACACGCCCCACGGTGTGGCCTGCGCCATCATCCTGCCCACGGGCCTTATGTACAACGCCCCCGTGGCCGGGGAACGCTACCGCGCCATCGGCCGGGCCATGTGCGTGGCCGGCATCGACAGCATGAACGACAAGGAGGCCGCCGACGCCACCATCGCCGCCGTGAAGAAGCTCTCCGCCGACGTGGGCATCCCCACCGACCTGAAGGGCATTTTGAAGGAGGAGGACATCCAGTTCCTGGCCGAGTCCGCTTACGCCGACGCCTGCCGCCCCGGCAACCCCAGGGAGACCAGCGTGGAGGAGATCTGCGAGCTTTATCGGAGCTTGATGTGATCCTCCGACTGTCGAAAAAGGCCGTTGGCCTTTTCCGACAAAGGGGAACGTGCGGGAAACTCCGCGTGAATTTTGCGAAATTCACGCGAAATTTCCCTGCTGTCGTCGTCGCGGATGCCGCTTAACCTCGCCTTCGCGCAAGTGCAAAGGCTCAGGCACGGGCATCGCTCCTCCTCTCCCCACGCAATCTCCGATTGCGCGGGGACCCCATCGTGACACACTTGGGCGGCAAAAGGGATTTTTTCCGACGTACGTGCCGCCGGAAAAAATGCTCATGTTGAGTTTTTTGACAAGCTGAAAAGGGCAGCCGGGAAACCGGCTGCCCTTTTTTGTGGAGAGGATCCGCGGAGAGGAAACCGCGTCAGCGGGATTTTGCGCGGGTAAAGACCCGGTTCGGGATCTCCAGCATCAGGACGATGCCCAGGACGATAGCCACGGCGACCCGGACGGCGGTGAAGCCGCGGGTGAGGGCCTGGTCGGTGTCGTTCATGATGAGGTAGTAGGCCGTCCAGTAGACGCCCGCGCCGGGGACCAGGGGGATGATGCCGGAGATGAGAAAGACCGTCACCGGGCACCGCTGCCACACCGCGCAGACGCGGGAGGAGAGGGTCACGATCATGGTGGCGATGAAGGTGGCCTCGGTCTGGGAGAGGCCGAGCTTCATAAGAAGTTCCACCAGGAAAAAGCCCACGCCGCCGATGACGGCGCACAGGGGGTAATACCGGGCGGGGACGTCGAAGATGAGGGCGAAGGCCACCGTGCCCACGGCGGCGGCAAGGAGATGGATAAAGATCACAGCAGCACACCTCCCGATATGTGGCGGTAGACGGTGAACACCACGCCCACGCCCACGGCGATGCACAGAAAGACCAGAAGCGCGTCCAGAAGCCGCACCGCGCCGGAGATGTAGTCCCCGTCCGCGATGTCCCGGATGCCGTTGGTGAACGCCACGCCGGGGACCAGGGGGATGATGGAGCCGATGATCATGCGGCTCAGGTCGCGGCCAAAGCCCAGCTTGTGAAAGACGAGACAGAGGACCGTGACCAGCGCGCCGCCCAGGAGGTTGCCGGAGATGTTGGACATATGGGGGGCGGAGACGTAGAGCACAAAGACGTAGAGCAGAAGGCCCGCCAGAAAGGCGGCCAGACAGTCCATCAGGCCCCCGCCGAACATACAGCAGAAGGCCGCGGAGCCGAGGCCGGAGGCCACGATCTGCATAAGCTTCGGCGGCTCAGGGAGATTTTTGATGCGGGCCAGCTCCTGCCGCACCTCCGGCAGGGTGTAGGCCCCCCGCTCGATCTCGCGGGAGAGCTGGTTGATGGCGACCACCTTGGAAAGGCGCGCGCCGTGGACGCGGCTCTGCCGGACCTTGGCAAAATGCCCCCGCTCGGTGGTGCCTGTGGCGAAGAGGCCGTTTGCCAGGACGAAAAACTCCTTGTGCTGTTCGTCCACGCCGAAATACCGGGAGATGCGCTGCATGGTCTCCTCCACCCGGAAGATCTCCGCGCCGGACTCAAGCAGTATATGTCCCGCCTCAACGGCGGTCTCAAGGACCTCGTCCATGGAGTATTGCACGGGCGTCACCTGCCTTTTGAAAGTGTATACAAAGAATACCACACGGGCGCGGAAAAATCAACCGCGAAACAGGAAGGCTTGCCCGGACAGAGAAAACGCCGGGGACCGCTGTAGAGGCGGCCCCGGCGTTTTCTCAGAGGAGAGGTTCGCTGGAGGATCGATCCCCCGGCCAGGGGCCGGGGAAAGAGGAAAGACGGTTTTTTAAAGAGCCGCCCATCAAAGCGCGGGCTGAGGGGGCAGCGCGGCGAGACCTGCGGCCAGCTCCTCGTCGGTGGGGATGTGGTCGGTCATGGTGCCGTTGTTGAACTGCTCGTAGGCCACCAGGTCAAAGTAGCCGGTGCCGGTGAGGCCGAAGACGATGTTCTTGGCCTCGCCCGTCTCTTTGCACTTCTTCGCCTCGTCGATGGCGACCTTGATGGCGTGGCTGGACTCCGGCGCGGGGAGGATGCCCTCGGTGCGGGCGAAGAACTCCGCGGCCTCAAAGACGGCGGTCTGCTCCACGGAGGTGGCCTCGATGTAGCCGTCGTGATAGAGCTGGGAGAGGACGGGACTCATGCCGTGGAACCGAAGGCCGCCGGCGTGGTTGGGGGAGGGGATGAAGCCGGCGCCCAGGGTGTACATCTTGGCCAGCGGGCAGATCATGCCGGTGTCGCAGAAGTCGTAGGCGAACTTGCCGCGGGTGAAGCTGGGGCAGGAGGCCGGCTCCACGGCGATGATGCGGTAATCCCGCTCGCCCCGGAGCTTCTCGCCCATGAAGGGGGAGATGAGGCCGCCCAGGTTCGAGCCGCCGCCGGCGCAGCCGATGATGATGTCGGGGACGACGCCGTACTTGTCCAGGGCGGTCTTGGTCTCCAGGCCGATGACGGACTGGTGCAGGAGCACCTGATTGAGGACGGAACCCAGGACGTAGCGGTAGCCGGGGTTGGAGGTGGCAACCTCCACTGCCTCGCTGATGGCGCAGCCCAGGGAGCCGGTGGTGCCGGGGTGCTCGGCCAGAATCTTCCGGCCCACAGCGGTCTCCATGGAGGGGCTGGGGGTGACGCTGGCGCCGTAGGTGCGCATGACCTCCCGGCGGAAGGGCTTCTGCTCGTAGCTGACCTTCACCATGTAGACCTTGCAGTCCAGCCCCAGGTAGGCGCAGGCCATGGAGAGGGCCGTGCCCCACTGGCCGGCGCCGGTCTCGGTGGTGACGCCCTTCAGGCCCTGCTTCTTGGCGTAATACGCCTGGGCGATGGCGGAGTTGAGCTTGTGGGAGCCGGAGGTGTTGTTGCCCTCAAACTTGTAGTAGATGTGCGCGGGGGTCTGAAGCTTCTCCTCCAGACAGTAGGCCCGCACCAGGGGGGAGGGACGGTACATCTTGTAGAAGCCCAGGATCTCATCGGGGATGGGGACCTCGCGGGTGTCGTTGTCCAGCTCCTGGGCGATAAGCTCGTCGCAGAACACGGCGGAGAGGTCGGCGGCTGTCATGGGCTGGAGGGTGCCGGGGTTCACCAGCGGCGCGGGCTTGACCTTCATGTCCGCCCGGACGTTGTACCAGGTCTTGGGCATCTCGTCCTCGGCAAGGTAGATTTTGTAGGGGATTTTCTGTTCGCTCATGGTTTTTGCTCCTTTCCAATGATTGGGACAAAAGAAAAACGCTTTTGTCCCGGTTCTCTTCGGGACAAAAGCGTGAAGCTTCTGCGGTGCCACCCAAATTGGCGTTATAACGCCCACTCACGGTCAACGCACATTGACCACGCCCTGTAACGGGGGCCTCCGTCTTGGCTACTGCCCTTTTCGGGGTTCGCCGCGCCCTCATCAGTCCATTCGCCGCGCCCTGTGCTGCCGCCATCTCACCGCCGGCGGCTCTCTTTGAGCCATCGTGCGCGGGTACTACTCTGAATCATCGGTTTATGCCAAAATTTTAATACGGTAAATCAGATTTGTCAAGAGGGAAATCGAAAAAAATCTAAAAAAATTTTTCACGCCCCCGTCAGCACGTCCGCCAGGCACTCGCCGAAGCGGCTCACGGCGGCCAGGGCCTCCCGCAGCGTGTTGCCGTTGGTGCCGATCTCGGCGATGAGGGAGCCGGTGGTGGCGTCCTGATTGTAGCGGTACTGGGAGATCTTCAGGGGCCGCGCCAGGGTGGGGTAGAGGTCCACCATCCTCCGCTGGAGCTTCATGGCGAAGGTCAGGTTGTCGCGCCAGTTGGGGTGGTTGAGGCCGGAGTAGTCGGAGCCGCAGATGAGCATGACCTGGGCGCACGGGTCGCCGCCCACGTCGGCCACGGTCTTGTAGAGCTTCCCGTCCCCCTCCAGCGCGTCCCGGTGGAGGTCGATGACCACCCGGATCTCCGGGTGTTCCTCAAGGTGCTGCTTTATGGAGGCCATGGAGCGGTCGTAGGAGCCGGTGTAGCTGGGGTAGTCGTAAAGCTCCCGGTCATGGATGACGGGGATGCCGCGGGCGGTGAGGACCTCCTCCAGCTCGTCGCCCACCCGGACGACGTTGAAGCGGGTGTCCTCCGTCCGGGAGGGGTCGGAGGGGACGTAGACGTCCTCCCCGGAGGGGTTGTACGCCTCGGAGGCGTGGGTGTGGATGATGAGGACGGCGGCGCCCTCGGCGGCGGAAAAGCCCAGGGGCCTGGCGAGGACCTCCCCGGCGTTGATGTCGTAGGCGGTCTTGTTGTTCAGATAGATGCCGTCCCCGGCGTCCTGGTAGCTGCTGCTGCCCTTCCCGGTGATGGTGGTGCCGATGGCCGCGTTCTGCGGCTCGTCAGAGGCGGGAGCGCCGGGCGTTGTCTCCGCCCCGGCGGCGGGTCCCGTCTCAGGGGGCGGGGCGGCGGTTTCGGAGGGCGCGTCGGAGCTGTCCCTGGAGGGGGGCGAGGTGGCGGGGCGCGTCTCTTCGGGGAGGCGGGAGGGCGCTTCCCCGGAGCCGGAGGGGGTGGCGGCGGACGGGGCGGAGGTTAGAGCGCCGGTCTCCGCGCCGGGGGCTTTGAGGCCCGCGCCGGGCAGAGTCACCGCCAGGATGGCCGTACCCAGCTTGTCCGGGATGCCGTCAAAACCGGCGGCGGAGGCGGCGGCCAGCCGAAGGACCACGCACACCGCCAGCACGGCGGAGAGCCTTACCGCCACGGCCTTCACGGTGATGCGGCCTCTTTCACGCACGTTCATCTTCAGAGCGCATCCCTCCTTCTGACGGAGCGTATGCGCCGAAATGAAAAAATATGATTGCAAGCCGGAAAAAAGAAGGGTATAATGGAGGAAAACCATAAGGAAAGGAAGAGAAGTATGGAGAAAGTCTTTATTCCCCACGGCGTGTGCTCACGCAGATATGACATCGTACTGGAGGACGGCGTGATCCAGAACATCACCGTGGAGGGCGGCTGCAACGGGAACCTCAAGGGCATCTGCGCCCTCCTGCGGGGCCAGCGGGCCGAGGACGTGATCCCCCGCCTCAAGGGCACTCAGTGCGGGATGCGCGGCACCTCCTGCCCCGATCAGATCGCCATCGCCCTGCAGGAGGCCCTGGACGAGGAGGCCGGCGCATGAAGCCCGTATTCGCCAACACCTTCAACGTCACCAGCAACAAGAGCAAGGCGGACATCGCGCTGTCCTTCGCCCACATCTACACAGAGCACAACTTTTCCATGAAGCAGGGGGTCCTCACCGACGTCTCGGCCCAGGTGGCGGACGAGGTGGCCAGCGTCCTCATCACCCGGGACGGGGTGGTGGCGCTGACAAAGCTCCTGAATAAAGTGGTGGCGGACTGGGGGATCGACCTTTCGGAATGAGATACACGACCGTGATTTTCGACCTGGACGGCACCCTCCTCAACACCCTGGAGGACATCCGCGACAGCGTCAACCATATCCTGACCAAATACGGCTTTGAGGAGCGGTCTCTGGAGCAGATCCGCCGGTCCGTGGGCAATGGTTCCGGCGTCCTGCTGGAAAAATCCCTCCCCCAGGGGCGGGAGACCCCCGGCTTTGACGGACTGCTAAAGGAGTACGTGGCCTGGTACGAGGCCCACAACGCTATCAAAACCGCGCCCTACGAGGGGGTGACGGAGATGCTCAGGGCCGTCACGGCCAGCGAGCACAAGGTGGCCGTGGTGTCCAACAAGCCCGACGAGAACGCCAGGGCGCTGGTGCGCCGCTTCTTCGGGGCCTACGTGTCCGTGGTCATCGGGGAGCGGCCCGGCATCGCCCGCAAGCCCGCGCCGGACACGGTGCGCCAGGCCATGCGCGAGCTTCAGAGCTTCCCCTTCGAGACGGTGTACGTGGGCGATTCGGAGGTGGACCTTAAAACCGCCCGCGCGGCGGGGATCGACTGCATCTCCGTCACCTGGGGCTTTCGCTCCAGGGAGCTTTTGGAGGAGGCCGGGGCGAAGACCCTGATAACAGGGCCGTCGGAGCTGCTTCGCCTGGTCTGAAGTCTTTAAACGATTTTTGCGGAGGCGAGGTAAAGCGGCATCCGCGGCGACGTGAAAGCGCACGGCCAACCGGCCGTGCGCTTCGCAGCTGTGTTCTCTTTTTCCGCGTTGGACGCTTACTCGCGCCTGAGCTCCTCATAGCAGGAGTCGCAGATGTTCTTGCCCCTGTGCTGGCTGAGATTCCGGGTCTTGCCGCAGAAGATGCAGGAATCCTCGTGCTTGGCGAGGATGATCTTCTCGCCATCGACGTAGATCTCAAGAGAGTCCTTCTCCGCGATGTCGAGCGTCCTGCGCAGTTCGATGGGTATGACGATGCGTCCGAGTTCGTCAACCTTCCTCACAATGCCGGTAGATTTCATATGTATCCCCTCCATAAGTTGATGACCGGCGATACCGGCTTGCAATTATTGTAACAAATTATCGAAATTTGTCAATATTCATAGGGAGATTTTTTCAAAAAAAAGGTCAAAATTGTGCAAAAACGTATCAATCAGACGCGCATTTTTGAATGATTATGCTAAAAATTGGAATTTATTTCAAAAAACCGCTTCAATTTAGTTCGATGCGGATTTAACGAACCCCCGGCATTTTGACCCGCCGTGTAAATTTTGAGGGAATACTTGCAAAAAACGGCGGAATCCTCTATAATCAAAAAAGAGATACCGTTTGCCGGCGGGCCCGGACAGGGCCGCCGGGGGACGGAGGACCCTCCGCGCCGCGCGCGGGGGAAGTACCGGCCAGACAATCGAGGTAAGAGTTATGCCCATCAAGATACCCAACGAGCTGCCCGCCGCGCAGACGCTCCACGACGAGAACATCTTTGTCATCCCGGAGACGCGGGCCGTGACCCAGGACATCCGGCCCCTGCGGATCGCTCTTTTGAATCTCATGCCCACCAAGATCGCCACCGAGACGCAGATGGCGCGGCTTCTGGGCAACACGCCCCTCCAGGTGGAGCTGGAGCTTTTGCAGACAAGTACCCACAAGGCGATGCACACCTCCGAGGACCATATGCTCGCCTTCTACAAGACCTTCGACGAGGTGCGCGGCCAGCGGTTCGACGGGCTGGTAATCACCGGCGCGCCGGTGGAGAAGCTGGAGTTTGAGGAGGTGGACTACTGGCCGGAGCTTTGTGAGATCATGGAATGGAGCAAGACCAACGTCTACTCCACCTTTCACATCTGCTGGGGCGCTCAGGCGGCGCTCTACTACCACTACGGCGTGAAGAAATACCCGCTGGAGAAGAAGCTCTTCGGCGTGTTCCCCCACCAGGTGGAGTATAAGCGGTCCATCCTGATGCGGGGCTTTGACGACGTATTTTACGCGCCCCACTCCCGCCACACCACCGTCCGGCGGGAGGACGTGGAGAAGATCCCCGGCGTCAGGATCCTGGCCTCCTCCCAGGAGGCGGGCGTCTATGTGATGTCCACGCGGGGCGGGCGACAGATCTTTGTCACGGGGCACTCGGAGTACGACCCGGACACGCTGAAAAACGAGTACCTCCGCGACCTCTCCCTGGGACTGCCCATCGAGGTGCCGAAAAACTACTTCCCCGGCGACGACCCCGCCCGCGAACCCATCGTGCGCTGGCGCGGACACGCAAATCTCCTGTACTCCAACTGGATCAACCACTTCGTCTACCAGGGCACGCCCTATGACCTTATGGATATAAAATGATTCGGGAAAGCGGGATAGAGCATGAAACTGTTTGAAACTCTGGACGAGATCCATTTAGGCGGCCTCACCCTGGGCCTCTTGCTGTCCACCGCGGTGCTGCTTGTGATCTGCGTCGCCGTGAGAAGGCTTATTTTGAAGCTGGTGAGCAAGGCGCTGGAGAAGAGCCGCCTGGACGGCTCCATCAAGGGCTTTATCAAGTCTGCGGCGGGGGTGGCGCTGTGGGTCTTTGTCATCCTCATCGTGGCGGACAAGCTGGGCATCCCCATGACGAGCCTGGTGGCCGTGGTCTCGGTGGCCTCCCTGGCGCTGTCGCTGTCGGTCCAGAACATCCTGACCAACCTCTTTTCCGGCATGACGGTGCTGGGCACGCACCCCTTTGGGGAGGGGGACTGGGTGGACATCGGCGGCACCGCCGGCACGGTGCAGAAGGTGGGGCTTTTCTATACCATCCTGAAAATGCCCGACGGGCGGGAGGTACATATCCCCAACGCCACCGTGGCCGACTCCAAGGTGGAGAATTTCACCGCCCACGAGACGCGGCGCATCGACATCGACGTGGCCGCCTCCTATGACGACTCCATCGAGGCGGTGAGGGCCGCCGTTATCAGCGCCATCCACATGACGGAGGGGCTTGTGCCGGAACCCGGCCCCATAGTGGCGGTGAAGGAGTACGGGGACTCCGCCATCACCTACATGGTGCTGGTGTGGGCGGAGACCTCCTGCTGGTTCAACGCCAAATGCGCGCTTATGGAGAACATCCGCGCCGCCTTTGAGGAGCACGGCGTACAGATGACCTACCCGCACCTCAACGTCCACGTGGACAAGTGAGAGCCTGATCAAATAAAAGGGGGAAACGGTATGCAGCACATCCTTGAAACAATCCTTCGCTACGCCATCGGCTACGGGATCCTGCTCTTTGAGTACGTCGGCGTGATCATCCTCATCGTCACCGGCGTACAGGGGGTCGTCGGGTACATAAAAAAAGACCCCCATATGCGCCTCAATCTGGCCCAGGGCATGGCCACCGCGCTCTCCTTCAAGCTGGGCGGGGAGATTCTGCGCACCGTCATCGTCCAGGACTTTGAGGAGATCGCCATTGTGGCGTGCATCATCATCCTCCGCGCCGCCCTCACCTTCCTCATCCACTGGGAGATCAAGCACATGGAGCAGGACGAGCTTATCCGGGAGAGGAAAAACACGGAAAAGGCCCTCTCGGACGCCGGGGCGGAAAAAATGTGACCCCCTCGGTCCAAAAGCGGGAAAAGGGACAAAAATTAAAGGCGGCTTTGCGCCGCCTTTAATTTTTTGCGCTGGAGCTTACGCTTCCTCGATGGCGCCCACCGGGCACTCGCCCTCGCAGGCTCCGCAGTCGATGCAGACATCGGGATCGACAACGTGCTGGCCGTCGCCCTCGGCGATGGCGCCCACCGGGCAGACCGCCTCACAGGCTCCGCAGTTGACGCAGGCGTCGGTAACTTTTCTTGCCATAATATGTACCTCCAATTTAAGAATTTCCATTATTCGACAGGGAATGTGGCCCTGTTAATAGCATTGTAACACGGATTTGTGAAAAAGCAATAACTACTTTCATGAAAACGGCACGAATTTTGGAAATTTTTCTGTTTTTGACCTTTTGACCTTTGCCGGAAAGTCAAAACGGAGAAAAACGAAGAAAATTTAAGAAACTTTTTAAAAATCGAAGAAAACGGGAGATAATCAATAGTCAGCGAACGTCAAAGGTCAAAGAAAGTCAAAAATGAATGTTGCGGAATGGCGGCCGCGGCGGTATAATGCGGACGTAAGGTCAAAGAAAGTCAAGGTCAAATAGAATGACAAGGAGATGTGACCGATGGGTATTTCAGATGTGATAGCGGATTTCATCAACGACCTTCTCAGCGAGGACTCCACGGCGGAGGTCCAGAGAGCGGAGCTGGCCAGCCGCTTCAACTGCGTGCCCAGCCAGATAAACTACGTCATTTCCACCCGCTTCTCCCCTGAGCGGGGGTATGTGGTGGAGAGCCGCCGGGGAGGCGGCGGGTACATCCGCATACGGCGCGTCCAGACCGACCCCAAGCTGCTGATCATGCACACCGTCAACGCCATTGGCGAGGGCGTGGACGTGAACACGGCGGCGGCGCTGCTTGGAAACTGCGTCGCGGCGGGGGTGCTGGAGGAGGGCGCGGCGCGGCTGATGATGTCCGCCCTTTCCGACCGGGCGCTGAGGCAGGTGCTCCCCGAGGGGAGAGACCTGGTGAGGGCCTCGGTGCTCAAGCAGATGCTTTTGTCAACCATGTGATCCACAAAAACCTGTTCATTCAGGAAAATTGAAAGGAGTTTTTTATTATGAAATGCACCAATTGCGGCAAGAATAACGCTGTATGCCATTATCACTTCAACCTGAACGGGAACGAGCAGGAGGCGCATCTGTGCGCCGAGTGCGCCGGGAAGCTGGCCCCGGAGCGGGAGTTCGCGGCAAAGACCAGGGAGGCCTTTGGGGACTTCTTTGACGGCGGCCTCTTCGGCGGGGACCTCTTCGGGCGCAGGAGCCTCGGCGGGAACCTGCTCAGCGGCTTCTTCGGGGAGGACCCCTTTGAGGGCTTCTTCGGGAGCCGGATGTGGAGTCCCTTCGCCATGCTGGGGATGCCTAAGATCGAGATCAGCTTCCCGGAGGCGGGAAGCGGGGAAGCGGCCCCTGCCGCGGCGCAGGAGACCGGGAAGCAGGAGGCCGGGGTGGACCCGGAGCTTTCCAAAAAGCGCCAGATCAACCAGCTTCGCGCCCAGATGAAGGCGGCGGCGAAGAACGAGGAGTACGAGAAGGCGGCCCAGCTCAGGGACCAGCTGAAGGCGCTGGAGAAGGAAGACGAAAAATAAACGGCCCTTTTACAAGGGGACAGGGGCGGGCGTCAAAACCCGCCCGTTTTATGGAACGACAGGAGGTGCGTTGATATGAAATTTGAAGACCGCTTCACCGAGCGGGTGAACAAGGCCCTGAACATAGCCCACGAGTCCGCCTCCCGGATGGGGCACGGGTATGTGGGCACCGAGCACATCCTCCTCGGCATCGCCGCGGAGGGGGGCGGCGCGGCGGCGCGGATCCTGCGGGACGACGGCGTGGACGCGGAGCTTATCCGGCTGAGCATCGAAAAGCTTGTGGGCCGGGGCGAGAGCGCCGACACCACGGTCCAGGGGCTGACTCCCCGGGCCAAGACCGTCATTGAGCTTGCCACGCGGGAGGCCATGCGCCTGGGCCACAGCTATGTGGGCACGGAGCATCTTCTGATGGGCATTCTCCGGGAGCCGGACAGCGTGGCGGCCAAGATCCTCATAAGTTCCGGGCTTGATCTGAACCGGGTCTATACGGAGCTTTTGAATATGTTCGACCCGGCGGTGCGCAGAGCCGCAGGGAGCGAAAGGACCGTGCGCCACGGGGAGACAAAGACGCTGGACCAGTTCTCGCGGGACCTCACCGTCATGGCCGCCCAGGGGCAGCTGGACCCCGTCATTGGGCGCGACCGGGAGGTGCAGAGGGTCATCCAGATCCTCTCCCGCCGGACGAAAAATAACCCGGTGCTCATCGGCGAGCCGGGCGTGGGCAAGACGGCCATCGCCGAGGGGCTTGCCCAGAAGATCGCCGCGGGGGACGTGCCGGAGAGCCTGCAAAATAAGCGCGTGGTTTCCCTGGACCTCACGGGCATGGTGGCCGGGACGAAGTACCGGGGCGACTTCGAGGAGCGCATCAAAAACGCCATTGAGGAGGTCAGAAAGGCCGGGGACGTGATCCTCTTCATCGACGAGCTTCACACCATCGTGGGAGCCGGGGCGGCGGAGGGGGCCATCGACGCCTCCAATATCCTGAAGCCCGCCCTCAGCCGGGGGGAGATCCAGGCCATCGGCGCCACCACCCTGAGCGAGTACCGCAAATATATCGAGAAGGACGCGGCGCTGGAGCGGCGGTTCCAGCCGGTGCAGGTGGACGAGCCTACCCAGGACGAGTCCGTGGAGATATTGAAGGGCCTCCGGGACAAATACGAGGCGCACCACAAGCTGACCATCACCGACGAGGCCATCGAGGCCGCCGTGAAGATGTCGGCGCGGTATATCAACGACCGCTACCTGCCGGACAAGGCCATCGACCTTGTGGACGAGGCCGCGTCGCGGGTGCGGATGGAGTCGCTGAAGCTGCCCCCCGACCTGAAGACGCTGGAGTCCGAGGCCGCCTCCCTCGCCAGCGAGAAGGAGTCCGCCGTGCAGAATCAGGACTTCGAGCGGGCCGCCCAGCTTCGGGACGCGGAGCGGGCCAAGCGCGCCCAGCTTGACGAGGTGCGCAAAAAGTGGCAGAGCGGCAAGGCCGGCGCCGGAAAGCGGGTCACTGCGGAGGACATCGCCTCCGTGGTCTCCGGCTGGACGGGCATCCCCGTAACGACCCTCACCGAGGACGAGGGCAAGAGGCTCCTGCGCATGGAGGAGACGCTCCACAAGCGCGTGGTGGGCCAGAACGAGGCCGTCGCCGCCGTGGCCAGGGCCATCCGCAGGGGCAGGGTGGGGCTTAAAGACCCCCACAGGCCCATCGGCTCCTTCCTCTTCCTGGGTCCCACAGGCGTGGGCAAGACGGAGCTTTGCCGGGCGTTGGCGGAGGCCATGTTCGGCGACGAGAACGCCATGATCCGCGTGGATATGTCCGAGTATATGGAAAAGCACACCGTGAGCAAGCTCATCGGCTCGCCTCCGGGCTACGTGGGCTTTGAGGAGGGCGGACAGCTCACCGAGAAGGTGCGCCGCCACCCCTACTCCGTGGTGCTCTTTGACGAGATCGAGAAGGCCCACGAGGACGTGTTCAACATCATGCTCCAGATCATGGAGGACGGCCGCCTGACCGATTCCCAGGGCAGGCGCGTGGACTTCCGCAACACGATCATCGTCATGACCTCCAACGTGGGGGCGCGGAACATCACCGAGAAGGCCAAGACCCTGGGCTTCTCCGCCCAGGCCGAGCCTGACGGGGCCATGAGCGATGAGCGCATCCGGGAGGCCGTTATGGGCGACCTCAGACGCACCTTCAAGCCGGAATTTCTCAACCGCATCGATGAGACCATCGTGTTCCATCAGCTGACGAAGGAGGAGATCCGCCAGATCGCCCGGAATATGCTCCGGGTGGTGGGAAAGCGCGTGGAGGCCATGGAGCTGACGCTGGATGTCACCGACGCGGCGGTGGACGCCCTGGCCGACGCGGGCTTCGACCCGGTGTACGGCGCAAGGCCCCTGCGCAGGAAGATCCAGTCGGCGGTGGAGGACGCCCTGGCGGAGAAGATGCTGGAGGGCGCTGTCAAGCCCGGCGACCGGGTCTGCGTGGACGCCAGGGACGGGAAGACCGTCCTGACCGCCCAGCCCATGGAAGCGCCTGAGACCGCCGAAGCCAAAGGGTGACGGGACGGCGCTCAAGGTCAACCTGTCGAAAAAGTCAATGCGCTCCGGCGAGGCTTCGCCGGAGCGCATTTTCTGTATAAAATCCGTAAAATCGCATTCAGTACATGATCTTCGCCAGCATCTCCCGGAGCGCGGCGGCGTGGCGGGCGCTTATGGCGGGCAGCTCCGCGAGGGGAGGGAGGGGGAGACGGGCGCGCTCCTGCTCCAGGCCGTACTGCTCCCGCAGGGCCTTCAGCAGATAGGGGGCGCTGGGGTGCCAGGGCTTTACGGGGTGGGTGTCGCCGGTGAGCAGATAGTGGTCCGCCTGGAGCCGCCGCTCGATGTCCCGCTCCTCCTCCGCCATACGGCGCAGGACGCGCTGGTGGGGGGTGCCCCTGGTCTTGACGGCCAGCAGCGCGTACATGGAGGAGGCGTGGTTGGCCTCCTCGATGAGGCGGCAAAGGAGCTGCGCGTCTCCGCGCTCCTCCGGCGGCGCGGGGGCGGTGGCGCGAAGATACGCCCTGCCCATGAGGGCGGGATCGACCTTCCCCGTGTTCGGTGGGTTTTCCATGGTTCACATTCCTCTTGCGGCGGTTCGCACCGCCGGAAAAATTGCGCGGGTTTCCGCACTCCATCATACGCGCCGCCCCGCCGCCGCGCCACAGGAAAAAAGCCCGCCGGAACCCGGCGGGCAAGGCTTTTTCAAATCAGCCGATGGTCTCGTCCAAGAAGGTCACGACCTTGTCCCGGAGGATGTCGAACTTGACAAAGGGCGCGCCGTAGACCTCCACAAACGACTCGTACTCATACGCGGTGATGTCCTCGTCGGTGGCGGTGAAGCCCTCCTTCTCCGCCACGGCCTGGACGATGAGATAGAGCTGGGCCTGAAGCGTCACGCTCTCTTCGTCGGGCTGGGAGCCGTTGAGGAACGCCAGCTGGTTCCTGACGGTCTCCAGCACGGAGGCGGGGATGTCGCCGCACTGGGCGGCGGACATGAACACGTTCACCCCGGAGCTGCTTATCAGCGCCTCCACGGGGCTGTAGTAGGCGACGTATTGGCACATCTCATCCCGGTCCGTAAAGCCGATCATTTGGGCGGCCTCTTCCGAGACGTCCCAGATGAAGTTGACGGTGATGTTGAAGACCGCGTCCTTGCCGTTCAGCTCCTCGTTGCCGTAGTCCTCCGGGAAGGTGACCTCAATATCGAAGTTCTCGCCGGGGGTGTGGCCCACAAGCTGCTCGATGAAGTCGTCGATGTAGCTGGTGTAGCCCACCACGATGTCGGTGCCCTGGCCGCCGGTGCTGCCGCCGGCGAACTCCACGCCGTCGATGCTGCCCACAAAGTCGATGTTCACAATATCCCAGTCCTCAATGGCGCGGCCGGTGATCTGGGGAAATTCCGGGACCTGGACGGAGTCGTAGTCCGGGAGCGTCACATACTGGGACGCGGTGATCCCCTCAAAATGGCCGTCCTCGTCCAGCCCCTCAGAGAGGGCGGTGTAGTCGGGCAGGTCCGTGCCATCGGTCTCGCCGCCGGTCTCATCCCCGGTCTCATCGCCGGTCTCATCGCCGGTCCCGGCGTTGAGCTGTTCGTTGAGCTTGTCAAGAAAGACGCCCTTTTCGCAGGAGGCGAGACACAGCGTCATCACCAGCGCGGCAAAAAGGCACAGAAACCGCATCTTTTTCATGCTATCAGTCTCCTTATCCTCATAAACGGAATGATGAAATTATACAGGAACGGCGCCCCTCAAATGTGAACATTTTGTAAATACGGCGGAAGGGCAGATTTCTTCTTTCTTTATAAACGTTTTTGTGCTATAATATCTTGACAAAAAATATGCGAAAGGTATATTGCCATGGGACTACTTACAAAGGTTTTCGGCACGAGAAGCGAGCGTGAGATCAAAAAGCTCATGCCGCAGGTGGAGAAGATAGAGGCGCTGGAGGACGAGATGCGCGGACTCACCGACGCGCAGCTTCGGGCAAAGACGGAGGAATTCAAGAGCCGCTATGCGGGGGGCGAGACGTTGGAGAGCCTCCTGCCGGAGGCGTTCGCCGTGTGCCGCGAGGCCGCGGACAGGGTGCTGGGGATGCGCCACTTCCGGGTACAGCTCATCGGCGGCATCGTCCTCCATCAGGGGCGCATCGCCGAGATGAAGACCGGCGAGGGCAAGACCTTAGTTGCCACGCTCCCGGCGTATCTCAACGCCATCGCGGGGCAGGGGGTCCACATCGTCACCGTCAACGACTACCTGGCCCGCCGCGACTCGGAGTGGATGGGGAAGGTCTACCGCTTCCTGGGGCTTTCCGTGGGCCTCATCGTCCACGGCCTGACGGGCGCCCAGCGCAAGGCGGCCTACGACGCCGACATCACCTACTGCACCAACAACGAGCTGGGCTTTGACTATCTGAGGGACAATATGGCCATCTACAAAAGCCAGATGGTCCAGCGGGGGCACGCCTTCGCCATCGTGGACGAGGTGGACTCCATCCTCATCGACGAGGCCCGCACGCCCCTCATCATCTCCGGCCAGGGGGACGAGTCCACGGACCTCTACAGAAAGGCGGACGACTTCGTCTCCCGCCTGCGCAAGAAGGTCTACGCCTCGGTGGACGAGAAGGTGGACACCACCGACGAGGACGCGGACTACGTGGTGGACGAGAAGGCCCGCACCGCCACCCTCACCGGCAGCGGCGTAGCCAAGGCCGAGCAGACGTTCGGGCTGGAGAACTACGCCGACATCGAAAACGCCACCCTCTCCCACCACATCAACCAGGCCCTGAAGGCCCACGGCATCATGAAGCGGGACGTGGACTACGTGGTGCGGGACGGCGAGATCATCATCGTGGATGAATTTACGGGCCGCCTCATGTTTGGCCGCCGCTATTCCGAGGGCCTCCATCAGGCCATCGAGGCCAAGGAGCACGTGGACGTCCAGAGCGAGAACAAGACCCTGGCGACCATCACCTTCCAGAACTTCTTCCGCCTCTACGACAAGCTCTCCGGCATGACGGGCACCGCCCTCACCGAGGAGGAGGAATTTGGGGCCATCTACAACCTGGACATCGTGGAGATCCCCACCAACAAGCCCCTCATGCGCCAGGACGACCCGGACGTGGTCTACAAAAACGACGCGGGCAAAAACCGGGCCATCATCGATCAGATCGTCGCCTGTCACGAGAAGGGCCAGCCGGTGCTGGTGGGCACCGTCTCCATTGAAAAGAGCGAATACCTCTCCAAGCTTCTCTCCAGAGAGGGCGTGAAGCACAACGTCCTGAACGCCAAGAACCACGAGCGCGAGGCGGAAATCATCGCCCAGGCCGGAAAGCTGGGCGCGGTGACCATCTCCACCAACATGGCCGGACGCGGAACGGACATCGTCCTGGGTGGCAACGCGGAGTTTATGGCCAGGGCCGATCTGCGCCGGGAGGGGATCCCCGATGAGATCATCGCGGAGGCCGTGGGCTACGCCGAGACGGACAACGAGGACATCCTGGCCGCCCGAAAGCAGTACGCCGACGCGCTGGCCAAATATAAGGCCGTCACCGACGCGGAGGCGCAGGAGGTCTGCGCCGCGGGGGGACTCTTCGTCCTGGGCACGGAGCGGCACGAGGCCCGGCGCATCGACAACCAGCTCCGAGGCCGTTCCGGCCGCCAGGGGGACCCCGGCGAGACGCGGTTCTTCATCTCCATGACCGACGACCTGATGCGCCTCTTCGGCGGGGAGCGGCTCCAAATGATGATGGAGACGCTGAAGATCGACGAGGACACGCCCATCGACCAGAAGATCCTCTCCGGCGCCATTGAGAACGCCCAGAAGAAGGTGGAGAGCCAGAACTTCCAGTCCAGAAAGAACGTCCTGGAGTATGACGACGTGATGAACACCCAGCGCGGCATCATCTACGAGCAGCGCCGCCGGGTCCTGGACGGGGAGGACGTCAGCGCCAACATCAGGCGCTGGATCGGCGAGGTCATCGCCGCCGACGTGGCCACCGCCATGGCCCCGGAGATGGACGCCGGGAACGCCAGGCATAAGCAGCAGGAAGCGCCTGTGATGACCAAAGAGAAGCTGCTGGGCATGGTGGGGGGTTCGTTCTTGAAAGCCGCCCTCACCCCGGCGGACATGAAGGAGCTGCTGGACAGCGACCTGGAGGCGCTGAGCGCCCCGGAGCTGACGGAGAAGCTGACCGCCATGGCGGAGAGGACCTACGACGCCAGGGAGCGGGAGCTGGGCACGCCGGAGGGCGCGCCGCAGCCGGCCATGCGCGAGGTGGAGCGGGTGGTGCTGCTCAGAGTTGTGGATGAGTACTGGATGGACCACATCGACGCCATGCACGAGCTTCGCCAGGGCATCCGCCTGCGGGCCTACGCCCAGGTCAACCCGGTGGACGAGTATAAACGCGAGGGCGGCGATATGTTTGACGCCATGATCAACGGCATCCGCGAGGAGGTCGTGCGGAGGATGTTCATCGTCCGGGTGACGAGGGAACAGCCCATTGAGCGCAAGGCCGTCGCCAAAAACGCCGTGGCCGGAGCCAACGCCGGCGGCTCGGACGTGAAGAAAAAGCCGGTGAAGGTGGTCAAGATCGGCAGAAACGACCCCTGCCCCTGCGGGAGCGGGCTGAAGTGGAAAAAGTGTACCTGCAAGGAGTACCATCCAGAATAAACTGGCTCGAAAGCCCTGACGGGCTTTCGATGCCAAGGGGATGCGTGCGGATAATTTTTCTGAATTCCGCGGAATTCAGAAAAATTATTCTGCTGTCGCCCTGCGCGCGCCGCAAGCGGCGCACTTGGGCGACAAGTGGGATTTTTCGCGTGGCGAAGCCCCACGAAAAACAGTTGATTTGGATTTGTGAGCTGTGTCAATGGATCTTATTGAAAAAAACGTAAACGGCCTGCCCCTTCTGGCCGCGCCCAACATCCCCGCTGTCCACGCCTTTACCACGCGCTTCGGCGGGGTGAGCGAGGGGGCGTTCGCCTCCCTGAACCTGGGGGAGAACCGGGGCGACAGCCCGGAGGCGGTGCGGGAGAATTACCGCCGCCTGAAAGCGGCGCTGGGTATCGGGAAGCTGTGCTTTACAAGGCAGGTGCACGGGACCTTCGTGCGTCCTGTCACCTCCGCCGACGCCCGCGAGTCCTTCGACCCGCTCCCCTGCGCCTGTGACGGGCTGGTGACGGACGAGCCGGGGCTGGGCCTCATCATCTTTATCGCCGACTGCATCCCCCTCCTTCTCCATGACCCGGAGCGCGGGGTGATCGCCGCCGTCCACGCCGGATGGCGGGGGAGCGTGGGGGACATCGCGGGGAAGGCCGTCCAGGCCATGACGGCGCTTGGCGCGGCCCCCGCCCACATCCGGGCCGCCATCGGCCCCGGCATCTCCCGGTGCTGCTTCGAGACGGGGCCGGAGGTTCCGGAGGCGGTGATGGCCGTCCTGGGCCGGGAGGGCCGGGAATATATCGACGACCCCGGCCGGGAAACGGACAAATTTTTCGTGGACCTGAAGGGCGTCAACCGGGCGCTCCTTATAAGGGCCGGGGTGGAGCCGGACAACATCGCGGTCTCCGATGAGTGTACCATGTGCCGCCCGGACAAATACTGGTCCCACCGCCACACCGGGGGACTGCGCGGCTCGCAGGCGGCGGTCATCGCCCTGCTGTGAGGAGAGAGAAAAGGGAGGATTGAGCCTGTGAGGCCATTGAGATTCAAAACGGCGGCCGCGCTGATGGCGCTGCTTCTGCTGCTCACCGGCTGCCAGCGCGCGCCGGCGCCGCCTGTGACGGGGACCGGCGGCGAGACGGGGCAGGAGACCCAGACCCAGCCGGAGGCCACCGCCCCGGCCCAGGAGGACGACGTCCCAAGGCCGGGGGAGAGCGCGGTGAAGGCCGACGGCCTTTTCAGCCTGACCTATTCCCCGGAGGGGTCCCTGAACCCGCTGACGGGGACGGATTACTATAACGAGCAGCTCATGGGCCTGCTGTACGAGGGCCTTTTCGCCCTGGACGGGGAACTCTCCCCGGAGCCGGTGCTGTGCGAGAGTTTCTCCACCGAGGACGGGCAGACCTACGCCCTGAAGATCCGGGAGGGCGTCCGCTTCCATGACGGCTCGCTTCTGGACACCGACGACGTGACCTATACCCTCAACATCGCCCGCCGCTCGCCGAAATACTCCGCGCGCCTGGAGGACATCGACTCCGTGGGCGTGTCGGACGACATGACGGTGACGGTGCGCCTCAAGCGGGTCAACTATGCGTTCCCGGCGGTGCTGGACGTGCCCATCATCAAAAACGGGCAGGCGGACGCGGAGGAACCCCTGGGCACCGGCCCGTATGTGAAAAACGGCGAAAGGCTGGTGGCCTTCCCCTCCCACAGGGAGTACAGCGCCGCCTCCCTGCGGTCGATCACCCTCCGGGAGATCCGGGAGGACGACCTCTCCGACGCCTTCTCCTACAGGAACATCGACCTTGTGAACATCGACCCCACGGGGAACAGCAAATTCAACGTCCACATGGTGCACGAGACGCGCTACTACGACACCACGGACCTTCTGTACCTGGGCTTCAACTGTACGTATGGCGACGCCTCGGACAACTACCTCCGGCAGGCCCTGATGAGGCTGGTGGACCTGGACGGCATATGCGCGGACATCTATGAGAACGCCGCCAGGCGCTCCGTGTTCGTCCTGAACCCGGCCCTGGGCCTTACGGACGAGACGGATGAGACGGGCTACGGCTACTCGCGGCAGAATTTCAGAAGGCTTGCCGTCAACGCCGGCCTTGAGGACGTGGACTCCGACGGCTTTTTGGAGCACAACGGCGAGAAGATGGAGCTTAAGCTCCTGGTCAACTCCGAGACCACCAAAAAGGTGGAGGCGGCGGAGCGGATCGTCACCGAGATGCAGAACATGGGGATCAACGTAAAGCTTGAGAGCATGAGCTTTTCCAATTTCCAGCGCGCCCTGTCCCAGGGCAGCTTCGATATGTACCTGGGGGAGGCCCGGCTGAAGGCGGACTTCGACGTGGGGGCGCTGTTCTACGGGACCCTCAACTACAGCTTCAGAAGCAACGGCTCCTACCGGGAGCTGGTGGATGCGTTCCTGGCCGCCCCGGACGGGGAGAGCCGGGCGGCTGCGGCCCTGGAGCTGGACCTTTTCGCCGCGGAGGACGCCATGATCGTCCCCATAGCCTACAAGCGGCGGGCCGTGGTGACCCACGTCGGGGTGGTTTCGGGCCTCGCCCCCAGCCAGACAAGCGTGTTTAACGGCGTCCTCAACTGGCAGGTGGACCTTGACGCCTGAGAGGGCCGTTGAGCCATATAGAAAGAGAAAGAGGGCATAGCGATGACGGACAGAGAACTGATCAACATGGCCGTGGCCGCCGCAGAGTACTCCTACGCGCCCTACTCCAACAGGAGCTTCGGCGCGGCGCTGGAATGCGCCGACGGCACGGTCTTCACCGGGTGCTCCGTGGAGAACGCGGCCCTCGGCGCCACCATCTGCGCCGAACGCGCCGCCCTTTGTCAGGCGGTGTCCCGCGGCTACCGCGCCTTCCGGCGGCTGGCCGTGTACTCCGCCCAGAGCGCCGACTACTGCACGCCCTGCGGCACGTGCCGCCAGGTCCTCAGCGAGTTTTCGCCGGAGATGGAGCTTCTGTGCGCCCGGTCCGACGGGCGGTACGTGAGCTACAAGCTCCGCCAGCTTCTGCCGGTGACGGTCCCCCGTCAGGTCTGAGAGGACGGTCCCCCGCCGCCTTAAAAAGTAAAATAATCAACAGGAGAGAGAACATGAAATTAGGCATCGTCGGGCTTCCCAACGTGGGCAAGTCCACCCTTTTCAACGCCATCACCAACGCCGGGGCGGAGGCGGCCAACTACCCCTTCTGCACCATCGAACCCAACGTGGGCACCGTCACGGTGCCGGACAGGAGGCTCGAGTATCTGGCCAATATGTACAGCCCCAAAAAGGTCACCCCCGCCGTCATCGAGTTCGTGGACATCGCGGGACTTGTGAAGGGCGCCTCCAAGGGGGAGGGGCTGGGGAACAAATTCCTGGAGAACATCCGCCGCACGGACGCCATCGTCCATGTGGTCAGGTGCTTCGACGACGAGAACGTCATCCACGTGGAGGGCGGGGCCGACCCCGCCAGGGACATGGACATCATCGACCTGGAGCTGATCATGGCCGACCTTGAGATGGTGGACCGCCGCCTGGAAAAGGCCCAGAAAGCCTCCCGCGGCGGGGACAAGAAGCTCCGCCACGAGGCCGAGGTGCTGGAGGCCCTCCACGCCCACCTGGACGCGGGCAAGTCCGCCAGGAGCTTCGAGACGGACTCCGAGGACGACGCGGCCCTCGTGGCGGCCTCCGACCTTCTCTCCCTGAAGCCCGTCATATACGCTGCCAACATGGACGAGGCGGGCGTGGCGGACTTTGCCAACAACGCCTACTACCGGGCGGTCAAAGAGCGGGCGGACGCCGAGGGGGCGCAGGTCCTCCCCATCTGCGCCAAGACCGAGCAGGAGCTGACGGAGCTTGACGAGGCCGAGCGGGGCCTGTTTTTAGAGGAGATGGGCCTTTCCGAGTCCGGCCTTGACCGGCTCATCAAATGCTCCTACGAGCTTCTGGGCCTCATCTCTTTCCTCACCGCCGGGGCGGACGAGTGCCGCGCCTGGACCATCACAAGGGGCACCCGCGCCCCCCAGGCCGCCGGAAAGATCCACTCCGACTTCGAGCGGGGCTTCATCCGGGCCGAGATCGTGGCCTTCGACGACCTGGAGGCCTGCGGCTCCATGGCGGCGGCCAAAGAAAAGGGCCTTGTGCGCAGCGAGGGCAAGGACTACGTGATGCGCGACGGCGACGTGACCCTCTTCCGCTTCAACGTGTGAGCCATGGAGAAGAAAAAACGCATTGACGCCATCGACGCGGCGCGGGGACTTGCCCTTATACTTATGGTCATTCACCATGGACTTTTGGATCTGATCGTCCTTTGCGGCGCCCCGGAGTGGCTTTTTACAAACCCCGTTTTTGACGTGCTTCACTACATCTTCGCCGGCCTTTTCATCTTCCTTGCGGGCCTTTGCTGCCGCTTTTCCCGCAGCAACCTGAAGCGCGGCGTCCTCTGCTTCGCCATCGCCATGGGGATGACCGTGGTGACGAGCCTCCCCATCATCAACGAACCCATCCGCTTCGGCGTCCTCCACCTGCTGGGCTTCTCCATGGTCTTCTTCGCCCTGACCCACAAGGCGTGGGACGCCATACCCCGGAAGGCCGCGCCGGCGATCTACATTGGACTGCTGATCTTCACCGCGTGGCTGGTGGAGCACACCTCCATCGGCCCCGCCGCCAACTGGCTCTTCCCCTTCGGCTGGGTCCCCGACGTGTTCTACAGCGCCGACTGGTTCCCCATCTTCCCCTGGATCTTCGTGTTCCTTTTGGGGACCTGGGCGGGCCTCTACGTGGTGGAGCGCAGGCTCCCTGAGAAATTCTACACCTTTACCTGCCCCGTCCTCCCACAGATCGGCCGCAGGAGCCTTCTCATCTACATCCTCCACCAGCCCATCCTGTACGCCCTCATCTACGCCGTCCAGGCCCTGCTCCCCACCGGCAAATGATACAAACATCTTCGCCGGAGAAGGCCAAAGGCCCTTTTCGACAGACAAAAAAAGACCGCTGTGAAGCGGTCTATTTTGCAGATTATCAAAAAACTCAACTTGAGTATTTTTTCCGGCGACCTGCGCGTCGGAAAAAATCCCTTTTGTTTTGCGGAGTGTGCGGCCACAAGGGGGCCGTGCGCGGAGCAAAACAGCAGGGAAAGTCCGCGTGAATTTCGCAAAATTCACGGGGAGTTTCCCGCACGTTCCCCTTTGTCGGAAAAAGGCCAAAGGCCTTTTTTCGACAGGTTGAAAAAAAGACCGCTTTACAGCGGTCTTTTTTTGGTACGCCTGAAGGGACTCGAACCCCCGGTCTCGCGGTTCGTAGCCGCGCACTCTATCCAGCTGAGCTACAGGCGCGCTTCAAGAGCCCCACTATAATATCATTATATAATTGAAATTGCAAGTCTTTTTTTACGCTTCGGGCAAAAAATTTTAGCCGCCGGCAAAAAAAGTGTTGACAACCGTGATACCATGGGTTAAAATAATGGACGCTGACGGACGATTAGCTCAGCTGGTATGAGCATCCGCTTGACGTGCGGAGGGTCACAGGTTCAAGTCCTGTATCGTCCACCAACCAAAACCCGGAGCCTTTTGGCTCCGGGATTTTTCGTATCTCCCGCCCCCGCGCGGGGCCGCTCCCCGGCGGAGGAAGAAAAATGAAAAAAAGTTGCGCCTCCCCCTTGACAGGGGAGGTTTAATCTGTTAGACTTAGTTTAACCCATTAAACCTACGGAGGCGCTTACCATGGAGACACCGAAAATTTTTGAAAGCGAATATAAATTCTGCCTCATCCTCTGGGAGAACGAACCCGTCAACTCCACGGAGCTTGTCAAGCTGTGCAAGACCCGTCTGGGGTGGTCCAAGGCCACCACGTACACGGTGATACGCCGCCTGTCGGAGAGAGGCGTCCTCAAAAACGAGAACGCCACGGTGACGAGCCTGGTCTCCAAGGCCGAGGCCCAGGCGGCGCAGATGGACGAGCTGATGGACAGGACCTTTGAAGGCTCCCTGCCCGCCTTCGTGGCGGCCTTCGCCAGATGCCGGGGCGTGACGAAGAAGGAGCTGGAGGACGTCCGCCGGCTCATCGACGAGTACGAGGAGGAGGACAAGTGATGGAGGCCGTATTTCTGAAGCTTTTCAATCTCTCCCTGGAGGCGTCGTGGCTCATCCTGGCGGTGGTTGTGCTGCGGCTCCTGATGACGCGCGCGCCCAAAAACGTGCGCTGCGTCATGTGGGGGCTTGTGGGGGTGCGGCTGGCCCTCCCCTTCTCCGTGGAGAGCGTCCTGAGCCTCATCCCCTCCCGGGAGGTGCTCAGCGAGAGCGCGGTGCGCTACGACCCGGCCCCCACCATCCACACCGGGGTCCCGGCGCTGGACGGCGCGGTGAACCCCGCCTTCTCCCAGACCTTCGCCCCGTCGCCGGCGGCCAGCGTCAACCCGCTGCACGTGCTCACCGTCATCGCCGGGTGGGTGTGGGCCGCCGGCATGGCGGCGATGCTTGTCTATTTCCTGTTCTCCGCCGTGTCCCTCCGCCGCCGCGTCTCCGGGGCGGTGGAGACGGAGCCGGGGATCTGGGAGTCGGGCGCGGTGCCCTCCCCCTTTGTGTTCGGCCTCATCAGGCCCCGGATTTACCTGCCGGAGGACATGGACCCGCAGGCGCGGGAGTACGTGGCGGCCCACGAGCGGGCGCACATCAAAAGGCGCGACTACCTCTTCAAGCCCCTGGCGTTCCTAGTGCTGGCGGTCTACTGGTTCAACCCGCTGGTGTGGCTTGCGTATGTCCTGCTGTGCCGGGACATCGAGCTTGCCTGTGACGAGGCCGTCCTGAAGGAGCTGGGGGCCGGGGCGAAAAAAGCCTACTCCCAGGCGCTCCTGTCGGCGGTGACCTTCCACCGCCACGTGGCGGCCTGCCCCGTGGCCTTCGGGGAGGGGAAGCTGACGCAGCGGGTGAAGAACGTGCTGCGGTGGAAAAAGCCCGTTTTGTGGCTGACGGCGCTCTCCGTCCTGATCTGCGCCGTGCTGGCGGTGTGCTTCCTGACGGACCCCAGGGACGATAAGGAGGACCTGGCGGGGCGGTACGTCCTGACCTCCGAGGTCGATCGGAACATGGGCGGCGGCTTCTGGATCCTGCTCCGGGAGGACGGGACCATGGAGTACTCCGAGGGCTACGCCTCCAGCGTTCTGGGCGAGGGGACCTGGAAATTGGAGAAGACCCGCGTGACCCTCACGGAGAGCGGTGGGTACGGGCGGACCTTCGCCTTCGATCTCAGGGACGGCGCCCTCGTCTACAACGCCGGGGCCTCCGATGCGTTTTCATACATCCGGCTCCCCGACGGCGCGCTCTTTGAGCGGGACGGCGGCACGGAGGCCGAAGCCGGAGACAATACCGGCGTCAACGCCGACACCGATTTTGTCTCCTTCACCCCCATGGGCTGGCGGCTCAACGTGTCGGAGAGCGGCATGGCCAGGATCTGTGACGACTCCACCGGCGAGACGCGGGGCGACGAGGTATGGCGCGGAGAGGGGTTTGACGGGTTTGCCATGTGGAACGACTTCAACGGCGATCACGTTCTCCTGCGCCGGGGCGGAAAATATAAGGCGCTGGAGATCCGAGAGGGCCGTCTTTGGGACATCGCCCTCAAAGACGACCCCGGCGCGGCGCTGACCCCCCACGACAGCTATTGGGAGGGACCCTTCTGGTTGCTGCTGGAAACGCCGGAGGGAGAATTGGCCCTCTACACCCTGGGGGACGAGTGGGCATACCCCCGATCCGGCCCGGAATTTTACGCCTCCCTCTTTGAAAAATGCGCCCAGAGCGACGGTGCCACCAGCGAGCTGCTGGCAGACGTCTATGTGGAGATATTCGACCTTGACCCGGAGAGATTTCTGACGGAATTGGGTTCTCAAGGCCAGAGGGCACGGGAAAACGCGGCACAACTGCTGGTCTACGGCAAGGCCTCCGGGGATTTTGACGCTTTCCGGGAGATGATCACGGGCCATCAGGCGGTGAGCGATCCGGCGGGCCTGGCGCTTGCGGCGGTAGAGGAGGCCATGGAGGACTACATCGAGGCCATGACCTACGACAACTTCCCCATGAACGAGGCCCACAGCCGCTGGGCGCAGACCTTCAAGGACAGCTCCGGCGTCCCGCGGGTGACGGTGAACGGAAGCTCCGGCGTGGAACAGACCGTCCCCGTGCCGGAGGGCTATGGCGGCGTCAGCTGTGAGGCGCTGTGCTGGGTGAGCGACGACGCGCTTCTCGTGAAGGGGACCTACCCCGGCGGGACGGTCTATTTCCTCTTCGACGCCCGCACAGGCGTCTCCCACGCGGCGGGGAGCGGGGAATTTTACGCGCTCCTCTTCGGCGAGGGCCTTGACAGCGATTTCTATCGTTCCCGCCGGGCGGCGCACTACCCGCGGCTCATGGAGGCCGACGCCAAAGCCTTCCTTCGCGGCCTTTTGACGGCGGGGGACGCGGAGGCGAATCTGGACCTGGCCGCCCAGGGCGCGGCTGCGGACGCGGAGACGGCGGATCGGATCGACACGCTGATGTACGGCCTCCGGGACGACCCGGAGGTGGGAGAGCTGGCCCAGACGCTTCGGGGAAAGATCGGCTCCCTGATGGCGGAGAGGACGGAAAACATGACCCCGCCCACCTTTGAGGGCACGCCTCAGAGGCAGGAGCCGTTCACCTGGTCCCCGGAGCTGCCCTCCGCCGCGCTGGGCATCGCGGCCATGCCCGATTGGGCACCGTCGCGGCCCCTTGACGCCGGGCCTGTCCTCCCGGAGCTGGAGGGGCGGCAGTTTGAGGGCTTTGACACTCTGGCGGACCTTTCAAAGCTCCGCGAGTGGAAGATAGGCCTGGGCGGCGACGCCTGGTGGGACGGGGCGGCTTTGGAGGAGCGGCTTTCCAGGGCGGCGGCGACGCTGTGGGGCGGCGACGTCACCGTGTCGAACACCGACAGGGGCCTTGAGTTGGCCGCCCCCATGGTGGGCGGGTTCCGGGAGGTGATCCGCGCGGGCGGCGTGGACGGGAGCGACCTTGTCATCAGCTACTCCGCCCGGAACGACTACACCGAGACGGCCCCCTATTTCACGGGGAACCCGGTCACCGCCGGGGAGTCCGTGGCCGCCGCGCGGGCGATGGCGGCGGTGTTCGGCATGGAGAGCCTGACGGCGGGGGACCCCTCCCAGCTCCGGGCCGACGGCGAGGAACACATGGTGGGCTGGTCCCTCACGCTGGACGGACTGCCCTTCATGCGCAGCAGCGTCTACGCCTATGTGGTGGACGGCCGGGTGACCGACTTCTCCGTCTCCCTCCCGGCCGTCTCCGCCGTCACCGGGGACGCGCCCCGGTGGTTCCTGACGCCGGAACAGGCCCTCTACTGCGTCAACTACGCCAGAAGCACGGCGCACCTAAACGCCGTGGAGGGCGACGGGACGTATCGGAGCGAACTCATCAAGGCCCCGGAGCCGGTGAGCGTCACTCTGGGCTGGAGCGACTTCTTCACAAACGATCGGAACGAGCTGACCCCGGCCTATTATTTCAATTTCCAGAGCGACGAGTATAGGAAGGAGGGCGTCCCCTGGCGCGACACCTGCACCGCCGTGGTGGACGCCTACACCGGCGCCGTCCGCATGACCGCGGGCTGGGAGGAGTGGGACTCCCCCTATACGCCCCAATGACCCCGGCGTAAATCGTCACAGCCGAAAAAACAAAGTCCAGATGTTCTCCCGGAGCCGTGCGCTCTCAAAAACCGATCGCCGGAAAAAGGCCCTGCGGCCTTTTTCCGGCGGTTTTTACCGTCCGCCCAGGTCCACGATGTCCCGTGTCTCAATTTTGGCGTTTGTCAGAAGCAGGACGCCGGAGGCGGGGTGGCTGGCGATGTACTCCCCCGTGGTGACCCGGTAACGGCCCAGGTCGGCGCCGTTCTCGGTCTTCAGCCGCTCAAACCACGTCACCGTCACCGGGTCTCCCCGCCGGAAGGCCCGCAGCCGCCGGTCCAGCTGCTCGGCCCTGTCCGGGGCGATCTCCGGGCGGGGCGCGTACCGCAGCTCCCGCGCGGCCAGAGAGTCGTCCAGGCCCCGGAGCGCGGAGAAGGGCGCGAAGATCTTGGCCCGGTCGGCCCTGGCCATTTTGGGATAGCCGCTGCTGCGGCGGGCGTTGATGATGTCCTGATAGATGTTCATTTTCTATGTCCTCCAATCTGGCCGTTCCGCTCGCGGGCGGTGGCCCCCTCCAGAAAATCGTGGCCCTTCAAGAGGGCGTTTTTCCCGTACTTTTTGTGTACGTCCAGCACGGCCCGCTGAAGCGCGCTCTCCCGCGCCTCGCGCCGGCTGTTCTGGAACAGATTCAGCTGCTCCACCCGCTCCTGCGCGCCGGAGAGGCGGATGGCGGTGAGGTTGATCCGCCGCACCGTAAGCTCCCGGTTGACGATCCTGTCGTAGAGCGTCAGGGCCGCCTCCGTCACCCGCGACAGCGCGTCCGTGGGGCTGCCCAGGGGCTGGGTCCCGTGGGCGGAGACGGGGACCTTTCGCCCGTAGTGGTCGGACTTGACGGCGCCGCCCCAGTCCCCGTTCTCCCGGTCGTACCCCACGTGGAGCACCACGGCCCCGGCGATGAGGTCCCTGTCCGTCAGGTCCAGCGCCAGCTCCTCCGCCATCTCTCGGACGATGATCCGGGCCTCGTCGAAGCGGTAGGGGCGGGAGAGGACCTGCCCGGTGCTGCGGGAGGTGTCCGATGGGCGGTAGGACTTGATGTCCTCCATGGTGCAGCTCTCCTCGCCCCAGGCGTGGTCTATGAGGATCTCCGCGTCCACGCCGAAGGTCCGAAAAAGCGCGCTCTCGTCCCGGAGGCTCAGCCGCGCCAGGTCCCCCATGGTGAAGACCCCCAGCTTCGCCAGCCGCGCGGAGACGCCCCCCGCCACCATCCAGAAATCGGTGATGGGGCGGTGGTCCCACAGGAGCCGGCGGTAGCTCATCTCGTCAAGCTCGGCCAGACGCACCCCGTCCCGGCCGGGCTTCGTCTTTTTCGCCACCACGTCCATGGCGATCTTGGCCAGATACAGGTTCGTGCCCAGCCCCGCCGTGGCGGTGATGCCCGTGCGGGCCAGCACGTCCCGGATCATGGTCACGGCAAGCTCCCGCGCCGTCATTTTCAGGGGCTTTAAGTATTTGGCCGCGTCGATGAACACCTCGTCGATGGAGTAGACGTGGATGTCCTCCGGGGCGACGTATTGGAGGTAGGCGGCGTAGATTTTGGCGGAGGTCTCCACGTAGAGGGCCATCCGGGGCCGGGCGATGATGAAATCCACCTCCGTCCCGGTGCGGGCCTTCACCTCCCGGAGCCGCTCATAGACCTCAAAAAGGCGCGGCCTCCCCGGTACGCCCAGAGCCTTGAGGGCCGGGGACACGGCCAGACAGATGGTCTTGTCCGTCCGCGTCTCGTCCGCCACCACGAGCCTGGCCGTCAGCGGGTCAAGCCCCCTGTCCACGCACTCCACCGAGGCGTAGAAGGATTTGAGATCGATGCAGATATACATAACCCTGCCTCCAGAGGGGCTTCCCTGCTTACAGACACAGTATACCCCTTGACGTGTCCGAAAAAACGGACAGGACCGGCAAAATTTCCTGTTGACATTTTGGGAAGTCTGATGTATAATATGGCAAGTAGACTTCCCATGCACAAGCCCATTATAGGCGATTGTACTTCGCTTGTCAAGGGGTTTTTGAAAATTTTTGCGAAGTAATACTTCCCAAAGGAGGCGTACACATGAAATTTGGCGAGAAACTGCGTCGGCTGCGCGCCGAAAAGCACATCTCTCAGGAGGAGGCCGCGCGGGCGGCGGGCATCTCCCGCAGGGCCTACGGCTCCTACGAGCAGGACGGGGTCTACCCCCGCAACCGGGAGATCTATGCGCGTCTGGCGTCGCTCTTTTCGTGCGACGTGAACTACCTGCTCACGGAGGACGAGGATTTTGTGACCAGCGCGGGGGAGAAGTACGGCCCCCGGGGCAGCGCCCAGGCCAGGGAGCTGGTGCGGGAGGCCACGGCCCTCTTTGCCGGCGGGGAGCTTGCCGACGAGGACAAGGACGAGATGCTCCGGGCCATCCAGGAGGCCTACTGGATCGCCAAGGAGCGCAACAGGAAATACAAGGGCGGCGGCGGACATGACGGACGCGCGTAAAATCGTCAGGCGGGCCGACGCCCTTGTGCGCTGGTGCGGCAGCCGGGACCCGAAGCGGGTGGCGCGGGAGCTGGGGATCGAGATCCTGCCCCGCGGCTTCTCCGCCCAGAAGGGGGCCTACAAGGTCATCATGCGGGTGCCCTTCATCTTCATCAAGTCCGACCTGGACCCGGTGATGGAGAACATCGTCCTCGCCCACGAGCTGGGGCATCACGTGCTCCACAGGCGCGAGGCGGAGAGCGCCGGCGGCTTTCAGGAATACGACATCTTCAATATGCGCCACAACCGCATGGAGTACGAGGCCAACGTCTTCGCCTCCCAGCTGACCCTGCCTGACGAGGAGATTTTGGAGTACATCCAACAGGGGATGGACATTGGCGAGGTCGCCCGCGCCATGGGGACCGACGTGAACCTGGTGGCGCTAAAGGCGGACACGCTGATCGCGGAGGGGCGCGCCCTCCGCCGGCAGGAGCACGACACGGACTTCCTGGCCCCGGACAAACCGAATAAAAAATAGTCCTCCCCATCATGGGGAGGACATTTCAACCTGCCGGAAAAGGCCGCTGGCCTTTTCCGGCAAAGGATATTGAGGGAAAATTTTTCGCGGCGGGAGGGAAGGCCGGGCGCTCAGATCCGGGCCAGGACGGCTTCCACCTCCGCCCGCTCCGGCATGGAGCGGATGGCCCCTTTCTTCGTGGTGACCAGGTACGCGGCGGCGTTGGCGAAGCGAAGCATGGAGGCGAGGTCCGCGTCCGTGAGGCCGTCCACGCCCCGGTCCAGGACGTGGTGGAGGACGCAGGCGCAGAAGGTGTCGCCGGCGCCGGTGGTCTCCACGGTGCCGCCCAGGGTGACGCCGGGGACATAGACGTGGCGGCCCTCATAATAGGCGTGGCTGCCGTCGGGTCCGGCGGTGACGTTCAGGAGCCTGATGTTGGGGTGCCCGGCGTAGAGCGCCGCCGCCCCCGCGTCAAAATCCGTCTCGCCGGTCATGAACTCCAGCTCGTTGTCGGCGATCTTCACCACGTCCGCGTGGGAGAGGCCCCAGGCGATGCACGCCCTGGCCTCGTCATCGCTCCGCCACAGGGGCGGGCGGAGGTTGGGGTCGAAGGAGATGAGCGCCCCGGCGGCTTTAGCCGCCTCCACCGCGCACACGGTGGCCTCCCGGACGCCGGGGTGGGTCATGGACAAAGTCCCGAAGTGGAAGATCCGGGCGCTCTCGATAAGCTCCAGGGGAAGCTCGCCGGCCCTCAGCGCCATATCCGCGCCGGGGTTGCGGTAGAAGGAGAAATCCCTGTCGCCGCCGGGGAGGGTCTTGACAAACGCCAGGGTGGTGCGGGCGTCCCGGTCCACAAGGAGGCCGCGCATATCGATGCCCGCGCCCTCCGCCACGGCCCGCAGCGTCCGGCCGAACATATCGTCCCCCACCTTGCCCACAAAGGCGGTGCGGCGGCCCAGCTTTTGGAGCATGGCCAGCACGTTGCAGGGCGCGCCGCCGGGGTTGGCCTCAAAGAGGGTGTTCCCCTGGGGGGACACGCCGTTTTCGGTGAAGTCCATGAGAAGCTCGCCAAGGGCCACAACGTCATACTTTTTGCTCATTGCCTGACACCTCAATCAAATAAAAGGTCGTACTTTTCCACATCCATAACGACGCTCCCGTCCGACTCAAAGCTGATGGCGTCGGCGCTGACGTCGGTGTAGATCACCGTGGTGGCGGCCTGCTCGCCGTCGTTGACAAACAGCTCCATGCTGTATTTGTCCAGGAGGATGCGCAGCTTGATCTCCCCGCCGCGCGGGCGGACCACGAAGTCACGGACGTTGACGATGTCGTGGGGGAAGCCGCAGCGGGTGCGGTCCACCCGCACGGTGTTGCATTCGGGCTTGTAGCGCACCACGGTCATATGCTCGCCGTCCCCCGCCACGTTGATCTTGAAGAGCCGGTAGCCGGTCTGGGAGGCGGGGCGCACGGTGACGGTCATGTCCACCACCCGGCCCCGGACGTTCTGGAGCGTCAGCATCCCATTCAGGAGGACGTTCCTGTAGAGGATCTGATAGCTCCGGCACGATTCGATCTCCCGCACCGGGCGCTGGATGAGCCGCCCGTCCTTTATGGACAGCTCCCGGGGCACCGTCATCTGGCCGAAGCACCGGCAATTCCGGGGCTGACAGCCCACGGTCTCCCAGTTTTGCATCCAGCCGATCATCACCCGCCGCCCGTCGGTGGTCAACAGCGTCTGCGGGGCGTAGAAGTCGAGGCCGTAGTCGATGGCCTGGACGTTCTCCCGGACGAGGTGGCACCGCTCCCGGTCATAGCTGCCGATGAGGCACACCGTGCCGTGTCCGGCGTGAAACTCAAGGCCCACGGCGGCCATCTCCTCCGGGCTTGTGAGGAGGACGTGCTTGCCGTCAAGGGCGAAGAAATCCGGGCACTCCCACATCCGGCCGAACTGGTTGTGGCACGCCGCCAGCACGCCCCTGAAGGTCCAGGAGACGCAGTCGGCGCTCTCGTAGAGCAGGATGGAGCCGCTGCCGTCGGCGGGGCGGTTGCCCACCACCATGTAGTAGACATCGCCCTCCCGCCATATCTTGGGGTCCCGGAAGTCGAAGGGACTTCCGCCCTCAGGCAGACCGCTGGCGGAGATCACGGGGTTGCGCGGGCATTTTTCATAGTCCAGCCCGTCGCCCACCGCCACGCACTGGGTCTGGCAGTCGTGGAGGTCGCCGTTCTCCTCCCGCACCTGCCGGACGCCGGTGTACAGAAGGAGCTGGCGGCCGTCGGGAAGCTCTATGGCGCTCCCGGAGAAGCAGCCGTTCTTATCGTAAGGCGTATCCGGGGCCAGGGCGGCGGGGAGGCGCTCCCAGTGGAGGAAGTCGCGGGTCTTCACATGGCCCCAGTGCATGGGACCCCACTTGGTGTCGTAGGGGTGATACTGGTAGAACAGGTGGTATTCGCCCTTATAGAGCGAAAAGCCGTTGGGGTCGTTCATCCACCCTATGGTGGGGGTGAGATGGTACGCCGGACGGTTTTTATCCTTGATAAACGGCCCGTAGTGGGCCTCAAATTCTCTGGCTTTTTGTAATTTGTCACTGATCATGAATATCCGTCTCCTCTTCGCTGTCGGAACCCCCGGAGGTCTCGCGTTCCAGATCCTCCGGGCGCATATGGAGCCTGAAGACGCTCTCCGTGGTGAAGCTGAACACCACGAACAGAGCCGCCGGCAGGATAAGCGCCATAAACGGCACAAGAAGCGTGAGCGCCATGCCTGCGAGGGCCGGGAGCAGCACGCCCAGCATTTTGATGGGGTGGAGCGTCATCAGCATGAAGCCGAATTTCAGGACCTCCCGGACGCTCCCGTTGAACCGGGCCGCGTAAGAGGCCACGTAGACGGCCCAGGTGACGGCGAGGCACCAAAGGACCAGCACGACGTAGAAAAGGCCGCCAAAAGCGCCGCCGGAGAGCCTGACGCCGCGAAGGACGAACACGTCCATCGTCAGCAGGGCCAGCACGGCGAATACCACAAGGCCCAGGAGGGTGGAACGCTTGAAATTCTCCCGGAAGGCCCCCCAGAAGCGGGACCACAGCGCGCCCTCCTTCCGCCTTATGGTGTGGTACGCCGCGGCGTACAGGGCCGTGGTGGAGGCCCCGATGGTGACGACAGGCAGGGAGAAGACGATCCAGAGTACGCTGAGGCAGATGCAGTCCCCGATGGAGGTGAGGGCGCTCATAAGAGGGCTGTCATATCCGAAAATACCTTTCATGTTTTCTCCCTTGCCTTTCTCCGCCGTGGGGCGGGGTCCCGGCCGTTACGGCCTTGTGTACTCTCTGAGAGAGGTGAAGAGCACGGAGTTGTTCTCCGCGAAGATCTGGATGGGCTTTCCGCTGGCGCCGTAGAGCCGGACCGTCAGGGCCGCGATGCCGTCGATGTAGAAGATGCCCACGGACCCCTCCTGGATGTAGGTGAAGGAGTAGGTCTCGCCCGCCGTGAGGGGCGCGGCGGTCTCGGCGATGAGGGTGCTGCCCTGGTTGAAGTAGAGCCGCATCATGCCGTCGGCGGGGGAGATGGAGATGAGCTTGTTCTTCTCGGCCCGGCCGTTGTAATCAAAGCTCAGTCCGAAGGAGCCTGTGCCGGTGAAGGTGAACTCGCCGGTGAGCAGGAAGCTTTCGTAGCAGGTGAAGGCGTCGGCGTAGTTGTAGGCGGACCCGGCGGCCACATAGGCGTGGGTGCCGCCTTCGCAGGGAAGCTCCCGGCGGGCGGTGAAGGCGTTCTCAAGGGCGTCCACGGGGTCCAAAGTCAAGGTCCCGTCGGGGTTCTGGATGACCTCCTGGACCGCCACGTTGCCGCCCCACGCGGCCACGTCCTGGGTGGAGGAGGCGGATTCGCTTCTCCGCGCCCAGCCCACCATGTACACCCTGTCGCCGTCCTCCACGTGCTTGGCGGCGTAAAAGAGCTTGCCGTCCAGCCGCGTGGGGTCGCCGTAGGGGCCGTAGGGGGTGTCGGCCACGGCGTACCAAAGGGTGTCGTCCTGGGCGGAGTAGGTGATGTAGTACTTCCCGCCCATCTCAAAGGTGTCGGAGCACTCCAAGTTCCAGAAGTCGCCGTTTTTGGCCTCGTCGTTGGTGAAGATGACGCCGTCGTAGTGGACGTTCTCAAGGTCGGGGGAGAGGGTGTATTTCAGGATCCTGGCCACGCCCCCCTGAGAGGCGGTGACGGTGAGGACGATGTTGCCGCTGGCCGGGTCCACATAGCCCTGGGGGTCCCGGAAGTCCTGCTTCTGGCCCAGCTCGGCGGGAGGCGTGATGTCCCAGCCCTCCAGCTTCTCAAAGGAGGTGGGGGTGTCGCCCACGGCCACCATGATCTTCTCGGCGTACTCCAGGATAGCGCCGTTCCCGTGTCCAGTATAAAAGAAATAATACTTCCCGTCAACCTTAACAACGGAGCCTGTGCCGATCCAGCTGTCCTGGCCCCCGTCGGGGTTGGCGCCCAGCACCGCGTCGTCGTACTCGGTGTAGGTGACAAAGTCGGTGGTGGTGGCAAGGTAGGCGGAGTGGTTCAGGGAGTCGCCCGCCTCCTTCAGGTAGTAGATGTAGTAGGTGCCGTCCTCATAGTAGGGCATGGTGTCGCCCACATACGGCTGGCTTGAGCCGTCCTTCTCCGGCAGGAAGAAGGCGCTGTAGTCGTAGGCCTCCTCCTGGCTTCCGGGGCTGCGCAGGGAGGAGAAGTCCTTGTCATTGCCGGGGTCGGAGTAGTCCTCGCCGCCGCTCCTGTCCCATCCGGCGTAGAGGGTCATGCTGCCCTCCACCTTGTCGGAGCTTACGTCAAAGGGCTGGGTGAGGCCGGCGTCCTGGAACCAGCCGATGAAGCTGTAGCCGTCCCTTGAGGGTTCGGCGGGGGCGGCGAGCTTCTTCCCGCCCTTCACGGTCTGCGCCTCTATGGAGACGCCGGCGGAGGCGGCGTCAAAGCTCACGGTGTACTCGGCCGACGAGCAGGCGGCGAGGGAGAGGACGAGAACGAGGCAGAGCGCCGCGCATATGATCTTTTTCATTGATTTCGGTCTCCTTGCTTTTACGGCTTGCAGAGGGGATGGGACCATCCCCTCTGCAAGGCTGTTGGGTTTTTAAATTAGATGATGCTTCTCTGATAGATGGTGATGTTGGAGATCTCCACGGTGACCTCGCCCATCTCTGCAAGAGCGGCGGAGCCGAACTGGAACAGCATCTCGAAGTCCATATCCGTGATCAGGGTGTCGGTGGTCTCGAAGGTGAAGGTCTGCTCCTCGGTGGTGAAGTCGATCCCCTCCTGGACTCTGGGATCCCAGCCGCCCATGGGGTTCAGGGCGAAGCCGCAGGATACGGGCTGGCTGGCCTTGCCGGTGACCTCAATGGTGAAGTAGCTGTCGGCGGGGAGGGTCAGCTTGTTGCCGCCGTGGCCGATGATGAGCTTGTTGTGGAAGTCGGTGTTGCCGCCCTGGTCGATGCGGTAGCAGAGCTTGCCGTCCTCGGTCCAGATGGTGCCCACGCCCAGTTCGTTGTCCTCATCGGTGCCGTTGAAGGTGGTCCAGATGTAGTCGGGGTTCGCCGTGCAATGGGCGGAGGTGGCGCTTACGCTGAAGGAGTCAATGGTCTTGTTGGTCTCTTGGTCACCCTCTAAGGTGCCGAACTCCACCGCGGTGACGGTGATGGTGTTGGAGGTGACGCCCTCGGCGGGGTTGCCGATCTGCATACGGATCACGGGGTCCTCCACGGTCTTCTCGGCGGTGAAGGTCTGGGTCACGGTGACCTCCTCGCCGGCCTTGAGGCTTATGTTGTTGAAGTTGGCGCGCGCTTGGTCGGCCTGCGCGGCGCTCTCCACCAGCAGCTCACCGGACTGGTCGCTCCCGGCAACGGCTGTGAGCTTGTAATAATACTTCGCGCCCTCCTGGACGGTCACTCCGGCAAGCGCCAGGTCAGCCTTGACGGACCAGATGCCGCCGCCCTCTCCGGGGTAGTTGTCGATGGTGAAGAGTCCCTTGCCCTCGGCAACGGAGGCGGAGCCGTTGGCGCCGTCACCGGCGGACAGGGCCACGGCGGAGGCGTCGGCGAAGTCGGCGGTGTAGGCGGGGACCTCGGTGTTGGCGCCGGTGGTCTCAAAGAGCTCGATCTTATCAATTGTCACGGCGAAGTCGGTGGGGGTGGTATCCGCGGGGTTGTCGGGGTTGGGCGAGATCTTGCCCAGGTTTATGATGAGCTCCGCTGTGCCCTCGGCGGGGACGGTGAAGTTGAGCTCAATGGGGGTGATGGCGGTGCCGATCTTCTGGTTGTAGGTATCTCCGAAGAGCACCCAGCCCTCCTCGGCCTCGTTGCGGGCGAACATATGGGCGTAGGTCTCCTTGGTGGACTTTGCCCAGACCTTGAGCTTGTAGTCAGCGGCCTTGACGGGAACTCCCGCCTTCTTCAGCTGGACCTCGCCGTCGCCGGCGCCGGGATCGGCGATGTCGAAGACGAAAGCGCCCTGCTTCAGCTCGCCTGTGGCGGAGGCGGACTCGCCAAAGGAGGCGGCCCAGCCGTGTCCGTCGGCGGCAGCGTCGGAGAAGGTGAGGTTCAGGAACTCCACCGCCTCGCCGGTCTGGCGGGTGACGGTCAGGGTGGCGTAGGCCTCGACGGTCTCGCCGCCCTTGTCGGTGACGGAGTAGGTCAGCTCATAGGAGCCGGGCTTCTCCGGGGTGGCCTTGCCGTTGGCGAAGGTCAGAGAGGGCATGGAGGAGACGGTGATCATGGAGGTGATGTCGCCGTCCTCCGCGTCGGAGGCGGTGACGCCCGCCAGGGCGTCAAACTGGCTGCCCGCCTCGACGGCCTGGTCGGCGACGCCGGAGATGGAGGGGGGCGTGTTCTCGCCCCCGTTGCCGAAGTTGTTGGAGCAGGCGGCAAGGCTCAGCGCCATGGTGAGGCACAGCAGGACCGCTGTGAGCTTGCTTGCTTTTTTCATGTCGATATTCTCCCTTCCCTTACTTGCTGGAGGTGTACCTGTCGTAGGCCGCCTGATAGACGCCCTTGATCTCGTCCAGATGCGTCCGGCCGGTGAGGTCGTTCTGGAAGGCGGACCAGTCGCTGTCGGAGACGCCGCCGTTCATGAGCCATTTGATGAGGTTGGTGCGGATGTAGTCGTTGAGGGCGGACTCGTACTCGCTGATGGTGTTCAGCTCCTCAAGGGTGAACTGAAGGTTGGGGGTGGGGGTGGTCCCGGCGGGGATGTAGGGGGTCACGTAGGCGTCCAGACGCTCAAGGCGCAGCTTGGCGCGAGGCTCCATGTTGACCACATTGTTCCAGGCGTAGTCGCTGAGGTAGATGATGCCGAGGGGCGCGTTCTGGAGGCGCAGGTCGTCGGCGCTGACGCCCTCAGGCTGCTCCTTCTGGACCAGCATTCCGTTGGCGTCCAACTCCTCCTCATAGACGATGCCGATGGGGCCGTAGTTGATCTGCGCGGAGATCATGGGATCGTAGTAGCGGTCGAAGTAGGTGAGAAGGACTTCCACGTTGGGCACGCCGGCGAAGATGACCACCTCGCCGGTGCTGATCTCCGGGTTGTTGGAGACGCAGCAGGTCTGATCGCCGTTGGGACCCACCAGCGGGGTGCAGACGATGTAGTTCTCCGGGTTGGACACCACCGTCTCGCTCTCCCACCAGTAGAAGAAGCCGTAGGTCTCAGCGCCCTTGCCCTGGGCCAGGAACTGGTCCTGGGAGATCTCATAGGAGACCTTGTCGATGAGGTTGTTGGTAGTCCAGTTGGCGATGAAGTTGGTGGCCTCCTTGAAGCGGTCGTCCTGGACGGTGTAGGTGACCTTGCCGTCCACCACCACGCGGTGCTCCAGGTTGTCGTTGAGGCCGAACATACCGTAGAGGTCGCACTGGTTGCCCTGCCAGTTGTTGTAGACGAAGCTCATGGGGCGCTCGTCGTCGGTCTTGCCGTTGCCGTTCATGTCGTTGTCGCGGAAGTAGGTCATCAGCTGCTCCGCCTGAGAGGCGGTGAGGGTGATGCCGTCCACAAGGTCCGCCTCGGTGATGCCGTCAACGGCCTTGGCCTTGATGGCCTCGGCAGCCCAGGTCTTGTTGAGGAAGAGGATGTTGGGACTCTGGAGAAGGCCCATCTCCTCTACGCGGGGCAGGGAGTAGATCTTGCCGTCCTCGCTGGTGAGCTGCGCCTTGATGTCGGGGCGCTCCTCCAGGATCTTGGAGAAGTTGGGCATATACTGAAGGTAGTCGCTGATGGGGAGCAGCACATGGCGCTGGGCGTACTTGATGATCTCGCCGGCGCTCATGCCCGCGTGGTAGATGGCGTCAGGGCGGTCGTTGGCGTTGCCGAAGATCAGGTTCTTCTGCTGGCCGTAGACGGACTCGGAGACGTTCTCCCAGGACACGTAGACATTGGTGCTCTCAAAGAGGTCCTGCATGATCTTCATGTCGTTGTAGTCCATGGCGGAGGCGTTCTTGGAGGAGTAGATGTTGAAGGAGATCTCCTGCGCGCCCTTGTCGTTGAGAATGGGGGCGGAGGTGTCCTCCCACTGGTAGCCGTAGTCGGATACCAGCTTATCGACCTCGGAGCTTTCACGGTCGTTGTTTTTGTTCCCGCCCTTGCCGCAGGACGCCAGCGTCAGCGCCAGAGCAAGGATGAGGATGATGGATATGAACTTTTTCATTTTGTGACCTCCAAATTTGTTTTAAGGGATCAGCCCTTGAGGGAGCCTATCATCACGCCCTGGCTGAAGTACTTCTGGACGAAGGGGTAGAGAAGCAGGACCGGGACGCTGGATACGATAACGGAGACGTACTTGATCTGATTGGCCAGGCGGAACTGTTCCAGAATGGTCTCGCCGCTGCCGCCCACGGTGCTCTCGGAGGCGATGAGGATCTCCTTGAGGACCAGCTGCAGGGGGTACATATTCTCGTCCTGGAGGAAGATCATGGCGTTGAAGTAGCTGTTCCACTGGCCGATGGCGTAGTAGAGGGCCATGACCGCCAGGATGGCCTTGGAGAGGGGCAGGACCAGGGAGGTGAACACCCTGTACTCGCCGGCGCCGTCGATCTTGGCGGCCTCCACAAGCCCGTCGGGGATGCTGGTCTCAAAGAACGTCTTGGTCATGAAGAGGTTCCACACGGAGAGGATGGAGGGGAGCACGATGGCCCAGATGTTGTTGATGAGGCCCAGGGAGCTCATGACGTTGTAGAAGGGGATGAGGCCGCCGCCGAAGAACATGGGGATGATGAAGTAGATCATCCAGAACTTCTTGCCGGGGATGGTCTTGCGGCTCAGGCCCCAGCCGGCGGGGATGGTCACCACCAGGGACAGGATCACGGTGAGGCCGGTGTAGATGATGGTGTTGAGATAGCCTCTCCAGATGCTGGTCTCCTGGAGGATGCGCTTGAAGCCCGCCATGGTGATTTGCACGGGGTACAGGATCACCTGGCCGCCCAGAACGGCGTCCGGGTCGGAGATGGAGGCGATGACGATGAAGTAGAGCGGGTAGATGACGATAATGGCCATCAGGGTCAGGAAGACGGTGTTGATGGCGTAGAACACCTTATCGCCCGCGGAGAGGCGGATGGGAGCGCGCTTCGTCGCTGCTTTTACTGACATTTCTTTTTCCTCCTTTACCACAGGGAATTCTCGGAGAACTTCTTGGAGGTGGTATTGGCGATGATCAGCAGGATCACGTTGATGATGGAGTTGAACAGGCCGATAGCCGTGGCGTAGCTCTGGTTGGGAACGCCGGTAAGACCCTGCTTATAAACGTAGGTGGCGATGATCTCGCTGACCTCCAGGTTGCCGTCGGTCATCATCAGCAGGACCTTCTCGTAGCCCACGCCCATGAGGCCGCCGATGGACATGATGAGCATGACGCTGATCATGGGCATGATGGCCGGCAGGTCCACGTGGATGACCCGCTGGAAGCGGGACGCGCCGTCCAGAATGGCCGCCTCATGCTGGCCCAGGTCCACGTTGGAGAGGGCCGCGATGTAGATGATGGCGCTCCAGCCGAAGTCCTGCCAGTTGGAGGACAGGATGTAGAGGGGCCGGAAGGCGGAGCTCTCCAGGAAGTAGGACACCCTCTCCCCGCCGAAGTGGGCGGCGATGTTGTTCACAAGGCCGTAGCGGCCGAAGAACAGGGTCAGCATACCGACCAGGACCACCAGGGAGATGAAGTGGGGGCCGTTGAAGATGGTCTGGAGGACCTTGCTCATCCGCTTGCTCTTCATGGCGTTGAGCATCAGGGAGATGATGATGGGGAGGGGGAAGCCGATGACAAAGCCGATGATGCACAGGAGGAAGGTGTTCTTCATCAGGGGCCAGAACTGGACGT
The DNA here is from genome assembly GCA_947627715.1 of uncultured Oscillospiraceae bacterium. Classification (GTDB taxonomy): domain Bacteria; phylum Bacillota; class Clostridia; order Oscillospirales; family Oscillospiraceae; genus RUG626. The sequence goes on from CANQXK010000023.1 coordinate 41,277, forward strand.
CGGTGAAGAACCGGGTGAAGTTCTTAAAGCCCACCCACTGGGTGTATTCCCCGAAGATGGGGTCGCCGGGCATGAAGTCCTGGAAGGCGATGAGAACGCCGTAGATGGGCAGGTAGTTGAAGAGAAATACGATGAGCACCGCGGGAAAGATCATGATGAGGAAGGGGTGGTTGTCCCGGAGCCTCCTCCACATCCTGGCGGACTTGCTCATGCCCGGCGTCGGGGCGTCCGCAGGGGCCTGGGAGACGGGGCCGTCTTTAACTTTTCGCATAGGGAGATCTCCTTTCACCGTTGAAGGTAGATTTGATTACAGAAGGTTGTTGCCGTCCGGCCCAAAGAGGTGGGCAAGGGCGGGATTGAAGGAGAAGTTGACGGTCTTGCCGA
>CANQXK010000024.1 GCA_947627715.1 uncultured Oscillospiraceae bacterium
TGAACCGCCGTGTACGGAACCGTACGCACGGTGGTGTGGGAGGTCGGCCCCGTCAGGGGCCTCCTACCCGATTCTTTTGGCCGGCCGGGACAGGAGCGCAAAGTATTCTACTTCATACTAATATCCAATTAAAAGAAGACACCGAGCGTCGAGGATTTTTTGCGTCAGGCAAGGAAGACGCCGCAGAGAATACTGTATGTATTGTCAAGGCGGCTGACGCCGCCTGACACAAAAAAGACCGTCGCGAATGGCTTGCTTTGATTGGATATTAGTATAACTCTTCCTTCGCCGTGACGGCGATGGAGAGCTCGGCAAGCTGCTTGTCCGTGACCTCGCCGGGAGCGCCCATCATCACGTCCTGGGCGTTTTTGTTCATGGGGAAAGGGATGACCTCGCGGATGGTCTCGGAGTTGGTGAGCAGCATGATCATCCTGTCCACGCCGGGGGCGATGCCCGCGTGAGGGGGCGCGCCGTAGCAGAAGGCGTTGTACATGGCGGGGAACTTGGCCTTCACGTCCTCCTCGCCCAGGCGCACCAGCCGGAACGCCTCGATCATGATCTCCGGGTCGTGGTTGCGCACCGCCCCGGAGGAAAGCTCCACGCCGTTGCACACCAGGTCATACTGATAGGCGGTGATGGACAGGGGGTCCACCTTGCCCTCGGCGGCCTTCTTCAGGATCTCCAGCCCGCCGTTGGGCATGGAGAAGGGGTTGTGGCAAAACTCCAGCTCGCCGGACTCCTCGCCGATCTCGTACATGGGGAAGTCCACGATCCAGCAGAAGGCGTACTGCTCCGCGTCCATGTGGTTGGGGCAGAGAGCGCCGAGCTTGGCGCGCAGAACGCCGGCGGCCTTCTGGGCGTCCAGCTTCTTCCCGGCGGTGAGGCCCACGAAGCATCCGGGGGTCAGGCCCAGCGCCTTCACCACGGCGTCCTTCACAGGCTCCACAAATTTGGCGATGCCGCCCACAAGGCTGGCGCTCTCGTCATAGCGGAACCAGTAGGCCTTCTGCCCGGCCTGGACCTCCACATCGGCGCAGAGCTTGTCGATCTGCTTGCGGGTGGCGGTGAAATCCGTGACCACCACGGCCTTGACGGTCTGGCCCTCAAAAGGCCCGAAGCCGCACGTCCCCAGCGTGTCCGTGGCGTCCTGGAGCGTCAGGTCGATGCGCAGGTCCGGCTTGTCCGAGCCGTATTTGTCCATGGCCTCTAAGTAGGGGATGCGCGTAAAGGGCGCGTCCGAGGCCCGGTCATACGTCCCGTATTTGGCGAAAATGGGGGGCAGGACCCGCTCCAGCACGGCGAACACGTCCTCCTGTCCGGCGAAGGCCATCTCCATGTCCAGCTGGTAGAACTCGCCGGGGGAGCGGTCGCCCCGGGCGTCCTCGTCCCGGAAGCAGGGGGCGATCTGGAAATAGCGGTCGAAGCCGGAGGTCATCAGCAGCTGCTTGAACTGCTGGGGCGCCTGGGGCAGGGCATAGAACTTGCCGGGGTGCTTCCGGCTGGGCACCAGGTAGTCCCTGGCCCCCTCCGGGGAGGAGGCGGTGAGGATGGGGGTGGTGATTTCCAAAAAGCCCTCGTCGGTCATGGCGTTCCGTAGCGCCGCCACCACCTTCGAGCGGAGGACGATGTTCTTCTTCACCTCCGGGTTGCGCAGGTCCAGGTAGCGGTATTTGAGCCGGATGGCCTCGTCGGCCTCTTTGGAACGGTTGATTTGAAAGGGCAGCTCGTTGTAGCGGCAGCGGCCCAGGACCTCGATGGAGTCGGGCACCACCTCGATGTCCCCGGTGGGGAGGTTGGGGTTCTTGCTGCTGCGCTCCCGCACCGTGCCGTTCACGGCGACGGTGGACTCCTTGTTGAGGGCTTTCAGCTGATTTAAAATGCCCTCGTCCTCCACCACCACCTGGGTGGTGCCGTAAAAGTCCCGGAGGACCATGAAGGCCAGGCTCCCGCTGACGGCGCGGACGTTCTCCATCCACCCGGCAAGACGCACGGTTGCGCCCACGTCCTTCAGACGCAGCTCCCCGCAGGTATGTGTGCGTGATTGAACCATACTTATCACTCCTGATCTGTTTATTGCCCGTCCCCCGCCGTGGGGAGGGGAGGGCTACTCGCCGGGATCCGGCTGGGGGTACAGGGCCGCGATGACCTCATACACCTGCTTTGCCCAGCTGTCAAGATTTTGGCCCGTGACGACGGTGGCGCTGTCGCCGGTGAGGCGAAGCTTCCCGCCGGCGTATTCGGCGGTGAGGCTGCTGTCGGAGATGGTGCAGTTGAAGGTGACGCTCCAGCACAGGTCCCCCGTCTCCGGCTGGGGCAGACGGTCGGAAAAAAGCCCCGCCGGCGTCATCCCGAAGCCCCGGCCGTCAAAAAGCTCCACAAGCCGGTCCAAGGGCGCGTCCCCGGCGGAGAGCCGGACGGTCTCCCCCCGCGTACTCTCCGGGGAGGCGGTATACGCGCTGACTCTGGCGTCGCTGACGGCGGCGAAGTTGAAGATGCCGGAGGCATAGTGCTCCGGCCCCATGGGACGGCAGAGGACAAGGCCCACCACCAGCACGATCAACAGCAAAATGACCGCCACAAGGGCTGCCTGTTTCAGCGACATGGGATCACTCCTTTATCGGCTTTACAGCGCGGCCGGCCAGGGCGGCGCTCACCCGCCCGACGATCTCCTCCGCCGTCAAAAGCTCCTGACTGCCCGTACCCATATCCTTGAGGGAGACCTTGCCCTGGGCAAGCTCATCCTCGCCGATGATGGCGGCGAAGGGGACACCCAGGCGGTTGGCATAGGCCATTTTCGCCTTGAATTTTTTCGACTCCGCGTAGAGCTGCGCCCGGATGCCCGCCGCGCGCAGGGCGGTGGCGAGGGCGGCGGCCCCGGAGCGGTCCCCGGTCTGGGGCAGGATCAGCACGTCGCAGGGGGCGGAGGGCACGTCCTCCGAGAGAAGGCCCACATCGTCTAAAATGAAGAAAAGCCGGGTAAGGCCGATGGAGATGCCCACGCCGGGGAGCTTCCTGTCGGTGTAGTAGCCCGCCAGGTCGTCGTACCGCCCGCCGGAGCAGATGGACCCCACCTCCGGGTGGTCGGTCATCACCGTCTCGTAGACAGTGCCGGTGTAGTAGTCAAGGCCGCGGGCGATGGTCAGGTCCAGGGCGAAATTTGCCTCCGGCACGCCGAAGGCCCCCAGGTACTCCGCCACCGTGCGCAGCTCGTCCAGCCCCCGGTCAAGGACCGGGTCCTTCCCCCGGTATGCCTCCAGGGCGGCCAGGACCTCCCGGTTGGAGCCTTTGATGGACATGAAGTCCAGGATCCGCCCGGCGTCCTCCTTAGAGATGCCCAGGTCGTCCGTAAGGATGGCCTCCACGCGCTCCGCGCCGATCTTCTCCAGCTTGTCCACGGCGCGCATTATGGCGGCGGACTTGTCCGAGAGGCCCAGCAGGTCATAAAAGCCCGTGAGGAGCTTGCGGTTGTTGACGCGGATGACGAACCGCGTCAGGCCCAGGCGCGTGAACACCTGATAGATGACGGAGGGGATCTCCGCCTCGTTGATGATGTCCAGCTCCCCGTCGCCGATAACGTCGATGTCCGCCTGATAAAACTCCCGGAACCGCCCCCTCTGGGCGCGTTCGCCCCGGTAGACCTTGCCGATCTGATACCGGCGGAAGGGGAAGGAGAGATCGGCGTAATTCATCGCCACGTATTTTGCCAGCGGTACGGTGAGATCAAAGCGGAGGGCCAGGTCGCTGTCCCCCTTGGTAAAGCGGTAGATCTGCTTCTCCGTCTCGCCGCCGCCCTTGGCCAGGAGCACGTCCGCGGCCTCAATGACCGGGGTGTCCAGGGGGGTGAAGCCGTAGAGGGAGTAGACCTGCCGGATGGTGTCCGTGACGGCGTCCATCACCGCCTGCCGCGCCGGCAGCAGCTCCATGAATCCGGAGAGGGTGTGGGGCTTTATGCGTTCCATGAATCAATTTCCTCCTCGTTCTATCCCATAAAAAACCCCCGCCCGATGAGCGGGGGTGTGCCGGGAGCGAAAAGTCCGTCCCGTCCTTACTTCTTGGGGTTTACAATGTCGCGCCAGTCCAGCATCCCGTCCTTGAGGCCGCGGATAAGCACCTCGGCGGTAGCCACGTTGGTGGCGAAGGGGACGTTCTGCTGGTCGCAGAGCCTTCCTATCTTGTTGGTGGAGGCCATCGCCCTGGGATCGGTGGGGTCGGCGAAGAAAAGCACAAGGTCCAGTTCGTTGTACGCCAATCTCGCGGCCATCTGCTGGTCGCCCCCCTGATCGCAGGAGAGGTAGAGGTCGATGGGCAGGCCCGTCGCCTCCTTGACGAGCCTCCCGGTGGTGTTTGTGGCGCAAATGGAATGCTGAGAGAGGATCCCGCAGTACGCGATGCAAAATTGCACCATCAGTTCCTTCTTCCTGTCGTGTGCCATTAGAGCGATGTTCATACCGTCACCAGCTTTCAAATATATGTGATCTTAAAGCCTTCCGATTTTGATTTTCTCCCCGCACAGCCGTCCGGCCACGTTTCGGAACTGTCCCCAGGCGCGCCTGGAGCCGTACAGCATCAGAGGCGTCTCCAGGTTTCCCGCTTCGGAAACGCCCTCGTCCTCGCTGATAACGCCGATGAGCCGCGCGCCCACGCCGTCGATCACGTCGTCGATGGAGCGGCGCAGCCGCCTGTACGTCAGGGGCCGGACGCGGTTCACCAGGAGCCTCAGCTCCGGCACGCCCAAAGCCCTCAGCTCCTGGGCGGTGCGCTGTCCGTCCCGCAGGGAGGAGACGTCCCCCGTAGCCACGATGATGGCCATGCCGGCGGCGCCGGCGGCCATGCGGAAGCCCTGGCCGATCCCGGCGGGGGAGTCCAGAAGGATAAAGTCGTACTCTTCCCGGTACGCCTCCATCAGCTCCCGGAAGCCGTCCGTCCCGCCGTCCGGCAGGGACGCGGGGGCGGCCAGGAGATGGAGACCCGGAATATTCGGATGTTCGGCAGGGGCCTTGCCGGGCGAGACGTTTTCCGCCAAAACGTCCCCGTAATCCCACAGCACCGCCTCGCCCATGCCCAGGGCCAGATCCAGATTGGAGAGCGCGGCGTCGCAGTCCACGCACAGCACGCTGTGCCCGGAACGGGCCAGAAACGAGCCGATGGCGGCGGTGCAGGCCGTCTTTCCCGTGCCGCCCTTGCCGGAGGTAATAACGATCGTGTTACCCATACATACACCCATTTAGAATTATATAGGAAATCTGCGCTTTTTGCAAGCCCCTTTAGGGGACATCTTATTCACATTTCGGATATTTTCAGGAAAAAACTATAAGAATCAGGGGCTTTTCTCCAAATGGGCCGGCGGGGGCCGCCCCCTCTCATTTCAAAAGGGAGTTGTCGGTGTACACGCCCAGGGAGGTGTGGGTGGAATCGGAGAAGTAGGCGTCCATCATGTCCTTGGCGATGGTGATGAGGGCCGCGCCGGAGCCGCCCTTCTGGACCACCACCGCAATGGCGATCTCCGGGTCGTCGGCCGGGGCGTAGCAGACGAACACGCCGTCGTTGAAGGCGGAGGTGTCGGACTGGACGGTGCCGGTCTTGGCCGCCACGGGGATCCTGTAGTTGGCAAGGGCCGACTGGGCGGTGCCGGAGGTGGCAACGCCCCGCATCCCGCGCTGAAGGAGGGGGATGTAGCCGTCCTTGTCGTCGATGACCCGGCGGACGGAGGGCTCCTTGCGGAGGATGACGTCGGAGTAGTCGAAGCTGGTGATGGTGCGCAGGACGGTGGTGTTGTAGAGCGTCCCGCCGTTGGCGATGGTGCTCACGTAGTCCGCCATCTGAATGGGGGTGAACTGGTTGAGGCCCTGCCCGATGCAGGCCAGAAGCGTGTCGGCGTTCCACCAGCCCTCGCCCAGAAGCTCCTGCTTCAGCTCACGGGAGGCCACCCGGCCCACCGCGTCGTTGATCTCGATGCCCGTATGCTCGCCGAAGCCGAAGAGCCGGGCGGTCTCCGCGATGCGGGTGGGTCCCATCTTGTCGGCCACGGTGAAGAAGAAGTAGTTGCACGACTGGGCCAGCGCCCCCACCACGTCCAGGGAGCCGTGGGTGCCGGTGGGCCAGTACCAGCAGGAGGGGGTGTAGTGGTACTCGGCGTACTCGGTGAACACGCCCTCGTCCACGATCTGCGTGGTGGGCGAGATGGTCCCGGAGGTCAGGGCGGCGTAGGCCGTCACCATCTTGAAGGTGGAGCCGGGGTTGAAGGTGCCGGTGAGGGCGCGGTTCACCAGGGGGGCGTTCAGCCTGTCCTGGCTGAGCTGGACGTAGTTTTGGGAGTAGCTGGCAAGGTCGAAGGTGGGGTAGCTTGCCATAGCCAGCACCTCGCCGGTGTTCACGTCCAGCATGACGGCCGCGCCGCCGCGCGCAAGCTCCGGCTCCTCGTACCGCTCGTTCTCCGGCGTCTCCTCCTGGGCCTTCTGGACGCGCTGCTCGTTGATCTCCAGGATGGTGGCCTCCAAGGCCGCCTCGGTGGCCGCCTGGAGGTCGATGTCGATGGAGAGGAACACGTTGTCCCCGGCGATGGCGGGGGCGTTCTCCACCACGTTGGCCACGGCCCCGGAGGAGTCCCGGTACACGGTGACGGACCCCTCGATGCCGTGGAGGTACTCCTCAAAGGCCTCCTCCGCGCCGGTGAGGCCCACCTGCGCGTCAAGGGGGTAGCCCAGCTCCTTATACTTGCTGTCGTACTGGTCCCTGGGCATCGCGCCCACGGTGCCCAGCAGGTGGGCGGCGTAGGGGGTGTGGTACTCCCGCGTGGAGCGGGTGTCGATGGTCACGCTGGGCAGGTTCTGCTCCGAGACGTAGTTGACGAACTCGTCCGGCACGTCCCTGGCGAAGATGTACTCGCTGGTCCCGGCGATGGCCTGGATCTCCAGCTCCCACCGCACGCCGATGATGCGCCGCGCGTCCTCGGCGGGGACCGTGTAGGAGATGCCGTAGTGGACCCGCATCCAGCTGATAAGCTGGGTGGCGGTGAGGCCGGCGTTCTCCGCCTCGTAGTCCAGCTCCCGCTCAAAATAGGCGTTGAGGGTATTCTTGAAATACGCGCAGTACACCTTCATGCGGTTCTTCTGGGAGTCGGAGGCGTAGGCGTCGAACTCGAAGGGCGCGGTGCTGGTCACGGGGAAGGTGTCCTGATACGCCACGCCGAAGCGGGAGGCCGCCCTAATGAGGGCGATCACCGTGCCGTTGGGGTCCTCCTCCTGCAGGAGCGTCCGGCGGATGAGGCGCACGTCGTGGACCTCCCGGTCGGAGACCAGGAGCGTCCCGTTGCGGTCCAGCAGGGAGCCGCGCGCGGCCCTCACCACCATGGTGGAGGCGGTCAGGTCCTCCTCCTCGTCCAAAATGGCGTTGGCCTCCAGCGCCTCCACCCGGTAGAGCGCCAGGGCGTAAACCGTCAGCAGCAGCGCCATCGCCACGGCCATGGCGGCGATCCTTGAAGTTTTCACATATCGTTCCATAAATGACCTCTCTCGGCGGGGATGACCGGCTCAGATCCCCCGTCCCGCCCCCATGACGCGGCACAGGAAGCGGGAGATGTAGTATACGGGAATGGTAAAGATCAGGGAATAGAGGCTCTGCCGCAGTCCGATGGCCGCCGTCAGCCGCAGCGGCGCGCCCCGCAGGACCACCAGGGACAGGGCCTGATAGGCGGAGACCAGGAAAAGCCCCAGCAGGGCGCTCACCAGAAACGACGGGAAGCCCTGAACCAGAACGGTGTCGGAGAGCATCCCCAAAAGGATGCCCAGAAGCGTCAGCAGCAGGGTGAACTGCACCGTGGCCTGGTTGTAGGAGAGGTCCATGAGCATCCCGGCGAAGAGGCCGAAGACGCCCCCGTCGGTCCTCCCGAAGAACATGGCCACGCCCGCCACCGCCATGGGCAGCAGCAGGGGCTTGACGCCCATCAGCGTGACGCGGGTGAACACCGTGGCCTGAAGGATATAGAGAAGTATGAGATACGGCGCCAGGATCAGAAGCTTGACCAGCGTTCTGTACTTGCCCTTCGCCATGGGTCCGCCTCCTTAAAACCGAATGGATGGAAAACCCCGCCCCCGGCGGGGACGCCCTCACTCGCTGACGGCAAAATCCGTGATGACATAGACGTGGGAGAGCGCGGAGAGGTCGGTGGACGGCTCCACCACCGCGTAGGGGTCAAGCCCGGAGGAGCTTACCGAGATCCCGGAGACCGTGCCGATGACAAGCCCCGCCGGGTAGATACCGCCTGAGCCGGAGGTCACCACCGTGCCGCCGATGACGGCGCTGGACATATCGGAGATGTAGGAGACCTTCAGCTTCCGGCTGCCGAACAGGTCGTAATCCCCGCAGGCCACGCCCGTCTCTCCGTTTTCATAGAGCAGCGCGCCCAGGCTGGTGGTGGTGTCGATGAGGGTAGTGACCACGCTGGAGGTGGCGGTGACGGAGGTGACCTGCCCCACCAGGAAGCCGTACTCGTCCACCACCGGGTCGTAGAGGGCGATCCCGGCGGAGGACCCCTTGCTCACGGTGAAGGAGGAGGCGTAGTTGGAGGCAGTCCAGCTGAGCACCGTCACCGGCTCCATGGACATATCCTCGTGCCGCTCGGCAAAGCCCAACAGGTTGCGCAGCCGCTCATTCTCCTCGCTGATCTCGGTGTATTCCCGGTATTCCTGCTCAAGCTGGGCGACCCTGGCCCGCAGCTCCCGGTTCTCCGCCTGCGTCTCGTCGAAGCGGTACATGGTGTCGTAGATATGCTCCATGGAGTCCACAAGGCTGGTCATGGCGCTCTTGATGGGCTTGAAAAACGGCTCGGAGAGCAGGCTGGCAAAGCCCGCGTTCCCGGCGGACAGCGCCACGGACACGGCGGCGATCACCGCCACGGCGGCAGCCGCCCCCACGATATACAGGCCCTTTTTGGAGAAAAGCTCCTTCACACCGCATCCCCCTCCGAAAAAACATTGTACCCGGCCAGGGCAAGCTCCCTGGCCAAAAGGCAGACCGGCAGGCCCACCACGTTGAAGTAGTCCCCGCGAATGCCCTCGATGAGCATGGCCCCCAGCCCCTGAATGCCGTAGGCCCCGGCCTTGTCCATGGGTTCCCCCGTGTTCACGTACCAGTCGATCTGCGCTGTTGTCAGCGGGAGGAACCGCACCGCCGTACTCTCGTGGCTGACCCGCTCCCCGGCGCGGGAGAGCACCGCAAGGCCCGTGATGACCGTGTGCTCCCGCCCGGAGAGGGCGCGGAGCATCCGGGCGGCCTCCCCCCGGTCCGCCGGCTTACCCAGCGGCGCGCCGTCCAAAAAGACGAGGGTGTCCGCGGCCACCACAATGTCCCCCGGCGCGGCCCCGGCGGCCACGTCCCGGCCCTTCATGAGGGCGATGCGCTCCACCGCCGCGTAAGGCGTTAAGGAGGCGTCGAAAGGCTCCTCGTGGGCGGAGGGGCGCACGGCGAAGTCCCGCACCCCCATTTTTTCCAATAGCTCCCGCCTCCTGGGGGAGGCGGACGCGAGAATGATCATGGCGTACTCCCGTCTGCCGCCCGAAGCCCCGCTCCGGGCGCAAAAGCAAAATCCTTTAGAACCGGCCCGTGGTGGTGCTGGACGGCTCGTAGGAGCCAAGCTCCAGATACCGCTCGCACACGCGGGCGCACTCGTCGGCGTTCTCGGTGGTGAAGTTGAGCCTCACGCCCCAAAGACCGCCCGTCATGTACTCGGCGCTTCGCCGGATGAGGTGGAGCTTCTCGGCGCTCCACAGGGTATTGCGGCACTCAAAGCCCCTGGTCAGCGGGCAGGCGAAGCCCCTGGAATCCGTGAGGCTCAGGGGGCTGTCGCAGGAGCAGACGCCGGTTTTGGCCCGGATGAGGCACCCGGCGGTGTACATAAGGGGCATCCGCCCGTAGACGGCCAGCTCCGTGTTGGTGTATTTTTTCAGCTCCCGCACCTGCCGGGACGTGAGCAGCGGCGAGAGGACCGCGGAGGAGAGCCGCAGCCCCAGAAGCACCGCCAGGAAGGCGGAGTTTTTCACCCGCAGGCCCGTGTCCCCCCGGACGCGAAAGCCCAGCTTGCGCACAAAGACGATGTGGCCCGGATTCGACACGGCGGCCTCGCTGATGCCCATTTGCCGCGCCTTCAGCAGAAGCTCCGTGACCTGGCCAAGCTCGCTGTCGAAGATCACCGGGGGCAGCTGGACGCACAGGGCGCTGTTCTTCCCGTCCAAAAACGGCTCCAGCCGCCTGTCGCCGGACACCGCCTCCTCCAAAGGCAGATAGATCACCGGCGGTGCTAGTTCCAGGATCCGGCCGGAGAGCTGGGAGCATCGCTGGACCGCCACGGTGAGCACCGGCGGGTCCGTGGGGGCGGGGACGGCGGGCAGCTCCTCCATGGCGCTCTCCGCCCTGGGTTCCGTCCCGGCGCGGCGCAGAAGAAGCTCCGCGAGGAGCTTGTCCCGCACAGGCCCCACGGAGGCGGGGTCCATCCAGACGCCCTTCTCGATGCGGCAGGTGACCCCGTCGCAGACGAAGGGCGTGCCCCCTGTGTTGTAAAGCTCCGTCCTGAGCATGGAGGGGGTCAGCTCCGTGTGGAAGGCAAGCTGGGCCGGCCCACCCTCGCCGGAGACGGTGTTGCCCCGGTCGTCGGTGACGGCCAGTCTCAGGGGCGCCTCCAGGGAGACGTCCGCCTCAAAGGTCACCTTGACCCGCTGGTATTCGTGGTTCAGATAATTTTTCCGCACGGCGGAGTAAAAGGGCGTGTCCCCCCCGGTCTCCCGGCCGGGAGACCCCAGCATATTGGAGAAGTCCGCGCCGGCGAAGTACCCGTCGGTGAAGCCCCCTGCGGGGAAGGCCCCGCCGATAAGCTCGATGTCCTCCGCGCCGGGCCGCCGCCCGGTCCCCAAGGCCCTGGAATAGACGCCCGTGACCGCCGCCGCGTACTCAGGCCGCCGCTCCCGCCCGTCGATGCGCAGGGCGGCAATGGGGAGCTGGGTGAGCTTCTCCAGCTCCTCCACAAGGCATCGGTCCTTCATGGAGAGGGGGTGCCGCTCCCGGACCCCCGCCGGGAAGCCGGAGAGGCACGGCCTTTCGCAGGGGCCGGGCTTTCCGCCCTCCAGCGCCTGCAAAAGGCACTGCCCGTCGAAGGCCGGGCACAGCGGCCCGTGGACGGGGTACTCGATCTCGATGGGGGAGTCCTGGCACAGGGCCGCAAGCTGCTCCAAGGACAGCTCCCTGGCGACGGCGGCCCTGGTCACGCCCATGGCCGCGCACAGCTTCAGCCCGTCCAGATTGTGGATGCCCAGCCCCCGCCCGGCGTGGATGGGCATGGAGGGGATCGCCCGGCGGAGCGCCCAGATGAGGCCGACGTCGTCCACGATGAGGGCGTCCGCCCCCATCCGGGAGGCGCGGCGGGCGTTTTCCAGCGCGGAGGCGAAGAGCGCGTCCACGGGGTTCACGTCGATGCACACGTAGACCTTCACGCCCCGGACCCGGCAGAACTGGATCGCCCTGCCCAGCTCGTCCTCGCTAAGCTCCAGCGCCGAGCGTTTGGCCTCGGCGGAAAAGCTCAGATACACCGCGTCCGCGCCGCTCTGCACGGCAGCAGCCACGCCCTCCGCCGAACAGGCCGGAGATAAAAGCTCAATTTTACCCGCCATAACGCGCCTCCTTTCCACGCGCCCCGCCGGAAGCCGGGGCATAGATAAAAGCATTATAGCACACAAGAACGCGGAAATAAATCTTTTTACCGAAATTTAAGAAAAAGTTTCGATTTTTTGCCCCGCCTCCCGCCGCGCCGGCGATTTTCCCGGACAAAACACTTGTAACCTGCGGAGGTTTTTGATATAATGTTTTTTTAAAGAAAGAAACAGGGCCAAAATGAGAGACTGGTCAAAAGAGAAACAGGAGAAAAAGCCGTGTACGATCGTTGGAATGTAAAGGGGTATGACCGCCCGGCGGCGGTGGAGCTGTGCCGGAGCGGGGTGAACCCGCTGGCCGCCGTGGTGCTGGCCTCCCGTGGGATCACAGGCCGCGCCGGGGTGGAGGAGTATATGTCGGAGGACCTCTCCCGCCTTTCGGACCCCCTCTCCTTCCGCGACATGGAGAAGGCCAGAGACCGGGTGGCGCGGGCCATCGAAAAGGGGGAGCACGTGGCCGTCTACGGGGATTACGACGTGGACGGCATCACCTCCAGCTGCCTGGTGGCGGACTATCTGCGAAGCCGCGGCCTTGAGTGCGACATCTACATCCCTGAGCGCCTTGAGGAGGGCTACGGGGTCAAGTCCGCGGCCCTGGACGCCGTCCGTGCGCGGGGGGCCAGCCTTGTCATCACCGTGGACTGCGGCATCACCGCCGTGGAGGAGGCGGAGTACGCATCGTCCGTCGGCCTCGACCTCATCATCACCGACCACCACCGCTGTTCCGGGCCTCTCCCCCAGGCCCTGGCCGCCGTGGACCCCAAGCGGCCCGACTGCCCCTCCGCCTCCAAGGAGCTGGCCGGCGTGGGCGTGGCCTTCAAGCTCATCTGCGCCGTGGACGGGCCGGGGAGCGAGGAGAAGCTCTTGGAGCGGTACGGGGACCTGGTGGCTACGGGCACCATCGCCGACGTGATGCCGGTGACGGGGGAGAACCGGGTGCTCATCAAGCGGGGCCTGCGGCGGATGCGGGACGGGGCGCGCCCCGGCCTTTCGGAGCTTCGCGCCGCCTCCGGCGTGGATCCCTCCAACTGCACCGTCTCCAGCGTGGGCTTTGCCGTGGCCCCGCGCATCAACGCGGCGGGGAGGCTGGGCACCACGGACGTGGCGGTGGAGCTTCTGCTGACGCGGGATCGGAACCGCGCCTCGGTGCTGGCCGACGAGCTTTGCGCCATGAACCGGGAGCGGCAGAGGATCGAGAGCGGTATGTTCCGCCAGGCCCTCTCCATGCTGGAGGACTACCCCGACCGCACCAAGCCCATCGTCCTGGCCTCCGACACCTGGCACCAGGGCGTGTGCGGGATCGTGGCCTCCCGCATCTGCGAAAAATTCAACGTCCCCGCCGTGATGATCTGCGTCAAGGACGGCGTGGGCCGGGGCTCCTGCCGGAGCGTGGAGGGCTTCAACCTCTACGAGGCCCTTACCGGGTGCCGGGACCTGCTGCTGGGCTACGGCGGCCACGAGATGGCCGCGGGCCTCACGGTGCGGGAGGACAGGATTGACGACCTGCGCCGTGCGCTGGCCCGGAGCTACCAGGGCGCCGCCGCGCCGGAGCGGGTGCTGAACATCGACTTCGAGGTCCTGAAGCCCGCGCTCCTGCGCCTGGAAAACGTGGAGGCGCTGGAGACGCTGGAGCCTTACGGTGCCGGCAACCCCACCCCCGTGCTGTGCATGAGGGACGTGACGGTGGAGAATTTCACCGCCCTCTCGGAGGGGAAGCACACCAAGCTCTGGGTGAGCAGGGGCGGCGCGGTCTTTGAGGCCCTGTTCTTCTCCCGAAGCCCGGAGGAGCTGGGCGTCCGCCTCCACGGGCGGGCGGACGTGGCCTTCACCCCGCAGATCAACGAATTTCGGGGGCGCAGAACGGTACAGCTGAGCCTTTGCGACTATAGGCCCCTGTAAGAGCGCCCCTTCCCGGACCGGCCGGACGTCCGGCCAGTCCCATCCTATTTCCCACAGGTGATGGACAGTATGGAACTTTCTCAAAAAACCGCTGGGACCCCCGCCGAAGCCGCCTCTCCGGCCCCCGCCCAGATCCCCCCTCAGACGATCGAACAGGCCGCCGCCGAGGCTGCCGCCGCGGCGGAGAACGACGTGTGCCGGGAGCTGTATGCGCGCCTTGAGGCCGCCGTCCGGCAGAGCACCCCCATCAAAAGCACGGAGCGCATCCGCGCCGCCTATGAGTTTGCCCGCCAGTCCCACGGCGCGCAGCTCAGGAAGGACGGAAGCCCCTACATCACCCACCCCCTGTCCGCCGCGCTGATCGTGGCGGAGATGGGCCTTGATGAGGACTCCGTCATCGCGGCGCTCCTTCACGACGTCATCGAGGACACCGACGTGACCCACGAGGACGTGGCGCGGCGCTTCGGCGAGAGCGTGGCGAACATCGTGGAGGGCGTCACAAAGCTTACGAAAATGCGCTACACCTCCAAGGAGGAGGAGCAGATGGAGAACCTCCGAAAGATGCTCCTGGCCATGGCGCGGGACATCCGCGTGGTGCTCATCAAGATGGCCGACCGCCTCCACAATATGCGCACCATGGAGTACCAGTCCGCGGAGAAGCAGCTGGAAAAATCCAGGGAGACCATGGAGATCTACGCCCCCATCGCCCACAGGCTGGGGATGCAGAAGATCAAGCTGGAGCTGGAGGACCTGTCCCTTCTCTACCTGGACCCCGTGGGGTATCACGAGATAGAGAACGCCCTTCGCCGCCGGGAGGAGCGCAACGCCGGCTTCATGGAGCGCACCGAGGCCGCCATCCGCCGCCGGATGGACGAGGCCAACATCCGCTGCACCGTCCAGTCCAGGACGAAGGATATTTACTCCATTTACAGAAAAATGTTCGGAAAGTCCATGGAATTTGACGAGATCATGGACATTTACGCCTTCCGCGTCATTGTGGACGACATCGCCGAGTGCTACAACGTCTTGGGGTGCATCCACGAGCTATATAAGCCCGTGCCGGGCCGGTTCAAGGACTACATCGGCACGCCCAAGCCCAATATGTACCAGTCCCTGCACACCACCGTCATCGGCAGCGAGGGCATCCCCTTCGAGGTGCAGATCCGCACCTGGGAGATGCACCGCACCGCCGAGTACGGCATCGCCGCCCACTGGAAATACAAGGACGGCATCGTGGGCCGGGGCGACGAGGAGAAATTCGCCTGGATCCGCAACCTTCTGGAGACCCAGGAGGACTCCGACGCCCAGGATTTCATCTCCAATCTGAAGGTGGATATGTTCGCCGACGAGGTGTTTGTCTTCACCCCCCACGGGGACGTGAAGAGCCTGCCCGCCGGGGCCACGCCCATCGACTTCGCCTACTCCATCCACTCCGCCATCGGCAACCGCATGACCTGCGCCAAGGTCAACGGGCGCATCGTGCCCTTCTCCCACGTCCTCCAGAACGGCGACGTGGTGGAGGTCATCACCTCCAGCACCTCCCGCGGCCCCAGCCGCGACTGGCTGGCCATGGTGAAGTCCTCCGAGGCCCGCAACAAGATCCGCCAGTGGTTCAAAAAGGAGCGGCGGGAGGAGAACATCATCACGGGCCGCGCCGCCTTTGAGGCCGAGATGCGCCGCCAGGCGGTGCCGCTGTCCGTTCTCTCCGACGAGCGGGCGCTGCCAAGGCTTTTGGAGCGCATCTCCGTCTCCGCGCTGGACGATATGTACGCCTCCATCGGCTACGGGGGCCTCTCCGCCCAGAAGACCGTCAACAACATCAAGGACGAGATGCGCCAGATCGAGCGCAGCGCCAGAAAGCAGGGCTTCGACCCCGTCTGGGCCAGCTCCGACGGCAAGACCGCCAAGGCCGTCAACGGCATCATCGTGGAGGGGATCGACAACTGCCTTGTGAAGTTCTCCCACTGCTGTATGCCCGTGCCGGGGGACGAGATCGTGGGCTTCATCACCCGCGGCTACGGCGTCTCCGTCCACAGGACGGACTGCAAAAACTACGGCCAGTCCTCGGAGCGGGAGGAGGAGCGGGACAGGTGGATCCGGGTCCACTGGGCCGCAGGGGAGGACGACCTCTATCAGACGGCCATCGCCATCAACGCGGCGGACAGGGACGGGCTTGTCATGGACATCGCCACGGTCCTGACCTCCCTGAAGATCAAGGTGGACGCCCTCACCGCCCGCAACGGCCCCGGCGGGACCGCCAACATCTATATCACCATCCGGGTCCACGACAAGGCCGAGCTGGGCACGGCCATGACGAAGATCATGAACGTCCGCAGCGTCAAGGAGGTCAAACGCCAGGGGGCGTGACCCGGCTTGAAAGGGCGAAGCCCTTTCGACGCCATAAGGGAACGTGCGGAACAGTTTTTTGAATTTTGCGAAATTCAGAAAAATCATTTGAGGAATGTACAAAAAGGGGAAAAATGTATGCGGGCAGTCGTCACACGGGTGCTTTCCGCCTCCGTCGCCATCGGCGGGGCGGTGGCGGCCGAAATAGAAAAGGGCTTCCTGGTGCTTCTCGGCGTACACCGGGACGACACGCCGGAGGACGCGAAGAAGCTGGCCGACCGGGTCTGCGGACTCAGGGTCTTTGAGGACGAGAACGGAAAGATGAACCTCAACCTGGCCGCCGCGGGGGGGAGCATCCTGTGCGTCTCCCAGTTCACCCTGTTTGCGGACACCTCCTCTCGAAGGCCGGGCTTTACCGCCGCCGCAAGGCCGGACAGGGCCGTGCCCCTCTATGAGCTTTTTATGGAGGTGTGCCGGGGCAGGGGCTTTGAGGTCCGGCACGGGGAGTTTGGAGCGGACATGAAGGTGGCGTCCGTAAACGACGGGCCTGTGACGATCCTTTTTGACACCGGGAGCGCGTCCTGACCGGGCGCGGAGATAAGGGGG
Organism: uncultured Oscillospiraceae bacterium; assembly: GCA_947627715.1. Lineage (GTDB taxonomy): Bacteria > Bacillota > Clostridia > Oscillospirales > Oscillospiraceae > RUG626. The sequence goes on from CANQXK010000024.1 coordinate 16,548, forward strand.
ATGGATATGCTGATCAAATGCCTGCCTGTGGGACATATCGAGGCCAACTGCTACGTGGTCACCGACGAGAACACCTTGGAGTGCGCCGTCATCGACCCCGGCGACGAGGTGAACACCATCATGGATTACCTGGAGGAGACGAAGCTCAAGCCCAGGGCCATCCTGCTGACCCACGGCCACTACGACCACACCGGGGCCGCCCTGGCGCTGCGGGAGGAGACGGGCGCGCCCATCTTCATAAACCGGGCGGACGTCACGGACGACCCGGAGGAGTCCTACCGCTACTGCGCCCCGGAGGGCACCCGCTTCTACGCCGACGGGGACACCGTCACCGTGGGGGCGCTGCGCTTCCGGGTGATGGAGACCCCCGGCCACTCGCCGGGGTCGGTGACCCTCCTGTGTGAGGACGCCCTGTTCACCGGGGACACCCTCTTTGAGGGGAGCTGCGGCAGGACCGACCTGCCCGGCGGGGATTTCGACGCCTTGATGGCCTCCCTGCGGCGGCTGGGGGACATCCCCGGCAACTACGAGGTCTACCCCGGCCACATGGACCCCACCACCCTGGACGTGGAAAAGGCCGTGAACCGCTATATGAGGTACGCCAGGGGCCTATGAAGCTGTATCTTACGGGACATAACTACCGCTACGCCGTGGAGCAGATCATGCTGGCCCTCTTCCCCTCCGCCCGCCCGGAGTACCCGGACGGGGACCCCGCGCCGGAGGACGACTGCGCCCGCGTGGAGCTTTCGGAGGACCCGGCCCTCTGCCGGGTGGCGCTCCAGGTGAACGGCCGGAAAACAGAAGCAACACAAAGCGGAAATACTTCGCTGTTTCACGTGAAACAAAGCAAAGACCGGGAGGCGCAGCGGATCATCAAGCTGGCCTTTTACCACGCGGCCATGGAGCTTACGGAGGAGAGGCCCGTCTGGGGGGCGCTGACGGGGATCCGACCCGGCACCATCATGACGCGGCTTTTGGAGCGGGGCCTGTCCGGGGAGGAGGCGATGGAAGCCTTCTCCAGGGACTACTTCGTCTCCCCGGAGCGGGCGGCGCTGTGCCTGGACACCGCCAGGGCGTCCCTCCGAACGGAGCGGGCACTTAAGGCCCGGGACGTGGCCCTCTATGTGGGGATCCCCTTCTGTCCCACCAGGTGCGCCTACTGCTCCTTCGTCAGCCAGAGCGTGGAGAAGTCCATGGGGATGATCCCGGCGTTTTTGAAGGCGCTGCGCCGGGAGATCGCCGCCACCGCGGCGGCGGCCGGGGCGCTGGGACTGCGGCCCGTGGCCGTATACATCGGCGGGGGCACGCCCACCACCCTCTCAGCGCCGGAGCTGTCGGCGCTTCTGGGGTGGCTCCGGGAGGAATTTGACCTCTCGGCGGTGCGGGAATTTTGCGTGGAGGCGGGCCGGCCCGACACTGTGACGGAGGAGAAGCTCCAGGCCCTCCGGGGGGTCACCCGCGTCAGCGTCAACCCCCAGTCCATGAGCGATGAGGTCCTGGCCGCCATCGGGCGGCGGCACACGGCGGAGGACATACGCCGGGCTTACGCCCTGACGCGCAGGACGCTTGCCTGCGACGTGAACATGGACCTCATCGCCGGGCTGCCCGCCGACACGCCGGAGCGGTTCGCCGCGACCCTGGACGAGGTGATCGGCATGGGGCCGGAGAACGTGACGGTACACACCCTGGCCCTTAAGAAGGGGTCCCGGATCACCGAGGAGGACACCGCAAGGCCGGGGAAGGACGAGGTGGCCCGGATGCTGGACGGCGCCGGGGAGAAGCTGCGCGCGGCCGGCTACAGTCCCTTCTACCTCTACCGGCAGAAGTTCATGTCCGGCGGGTTTGAGAACGTGGGCTGGACAAAGCCGGGACACGAGAGCCTCTACAACATCCTCATCATGGAGGAGCTTTGCACCGTCCTTGCCATGGGCGGGGGCGGGTCCACAAAGCTTGTGGACAGAAGGAGCGGCCGCATCGAGAGGGTATTCGACCCGAAATACCCCAAAGAATATGTGGAGAGCCTTGATAAGATCGTGGCGGACAAGGAGAAGATCGCCGCGTTTTACGCGGAGACACAAGGGGGAGGCAAGGAACATGGGATATGACATCACCAGGATCAACGAGCTTGTGAGGACGAACCCGGAGGGGTTCGTGGCGGGGGCGGATATGGCCTACCATCAGCGGGTCAGGAGCGCCGCCGACGCCATCTGCGAGAATATGCACGTGTGCCCCATCGTGCTCCTCTCCGGCCCCTCCGGGGCGGGGAAGACCACCACGGCCCGGAACATCGAGACGGAGCTGGAGCGCCGGGGCATCAACACCCACACCATCTCCATGGACAACTATTTCAACACCCTGGACCTGCGCACCTGCCCGCGCACGCCGGAGGGGGAGATCGACTTCGAGTCCCCCCGGCTTTTGGACATGGACCTTTTGAACGAGCATTTCTCCCTGCTCTCTAAGGGGGAGGAGATCCGGGTGCCCTATTTCATGTTCGCCCGGCAGAAACGCTCCGCCAGCCAGTTCACAAAACTGAAGCTCCAAAAAAACGAGGTGGCGATCTTCGAGGGGATCCACGCCCTGAACGACGACATCACCGGCAAAAATCCCGGTGCGTTCGCCCTGTATATCGCGGCGGTCTCCCCCATCGCCTTCCCGGACGGGAAGGTCTTTAAGCCCGAATGGGTCCGCCTTGTGCGGCGCGTGGTGCGGGACAACAACTTCCGGGGCGCGGACGCGGAATACACCCTCTCCCTGTGGGCCAACGTCATGCGCGGCGAGCGGGAGCACATCACCCCCTACATCCCCAAGGCCCGGCTGAAGCTGGACTCCTCCTTGGAGTACGAGATGAGCGTGCTGGCCCCCCTGGCCCTGCCCCTCTTCCGGGACCTCACCGCCGGGAAGCCGGGGTTTGAGGAGGTGCGGGAGATCATCCCCCTCCTTGAACGCTTCGAGCCGCTGGACGAGAAGTACGTCCCCCCCACGTCGCTCCTGCGGGAGTTCATCGGCGGCGGGGTGTACAAATATTAAGCTAAGTATACTGTAGCATAAATCGAAGCATTTGTCAAGCGTTATTTTTCAACATTTTTAAACATTTTTGAGTAACGTTTGGAGCCGCCCCCCGGGGCGGCTCCTTTTCCGTCCGGGGAGAGGGGAGGGGCGCGGGGCGCGGGAGAGGGGGCCGGCTGGACAAAGTGTTAAAAAGTTATCAATCTTTTCCCGCAAATGACGGGCAAAAAGACGAAAATAACATAAAAATGTCAGGATTTTTTATTGCGGCAAAGGAGGGAAGTGTGCTATACTGAAGAAAGTCAGTATTGACAGGGGTAGTGCGCTATACTGAGGAAAGTCGGTATTGACAAAGGTATATCGGTATGGGAGGGAAGGAATGTGAAATTACCCAAGCTGCACGGCGTCCACGTTCCCCACAGGAAGAACACCGCCGGGATGGCCCCGGTGCGGATGCCGGCGCCGGGATCGGTGACGATCCCCATGTCCATGCACATCGGCGCCCCGGCGGAGCCGGTGGTGAAGCCGGGCGACGCCGTCAAGGTGGGACAGCTCATCGCCAGGCCCGGCGGGTTCGTGTCCTCGCCTGTGTATTCCAGCGTCTCCGGCAAGGTGAAGAAGGTGGACGATATGCTCATGTCCACGGGGCGGTTCATGAAGGCCGTCACCATTGAGACGGACGGGGAGCAGGCGGTCTGCGAGGATCTAAAGCCCCCGGAGGTGACGGATTTCGCCTCGTTCATCAACGCCGTGCGGGACAGCGGCGTGGTGGGACTGGGCGGCGCGGGCTTCCCCACGGCGGTGAAGCTGGGCGTCAAGGACCTGAACCAAATCGAGGCGGTGATCATCAACGGCGCGGAGTGCGAGCCTTACGTCACCTCAGACACCCGCACCATGCTGGACGACGCGGAGTGGATCGGCCAGGGCATCGACCTTTTGCAACGCTATCTGAACGCAAAGCGCGTGATCATCGGCGTGGAGAAGAACAAGCCGGAGTGCATCCGCTCCATGGAGGCCCTGGCCCAGGAAAGGCCGGGCGTGGAGGTGATGGGCCTTCCGCCCCTCTACCCCCAGGGCGGCGAGAAGGTGCTGATCTACAACACCACGGGCCGCGTGGTGCCGGAGGGGAAGCTGCCCCTGGACGCCGGCGCGGTGGTGATCAACTGCACCACCTTGGCGGCCATCGCCAAATACGTAAAGACCGGGATGCCCCTTGTGGAAAAGGTGGTCACCGTGGACGGCTCGGCGGTCCGTGAACCCAAAAACGTCATCGCCCCCATCGGCGCGTCCATGCAGTCGCTTTTCGACTTCTGCGGCGGGTTTAAGTCCGAACCGCGCAAGGTGCTGTACGGCGGGCCCATGATGGGCATCGCGGTGCCCAACACGGAGTTCCCCGTGATGAAGAACACCAACGCCATCCTGGCGCTGGATGAGAGCGACGCCGTCCTCCCGGAGCCTACGGCCTGTATTCGGTGCGGTTCCTGCGTGGACGCCTGCCCGCTCCACCTGATGCCCGCCGCCATCGAGGCGGCGTACAACAAGAGAAATGTGGATAAGCTCCGCGCCCTCCACGCCAATCTCTGCATGGAGTGCGGCTGCTGTTCCTTCGTGTGTCCCGCCAGGCGGATGCTGGTGCAGACCAACAAGCTGGCCAAGGGCCTCATCGCCGCAGACAACGCGGCCAAAAAGGCCGAGGCCGACAGGAAGGCGAAGGAAGCGGAAGAAAAGGAGAAAAAGGAGGCGGCGGTAAAATGAATGAACTGAGAGTCAGCGTGTCGCCCCATCTGAGGGGGCCGCGCACCACGCAGAAGATCATGCTGGACGTGCTCATCGCCCTTATGCCGGCGCTTATCGCCGCCACGGTCCTGTTCGGGGTGAGGGCCCTGCTGCTGACGGCGATCTCGGCGGGCTTTTGTATGCTCTTGGAGTTTGCCTGGGAGAAGCTGGCCCACAAGCCCGTCACGGTGACGGACCTGTCGGCGGCGGTCACCGGCGTGCTTCTGGCCTTCAACGTCCCGTCGTCCATGCCCGTGTGGGAGCTTTTGGTGGGGGACGCGGTGGCGATCCTGTGCGTCAAGATGCTCTTCGGCGGCATCGGCTGCAACTTTGTAAACCCGGCCTTAGTGGGCAGGGTGGTGATGTTCTTCTCCTTCACCGGGGACATGACCAATTACCAGTTCCCCGCCCTGGCGGCGGGAAAGGTGGACGCGCTGTCCTCCGCCACGCCTCTGGCGGTGATCCGCGGCGGCGGGCTGGGCTGGGAGTATTTCGGAAGGCTCCTGCTGGGCGTCCACGGGGGCGTTTTGGGGGAGACCTGCGCGGCGGCGCTCATATTAGGGGGCGTGTATCTGTGCGTGAGAAAGGTGATCAAGCCCATCATCCCCCTGGCGTACATAGGCTCCACACTGCTCTTCGGGTGGATCTTCGGGTCCTCTCAGCCTGTGCTGGCGGTGTTCTCCGGCGGGCTGATGCTGGGGGCCATCTTCATGGCCACGGACTACGTGACCAGCCCCACCACCAACCTGGGCAAGCTCGTCTTCGGCGTGGGCTGCGGGCTTTTGACCGCCATGATGCGCACGTTTGCCAGCTCCGCCGGGGCGGTGACCTTCTCCATACTTCTTATGAATTTGGTGGTGCCGTACATCAACGACCTCACGGCCCCCAAGCCCTTTGGAGGTGTTGAGACAAAATGACAAAGACAGTTTTTCAGGAACACATAAAGCCCGTGGCGGTGCTGGTGGTGATCTGCCTTGTGGTGTCGGCGCTGCTGGCGTTCACCAACTCGAAAACGGCGCCGGTGGTGGAGGAGAACCAGCGGCTTGAGGCCGAGAGGACCCGTCAGGAGGTCCTGCCCGGCTCCTCCGCCTTCACCGAGCTTGACGTCTCCGCCGTTGAGGGCGTGGAGACGGCCTTCCGGGACGAGGGCGGCGCGGGGTATGTGGCCACCGCCGGCTACAAGGGGTACGGCGGCACCGTCACCGTCACCGTGGGCCTTGACAACGACGGCAAGGTGGTGGGCCTCTCCGCCAACGTCAGCTCCGAGACGCCCAACGTGGGCACCAGGGCCGGACAGGAGAGCTACCTTCAAAACTACATCGGCCTCTCCGGGACGGCGGCGGGGGTGGACACCATCACCAACGCCACCTATTCCAGCACGGCCGTCCGCACAGGCGTCACGGCGATCCTGACGGCCTTCGAGTCCATAAAGGAGGCGAGCGCGAAATGAAGGACAAAATGAAGATCCTTTTAAACGGCATTTTCAAGGAAAACCCCGTTCTCATCCTGGCGCTGGGGTGCTGCTCGGTGCTGGCGGTGTCCGTCAGCGTGTCCGGGGGACTGGGCATGGGCGCGGCGCTGACGTTTGTGCTGGTGTGCTCCAACGTGGTCATCTCGCTTTTGCGCAACGTCATCCCCTCCAAGGTGCGCATCCCCTGCTACATCGTGGTCATCGCCACCTTCGTGACCATCGTGGAGATGGTGATGGAGGCGTATCTGAAGTCCCTCTACGACTCCCTGGGGGTATTCCTCTCCCTCATCGTGGTCAACTGCATCGTGCTGGGCAGGGCCGAGATGTTCGCCAGCAAGCACACCGTGGCGGAGAGCTTCTTTGACGGCCTGGGCATGGGCATCGGCTACACCATGGTCATCACGGCCATGTCCGTGGTAAGGGAGCTTTTCGGGGCGGGGACGCTCTTCGGCGTGCGCATCATCCCGGAGGGCTACCAGCTGGGCATCCTGACCCAGGCCCCCGGCGGCTTCTTCCTCTTCGGCTGCGCCATGGCGGTGCTGGTGGCGGGGATGGCCAGACACGGGAAGAAGTTCGAGCCAAAGATGGGGTGCGACGGCAACTGCGCCGCCTGCCATTCCTCCTGCGACGATAGAAAGGAGGCCGAGGCCAAATGAGCAAGATCTTTCTGATCCTCTTTACCCTGGTATTCACCGAAAACTATGTTTTGGTGCAGTTTTTGGGCATCTGCCCGTTTTTGGGCGTCAGTCAGAAATTCTCCTCCTGCATCGGTATGTCGGGGGCCGTCATCTTCGTCATGACGCTGGCCAGCGCCGTCACCTGGGGCATCTATCAGGCGCTGATGATCCCCTTCCAGCTTGAGTTCATGAGGACCATCATCTTCATCCTGGTGATCGCCGCGCTGGTGCAGTTGGTGGAGATCACCCTGAAGAAGTTCATGCCGCCGCTCTATAAGGCGCTGGGCGTGTACCTGCCGCTGATCACCACCAACTGCGCGGTGCTGGCGGTGACCATCCTCAACATCGACGAGGGCTACAACTTCTTGGAGTCCTGCGTCTCCGGCTTCTCCGCCGGGCTGGGCTTCTCCCTGGCGCTGATCCTCTTTTGCGGGGTGCGGAAGAGCCTGGAGCGGGCCCATCCCCCCAAGTGCTTTGAGGGCCTGCCCATCAGCCTTGTGGCCGCGGCCTTCACCAGCATGACCTTCATGGGCTTCACCGGCATGGCCGAGAATATGTTCGGCGGCTGAGGGGAGGGTGCGAAATGACTGCAATTTTGAACGCTGTATGGGTCCTGGCCGCCATCGGCGCGGTGTGCGCGGTGCTGCTGGTGCTGGCGGCGAAATTCATGAACGTCCCCGTTGACGAGAAGTTCCCCAAGATCCGCGAGTGCCTGCCGGGAGCCAACTGCGGCGCCTGCGGCTACGCCGGGTGCGACGGCTACGCCACGGCCCTGGCGGAGGGGAGCGAGGACAAGATCAACAAGTGCGTCGCCGGCGGCGACGCCGTGGCCAAGGCGCTGGCGGCGGCCACCGGGGCCGCCTTTGAGGACGTGGTGGAGATGGTCGCCGTGGTCCACTGCTCCGGCGACTGCCAGACCGTGAAGAACAAGCTGGAATACCAGGGCCTCAGCTCCTGCGCCGCCGCCAAGCTCCTCTACGGGGGGATGAGCGCCTGCGTCTTCGGGTGCATCGGCCTTGGCGACTGCGAGGCGGTCTGCCCGGAGGGGGCCATCCATGTGGTGGACGGCCTTGCGCGGGTGAACTACAAGGCGTGTATCGGCTGCGGTATGTGCGTGCGCACCTGCCCCAACAAGGTCATTGACCTCATGCCCGACGTGGAGCGCGTGATCGTGGGCTGCTCCAACCGGGAGAAGGGGGCCAACACCCGCAAGGAGTGCGAGAAGGGGTGCATCGGCTGTAAGAAATGCGAGCGGGAGTGCCCCGCCGGGGCCATCCGGGTGGTTGACAATCTTTCACAAATCGATTATGATAAGTGTATCGACTGCGGCCACTGTCAGGACGTGTGCCCCGTGGGATGCGTCCACTTCCGCGATTTCCGGGGCGCGCACAACGCGCCTCTGGCGAAAAAGGCATAGCCTTTTCCGCCAAAAAGGAACGTGCGGAGAAACGGCGGGAGAGGGCTGCGGCCCTTTCCCGCCGTTTCTCCTGCTGTTTTGCTGCGCGCACGCCCTTTTGGGCCGCACACTCCGCAAAACAAAAGGGATTTTTCGTGAGGCAAAGCCCCGCGAAAAATATTTTGATTGATGGAGTTTTTGGAGGTGTCTTATGCGCTTTACGAAAATGCAGGGAGCCGGGAACGACTTCATTCTCATCGAGAACCTGGACGGGTCCATCGACCCCGGGGACTATCCGCGCCTGGCCGCCAGGCTGTGCGCCCGGAGGCTGTCCGTGGGCGCGGACGGGCTGATGATCCTGGAACCGGCGCGGAGCGGGGGCGACGTGCGGATGGCCTTCTATAACTCCGACGGCTCGGTGGGGGAGATGTGCGGCAACGGCGCGCGGTGCATCTCCCGGTACGCCGTGGAGCACGGCTTCGGGCGGGGCGGGGAGGTCAGGATCGAGACCACCGCCGGGCTTGTGACGGGCCGGTGCGTCTCCAAACGGATGTACACCGTGCGCCTCAACGACCCCTCCGTCATCGACCTCCACCGGGAGATCGAGGTGGACGGGACCAGGTTTGACTGCGCCTATCTGGAGCTGGGCAGCCCCGGCATCCCCCACTGCGTGGTGCTGTGGGACGGCTGGCGGCAGGTCCCGGAGGACGCGCTCAGGGAGACCCTGCGGACGATCCGCTGGGACGGGAGCTTCCCCAAGGGGGCCAACGTGACGGCCTGCCGGGTGGACGGGGAGAACAGCGTGGACGCCCGGACCTTTGAGCGGGGGGTGGAGGACTTCACCCTGGCCTGCGGCACCGGGTGCGGCTCCACCGTCGCCGCCCTTGCGCTGCGGGGGCTGGTCTCCGGCGTCAACACGAAAATCGCCATGCCCGGCGGGACGCTGTACGTCACCGTCGATACCGCCGGGGGGACGGCGCGGGACATCATGCTCACCGGCCCCACCAACATCGTGGCCCAGGGGGAGCTGCTGGACGAGGACCTGTATTCATAAAGGGGTGACGTTAATTGGAGGGCTTACCGCTCCAAGCTGAGATGGAGATACTTCGCAGGCAGCAAAGGATCTGCATTCTCGTTCAAAGCGTATTCTTCGCAGCGTCCATATTATGGTTTTATTATGGGGTTTACATCATGCCAACGCATATACTGATCGCGTTCTTTTTTGGCAGGCATCTGGCAAACCGGGCGCTCAAGCTGGCCGGAGAGAAATACCGAGATGTGCCGGTACCCGTAAGTATTCAGGGAACCGGGACAATGCCTTATGGCGCACTTCTGATCCCGGAGGCAAAGCGGCAGCATGACAAGTTGACTTTGAAACTTCTCAGATTCTTTTACATAAGCTTAGGGCTTGCTGTCGGCGGAACGCTGGGAAATATAGGTATGTGGGTCCTTTTGGCGTATCTCAACAAGCATATATGACGCGCTTTTTTTAACAACAGACCAACAGCGGATGGAAATGGTGTGAAAAGGACGTTTTTTTGTGGGAACGGTGCAACATTCAACGGGATGTTGTACGCTTTACAGGGAGCGTTATGATCGGCGGCGCCGTGGCGGGTCAGGGCGGAGGAGGCCCTGAACGGCCAGGCGGCGCGGGACGATTTTCTGTATTGAATGATTTGCACGAATAAAAGCGGCAAATTGCAAAACCACTATGTTTAACCTGCCAAAAAGACGAAATTTGCAAGTTTTGGTGTTGACAACAGGCATATGAGGTCATATAATAGCGCGTGTAAGGGCGATGGTGCTTTTCCGAAAGGAAGCCATTGCCCTTTTTGCGAATGTGTGATATAATCCCATCAACATATCGAAAGGAGCTTTTCCATGAGCAAATACACCAAGGAGGACATCATCCGTTTAGTTGAGGAGCAGGACGTGGAGTTTATCCGTATGCAGTTTACGGACATCTTCGGCCAGCTCAAGAACGTGGCCATCACCAAGAGCCAGATCGGCAAGGCGGTCAACAATCAGATCATGATAGACGGAAGCTCCATCGAGGGGTTTGTCCGCATCCACGAGTCGGACCAGTATCTCTATCCCGACCTGGACAGCTTCACCATCCTGCCCTGGCGGCCCCAGTACGGCAAGGTGGCGCGGCTCATCTGCGACGTATATAACCCGGACGGCACCCCCTTCGTGGGCGACCCCAGAGGCGTCCTGAAGAAGATGCTGAAGAAGGCGGCCGACATGGGCTACTCCTTCAACGTGGGGCCTGAGTGCGAGTTCTTCCTCTTTGAGACGGACGACGAGGGCCGCCCCACCACCAAGACGGGGGACGAGGCCGGGTATTTCGACCTGGGGCCTCTGGACCACGGCGAGGGGACCCGGCGCGAGATCTGCCTCAATCTGGAGGCCATGGGCTTCGAAATCGAGGCCAGCCACCACGAGGTGGCCGCCGGTCAGCACGAGATCGACTTTAAGTACGATGAGGCGCTGGCCGCCGCCGACAAGATCATGACCTTCAAGCTGGCGGTGAAGACCGTGGCCCAGAAAAACGGCCTCCACGCCACCTTCATGCCCAAGCCTGTTTTCGGCATCAACGGCTCCGGGATGCACACCAATATGTCCCTCTTCAAGGACGGCAAGAACGTGTTCTACGATCCCTCCGACGCGCGCGGCCTCTCCAAGGAGGCTTACAGCTTCATCGCGGGACTTCTGGCTCACGTGCGCGGCATGGCCGCCATCACCAACCCCCTGGTCAACTCCTACAAGCGGCTGGTGCCCGGCTACGAGGCCCCCTGCTATCTGGCGTGGTCCGCGTCCAACCGCTCCGCCCTCATCCGCATCCCCGCCGCCCGCGGCCAGTCCACCCGTGTGGAGCTTCGCTGCCCGGACCCCTCCTGCAACCCCTATCTGGAGCTGGCCTGCTGCCTGGCCGCCGGCCTTGACGGCATCGAGAAGGGCCTGACGCCCCCCGCGGAGATCACCGAGAACATCTTCGCCATGGACCGCAAGACCCGCCACGCCCACGGCATCCACTCCCTGCCCGGAAACCTCAGCGAGGCCATCGACGAGTTGGAGAAGGATGAGCTTATCTGCCAGACGCTGGGCGAGCACGTGGTGGAGCAGTACACCCAGGGCAAGAAGAAGGAGTGGGACGCCTACCGTACATACGTCTCCGACTGGGAGATCCAGAAGTACATCGTTACGTATTGATCTGGCTTGAAAGGCCGTTTCGGCCTTTCAATGCCAAAAGGGATTTTTCCCGACGCTCATGCCGTCGGGAAAAATATTGAATGATAAGCTTTTTGGGGCGGGCTTGGCGCCCGCCTCAAGTCTGTTTGGGAGGTGATCCCATGAACCACACGGTGGTAGCGTTTGAAAAGGAAGAATCCCGCGACAGGATCGCCGATATGCTGGAGAAGTCCGGCGTGGCGGTGCGCTTTCGCTGCCGCTCCGGCGCGGAGGTGCTGAGGGCGGTGAAGACCATGGGCTCCGGGGTGGTCATCTGCGGCCACAAGCTCACGGATATGTCCGCCGGGGAGCTGGCCCACGAGCTTCACGGACAGGCGAAATTCCTGGTACTGGCCAAGCAGAACCAACTGGATATGATGGACAACCCGGACGTTTTCAAGCTCCAGCTGCCCATCTCCGCCGGGGAGCTGAGGGGGAGCGTCAGCATCCTCCAGCAGCTTGACGAGATCTCCTCCCGTGGGCAGGCCCCCCAGCGGTCTGAGGAGGAGCGGCACGTCATCGGCAAGGCCAAGGAGCTTTTGATGGAGTCGCGGGGCTTCACCGAGGCCGAGGCCCACAAGTTCCTCCAGAAGCGGAGCATGGAGACGGGCACGAAGCTTGCCGACACGGCGCGGCAGATACTTGAGATTTGACCCTCCGCAGCACAAGGATGTGTTTGGAATGACAGATAACGAAACGAAAAGGAACAGGGGGCTGTACCGCCCCGGCTTTGAGCACGACGCCTGCGGCATCGGCGCTATCGTGAACCTCCGGGGCGTCAAGACCCACAAGACGGTGGACGACGCGCTGAAGATCGTGGAGCGCCTGGAGCACCGCGCGGGCAAGGACGCCGCCGGTGAGACGGGAGACGGCGTGGGCATCATGCTCCAGGTGAGCCACAGCTTCTTCAAAAAGGCCGCTTTGAAGCTGGGGATCGAGCTTCCCGGCGAGCGGGAGTACGGCGTGGGGATGTTCTTCTTCCCCAGGGACATCGTGGCCCGCAGCCAGGCCAAGCGGATGCTGGAGATCATCGCCGCCAAGGAGGGACTGGAGCTTCTGGGCTGGCGCGACGTGCCGGTGGACCCGTCGATCCTGGGCAAAAAGGCCCTGGACTGTATGCCCACCATCGCCCAGTGCTTTATCAGGAAACCCGCCAACGTGGAGAAGGGCCTGCCCTTTGACAGGCTCCTCTATGTCATCCGGCGGGAGTTTGAGCAGTCCAACGACAACACGTATGTGCTGAGCCTGTCCTCCCGCACGGTGGTCTACAAGGGGATGTTCCTGGTGCATCAGCTCAGGAAATTTTACCCCGACCTCCAAAGCCCGGACTACAAGTCCGCCATCGCGCTGGTACACTCCCGCTTTTCCACCAACACCAACCCCTCCTGGGAGCGGGCGCACCCCAACCGGCTCATCCTCCACAACGGGGAGATCAACACCATCCGGGGCAACATCGACCGCATGGTGGCCCGGGAGGAGACGATGCACTCGGCGCTCCTGGAGCCTTACATGGACAGGATCCTGCCGGTGGTGAACCCCAACGGGTCCGACTCGGCGATGCTGGACAACACCCTTGAATTTCTCATGATGAGCGGCATGGAGCTTCCCATGGCCGTGATGATCCTCCTGCCTGAACCCTGGCGTCACGTGGACGCGGGGGAGAGCGAAAAGCAGGATATGTACCACTACTACGCCACCATGATGGAGCCGTGGGACGGCCCCGCCGCGGTCCTCTTCTCCGACGGGGACCGGGTGGGGGCGGTGCTGGACCGAAACGGCCTGCGCCCCGCGCGCTACTACGTGACGGAGGACGACGTTTTGGTGCTGTCCTCCGAGGTGGGCGTGGCCGACATCGAGGAGAGCCGGGTCCGGGAGAAGGGCCGGCTCCAGCCGGGGCGGATGCTCCTGGCGGACACCGTGGAAAAGCGCATCGTCACCGACGAGGAGCTGAAGCGCCGCTACGCCGCCTCCCGCCCCTACGGGGAGTGGCTGGACGCCAACCTTGTGCGCCTCCACGACCTGCCCATCCCCAATAAGAAGGTGCCTATCCACTCCCAGGAGGAGCGCGACAGGCTCTACAAGGCTTTCGGCTACACCTATGAGGACGTGCGCAGCGTCATTCTGCCCATGGCCTGCACGGGAGCGGAGCAGACGGCCTCCATGGGCACGGACATCCCCCTGGCGGTGCTCTCCGAGAAGCACCAACCGCTGTTCAACTATTTCAAGCAGCTCTTTGCCCAGGTGACCAACCCCCCCATCGACGCCATCCGGGAGGAGATCGTCACGGACACCACCGTGTACGTGGGGTCGGACGGCAACCTTTTGGAGGATAAGCCGGAAAACTGCCGCGTGCTGGAGATCCGCAACCCCATTCTCTCCGGGGTGGATATGCTGAAGATCCGCTCCATGAACAAGCCGGGCTTCAAGGTGGAGACGGTCTCCATCCTCTACTACAAGAATACGCCCCTGGAGCGGGCGGTGGAGAGGCTCTATATCGCCTGCGACAGGGCCTACAGGAACGGGGCGAACATCATCATCCTCTCCGATGTGGGCGTGGACGAAAACCACGTGGCCATCCCGTCGCTCCTGGCCGTCTCCGCCATGGAGCAGTACCTGGTGCGCACCAAAAAGCGCACCGCCGTCTCGGTGATCTTGGAGTCCGGCGAACCCAGGGACGTACACCACTTTGCCACGCTCTTGGGCTACGGCGCGAGGGCGGTTTACCCGTATCTGGCGCACGAGTGCATCGCGGAGCTTATCGATAAGTCCATGCTGGACAAGGACACCTACGCCGCGGTGGACGACTACAACCTGGCGGTGCTCCACGGCATCGTGAAGATCGCCTCCAAAATGGGCATCAGCACCATCCAGTCCTACCAGTCGGCCCAGATCTTTGAGGCCGTGGGCATCCGGCAGGACGTGATCGACAAGTATTTCACCAACACCATCAGCCGCGTGGGCGGCATCGGCCTTGCGGAGATCGGCGAGGGCGTGGAGTGGCGGCACTCCCGCGCCTTCGACCCCCTGGGGCTGGGGGTGGACCCGACGCTGGACTCCACCGGGACCCACTCCCTGCGCTCCGGCGAGGATAAAGAGGACCATATGTATAACCCCCTCACCATTTTGACGCTCCAGCGCGCCACAAGGGAGGGCGACTATCAGCTCTTCAAAAAGTACTCCCAGCTGGTGGACTCCGACGCGGTGCCCCACACCCTGCGGGGGCTTCTCCGCTTCGATTTCCCGGAGGAGGGCATCGACATCGGCGAGGTGGAGAGCGTGGACGAGATCGTGAGGCGCTTCAAGACAGGCGCCATGTCCTACGGCTCCATCTCCCAGGAGGCCCACGAGTGCCTGGCGGTCGCCATGAACACCCTCCACGGGAAATCCAACTCCGGCGAGGGGGGCGAGCTGCCTGAGCGCCTGGGGACGGTCCGGGGTTCGGCCATCAAGCAGGTGGCCTCCGGGCGCTTCGGCGTCACCAGCGAATATCTGGTCTCCGCCCAGGAGATCCAGATCAAGATGGCCCAGGGGGCCAAGCCCGGCGAGGGCGGGCACCTGCCGGGGAACAAGGTCTACCCCTGGATCGCCAAGACCCGCTACTCCACCCCCGGCGTGGCCCTCATCTCCCCGCCGCCCCACCACGACATCTACTCCATCGAGGATCTGGCGCAGCTCATCTACGACCTGAAGTCCGCCAACCGCTACGCCTCCATCGCCGTGAAGCTGGTGAGCGAGGCGGGGGTGGGCACCATCGCCGCCGGCGTTGCCAAGGCCGGGGCGCAGACGGTGCTGATCTCCGGCTACGACGGAGGCACCGGGGCGGCCCCCAAGACCTCCATCCACGACGCGGGGCTTCCCTGGGAGCTGGGCGTCGCCGAGACACATCAGACCCTGGTGCGCAACGGCCTGAGACAGCGGGTGCGCATCGAGACGGACGGAAAGCTCATGACGGGCCGGGACGTGGCCATCGCGTGTATGCTGGGGGCGGAGGAGTTCGGCTTCGCCACTGCGCCCTTAGTGACCTTGGGGTGCGTGATGATGCGCGTGTGCAATCTGGACACCTGCCCCATGGGCGTGGCGACCCAGAACCCGGAGCTGCGGAAGAGATTTTGCGGCAAGCCCGAATATGTGATGAATTTCATGCGTTTTGTGGCCCAGGAGCTGCGGGAGATCATGGCGCGGCTGGGGGTGCGCACGGTGGATGAGCTGGTGGGGCGCACGGACCTTCTGAAGGTCCGGGAGAAGCAGGTGACCCACCGGGCGGCCAGCGTGGATATGTCCGCCGTGCTGGAGAGCGAGTACTCCGTGCCCCAGCACTTTGAGCCGGAGGCGGTCTACGACTTTAAGCTGGAGAGGACAAAGGATCTGGGGACGCTCCTGCCGGAGCTGGACCTGGAGAAGAAGTCCTCCCGCGTGTCGCTCGCCGTGGGGAACACGGACAGGGCCTTCGGCGCGATCTTGGGTTCGGAGATCACGAGAAGGTATAAAAACACCCTCCCGGACGACGCCTTTGTGGTGGATTGCCACGGGGCGGGGGGACAGTCCTTCGGGGCCTTCATCCCCAAGGGGCTGACCTTAAACCTCACCGGGGATTCCAACGACTACTTCGGCAAGGGCCTCTCCGGCGGGAAGCTGACGGTGAAGCCCCCGGAGGGCGTCAAATACAAGCCCAGCGAGAACATCATCATCGGCAACGTGGCCCTCTACGGCGCTACGGCGGGCAAGGCGTTCATCGCCGGGCTTGCCGGGGAACGCTTCGCCGTGCGCAACTCCGGCGCGTATGCCGTGGTGGAGGGCGTGGGGGACCACGGGTGCGAATACATGACCGGGGGGCGCGTGGCGGTCCTGGGGCCGGTGGGCAAGAACTTCGCGGCCGGGATGTCCGGCGGCATCGCCTACGTCTGGGACGGCAAGCGCGACCTCTACAAGCGGGTCAACAAATCCATGGTGGAGTTAGAGCCTGTCAGCGAAAAGCACGACATCGAGGAGCTTCGCGGCCTCATCGAGGAGCATTACCGGGCCACCGGGTCCCAAAGGGCGAAGGAGCTTTTAGACAATTTTGGCGAAAACATCGGGCTTTTCAAGAAGATCATGCCCAGAGACTACGATCGGATGCTCCGCGCCATCTCCCAGTTCGAGGAGCGGGGCATGGGCCACCAGGAGGCCGTGGAAGAGGCCTTCTACAGCATCACGAGAGGGGGCGGACGGTAATGGGCAAGCCCACGGGATTTTTGGAATATGACCGCATGACGAACCCGTCCCAGCGCCCCGCGGAGCGGGTGAAGCACTTTAAGGAGTTCCACCCGCCCCTGGACCTTGCCGAGCGGCAGCGCCAGGCCGCCCGGTGCATGGACTGCGGCGTGCCCTTCTGCCAGTCGGGCCTGAAGCTGGAGGGCGGGTATACCGGCTGCCCCCTGCACAACATGGCCCCGGAGTGGAACGACCTTGTCTACCACGGCAACTACGAGGAGGCGTACAAGCGCCTTCGCAAGACCAACAACTTCCCGGAGTTCACGGGGCGGGTGTGCCCGGCCCTGTGCGAGGCGGCCTGCACCTGCGCCCTCCACGGCCAGGCGGTGACCGTCCGGGAGAACGAGCTTTTTGTGGTGGAGAAGGCCTACGAGTCGGGCGCCGTCCGCCCCCAGCCGCCCAAGGTGCGCACGGGCAAGCGCGTGGCGGTGGTGGGGTCGGGTCCTGCGGGGCTTGCCGCCGCGGACCAGCTCAACCGGCGCGGCCACTCGGTGACCGTCTTTGAAAAAGCCGACCGGGTGGGGGGCCTTCTCATGTACGGCATCCCCAACATGAAGCTGGAGAAGTCCGTCGTCCAGCGGCGCGTCGATCTGATGCGCGACGAGGGCGTGGAGTTCAAGACCGGCGTGGACGTGGGACGGGATCTGCCCGCCGGCGGCCTGGAGGCCGTCTTTGACGCGGTGATCCTGTGCTGCGGGGCGAAAAACCCCCGCGATTTGAAGGTCCCCGGAAGGGACGCGGGCGGCGTCTATTTCGCGGTGGACTTTTTGACCTCCACCACGAAGAGCCTTTTGGATTCCAACCTCAAGGCCGGGACCTACATCTCCGCCAAGGACAAAGACGTGGTGGTGGTGGGCGGCGGCGACACCGGCAACGACTGCGTGGGGACGGCCATCCGCCACGGCTGCGCCAGCGTCACCCAGCTGGAGATGATGCCCCGCCCGCCTGTGGAGCGCGACACCGGGGCCAACCCCTGGCCGGAGTGGCCCAGAGTGGAGAAGACCGACTACGGCCAGGAGGAGGCCGCGGCCCTCTTCGGACACGACCCCCGGCTCTATCAGCGCACGGTGAAGGAGATCGTCCCCGATGAGAAGGGGAACGTGAAGGAGATCGTCACCGTCTCCCTGATGCCTCACCGGGAGAACGGGCGGACCGTCATGATCCCGGTGGAGGGGTCCGAGGAGACCGTCCCCTGCGGGCTTTTGCTCATCGCGGCGGGCTTTCTGGGCACGGAGGGCTATGTGCCGGAGGCGTTCGGCGTGGACACCGACGTCCGGGGCAACATCGCCACGGGGGGCGCCACCTTCCGCACGTCGAAGCCCAAGGTGTTCGCCGCCGGCGACACCAGAAGAGGCCAGTCCCTGGTGGTCCACGCCATCGCGGAGGGCCGGGCCGCGGCGCGGGAGGTAGACGAATTTTTGATGGGCTACACAAATTTGATTTAAGCTTCATATCATTCGGTTTATAAGAGCGACGGTGCTTTTCACCGCCGCTCTTTATATTTTCATATCCGCGGACCCGCGACGGTGGGGGCCTTCGGAAAAATCAAAGTTTTCAGGAGGAAACAAAAATGGATATGTCTGTATGGTATTTGGTGGGCGCGGTCCTGGTGTTCTTCATGCAGGGCGGTTTCGCCATGGTGGAGACGGGCCTGACAAGGGCCAAAAACGCCGGGAACATCATCATGAAGAACCTGATGGACTTCTGCATCGGCACGGTGGTGTTCAGCCTTTTGGGCTATGGCATCATGATGGGGGAGCACGTGTTCTTCGGCCTCATCGGCAAGCCCAACTGGCAGCTTTTCACCGATTTTGACGGCGCGGACTGGAAGAGCTTCGTGTTCCAGCTGGTGTTCTGCGCCACCGCCGCCACCATCGTGTCCGGCTCCATGGCCGAGCGCACCAAGTTCTCGTCCTACTGCATCTATTCCGCGGTGATCAGCCTTGTCATCTACCCCATTGAGGCCGGCTGGGCCTGGGGCGGCGGCTGGCTCAGCAAGCTCCAGTTCATCGACTTTGCCGGCTCCGCCGTCATCCACATGGTGGGCGGCTGGACGGCCCTCATCGGCGCGTGGCTGGTGGGTCCCCGTATCGGCAAGTACACCAAGGATAAGGACGGCAAAACGAAGGTCAACGCCATCCCCGGCCACTCCATGACTTTGGCGGCCCTGGGCGTATTCATGCTGTGGTTTGCCTGGTACGGCTTCAACGCCGCCGCGGCGGCAGACGTCACGGAGATGGCCCAGATCCTGGGCACCACCACCATCGCCCCGGCAGTGGCCACCGTGGTGTGTATGTGCTACACCTGGGTCCGCACCGGCAAGCCTGACGTCAGTATGTGCCTCAACGCCTCTCTGGCCGGCCTTGTGGCTATCACCGCCGGGTGCGCCAGCGTGGACGCCATCGGCGCCGCCGTCATCGGCGCGGTTTCCGGCGTGCTGGTGGTGGAGTCCGTCAACTTCATCGACCAGAAGGTGAAGATCGACGACCCGGTGGGCGCTTTCTCCGTTCACGGCGTCCACGGCCTGTGGGGCACCGTCGCCGTGGGCCTCTTCGCCTGCAACGAGAAATATGGCACAAAGGGCCTCTTCTACGGCGGCGGTTTCCGTCAGCTGGGCGTCCAGTGCCTGGGCGCGGTGTGCATCCTGGCGTGGACCATCGTCACCATGTTCCTGGTCTTTAAGATCATAGAGAAGACCAACGGCCTGCGCGTCAAGCCCGAGGAGGAGATCGAGGGCCTGGACATCGCCGAGCACGGCTTAGTTTCCGCCTACGCCGACTTCGTCACCCCCCAGAACCTCAGCGTCTACTCCCTGGCGGCCTCCTCGGTGCCCGCTGAGGCGGTGGCCGCGGCGGACGGCAGCGTCCCCGTTGAGGCGGCTGTGCCTGTCTACGGGCGCAAGAGCGACTCCAAGCCTGGCGAGAAGATCAGCAAGGTGGAGATCATCATGAACATGACCCGCTTCGAGCAGCTGAAAAACGCCCTGGAGGAGATCGGCGTCACGGGCATGACCGTCACCAACGTCATGGGCTGCGGCATCCAGAAGGGCCAGAGCCGCTACTACCGCGGCGTCCCCGTGGAGATCCAGCTCCTGCCCAAGGTGCAGGTGGACATCGTGGTCAGCAAGGTCCCTGTGAGCCAGGTGATCAACACCGCCCGCAAGGTCCTCTACACCGGCAACATCGGCGACGGCAAGATCTTCGTTTTCGACGTGGAGAACGTGGTGAAGGTCCGCACCGGCGAAGAGGGCTACGACGCCCTGCAATAACTGGCTTGGAAGGCCGCTTTGCGGCCTCCCAACGCAAAAAAGGGCCGCGGCCCGAAGCTGTTTAATCGGTATATTTGAAAAAAGGGCGGTATTGCGTTTGCAATACCGCCCTTTTTGCGTCTGATAATACCCGGAGATTATGTATAGAGGTGCGTTCTTCCTAAAGGGGCTTGAAACACCTCAACAAACGGGAATTTACGGAGTGCATTTGAAAAATCGCAGATAAAATTGAGAATTACAACTCGACTTTTCTGAAAGCACCAAACCCGTTTCCCGGCACATTTCCATAAACAGCTCCATATTCTGCGTATCTCGCTTCACGATGCCGTAGGTGGTGTGTACTATCGTTCCGGCTGCATCTACTTCAAGGTCTATATTAAAAGGAACGGGATATGCACTTGGAATAACAGCATCCCAGATATGGAAAGTGCCGCCCTGTTTCAAAACCCGGTATACCTCTTGAATTGCTTTCTTTTGTTCTTCCCGGAACATATACATCAGAGAATAAAAGGCGGTTACATGGTCGAATGTACACTCGTCAAAAGAAAGGGACGTCGCATCCATCAATAGTTTCGCGCAAACGTCTGGAGCTTCGTCAAGTTCCTCTTGACAAGTATCAATGGCTGTCACCTGCTGCCGGTAAACCCGGCTGATAACGCCCTCTCCGCCGCCGCCAATATCTAAAATCTTACCTGTGAGGGTCTTATCGATTCTGATTTTCTGTTCTTCTGACATCGTGACGATTTTCTCCTTTTTTTATCATGAAAGTTAGCCCATCATATTTCTGCCCGTCAACCTCTCGTGTGCCGATGTTGCGGTTGCACTCCACAAAGCCGAGCTTTTCGGCACAGCGGAGCATACGGACGTTACCCGACCAAGTTTGTGTGTAAAGCTCGTCCACGCCGTTCTCAAAGTAATAGTTCACAAAGGCACGGAGAGCATTTGTGCCGATACCTTTACCCCAAACATCGGATTCGCAAATGTCAATGCCAACAGCACGATAAACGGTCTGACCGTCCTTGATCTCGCCGATCCATTCGTAATTCTCGTCAATGGGATAGGAGCTTACCCAGCCAATGTGTCTGCCGTTCCATTCAATCTCAAACTTCCAACGGCGAACATCGTCGGGAAGATCTTTCACGGACTCATAGTATTCACGCCAAGAGGTGCGCTCGGTTTCCTCGCCCGATTCGATAGGCTCCCATGGCGCATCGGTATTTGACCATTCGGTTTCGGTGGTGAACCAACGCACATAGTCCTCAATGTCGGACTCAATCATATCGCGAAGAATAATGTTGTCAAATTCTATTTTCATCATCTATCTTCCATCAAATTTCGATTTGCCGTCCCGTTGTGTTCTCCGAAACAGGCGAGTCCCCATCCCTTCCCTTCCCTACGAGCAAATGAATCTATCCCCTGCGTAGTGGAACGGAGCAGACGCAGTAAGACTAAGGAAAACGACCAGCGCACCCAATATCCGGTTTCGCCGCCCCAAGCGGCGAAACTTGCGCCGCAGCAGGATCTCCTTGG
>CANQXK010000025.1 GCA_947627715.1 uncultured Oscillospiraceae bacterium
CTGGGGTCCATGGGGTTGATGCCGTCGATGGCCCGCAGCTGGGGACAGCAGATGTCGTTCATCTCGTTGTAGTCCCGGCCCTCGAAGCCCACGCCGGAGCCGTCCAGCCCGATATGGGTGTGGGCGTCCACAAATCCCGGCCACACCTCCAGCCCCTGGGCGTCAAAGCTCCGGCACCCCTCCGGGGCCGGAAGGTCCGCGCCCACGGCGGCGATCTTCCCGTTTTCCACAAGGATGTCCGCCCTGTAGGCCTCCCGGCGGACGGCGTCGTGGACGTTCCCGTTTTTTATGAGAAGCATATGGTCTTCCTCACTTTCCCGCCACGGTCAGGCCCTCCACGAGGACGCTGGGCGAGGCGAAGTTTGTGATGCCGTGGGCCTCCGCAAGCTCGATATTGGAACCCACGGCGGCAATGCCCTTCAAAAGGCCGAAGAAGTTCCCGGCCACGGTAAAGGACTTCACGGGCGCTGTCTTTTTGCCGCCCTCGATGAGGAAGCCGCCGCTTTGGAGGGAGAAGTCCCCGGAGATGGGGTTGGCCCCGGCGTGAAGGCCGCCCACCATGTTGATGTAGACGCCCTCCCCCGCCTTCTCCAAAAGCTCCTCCTCGGAAAGCGCGCCCGGCGCCAGGTACATGGTGAAGGGCTGAACGCCGATCTTGGAGGCGTACCCCGATTTGGCCGCGTTGCCGGTGGTCTCCCGCCCGGCCTTCGCCGCGGTCTGGAGGTTATAGAGGAGCGTCAGGAGCTTTCCGTTCTCGATGACGTTCTTCCTGTGGGCCGGGGACCCCTCCGCGTCAAAGGGCACGGGCATGGGGCTGTCCTTGTAGAAGGGGTCGTCGCACAGCGTGACGCACGGCGCGGCCACGGTCTCCCCCTCCTTGCCGGCCAGCGCCGACAGGCCCTTCTGGGCCATCTCGGAGGAGAAGGAGGAGGCGAACGTCGCCAAAATCGCCCCCATGGCGTCGGGTGAGAAGACGATGGGCACAGCGCCTGTTTTGGGGACGCCGCCGCCCAGCTTGGCCTTGGCGTTTTCAACGGACTTCCTCACCACCTTCTCCCGGTCCAGCTTGGAGAAGTCGCCCCTGTCCACCTCGTAGGCGTTGACCATCTCCGTGCCGTCGGTGACGATGGGCATGGCCATGATCATGGCGTTTTTGGCGGTGAAGCTCACATCCAGCCCCCTGGAGTTGAAGATGGCCACGGTGGAGGTCCCCGCCGCCGCCGCGCTGCGGCTGCTCTCCGTCACGGCGCTGTCCTCCCGGCGGAGCATCTCCTGGATCTCCAGCGCGGTTTTCACCAGCTCCGACGGCTCAGGCAGGGCGAAATCCGCCGTCTCATGCGCCTCGTAGGTCTGTCCGCCGGGGACGAACACCGCCGCCTCGTCGGACTCCACGGTCTCCGCGTTGCTCATGGCCCGGCGCACCAGGGACTCGGCCTCCCCGGCGCTGAGGTTCTCCGTGGAGGCGTATCCCAGCTTGCCCGCGTGGACGCACCGAAGGCACACGCCCCCGTCCACGGAGGAGCCGAACTGGTTGATCTCCCCCCGGAAGGCGGAGGCGGACACGTCCTCCCCGCCGGAGTAATAAAGCTCGTATTCCGTGACGCCCAGCTTCTCCGCCGCGGCGACGACGGCTTTTCTGAAATCCTCAAAATTCATGTTTCTGCCTCCTTATCTTCCGCCCACGGTGATGGAGGACACCCGGATGAGGGGCTGGCCCACGTTCGTGGGGATGGAGCCAGAGGAGGAGCCGCACATCCCCTGGCCCATGTCCATATCCGTGCCCACCATGTCGATCTTCTGAATGACGTCGGAGCCCTTTCCCACAAGGCTCGCGCCCCGCACAGGCTCGCAGATCCTGCCGTTTCTGATCATGTACCCCTCGTTGACGGCAAAGTTGAACTCCCCGGTCACCGGGTTCACCGAGCCGCCGCCCATCTCTTTGGCGTAGAGGCCGTACTCGATGGAGGCGATGATGTCCTCGTTTTTGTCCTCCCCCGCCGCGATGTACGTGTTGGTCATGCGGGAGGTGGGGGTGAAGGCATAGGACTGGCGGCGGGAGGACCCCGTGGAGGCCATCCCCATGCGCCGTCCGTTGAATTTGTCGATCATGTAGGTCTTGAGCACGCCCTTCTCGATGAGCACCTTGCGCTGTGCCGGCGTGCCCTCGTCGTCGATGTTGATGGACCCCCACGCGCCGGGGATGGTGCCGTCGTCAATGGCGGTGACCTTGGGGTTGGCGATGGTCTGGCCCAGCTTCCCGGCAAACTGGCTCGCCCCGTAAGCCACGGAGCTTGCCTCCAGGGAGTGGCCGCAGGCCTCGTGGAAGATGACGCCGCCGAAGCCGTTCTCGATGGCCACAGGCATCACCCCCGCCGGGCAGTACCCCGCCCCGGCCATGGTCACGGCCTGCCGCGCCGCGTGGACGCCCACCTTGACGGGGTCGATGAAGTCGAACATCTCAAGCCCCATCCTGCGCCCCGGACGGCAGCCCCCCGTCTGGGTCTCGCCGTTTATCTCCGCCACGGCGTTCACCATGAGGCGCGTGCGGATCTGGCGGTCCTGGACGTAGATGCCGTCCGTGCTGGCGATGAGGATGTTGTGGTCCACATCCAAAAACGTCCCTGTCACCTGACGGACCTTGTCGCTGTATTCCATGGCCGCGCAGCAGGCCGCCCGGAGAATGTCCGCCTTCGTTTTGTTCTCAACGCCGGAGGGCACCACGCGCACCGGGTGGATGTCCCCGAAAAGCCTCTCGTTGAGGACGATCTCGATCTCCGCCTTCCCCTCGCCCAGCGCCGAAGCGGCCGCTGCGGCGCATCGGAGAAGCCCCGCCTCCGTGGTGTCCACCGTGGTGGCGGAGACGCTGCGAAGGCCCTTGTAGACGCGGATCCCCGCGCCGGCAATGACGTTGTCGTTGATGGCGTCCACCTTTCCGCCCACCATCTCGATGGAGTGGTTCAGCGTGTTCTCTGCGAAGATCTCCGCGTAGTCCGCCCCGGTGGAGACGGCCTTTGCCAGAACGCGCCGGCATACTTCAACAGGTATCATCTTTTTCCTCCTTGCGTAGAATAGTTGGATTATGTAAACAAAATAGGCCCAACGGAGGGAACGCTCCCCCGTCTGGACCTATTATAGTAAAATAATTTCCGTTTTTCAAGAGCGGCGGGGAATTTCCGCCCCCCTCCGCCGAAAAACCCGCCCGCCGGAAACGAGAGTACATTTAACTCTCGTCCCATGCGTGGCGTCCGATAAAGCAATCGTAGATGGCATCCTCATCGATTTTTCAATCCACGCCCTCAAAGGGGCGGCTTTCTCAAAGTTGGCTTCAAGGTTGATTGCCTGCATATTTCAATCCACGCCCCACCCGGAGGGCGACAAAGACTACACCCGATACCCTTTTTGCCGGAGTTATTTCAATCCACGCCCCCCCGTGCGGGGGGCGACCCCGGTGTCGGCCAGGTATGTGTGGAATCCGAGATTTCAACCCACGCCCCTAAAGGGGCGGCTGACCTCCTACAAGGTAACTCCCAAGATAGGGCTATTTCAACCCACGCCCCCCTCGCGGGGGGCGACGCAGTAATCTGAGGCGACGGGCGGCGAGATATAGCCGGGAAATCAGCGCGCAAGCTTGTAGACGGCATACTGATTCAGGCTCACGCCGTTCCTTTTCGCGGCTTCAGCCAGGTCCCGATGCAGGTCTTTCGGGATCCGCAGCATCAGTTTGCCGCTGTATTCCCTCTGAGCGCGGTAATCCTCAAGAGATAACGCCTCGGCGGGATCCTCATCCTCGGCCTGAGCCAGTGCCGCAAGGTCCTCGGCCGTGGGTTCCTCCGGCTCCCTGGCGTCAATTTGCGCTAAACGTCCGGCAAGCTCCTCGTCTGTCAATTCATGATTCATGGTCTCACCTCTTAATACTTGATATTTGTGCGTGTGTTGATCTCAATGACAGTTATTATCACATCCCCCTTTTCCCATGTGAACAGGATTCGATAATGCGCTATCTTGTATCGATAAGCGTTTTTCGTCCCGGCAAGGCGGACGATGTCCCCCTCCCACCGGGAAAGATGGTCAAGGGCTTTATATAGCTTTTGACGGGTATTGTCATCCACACTGTCAAGATATTTTTGCGCTTGTTTTTTCAATATTATCTGCACGATGTTCACCTCACGCGACAATATTATGATAGTATATGCGCTATCATATGTCAAGTGAATAATGATAATTTTTTGTGCGCCCCAACTATGGGGAACACCGTTTTCAACCCACACCCCCGCACGGGGGCGACGCCGCCGGTTCATCGGCTTGTCCAGCTTGCTCCAATTTCAATCCACGACCCCCGTGCGGGGGGCGACATTTTGTTATCCTCACGATAAGCGGAGAGTCTGTATTTCAACCCACGCCCCCCGTGGGGGGCGACCTTCGCCAGGGCCATGGGATTCCTCCGGGACCTGGAATTTCAACCCACGCCCCCCACGCGGGGGGGGGCGACAATATGCCGCCATACTACGTCCTTTGTTACATCATATTTCAACCCACGCCCCCGCACGGGGGGGCGACCGCTCAATCCGGGGGCGTCTGACGAGGAGATCAAATTTCAACCCACGCCCCCACGCGGGGGGCGACTGGCGGAACGGTGTGGAGCCGCGCACATCGGCCTATTTCAACCCACGCCCCCCGCACGGGGGGCGACGATGCTCTGCGCCGCCTTCAGCTCGTCAGGCAGATTTCAACCCACACCCCCCGCACGGGGGGCGACCGGAGAAGCAGCCTTCACAGCGAGCGTCCTTATGGATTTCAACCCACGCCCCCCGTGCGGGGGGCGACCCGCGCCACAGGGTCATGTCCTGCTCAAAGGCGTTATTTCAACCCACGCCCCCCGTGCGGGGGGCGACTTTTGTGCGCACAAGGTACTAAAAAGGGGGGTAAATATTTCAACCCACGCCCCCCGTGCGGGGGGCGACGTTCTCCGTCAGCGCGTCCAGCTCCGAGAGGGAGTAATTTCAACCCACGCCCCCCGTGCGGGGGGCGACCGCCGACATCGTCGCCTTTTTGCCGAGCTACCAGGATTTCAACCCACGCCCCCACGCGGGGGGCGACGTGATCTTGCGGCGGGAGATGTCCATGTACTCGATTTCAACCCACGCCCCCACGCGGGGGGCGACGCTATAACCATGTATATTTTCAACGAAAAGGCCGATTTCAACCCACGCCCCCACGCGGGGGGCGACATCGAGAGACGGTCGGATATGTACCGGGACGCAATTTCAACCCACGCCCCCACGCGGGGGGCGACTATGTGGAGCTTTAAGGAGAGCGGGCAAATCGAATTTCAACCCACGCCCCCACGCGGGGGGCGACACTGTTGGCTCCCTGACTGTTTATGCTACTTCTATTTCAACCCACGCCCCCACGCGGGGGGCGACACTCCAACATGATCCGAAGAAAAAGTAGTATACAAGATTTCAACCCACGCCCCCACGCGGGGGGCGACTTCCGTTTCTCCTTTTGATGCTGGTGGTTCTTCTATTTCAACCCACGCCCCCACGCGGGG
This sequence comes from uncultured Oscillospiraceae bacterium, assembly GCA_947627715.1. Classification (GTDB taxonomy): domain Bacteria; phylum Bacillota; class Clostridia; order Oscillospirales; family Oscillospiraceae; genus RUG626. The sequence goes on from CANQXK010000025.1 coordinate 5,552, forward strand.
GGCGACGGCAAAATCGCGGTCAGAAGATCACGTCTGTCCCGATTTCAACCCACGCCCCCACGCGGGGGGCGACAGTGCCTCGTGCAAAAGGGGACTTTGTGACGATATTTCAACCCACGCCCCCACGCGGGGGGCGACCGGGATCCCCGCTCCGAGGAGACTGCACTACAACCATTTCAACCCACGCCCCCACGCGGGGGGCGACATGGCGTCGTACAGCTGATGAGCGCCCTCATCGTATTTCAACCCACGCCCCCACGCGGGGGGCGACTTTCCCCTATAATGGTTCCACCGGCTGCCACCGATTTCAACCCACGCCCCCACGCGGGGGGCGACAGCAGATTTGCACAATTTTTTCGTCGTACTTCTGTGCAATCTGTCAAAAAAGCTTTTCCTCTAAAAAAGAATCAGACTGGAAAGGCCGTCCTTCAAGCGGCCGGTTCCAGTTTTGCCGCAAAAAGGCGGTGCGAACCTTGCGGGGAACCTCTGCCCGCTTGCCATTCGCACGTCACACCAGCAGCACCCCCTCCGGCTCATAGGACGCTTTCACGCCGAAGTGCTCAATCTTATTGCGGTACGAATTTCCCAGCTGGTAGAACCGCAGACTGTCTTTTTCCGGGTCGATGACCGCCAGCAGTTCGGTCTGGAGCAATTTATATTGCGCCGGGTCCAACAGGCACTCAAACACTGAGTTCTGTACCCTCTGGCCGTAGTTGACACACTTCTTGGCCACCCGCCGGAGCCGTTTCCGTCCGGCGGCGTCCTCCGTGTTCACGTCATAGGTGATCAGCACCAGCATGATACCGCCTCACTTCCATAAAAAGGGCGGGTAGCCGTCCAAATCTCCCCGGAGATACCGGGCCAGCAGAAGAGCCTGGACATAGGGGATCAACCCCCACGCCAGCTTCTCTTTCAAATAGGGGTGGGTGATAGGCTCCGCAAGCCGCTTCTGCCACGCGGTGAGAAAGAGCTTCCGCCCCTCCTCGGTGAGCCAAACCGCGCCGCCGGGCTGCCGCTCAAAATGCTCCGGCCGGATCGCCCGGTTGTTGATGAGCGTCAGTACAAAACGGTCGGCGAACAAGGGCCTCAGTTCCTCCATCAGATCCAGCGCCAGCGAGATCCGCCCCGGCCTGTCCCGGTGGAGGAAGCCCACATAGGCGTCCAGCCCCACGCTCTCCAGCGCCCCGGCGCAGGCATTGGCCAGCAGGGTGTAGGCGAAGGACAGGAGGGCGTTCACCGGGTCCATCGGCGGGCGGCGGGAGCGGCCGATAAAGGTGAAGGTCTCCCGCTGGTTCAGTATGAGGGCGTCAAAGGCGTCGAAATAGACCGCCGCTGTCTGCCCCTCCATCCCTCTCAGGGAGTCCGGGTCCGTCTCTTCCAGAAAGGCGGGCAAACTGTCCGCCAGCGCGGCGGAGGCCCGGACAAGCTTTTCCTCGTCTACCCGCATGGCATGATCCCTGCGGGTGCGCTCAATGCTCCAACGGCTGTTATAGACCTTGCCGAAGAGGAAGCACCGGGCGATCCGGCAGCTCTGAGCCGGGTCGTCGGCCACGCGGTACTGGGTCCGGCGCAGCAGCACGTTGCCCGGATTTTCCCCGCAGATCCTTGCCAAAAATCTGCCTCTGGGCGTCAGGAAGCATAGATTGACCCCCTCGCGGGCGCATTTGCCCATGAGGGCGGGGCTGGCCCCCTTGTAGGAAAAGCACAGAATATTCTCCAGGGTGTGAAGAGGAAACTGGCCCCGTTTCTCCTCCCCGGAGAGCACCTCCACCGTCTCCCCCTCCAGCGCAAGATAGCTGTCCTCGCTGAGGACAAACAGCGTGTTCAGGAATTTTCTCACGGCATATCCTCCTCCCCCGGCAGGTGGGCGCGGAGATAGGCGTTGGGCGATTGGATCCTTGTCAGCCTGGGCAAACACAGGTCCTTTAACGAGCAGGCGGCGCACCCTCTGCCGGACTTTGCTTTGGGGGTATAGCCTCTTTCATAGAGGGCGCGCATCTCGGCAAGCATGGCCTCCACCCGCCCCCGAAGAGCGGCGTCCAACGCCACCCTTGTGCGCCGCCGGGGTTCGCCGTAAAAGAGGCTTCCCTCCGGGATGGCGCACAACAGCATCTCCTCCAGACACATGGCCTGAGCGCACAGCTGAAGCTCGTCTGCCTCAAAGGGCTTCGGCTTGCCCCGCTTGTACTCCACAGGATAGGGCTGCCACGTCCCTTCCTGGCCCGCCAGGGTCACCCCGGCGGGGTCCCGGTGGAACTCCACCACGTCGCACACTCCCTGGACCTGGAGCCGGTGAGACACGACCCGAAGGCCGCGGACGATCAGGGTATCGCCGCGGCTCTCGGTCTGCTGTTCATCGTGGGCGCGCCTGTGGAGCAGGTCCCCCTCCACGGTGCGCAGATTCTCCGCCCACTGCCGCTCGATGTGGATGAGGGCCCACTGCCTCCGGCAGAAGGCGAAGTGCTGAAGGCCGGACAGGGCGAGATACCCCTCCTCCGGCGCGGCCGTCACCCCATGCGGGTGCAGGTGACGCCGGCGGGCAGGGCGGCCTCGTCCACGCAGACGGTGTAGTCGCTGTAGGCGCGGGGGCTGATAACATCCGCGTTCCGGGCCACCTTGACAGTGTCGAAGAGCTTCCAGGCCGGGGCGCAGCCCAGCTCGGAGTCGTGCTTGAAAACGATCAGCTCCCGGACGGCCATCTTGCCCCGCGCGGCGGAGCGGTCAAACTCGAACATATTCAAAATGGCCTGCCACAGAAGCTCCAGGTCGTCCTCAGAGAACCCGGTGACCTTCCGGGCCAGATTGGCGGAGACAAATCCCTCGCAGCGGTAGAGGGCGTAAGGGACGATGTACTTCCGGCCCATTTCAGTCCCCTTCTTCTCCGCGTCGGCCTCGGTGGTGATGGCCACGCGGGTGATGGTGACCTCCTGAGGCACGATGGGATCGATGCTGCGGGCAAAGCCCAACTGGACAGGCCCACGGATCTGGCCGCAGTTGAGGTTGTTCTTCACAAAGGTGGTCATGACGGCGCCGAAGGAACGGATGTCAAAGAAGTTCCGGCACATATAATCCCGAACCCTTTCGTCCAGCTTGTCGTCCTTCTTTTTGGCCTCCTTGACGGTCTTCTCATCCACGCCGCAGTGGTCAAATGCCTCGGCGTCGGAGCGGTTCAGAGGCACGCCGTCCTTGATGTAGATGCGAAAGCCCGCATCGCCCTCCCTGGCGGTCTCCACGTAATTGCGGATCTTCCGCTTCAGGCACACATCGGTGACCAGGCCGTAGCCTGTCTCCGGGTCCAGCCGGGGCATATTGCCCGCGTCGGGGTCGCCGTTGGGGTTGCCGTTCTCCACGTCGAACAGGATCACAAATTCATAGCGGTTTTTAATGGGTTCAGTCATTTTTGCTCTCTCCTTTATCCTTTTTTTCATAGAATTTCTGTACCTGATGATAGTAGCCGAGATGGAACGTCCCCTGATCGGCCAGGGAAAGCCTGGCGGGAAGCGTCTCGTGGATGCGGCACTCCAGATCGCCGATCAGCTTCTCATAGTAGACCCGCAGGCCCGTTTCCAACTTGCGCAGGTGGCTCTGGGACAGCTTTGTCAGCAGGGGGAAAACAACGGCGGGGGTGGCACAGGCGCTGTTGAAATACTTGTCCTTGATGGTGGCGTTGATGACGGGGTTGGCGGCCGACTGGACCCGCTCCAGCACGGCGAACAACCGGCCCAGCACGTAGGGGAGATGGGTGCTTTGTTCATTCAGTTCCACTTGTAAGACCTCCTTTGGTATTTGAAACTCTCTGTTTTTCAGGAAAAAAGCTTTCAGAATGGCCGCCCGGCCATAGGTGACCTCCTTCTCCGCCCGGATGCGCAGCATGGTCTGCTCCAGCAGGGAGACGGGATATGGCCCGTCGGTGAGGATGGCCCGCATGACCGCTCCCGCCATGGGCGGGGACGCCTTCCTGTCCCGGCTTTTTTGGTTCACGGTCTCGTTCAAAAGCCGCCACAGGGGCAGGGACCCGTTCTGGACGTAAGCGGGCCTGACGATGGACAGCCTGTCGTAGTGCGCCTGCACGTGCGCCAACATCTGGCCGAAGGTGCTTTGCAGGAAAAACCGCACGCTCAGCCGCGCGGCATTGGGCGAGAGGCCCAGCACATAGAAGCGGTTTTCAGGGCAAAGCGGGATGCCGTTCACATCCACCGGGTCGCCGCGGGCCAGGTCCCTCACCGCGTCCTGCAGGTCCGTGTCGGTGATGACCTCCGGCGCGTCTCCGAACGCGACGCAGGAGAACACGTCCTGGCACAGAGGCTCCGCGTCCTCCGCCCAAAAAACCACGGCGGTGTCCCCAATGTACTGGACGTGCCGCCGGTCGGCGATGAGCCGGTTCAGCGCCGCGCCGTATCGGAAGGCGGCCTCCTCGGAGACAGGGGAGTTGAACCCCTGTCCTGTCTCCTTTCCCTCGTGGCCGTAGGACTCAAAAGCGGCGGCGTTGAAGGACACCAGCGACGCGCCGGAGGGCTGCGCCCCCTGAACGCCCCTGATGGAGGGGTGGAGCCGGGCAATGGGAGCCTGTCTGCCTGTGACAAGGCAGCGGCCGGACGCCGCCCCGGCGGACTTGGCCTCACGGTAGTCCTGCCACGCGGCCCGAACGGCGGGGTCGTCCTGAGCGTAAAGCTGGTTGACGGAGAAGATCAGATTCGCGCCATTCAGGATCTCCTCCAGATAGGGACGCAAGACCGGGTGTTCCGCCGCCTGTTCCGGCTTCCAGACGTCGAAAAAGGCGCACACCGCCCGCGCGGCGGGGCTGTCCGCCGCGCCCAGGATTTTCTGATGCAGTTCCTTTGCCGCCTCGAAGCATTTCATCGTTCGGTCGGGCTTTCCCTTGTTGTCCACACCGAGAAGATAGGCGCTGTTTTCACACAGGAAGTTGGAATTGATGCCCGACGCCTTTTTCACCTGCTCCGGCACCTGCAAGGACTGGGGTATCTCCTTTTTGCCCCCCTCCGGCGTCACCTTCAGGGGAATAATACCGTTGAGGACGCCCTGCTCGTCGATGTCCAGGGCGAAGGACGCCTTCGCCATGCTCCAGCCGGGGGACGTGACCTCTCCCCGCCGGGCAAGGGCGTCGTAGTAGTCGCAAAGCGCCTGCAAAATCATCGCAGCGCCTCCTTCCCCGCCACCTCCAGCACGCCGTTGGTCAATTCAGCCATGAAAAACACGGGCTGAATGTCCCGGGGGTTGGAGTAGTCCATGTCGTAAAGCATCAGCCCCAGAGAACGGCTCTCCGAAATGGCGGGCACCGGCCCGCCGGGCCACGCCCGGAAATGGGCGGGAAACTCCCGGCAGCCGAAGCAGGGCTGGTGGTAGCACTGGCCCTTTGACAGCCTCCTTCGGGCGATGTCGATGAACTTGCCCTCGCTGTCGCCGGGCGCGGCCTTGTCGGTCATGGTGAAATGCGCGTCGATCACATACCGCACGTCCGTCAGCACCATGGACGCCCTCTGCTGGATGCTCTCGCCGGTGTAGATGGCCGCCTGTCTGCCCACGCCGGTCATCTCCCCGCGCACGTTGGAGGCCAGGACCTTGTCCTTGACCTCGTTTCGCCTGATGTTGGTAAAGGCGATGGGGTTCATCACATGGATGCGGTCGATGTGCCACCGCAGTCCGGGGTGCCAATAGATCGCCTCGATAAGTCCCCTGGCGGCAGAAGGCGTCATCACATCGTAGCTGACCCGTTCCACCTTAAGTTCCGGACGGGTGAAGAGCGCGTAGTCTCCCCACACCTCCACCTGGATCCCTTGGCTCATAGCCGGTCCACCTCTCTTTCGTGTTTAGAATATTTTTGGTATTTTCTAAATAGGGGTGGCGTCCGGTTGGTTCGGCCGCCTGTTCTCCTCGCCTCCACCATGACAACATCTCTCCTTTCCTCTTAAGGTGACAAGTTGAACCGTGAGTTCGACTCCTGTCACCTTAATCTAAGCTTACATTACCACAAACGTCAAACTATGTCAACTATTTTTTCTTCAAAAGATTTGCAAATGTCAATTATATTTAAAAATTCTATTGCAAACGCAGGATGCATGGGATATACTATATATGAAATGTCGCTTATTCTTTAAGCGTGGGTTGAAATAAAAGTTTTGCAAATGTTGTACTACGGCCGTGGGGCAGATGCAAGGGCATCTGCCCCACGGCTGTTCACAGGAAGATTCCCACGCCGGTGTCGGACATGATCGCAAGCCCCGTGCTCTCGCTGTAAAGGGACGGATCGGTCAGGAGGAACAGGTCCTCCTCCAAAGGCTCCAGGGCGCGCTTATCGTTTAGGGCGTTGAAATAACCCTGGTAAACGTTCACCGCATACCTGCCGGCCTTTCGCAGCAGGGTGCGGCTGCGCTCCCCGTTTTGCAGGCGGGCGGCCGCTTCTGCGGCCTCCTTCGTGCGGGGGATGAGCACGGCGCGGGTGTTCTCCTCGATGAGGCGAAAGTCTCTGTCCACCTCGGCAAAGGGGAAGGAGGGGCGGCGCGGGTCCTGCATCCCGTTTTCAAACCGGGGGACGATGCGCTTCCTGTCGATCTCCTCCCCGGTAAACTGCCGCAGGGCGGTGAAATATCGCTCCACGGTCTCCGGCGCGTCCAGCTCCGAACACTCCCGGACAACGGCGCGCATGATTTCCAGAGGCCGCTTCATCGCGTGGGGCAGGGTGGCCGTGTAGGCGCTGTCGGGCCGGAAGATGTAGACGCGGCTCTCGTCCGGGGGGCGCTTCCCCTCCCGGTTGCACCGCCCGGCGGCCTGGACGAGGGAATCAAGGCCCGCCTCGGCCCGGTACACGGCAGGGAAATCCACGTCCACGCCTGCCTCGATGAGGCTGGTGGACACCACCCGGCAGGGAAGCCCTTCTTTCAGCCGCTCCTTTACGGTCTCCAGCACCGTCTGACGGTGCTCCGGCGTCATCAGCGTGGATAGGTGAAAGCTGCCCTCTTTGTCCAGAAGGCCGTAGACCGTCTGGGCCTGTTTGCGGGTGGATACGATGCAAAGGACCTGTTCATGGGCATTGAGCCGGCGGGCCAGCTCCTCGTCGGAGAGCTGCCCCATATGCTCATAGCGCACCCGCCGAAAGACGCTTGTCGGAACAGCGGGGGCGATCTCCCTGGGGGCAAGCTCCGGCGAGATGGCGGCAAACATGGGACCCAGGGCGGGCTGAGTGGCGGTGCACAGGACGCAGGACGCGCCGTAATTCACCACCAGCTCCGCAATGACCCGCACACAGGGCTGCAGGTAAGGCAGCGGGATGGTCTGGGCCTCATCAAAGATGATAACGCTGTCCGCCAGATTGTGGAGCTTCCGGCACCGGGAGGGCCTGTTTGCAAAGAGAGATTCAAAAAACTGGACGGCGGTGGTCACCACGACAGGCATATCCCAGTTCTCGGATGCCAGCTTCCTGCGCTCCTTCTCCGGGTCCCGCGGCCCGCTCTCGTCATCGCCGAAGTCCACATTGGAGTGGTGCTCCAGCACCGCCTCCTCCCCCAGGACCTTGCGGAAGGTGTCCGCCGTCTGCTCGATGACGCTGGTGTAGGGGATAACGTAAATCACGCGGCTCTTTCCAAATTGCGCGGCGTGGCGCAGGGCGAAGGCCAGGGAGGAAATCGTTTTGCCCCCGCCGGTGGGCACCGTCAGGGTAAAGAGGCCGGGGGCCTGAGTCTCCCCCGCCTCCAGGCAGGCCCGGAGAATACGGCGGCGGGTACGGTTGAGTTCAGAATCGGGGGTCTGCCAGCGGGTAATGTAGTTCTCCAGCCGGGCAAGCAGCTCGTCTACGGTGACGTCGCTGCCCCTGGGCGGCGGGCTTCCCCGCATAAAGGTCTCGGTGTCCAGATAATCCGCGTCCACAAGGCACGAAAACAGCATCCGGGTCCAAAAGGCGGCGCTGAACCCGCCCCGGCCCAGCAGCTTTGGCGGCCGAAAAGTCACCTTTTCAGGCTTGATCTCCTGAGAAAACTCCCCGTACGGCTCCACAGTCCGCTTGAGCCGCCCGCGGAGCGTGGGGCTGGAGGGGTCCGCTCCACCGCCCCCTCCGTCCGGCAGACCCCCGTGGTGTCCCGCCACACAGTAGGCCAAAAGGTAGGGCGCGACCTTCACGATCTCCTGCGCCCCCGCGGTGGAGTGGTCCACCTGGAGGCTGCCGCCTCTGATGCGGCGCTGAAACGCCTGGGAGTATTTCCCTATGTCGTGGAGCAGTCCCGCCAGCTCCGCCGCCTTCTCCGCGCCAAAGGGCGCGGCAAAACCGGCGGCCAGCTTCGCCACCTCCGACCCGTGCTCCAGCACGCTCTGTTCCCGGCCGTCTGCGGCCAGATGGGCAAGGGCCATCTCATCCCCTCCTTAAAAAATTTTTCAATATGATGTTATCATAAAACGTGTCCAAAAAAGCGGACAGTTTCCCGCGTCCCGTCGCTTTTCAGCGAAAATCCCACTTTTTCCTTCGTTTGACGGGGAAAACGGATTAAAAATTCTCGTAATCTTAACAAAACTTACAAGGCGCGGGCGTGGCATATCTCCGGCGGCATCGGCAATCATAAAGAGCGAAAGGCGGTTCGACGCCCTTCAATCAAAAAAGGAGATGCAAAAAAATGGCTAACAAAACCAATCGTATCAACATTCCTGAAGCCCGTGCGGCCATGGACAAGTTCAAGATGGAGTCCGCTTCCGAGGTCGGTGTGAACCTCAAGCAGGGCTACAACGGCGACCTCACCAGCCGTCAGGCCGGCTCTGTGGGCGGCCAGATGGTCAAGAAGATGATCGAGGCCTACGAGAACGGCCTGAAGTAACCTCATCCCGGTAAGTCAAACCCCCGGTCTCCCGGGGGTTTGCTTTGTTGCATGGATGCCCGCAAAAAGCGCCGCCGAATGACAGTTGGCCGTAAGCAGTATATATAATATAAAATGTTATAAAAACGCCGGCACTTTCACCGAGGAGCCGGTAAGGGGCGGCCAATCTTTCGGTATTCAGTTTTATTGCATTGGATAGCAAGTTGGCTTACGCCTTTATCTCAAGAAATTTGTCAATCGAGGATATAGGTATCATAGGAATCTATACCTGATGTGTGGAAAAATGCTTTCAATTCCATTGCTGCCGGGTCACAGTCGTCACACTCGAATGAAATACTACTGTATTGAGCCAACATTCTGAAAAGTAATGTCTGAGCAAAGCAATAATAATCCGATTGACTGACCGTTCCTATATAGGCGATCTCATTTTCATCAATAAAGGCAAAATGTTTAATTGTACCGTTTTCTTGACACAGCAGGACCTTATTCGGTAGTGCCTGACAAAATGAATCCATGTCCGCTGTTAATGGGTTAATTGCATTATGGGCTTTGGCATAACTTTGATATAAAAGTTCACAACAAACTTTATAAGAGGATTCGCCGCGCTCGCTCTCTGTTATTGGAACAGATTCATGTACAGGTGCTGTAAGTTCTTTCGCGCTTACTTCCAGTTCATAGCATTGACGCTTTCTCTGAAAACCGCCAGAAATGAGAAAATCACGTTTTTCACATTCTCGTGAGTAGAGCATGACCTGCAACGGACGCGACAGTTTTGATCGGAATAATGCAAACATTTCTTTTGCATTTTTCATATCGTATTGCGTGAGTTCCAACTTCAAATAGCTATTTTGAGTGTGAAATGAGTTGCAGCTTACAGAAATAAATCCTATACTTTTGCCCGAGTCAAATATTTCGTAGCGGTTATTATTTTGAAGTTCGATTGTTATCATAAACATCTCTCCATAGGGCAGATTCAGACTTGTCGAACAGGTAAAGCCGCAAAGTGGGTTTACCTGTTTGGCAAGTACACTGGGGATAGCCGCATGAGCGGACCGCGGGGTGTAGTCCCCTTTTGAGGTCGCGGAAGCGGCAACCTTGCGTGGGCTGCCTTCCTGCTGTCAGGGTGCTTTCCCGGCGCACGATACAAAGTCGAAAGGCCCATGAACGGAAGTCGCGCCTTTTCGTTCCAAAAGGGTCTTTCATCGTATCTTGAAATATTTCTTAATCCTCTCGGAACATATGACTTTGCCTTTAACGGCAATGCTTTCAACATTTTCAATCACAAGGTCATCAAGCTCGCAGTCGATGCCCAAAAGCCCATAGCCCTTGATTCTTATTTTGATCCGCTTCTCCCTCGCTTTCAGCAGCTCTTCTTTTTCCAGAGACATCACTCCGATAAACCATCTGAAATCCAGATCCTTTTGCTGTCTGCTCATCTCATCGACAACCGATTTCTTCTCATTTAGAGCCTGCCGTACAGCCTGGTTGATAAAATCGCTTCGGTTGGAATAATACCCCTTATCGACCAGCAGGTCAATTTGAGACAGCGTTGCGATGTTCATGTTGACGGACACCTTTTCACTTGTTTCCATGGAAATACCCTCCCTGTTAAAATATGCTCTATTTGGAGCATACGCAGAATATCATATAGTTTCATCTTTGTCAAGGAAACATGATCAAAAAACATGAAAAGGTGTGCGCACCCGGCCTTTCAGTCTTTTTTAAGCTTCGGCCCCCAGATAGACAAAGGCGGCCCGCCAAACGGCGGGCCGCCTTGTATCGCTGCTCTGTCAACTTTTTCAGGGAATACGCTCCGGCTCCGCTCAGCCGGCCGCGCCGCCGCCCTCTGTGGGGTCACCCATTTCGCCGTCGTCCTCCTCCTGGGTCTGCCCCTCGCCGGGGTTCCCGGTCTCGCCGCCGGGATTCTCAGTCTCTCCACCGGGATTCGTAGTCTCCCCGCCGGGAGTCGTGGTCTCCCCGCCGGGGTCCGTGGTCTCCCCGCCGGGGTTCGTAGTCTCCCCGCCGGGGTCCGTGGTCTCCCCGCCGGGATTTGTGGTCTCTCCGCCGGGATCCGTGGTCTCCCCGCCGGGGTCCGTGGTCTCCCCGCCCACCGGGGTGGAGGCCTCCGGCCCGACGCGCACCACCTTATCCATGGCCCTGTAGGTGTCGTGGGAGATGAGCGTCCGGCTCAGGAGGTTCCCGTTGCCGTCGTAAATGAGCTTGTACGCCTCGGACACCAGCCCGTACTGGCCGTTCTCGTCCACCACGCGCTCGCCGGGGGCCAGGGTCTCGTCGATCTTCTCCACCACCTTCGGGGAGATGGTGCTCAGGGTCTTGGACTCCAGCTGGACCGTGTAGTCGTTCTCCTTTGTGCCCCAGATCTCCACGTAGAGGCGCTTATTCTCCACCCACGCCACCAGCTTGATGGGGAAATTCCTGTTGTTTTCAAACTTGAAGTCCAGATTCGGCCAGTTGACGGTGGCATCCAGGCTGGCGGGGAGGTACGCCACGGTGTAGCCGTGATTCTGCCGCTCCACGATCTTCAGGTCGGCCTTCAGGGTGCAGAAGTAGAGGGTTGAGCTGAGCTGGCAGATGCCGCCGCCCACCTCGCTGACGTGTCCGCCGCCGGCGTAGGCCCCGGCGGGCTTGTAGCCCTTGGCCTCCGTGCGCTGGCCGATGGTCCCGTTATAGCTGAACCTGTCGCCGGGGTTGAGCACCGTGCCGTTGATGGCCGCGGCGGCCAGGGTGATGTTGGTGATGCGGTTCGCGGAGCTTGTGGCCAGGGTGGTGTCCTTCTCGGCGAGCTTGTCCTTGAAGAGAAGGTCGTTCACCTCGCCCGACCCGTTCTCCGGCTCGGTGAAGATGAGAGGCACCCGGATGGTCTCGCCGTTTCCGGCGGCGTCCAGAAGGGCCTGCGCGGCCGCCACGTCGAAGCTGATGCCCGTGACCGCCGCCCGCACCTCGCCGCTCTCCGCGTCGAAGTAGGCGTCCTGAGGCTCTGTGTACACCTCGTTGTAAATGGCCTCAAGGTCCGGCTTTTCCACGGTCCCGCCGGTGGACCTGGCCTCGGAGAAGGCGTCCGTGCTCCGGGAGGTCCCGGAGGCCAGCGTCTCCTTGATGAACTGGAAGACCGCCTCCTCGTCCACCGTATACCCGGAAGACCCCACGGTGATGAAAAGCTCCGTCTGGGAGACCTCGTAGGAGGGTTCCTTCGCCCCGTGGTTCACAAGGCGCGCCGCCTGGGCGATCTTCGCCCGGACGCCGTCCTCGTTGAGATTCTGGAGGGCATAGACCTCGTGCCCGTGGGAAAGGCAGCTGACGAACGTGCCGAGATTTTTGAAGAAGCCGTCCTCCCGCCCATAGGCGTAGGCCATATCCACCGCCTCCGTGATGGGGACGGTCAGGCCCGCCTCGTCGCTGGTGACGGTGACGCTCTGGGTGCCGGTGAGGACAGCCGTGGCCTGAATGCCCGTGGGCACGCCCACGGAGGCGCCCAGGAGCGTGCTCCTGGCCTCGTCATAGGTCATGCCGCCCACGTCCACTCCGGCCACCGTCACATGGGGGAACACCGTGTCCCGGCTGGCCACATACGCCCCGCCCCCCAGGATGATCCCGGCGATGACCACCACCAGGATGGCAACCGAGGCCAAAATCACAATGCCCGTGTCGTTCTTTCTCTTTCTTTGCTGTGCCATATCTTATCCTCTCTCCGAAAAACCGTCCCGCCGGTTGGCCCCCGGCAGGGCGTCCAAAGCTGACGGGAGGCAAACTTCCCCCGATTCAGCTATCATATCTTTTATTCCCAAAAAAATCAATACCATTTTGGTAAAGATTTAAAGTCAATTCGGTAACGATTTCTTTCACGCCCGCCGCCCGCTCAGGTGATCCCCTGGAAGAGCTGGACCTCTCCGGGGCGCTTGGAGAACATGGAGAACTGGTACTCCTCCTCCGCAGACTCCTGCTTCCACGGGGAGACGATGCTCATGCGCTGTTTGGTCTGGGCGTCCAATATCTCCCCGATCAGCACGTTGGACAGCAGGAAGCCCTCCGGCGTGAAGGCCCAGCGGTCGTCGTTCTTCACCATCCACCCGCGCTTGACGTAGTCGTCCAGGATCTTCCGGGCCATGTCGAACTTGCAGGGGAAGATGTCGTAATACTCCTTCTCCGAGATGCCCCAGGTGGTGCGCAGGCCCAGCATCAGGTACTCCCCCGCCCGCTCAAAATCGGTGACCGATTCGGCGTGGTCCACCACGCTCCGCCCCGCCAGGATGTTGTCGGCGTAAAGCTCCATATCCGCCGCGCAGGAATACCGCTGGCCCGACACGCACGAGTGGGCCGCCGCGCCGAAGCCCATGTACTCCCCCATCTGCCAGTACTTGAGGTTGTGCTTCGAGGCGAACCCCCGGCGGGCGAAATTCGACACCTCGTACTGCTTGTAGCCGTAGCGACTGAGCATATCCACGGCGAAGAGGTACATATCCGCCTGGAGGTCGTCGTCGGGGATAAACGGGGAGTCCTTGTAGGGGTAGAGGGCCGTCCCCTCCTCGATCTTCAGCCCGTAGGCGCTGATGTGCTCCGGCTTTAAGGCCAGCATCTTGCTCAGGGTGTCCGCCCAGTCCTCCCGCGTCTGGGAGGGAAGCCCGTAGATGAGGTCCAGGGACACGTTCTCGAACCCCGCCCGGCGGGCGTCCAGGACGGTCCTCTCCACCTGGGCGAAATCGTGCAGCCGCCCAATGCTCTTGAGGATCCCGTCGTTGGCCGACTGCGCCCCCACGGACAGGCGGTTGAAGCCCGCCCGGCGCAGCTTCACCATGTCCTGATAGGAGATGCTGTCGGGGTTGACCTCCACCGTCATCTCGCCGTCCACCATCACGCGGCCGTATTTTTTCAGCGCGTTAAAAAGCTCAATGAGCCGGCCCGCCCCGTAGAAGCTGGGCGTCCCGCCCCCGATGTACACCGTGTCGATGACGTACCCCTGGAGCTGCTGGGAGGCCTCCCGGATGTGGGTGAGCAGGGCCTTCTGATACCGGGGGATCATGTCCTCCCGGCCCACCAGCGAATAGAAGTCGCAGTAGGCGCACTTTCCCGCGCAAAAGGGGATGTGAATGTATATACCCAGTCTCTTCTCCATCCCTTCCCCTCCTTCCGCAAAACTTGACATAATACAGTATAAACCAACTGCGGCAGGTTTTCAAGAGGAAATCTCTTTAAGGCGACGCTTTACCGCCTCCCCAGATAGCCCTCCAAGATCAGGGTCGCCGCCACGGCGTCCACGCGCTCCCGGCGCTTTTTCCCGAAGCGTTGGTTGGCGGAGAGGATGCCGTGGGCCTCCACCGTGGTCCGGCGCTCGTCCCACAGGACCACCTCAAGCCCTGTAAGCTCCCGCAGCAGCGCCCCGAAGGCCCTGGCCTTTTCGCTTCTGGGACCCTCCGTCCCGTCCATATTCACGGGATTTCCCAGCACCAGCGTCTCCACGCCCCGCTTTTCACACTCGGCGGCGATCCTCTCCGCCAGCCTCCGCCCGTCCCACTCGGCGATGACGAACGCCTCCCCGGCGATGGACCCCGTGGCGTCGGAGACGGCCACGCCCGTCCTCTGATCGCCGTAATCCACGGCAAGCACTCTCACGCTTCCAGCCCCCTTTGCGTATCTGCCTTTTTGACCTCTATACTCTACCGTACTTTCTTTGGATTTTCAACGTATTTTTCTCATTTTTTCTGTAAATTTTTCTTGACTTTGCAGGGGGCAGGGTGTATAATTTCCTCACCTGTCGGCTGAGAGGGCTTTCTTTTTGTGCGTCAAAACGCAAAAAGCGGCCCTGCCCGGTCAATATAACGCAGGGAGGCAATTTATTAGGAGGTGCCGAAAAGATGGCTGCTGAAAACAGAGTCAAGGTGGTCCTGCGCTGCTCGGAGTGCAAACAGCGCAACTACAACACCACCAAGAACAAGCGAAACACGCCCGACAAGCTGGAGCTTCGGAAGTACTGCCGTTTCTGCCGCAAGCATACGCTCCACACCGAGACGAAGTAAGCGCAAAGGAGAGAGCAAATGGCAACGTCAAAGAAAAAGTTCTTCACCCGCATCGCCGACTGGTTCCGCGGCATGAAGAGCGAGCTCAAAAAGGTCATTTGGCCCACAGCCAGGCAGACCACCAACAACACCCTGGTGGTGCTGGCCGTCTGCGCCGCTTCCGCCATTGTGCTTGGCGGATTTGACTGGCTTGCCTCCAAGCTTGTCCAGGTCCTTATCAGCCTTCTCGGCTAAGGAGCTACGATGGCGCAGGAAGCAAAATGGTATGTGGTCCATACCTACTCCGGCTACGAGAACGCCGTAGCCGACACCGTCATGAAGGCGGCGGAAAACCGCAACATGACCGACCTCATACAGGAGGTCAACATCCCCCTTGAGACCGTCACGGAGCTTGAGGACGGCGTCCAGAAGACATATGAGCGCAAGGTGTTTCCCGGCTATGTGCTGGTCAAGATGATCATGACGGACGAGAGCTGGCACCTGGTGCGCAACGTCCGTGGCTGCACGGGCTTCGTGGGCACCGGCAACAAGGCCATTCCCCTGTCGGAGAGCGAGATCCTCTCTCTTGGCGTGGAGAAGCGCGATTTCAAGGTGGATTTCGACATCGGCAGCCGCATCCGCGTCTCCGACGGCCCGCTGGAGGGCTTCTTCGGGGTGGTGGAGGAGCTGGACATGGACAAGCAGATCGTCCGTGTGGTCGTCTCCATGTTCGGACGCGAGACCCCTGTCGAGCTGGACTTCGACCAGATCGAGCTGGCGAAGGACTGAGACCCCGCGCATCCGCCGTAAAAGGCATCAGCGCCCGTGAGAGGCGCAAGTGGGAGGAGCTTTCAAAAAGCTTCGCCTGACCACAAAATATAGGAGGTTCACTTAAAGTGGCACAGAAAGTAACAGGAATCATCAAGCTTCAGATCCCTGCCGGCCGCGCGACTCCCGCGCCCCCGGTCGGTCCCGCCCTTGGACAGCACGGCGTCAACATCGGCGCTTTCACCAAGGAGTTTAACGAGCGCACCAAGGCCGATATGGGCATGATCACCCCCGTGGTCATCACCGTCTATTCCGACCGCAGCTTCACCTTCGTCACCAAGTCCGCCCCTGCGGCCGTTCTTCTCAAGAAGGCGTGCGGCATCGAGAAGGGCTCCGGCGTTCCCCAGCGCGACAAGGTCGCCAAGATCGCCAAGTCCGAGATCCGCAAGATCGCCGAGACCAAGATGAACGACCTGAACGCCGGCTCCATCGAGGCCGCCATGAGCATGATCGCCGGCACCGCCCGCAGCATGGGCATCGTAGTAGAGGAGGGCTGAGACTATGTTCAGAGGCAAGCATTATAAAGACGCCGCCAAGCTCATCGACCGCAGCACGCAGTATGAGCCCCAGGACGCGTTCGATCTCATCACCAAAACCAGCAAGGCCAAGTTTGACGAGACGGTGGAGCTTCACGTCAAGCTGGGCGTTGACTCCCGCCACGCCGACCAGCAGGTCCGCGGCGCCGTCGTCCTGCCCCACGGCACCGGCAAGACCCGCAGGGTCCTGGTGTTCTGCAAGGACGAGCGCCGTGACGAGGCCCTGGCCGCCGGCGCCGATTACGCCGGAGCCATAGACATAGTGGAGAAGATTCAGAAAGAGAACTGGTTCGATTTTGACGTGTCCATCGCTACGCCTGACATGATGGGTGTGGTGGGCCGCCTCGGTAAGATCCTTGGTCCCAAGGGCCTGATGCCCTCCCCCAAGGCCGGCACCGTCACCCCCAACCTGACCCAGGCCATCACCGAGGTCAAGGCCGGTAAGATCGAGTACCGTCTGGACCGCACCAACATCATCCACTGCCCCATCGGCAAGGTCTCCTTCGGCGCGGAGAAGCTCACCGAGAACTACAACGCTCTCATGAACGCCCTGCTGCGCGCCAAGCCCGCCGCCGCCAAGGGCCAGTATATCCGCTCCTGCGTCACCGCGTCCACCATGGGACCCGGCATCAAGATCAACGCCCAGAAGACCCTCTGAGCGCCCTGCCGGGAGCCTCGGCGGAGAGAACATAACAAAATACGAAAGCCGTGGATCGCAAAGACCCACGGCTTTCTCTTTCCTCTGCGCCCGGCAAAACTCCCGAATGCCGCGCAGGGGCTTTTCATTTTTCTCCCAATTCCCTTTTGCGTCCCCGAAGCGTCAAGCCAATAGCCGGGGTGAAAATTTACCCAACGGTGTTTTACGTCATCTCAACAAACGGGAATTTGAAAACCACGATTTCATAAGTGGTTATTGCCCTTCTGAGAGCTGTAATAAAATCCTCCAAAACGCTTGAAAATAAAGGATTTATCGCAATGTGTCTGCCTTACTCCTTTATACGATTTCACACAAGTTTACCCTTTCCCTCGCACCTCATAAGGGCAAAAACAAGGGAAGCAAAATCTTGTAACAAGCTATAACAAAGGTAGCAATCGGGAAACCGTGGCATATGTGCGAATATATTATCCAATATTACTTGATTTGTACAAAACTTTCGCTGTTGCTTGAACCGCATCAATTTCCAAGTTTTCGAGTTCAGCATAACTCTTGCCCAGTATTTTTGAAAAACCTTCAATAATTCTGCTGGATGCCACTGAATGTCCATTACTCTTATCACAACTGTTCGCTTCTTTGGCGAACCGCTTTAATAGATTTCTTTCGCTGGAATAGATTAGTTCTACCAGTTTGGCTCGATACTCCAAATCTTCAGAGGACATTTCTTTATTAATTGTCAAATCTCTTGCGTGTTGTGCTTCATGCTTTAGCAGCGATACCTTGAAATCCTCACTATCAAAATCATAAGAGGATTTTACACAGTTAATAACCCCATCACTGTCTGTCCAGCCGCCGGGACCAACCTCTCCAAAGGAGAGATAGTCAAGCCAACTCTTGGAGATAAACCCATCTAACAATTTTACCGTATAGGTCTGGGTTCCATCCGGCAACTCCACCTCAAATGTTTTAGTCTCCGTTACTCTCCAGATATAAGGTCCATAATAACCACTTGTCATACCGCCTAAGAAGTAAAATCCTCTATCCCGGAATGCTTCAGCTATTTGATTTTGTTCTATGTCACACAACTCAACTCCATCATCTATACCGAAGAAAGCTGCTAAGTCCGCCCGCAGCTTGTTCACAGCATTATCTTTGATGATACGCAGATAAAAAGCATTTCTATAATACCTCTGATAGATGGACAATATCTCATTAAGATAGGCATCCACGTCATAGGTGATATAATGTTCTTGTTCAAATATCGCTACGAATTTGTTATACAGCTCTTCCTGATTTGGAAATTGCTTAACATAACTGATTGCACCTATTAGATCAGCTTTGATTAGGTATCCGTAATAGAGATCTTGACAAAATGTCTTTTTGCTTAGCAATTCTTTTTCCATTCGATTATCCCCCTGCCAAAGCAAAATAATGATACCATCAGTATGGGAACTTTTCTATGGTTGACTTCCCGAATAGTAAAAATGCACTGAGCGTAAACAGCAGGTTTGTGCGAAAGGTGTATTTCGCTCTCAAACGCTGAGGGCTTATTACCTGCCGAAAGAATCTCAGTCTTACGGTAGTTTCCTTATTTCGGCTCGTAAGGGCAAAAGCAAGGGGAAAAACATTAAGTCTGAGCATTTGACAGGCAAAATGCCTTGAAATTACAAGGCTTTCAGAGGGTAACTAAGATAAACTGGAATTTATAACTAAAAACGCTTTTCCATCAAAAAGAATTTCCCCTTTCGCCAGTCAGCATGACCGACTTTAGAATAACCCAAAGAATTATACAGTCTTAACGCAAACGGGTTATCAGAGAATACATCTAATCGAATTACATGGATACCGATTTCCTTTAATTGCTTTTCAATATAGAATAGTGTAGATTTAGCGATCCCTTTATTTTGAAAAATCGGATTCACACAAAGCCTGTGTACGATATAAAAAGGCTCATCCTTATGTTTCCATTTTCCGTTTTCATATGCTTCATCACATTCTTGATTTAATGTATAATAACCGCTATTTGACCATGTACTGATCCAACATAGAGTTGACCCTTCCTAATATCTTCCTGAAAATCTCCTTTCGCGGGATATAGATCATCCCATTGAAAAATATACTTCCGCTCCATAACATCTACAGCATCATGAACGATGCTGCATATTTCTTCAAGATTATTTGGCTCTGCTTTTCTATATTGTATTGTCATTACTTCTTCCTCACAAATCCTGATCTGTCGAGCAGCCGCCCGTTCAATATTTAATATTATATCATCCAAATATGAAGAAATCTACCGCTCGTCAGGTGGATGTGATGGGGTCATATTCATACTGATCGATACTCTTTCACGATTTTAGATGGGAACACAAAGTCGAATTGGGACTCTTTTTTCAGCGCCCTTGCAGGAGGACGCCCAGGGCCGCCGCCACTCCGGCGGCGATACCGTCAAGGGGGAGGCTCGGAAGCTCCGGCCTCTCCGCCGTCTGCTCCGGCGTGCAGGGCACGTGCATGAACCCCGCCGGGATGGAAAGCCCCTCTTTCTTCAGCGCGTGCAGGACCCCGTACATCAGGTGGTTGCACACGAACGTCCCCGCGGTGTTGGAGATGGCCGCCGGCGCCCCGGTGCGGCGGATGGCCTCCGTCATGGCGCGGATGGGCAGGGTGGAGAAGTACGCCGCCGGGCCGTCCGGCACAATGGGCCGGTCCTCCGGCCGGTTCCCCTCGTTGTCCGGGATGCGGGCGTCGTCCACGTTAATGGCCACCCGCTCCGGGGTGAGTTGGCTCCGCCCCGCCGCCTGGCCCAGGCAGAGCACCGCGTCCGGGCAGAGATCGTGGATAGCCTCCGTCACGGTCCGGGTGCTCTTCCCGAACACCGTGGGCACGGTGAGCTTCACGATCTCCCCGTCCCCCATCCGCTCCGGCGTGCGCCTCATGGCCTCCAGCGCCGCGTTGACCCGCTCCCCGCCGAAGGGTTCAAAGGCCGTGAGAAGGATCTTCATATCTTTCCTCGTCCCTTCAAAAGCGCGTCCCCGGCTTTTGAAGGGGAGGGCGCGTCATTTGCTCTTGATATACTCGTCGATGCTCCCGGCGGCGGTCTTGCCCGCCCCCATAGCCAGGATCACGGTGGCCGCGCCCGTGGCGGCGTCGCCGCCGCAGAAGACGCCCTCGCGGGAGGTAGCGCCCCTCTCGTCGGTGGTGATGCACCCGCGCCTGTTGGCCTCCAGCCCCGGCGTGGTGGAGCGGATCAGGGGGTTGGGAGAGGTGCCGATGGCCACGATCACCGTGTCCACCTCCATCTCAAACTCGCTGCCCTCAATGGGCACCGGCCTGCGGCGGCCGGAGGCGTCCGGCTCGCCCAGCTCCATGCGGATGACCTTCATGGCCCGGACCTTCCCCTGCTCGTCCCCCACGATCTCCGTGGGATTGCAGAGGAGGTCAAACACGATGCCCTCCTCCCTGGCGTGGTGGACCTCCTCGGCCCTGGCGGGCAGCTCGGCCTCCCCCCGGCGGTAGACGATGTGGACCTCCGCGCCCAGCCTCCGGGCGCAGCGGGCCGCGTCCATCGCCACATTCCCGCCGCCCAGGACCGCCACACGGCGGCTGCGGTAGACGGGGGTGGCGCTGTCCTCTCGGTACGCCTTCATGAGGTTGATGCGCGTCAGGTACTCGTTGGCGGAAAAGACCCCCACCAGGCTCTCGCCGGGGATCCCCATAAACTGCGGAAGTCCCGCCCCGGAGCCGATAAAGACGGCCTCGAAGCCCATCTCAAAAAGCTCGTCCACGCTGAGGACCTTGCCGATGACCATGTCAAGCTCAATATCCACGCCCAGGCGGCGCAGCTTATCCACCTCTTTTTCCACCACGGACTTGGGCAGGCGGAACTCCGGGATGCCGTAGCTCAGCACGCCCCCGGCCACGTGGAACGCCTCGTACACCGTGACGGCGTAGCCCATGCGCGCAAGCTCCCCGGCGCAGGTAAGGCCCGCGGGGCCGGAACCCACCACCGCCACCCGGTGGCCGTTGGCGGGGGCCTTATCGGTGTTGGCGACGCCCTGCTCCAGCGCCCAGTCCGCCACGAACCGCTCCAGCCGCCCGATGCCCACGCTCTCGCCCCGGATGCCCCGGACGCATTTGCCCTCGCACTGGTTCTCCTGGGGGCAGACCCGCCCGCAGACGGCGGGCAGGGCGTTGGCCCGGCTCAGGGCGTTGTACGCCCCCTCCAGGTCCCCCTTCTGGATGTGCCCGATGAACTCCGGGATGGGGACGTTCACGGGACACCCCTCCACGCACCGGGGGTTTTTGCACCCCAGGCACCGTCCGGCCTCCTTTTGGGCCAGCTCCGGGGTGTAGCCCATAGCCACCTCCCGGAAATTCTTATTCCGAACGTCCGGCGCCTGTTCCGGCATCTTCGTCTTTTCCGGGGTCATGTCAGCCATTGTTCATCCCCTCCAGTCTGCATTTATGCTCCGCCCGGCGGCGCTGCTCGAACTCCTTATACGTGGCCGCCCTGGCGATGGTCTCGTCAAAGTCGATCTTGTGCCCGTCGAAGTCCGGCCCGTCCACGCAGGCGAACTTCACCTGGCCGTCCACCGTCACCCGGCAGCACCCGCACATCCCGGTGCCGTCGATCATAATGGGGTTCATGCTGACGATGGTGGGCGTGTCGAACTCCCGCGTCAGGCGGCAGACGAATTTCATCATCACCAGCGGCCCGATGGCGTAGACCCTGTCGTACCGCGCCCCCGCCTTCAGCCGCTCCTCCAGCTTGCCCGTGGTAAAGCCGGCAAAGCCGTAGGACCCGTCGTCCGTGCAAACGGTCAGCTCGTCGCAGGCCCCCCGCATCTCGTCCTCCAGGATCACCAGGTCCCTGGTCCGAAAGCCGCCGATCAGCTCCACATACGCCCCGGCGTCGTGGAGTGCCTTGGCCACAGGCAGCGCGATGGCGCACCCCAGCCCGCCCCCGATGACGGCGGCGCGCTTCACCCCGTCAATGGGCGTGGGTTCCCCCAGCGGCCCCACGAAGTCCGCGAGGCGCTCCCCCGCGTGAAGCTCGTCCAGGGTCATGGTGGAGTCCCCCACCTTCTGATAGACCACGGTGACCAGCTCCCCCGACACGGAGGAAACGGTCAGCGGGATCCTCTCCCCACCGTCTGTGGCGCGCAGGATGATGAACTGCCCCGCCCGCGCCTTCCGGGCGATCAGGGGCGCATAAACGGAAATGCTGGTAATATCGGGGGTAAGGGGCTTTTTTTCAACGATCTCGAACTTTTCCGGCATATGGGTTCACCTCACTAAAAGAATGAAACTCACAGCTAAAATTCAATCCGGCCCCGCGAGGCCGGATCGAATCTGCTGTCAATCAATAGTACCGCTTGTTCTTATTCTTCCGAGCCGCCTCGGACTTCTTACGGCGCTTGACGGAAGGACTCTGATAGTACTCCTTCTTGCGGAGGTCGGCGAGGACGCCCGCCTTGGCGCAGTTGCGCTTGAATCTCTTCAGCGCGCTGTCCAGAGACTCGTTCTCCTTGACATGGACTTCTGACATCTATTTCCCCTCCCTCCGACAACCGCTGTGAGAGCGTGTTTACGTTATATGGTCTTTGCCGAATCAAATTCAGCACTGATTATTATAATAACTTCCGGCTCAAATGTCAATACGAAATTGCACTTTTATTTTACCGGCTTCACCACGAGGCTCACCATCTTGTTTTTGACGATGGTGCGGACGATCTCCATGCCCTCTAAGGTGCGGGCGATCTTCTCCTGGCCGCGCACGATGCGCAGGATCTCGTCCTCCCCCGCGTCCACGGGGACCACGGCGGTGCCCTTGAGCTTGCCGTTGACCTGGACGGCCACTTCCTTCTCGCTCTCGGTCATCCTGGCCTCGTCATAGGCCGGCCACGAGGAGGAGGCGGCCCGGCCCTCAAAGCCCTGCTTCTCCCACAGCTCCTCGGCGATGTGGGGGGCGAAGGGCGAGAGCAGCTGCAGCAGCACCTTCACGTCCCCGCGGGAGGGCGGGTTCTCGGAGAAGGCGTTCACAAGGCCCATCAGCGCGGCGATGGCGGTGTTGAACTTCATGGCGTCGATGTCCTCCCCCACCTTCTTTACGGTGCGGTGGACGGCGGCCTCGTTGGCGGCGGAGCAGGTCTCCTCCCCGTCGATGCGGTTCTCGGCCATGTTCCAGATGCGGTCCAGAAAGCGTTTGCAGCCCTTGACGGCGTTGTCCTGCCAGGGCGCGGCCTTCTCAAAGTCCCCCAGGAACATGATGTAGGTCCTGAGGGTGTCCGCGCCGTAGGTCTTCACCACGTCGTCGGGGTTCACCACGTTCCCCAGGGACTTGGACATCTTCACCACGGGGTGGGCGCTCATCTCGCCGTACTTCTCCAAAAGGTGCGCTCTCGCGCCCTTCTCGCCGCCGTACTCCGCCATGAGCTTGGCCCGCTCCTCGTCGCTGAGGTTTTCAAAGGCGTGGGGGTTGAGGCCCAGGATCATACCGTGGGAGGTCCTCTTCTGATACGGCTCCTTGGTGGGGACCACGCCGATGTCGTAGAGGAACTTGTGCCAGAAGCGGCTGTAGAGAAGGTGCAGGGTGGTGTGCTCCATGCCGCCGTTGTACCAGTCCACCGGGGACCAGTACTCCAGCGCCTCCCTGCTTGCCAGAGCGTCGTGGTTGTGGGGGTCCATATACCGCAGGAAGTACCAGCTGGACCCGGCCCACTGGGGCATGGTGTCCGTCTCCCGCTTGGCCGGTCCCCCGCAGTGGGGGCAGGTGGTGTTGACCCAGTCGGTCATTTTGGAGATGGGACTCTCCCCGTCGTCGGTAGGCTCGTAGTTCTCCACCTCGGGCAGCCGCAGGGGCAGCTCCTCCTCCGGCACCGGCACGTAGCCGCACTTGTCGCAGTGGACGATGGGGATCGGCTCGCCCCAGTAACGCTGGCGGGAGAACACCCAGTCGCGCAGCTTGTAGTTGACCTTCTCACAGCCCACGCCCTTCTCGGTGAGCCACGCGGTGATCTTCTTCTTGGCCTCCTCCACGGAAAGGCCGTCGAGGAACCCGGAGTTGACCATGATCCCCGTCTCGCAGTCGGTGAAGGCGGCCTCCTGGACGTTTCCGCCCTTCACCACCTCGATGATGGGCAGGCCG
Source organism: uncultured Oscillospiraceae bacterium (assembly GCA_947627715.1). Classification (GTDB taxonomy): domain Bacteria; phylum Bacillota; class Clostridia; order Oscillospirales; family Oscillospiraceae; genus RUG626. The sequence goes on from CANQXK010000025.1 coordinate 29,542, forward strand.
AACTTTTTGGCGAAGTCCCAGTCGCGCTCGTCGTGGGCGGGCACCGCCATGATGGCCCCGGTGCCGTAAGTGGACAGCACGTAGTCGGAGATGTAAATGGGGATCTCCTTCCCCGTGACGGGGTTGATGGCCCGGACGCCCTTTATCTCCACGCCCGTCTTGTCCTTGGCCACCTCGGTGCGCTCAAAGTCCGACTTCCTGGCGGCGGCGGCCTGATAGGCGGCGATCTCCTCCGGGTTCTCAAACCGAGGCGCCCACTTCTTCAGGATGGCGTGCTCCGGGGAGATGACCATGTAGGTAGCGCCGAACATGGTGTCGGGCCGGGTGGTGAAGATGCGCAGCTTGTCCCCCTCGGTGGTGTCGAAGTCCGCCTCCGCGCCCACGGACCGGCCGATCCAGTTCCTCTGCTGGGTCTTGACCCGGTCGATGAAGTCCACCTCGTCCAGATCGTCCAAAAGCCGCTGGGCGTAGGCGGTGATCTTCAGCATCCACTGGCTCTTCTCAAGGCGGATGACCTCGCTTCCGCACCGCTCGCACACGCCGTTGACCACCTCCTCGTTGGCAAGCACGCACTTGCAGGAGGTGCACCAGTTCACGGGCATATGGGCCTTGTAGGCCAGGCCCTTTTTGAACATCTGGAGGAAGATCCACTGGGTCCACTTATAGTACTCCGGGTCCGTGGTGTCCACCACCCGGTCCCAGTCGAAGGAGTAGCCCAGCATCTTGAGCTGCTGGGTGAACCGGGCGATGTTCCGCTTCGTCACGTCGTGGGGGTGGACGTGGTTCTTGATGGCGAAGTTCTCCGTGGGCAGGCCGAAGGCGTCAAAGCCGATGGGGAAGAGGACGTTGTAGCCCTCCATCCGCTTCTTCCGGGCGATGATGTCCATGGCGGTGTAGGGCCGGGGATGGCCCACGTGAAGCCCGTCCCCGGAGGGGTACGGGAACTCGATAAGCCCGTAGAACTTGGGCTTGTCGGACCCCGTCTCCGCCCGGAAGGGGCGCTCCCGCTCCCAGATGTCCTGCCACTTCTTCTCGATCTGTGCAAACTCGTATTTCATGGCGTTTTCACTCCTCAGCCCTGGGCCAGCAGGGCGCTGACGTCCACCTCCGGCGCGTCGCCCCAGAGGTGCTCCAGGTTATAAAACTTTCTCGTCTCGTCGGTGAAGATGTGGACGATCAGGCATCCGAAGTCCACCAGCACCCAGCCGCCGCCGTGGTAGCCCTCGGTGCGCAGCGCGCGCTCCCCCTGGTCCTCCAGGGCCTTCTCCACCTCGTCGGAGAGGGTCTTGATGTGGGTGGTGGACCCGGCGGTGCAGATGACGAAGTAGTCCGCCAGCACCGTCACGTCCCGCGTCTCCAGGACCTTGATGTTCTCCGCCTTCTTGGCGTCCAGCGTCCGAACGGCGATGTCGGTCATCTCTTTCGGTGTAAGCATATTGCTGCCTCCCTTTATTTGAAATTCAGGTTTTTCCTGTGTGTCTCCTTATTTCAGCGTCCCGCTGGTAGCCACCATCTTCCCGTTGGCGTTGCGCCCGGCCACGTCGATATTGGCCGTGGTGATCTCCTCGTAGAAGGGGTTGAAGGACTCGTTGAGCATCTCCACCCACTCGTCGATCTTCACCGTCACGTACCCGCTGCCGTTCACCACGTCGTTATAATTCCCCGGCAGGGTGAAGAAATGGATGTTCTCCGCGTCCAACTTCAGAAGCTCCTGGGCAAGCCAGGTGCAGCTGGTGAGGTCCAGGTCCGTTTTCACGTCGCTGAGGACGATGCTGATGAGGGTGTTGACGGGGATGGAGCTTTTCTTGGCGAGGATCTGCTTGGCCGCCGTCATGAGGAAGTCGTGCTGGGCGTCGATGCGCCCGATGTCCGCGTCGGCGTAGCCGGAGCGGAAGCGGCAGTACTCCATGGCCTTCTGGCCGGTCATATGGTTCATGCCCTTGGAGAAGTGGATGTGCAGGTTCTGGGCCTCGTCGTCGTAGTTGATGTTGGCGGGCACGTAGTAGTCCACGCCCCCGATGCCGTCCACAAGCTTGATGAAGGCGTTCAGGTCCACCACCGCGTAGAAGTCCGGCCGGCAGCTCATAAACGCCGAGACGGCGTCCATCAGCCCGTCCGCGCCGCCCACGCCGTAGATGGAGTTGATGCGGTGGTTCCTGTAGGTGGTGTTGGCGTAGGTGTCCCTGGGGATGCTCACCACGTTGAGGGTGTGGTTCTCCACGTCCAAATTCGCCACCATGATGACGTCGGTGTTGCTGCCCACCTTGTCCTTGCCCGCCACCAGGAAGGTGTAGATGTTCTCATTCCGCCCGGTCTTGGGAGGCTCCGTCTCCGTCTCCCCGCCGGCAGATTCCGTCTGCTCCGGGGGCGCCTGGGTCTCCGGGGGCGCGGTGGGCGCCGCGGCGGAGGTCTCCTGGCTCTGGGTCTGATAGGTGTTCATGAACTGCGTCTGCTCCGGGGGCCTGGCCGTCTTGATCCAGATGAACAGCGCCGCGAAGAGGATGATCAGCACCGACCCCACGATGATCACCACCTTCGCCCAGGTGGGGATCCCCCCGTCGTAGCCGTCCTCATATTCCCCGGCGTCCCTGTCAAGGTCCGCGTCCTCCTCGTAGCGCCGCCGGGCGCTCTCCTCCTGCCGTGGAGCGTGGGAGGACGGTTCCTGCCCCTTCGGGGTATAATTCCACCACTCCGTCCGCTGGGAGGCGTCCAGGTCCTCCCCGTGGTGGATGTGGTCTGCGGTGTGTTTGGAATTTTTGCTTCCGCCAAAAAGCTTCATCTTACTGTCCTTTCCTGTCTCTGATCCATGCGAACGCCCCAAGGGTACGCTCGTGGGGAACGATATTTCTGGAGCGCATATCCTCGATGCTCATGGCAAACCCCAGCTCCAGAGCCCGGTCAAGGTCTGAGTAGGCCAGCTTTCGCAGCTCCTCCACCCCGTCGAAATCCCTGTTGGGCTCTATGTAGTCGGCCATGTAGACCACCTTCTCCAAAAGGCTCATGTCCTCTTTTCCCGTGGTGTGCCAGAAGATGGCCCCGTAGACCTCATCGTCACACCCGAACTCATACCGCGCGATGCCGGCCCCCGTCTTGGAGTGGAGGAGCTTTCCCTCCCGCCGCTCCACCTCGTCCAGCCGGATGCCGTATTTTTCGCAAAGGCGCAGCTGCTCGTCCAGCTTCTCCTTTTTCGTCACGTCGTGGAGGATCGCCGCCTCCCTGGCCCGCTCCACGTCGGCTCCCCAACGGACGGCCAGCTTCACGGCCTCCTCCTCGCACCCGGCCACGTGGGCCACGCGCCTGGGGTCCAGCATGGCGTAGGCCCGCCGGCGCAGCCAGGCAAACTCCGGCTTCGCCCCGTAGAGCCGCAGCCGGACGATCTCGGCGTAGGTCCCCTCAGTGAGGTATTCCCTCCCCCGCCTCTGGGGCAGAAGCTCCCGGACCCTGGTGGAGGACGCCTCCGTCAGCTCCAACTTCACCGTCTTTACGTTGGCCCCGTACCTGAGCCGCAGGTTCTCGGCGGCCCTGGCAATCTGGCGCTCCTCCCCCTCGCTCCTGGCGAACACCGCCAGCGTCACGGCGGACAAAAGCGCCTCGAACTCCCGCCACTGCTCAAAGCACAGCAGCATATCCGTGCCCATCAGGAGGTAGAGCCTCGCCTGGGGGAAGCTCTCCCGGACGCGGCGCACCGTGTCCACGGTGTAGCTTTTCCCGCCGCGCCGAAGCTCCATGTCCGAGACCCGGCACTTCTTGATCCCGCCGAAGGCGATGCGGCACAGCTTCAGCCGCTCCTCCCCCTCCGGCGAGCCTTCCGCCAGCTCCTTGTGGGGAGGCTGGGCGTCGGGTATCACCAAGAGCCTGTCCAGCCCCAGCTCCCGCACCGAGGCCTGGGCCGCCCGCACGTGGCCCAGGTGGGGGGGATTGAAGGTCCCCCCGAAAATTCCTATCTTCATGGCCTGCCCTGCTTCCTCAGCGTGATCCTCTTCTCCTCCGGGAGGGCGGGATTTTCCCTGTACAGCACGAATTTCGTCCCGATGGCCTGTACGCCCTCGGCTCCCGTGGCGGCGCAGATGCCGTCGCACGCCTCCCGCGCCGTGAGAAGGGAGGTCTCCAGCACGCGGCCCTTGAGAAGCTCCCTGGTGCGCAGGGCGTTCTCCGCCTCCTGCACCACGTTCTCCGTGACGCCCCCCTTGCCCACGATAAGCACAGGCTCCAGGGAATTGGCCAGCGCCCGCAGCTGCGCCCTCTGTTTGCTTGTCAGCATATCTGTTCTCTACCCTCCATGACCCTTTTCAGTTCCTCCGCGAACCGGCGGAAGGCCCGCCCCCGGTGGGAGATGGCGTTCTTCTCCCCGTCCGTCAGGCACGCCATGGAGCGGCCGTATCCCTCCGGCACGAAGATGGGGTCGTAGCCAAAGCCGTGCTCCCCCTCGTAGACGCGGCCGATCCGGCCCTCTATCACGCCCTCACAGGCGATCTCCCGCCCGTCCGGGAAGCGGCACACCACCGCGCAGCGAAAACGCGCTCCCCGCGCTCCCGCCCGGTCCACCGTCTCCATGATGTCCCGGCAGGCCTCCTTATACGTCCTGTCCCCGCAAAAGCGGGAGGAGTAGATGCCCGGCCCGCCGTCCATGGCGTCCACCTCCAGCCCGGAGTCGTCCGCCACGCATATTTTCCCCGTGGCCGCCACGGCGGCCAGCGCCTTGATCCGGGCGTTCTCCGTAAAGCTCGTCCCGTTCTCCTCCGCCTCGAACCGGCACCCGGCCTGGGCCTGGGACAGCACCGTGATGCCCAGGGGCGCTAAGATCTCCCGGACCTCCCGGAGCTTGTCGGGGTTGTTGGACGCAAGTATGATCTCCATATCCGTTCCTCCCTCAGTCCTCTCCCAGAAGCGCCTCCACAAACTCCGCCGGCTCGAAGGGGATGAGGTCGTCCGCCTGCTCCCCCACGCCCACAAAGCGCACCGGCACCCCCAGCCGTGAGGCGATGGCAAAGACGATGCCGCCCTTGGCCGTGCCGTCCAGCTTCGTCAAAACGATCCCCGTCAGGGGCGCGGACTTGGCGAACTCCTCCGCCTGGGAAAGGCCGTTCTGCCCGGTGGTGGCGTCCAGCACCAAAAGCGTCTCCCGGTCGCCCCAGGGCATCTCCCGGTCGATGACGCGGCTTATCTTCGCAAGCTCGTTCATAAGGTTCGACTTGTTGTGCAGCCGCCCGGCGGTGTCCACGATGATGAGGTCCGCCTTTCTGGCGATGGCCGCCGCGACGCTGTCAAAGACCACGGCGGCGGGGTCGGACCCCTCCTCATGCCGGACAAAGTCCGCGCCGGTCCTCTGGGCCCACACGCCCAGCTGCTCCGCGGCGGCGGCGCGGAAGGTGTCCCCCGCCGCCAGCAGGACCTTCTTCCCCTGCCGGGCGTACATCTGGGCCAGCTTCCCGATGGTGGTGGTCTTTCCCACGCCGTTGACGCCCACCACCAAGATCACCGAGGGCCGGGAGTCCAGCTTCAGCTCCCCCTTCTCCCCCAGCATCTCCACCAGGATCTCCTTCAGCGCCGCACGGACCTCCTCCGCGCCCCGAAGCCCCCGCTCCGACACCGCGTCCCGCAGTCTGTCCACCGCCTCCATGGAGGCCTCCGCCCCCACGTCGGAGAGGATCAGCGTCTCCTCCAGCTCCTCGAAGAACTCCTCGTTCTCCCCGGTGAAGGAGGCGATGGTGGAGTTGAGCTTCGTGCTCATGTTCTCCTTGGTCCGCGTCAGTCCCGCCCTGATCTTATCAAAAAAGCCCATACTGTCCTCCGCTGCCGCCTGTCCCCCGGTATTTTCCCGGTATGATCCCAGTATACCACAAGTCCAAGCAAATGTCAAGTATTATTTTAAGTAAACTTAATTATTTTTTCCCACAGTCTTTTCCGCCTCGTCCAAGTCGATGACCAGCACGCGGGAGACGCCCTGCTCCTGCATGGTGACGCCGTAGAGGACGTCGGCCTCCTCCATGGTGCCCCGGCGGTGGGTGATGGTGAGAAACTGGGTCTTTTCCGTAAGGCCCCGCATATACCGGGCCACCTTCCCCACGTTCGCGTCGTCCAGGGCGGCCTCGATCTCGTCCATGACCACGAAGGGCGTGGGCCGCACCTTCAGGATGGCGAAATAGAGGGCGATGGCCACGAA
>CANQXK010000026.1 GCA_947627715.1 uncultured Oscillospiraceae bacterium
GTGCAGGAGCTTCTCGGACACGCCGATGTCAGTACCACAATGAATGTCTACGCTCACGCTACAAGGGAAGCGAAGCGAACCTCCGCAAGACTGCTGGATAAGGTAGTCGGCGGGGAGTAAAAAACTTTCCCTTGTTTCGGCTCGTAAGGGCAAAAACAAGGGAAAATACATAAGGCTGGAACACAAAACAGGCGAAACGCCTTGAAATTACGGCATTTTCAGAGGGAAACTAAGATAAATAACGGATTTGAGGTGGAATAATGGCGTCGAGTAAAGAATATTTGGAGTTTATTTTAGAGCAATTATCCGAATTGGATGAGATTACATATCAGGCTATGATGGGAGAATTTATCATCTATTACCGTGGCAAAATCGTAGGCGGTATCTATGATGACAGGCTGCTTGTAAAACCAGTAAAAGCAGCGATCGGCTATATGCCGACAGCGACCTATGAATTACCCTATGAGGGAGCAAAAGAGATGTTGTTGGTGGACGAAGTTGATAACAGAGAGTTTTTGACAGGTTTATTCAACGCCATGTATGAGGAACTGCCAACACCAAAACCGAAAAAGAAGAAATAGGTAAATTCAAATTTGTCAAGACGTTGTAAAACCCATTGGGAACAAAGGGGCGCACTTCGATATATAGGTCTGGCGGCCATATATTGTGTATTCCGTAGAACCAGTTATCGTGTGACCACGGCTTCCTTGAATTGAGACGGCAGGGTATGTTGCGTTATTTCCCGTCAGCAATTATGCCGGCGGGAAATTTTTATGCACACCGTTGGATGAAGGATCACTCCAGCTTCGATTCCAATACTCCGGGAACACAAAAGGAAATCAGGAAAAAATTATTTGAAAACCAATTTGCGATTTCCCCGGTTGATAACTATTCATGTTTTTGGCTGGGAACATAAAGTCGAATGGGGACAACAAAAAAACAGCCTCCCGGTTTACGGGAGGCTGTCGCTTATCTCATGTATTTGTCGATGTCGTTTTGCTCCTGATCCATGTTATCCAGCAGTCCCTTGCCTGTGGAGCGCCACTCCTTGAAGCGCATCTGCGCCCTGGTGGATTTTCCGCCGTTATAAAAGGTCACAGCGAGGTATACCACGATCACACCGGCAGGGAGCAAAACCGCTAGCCATATGCCCATCGGGACCATCTCCTTTCGCCTGGCTTGACTGCCGAGACCATAAGATCAGGCTCAGTCGCTCTCAATAAGGCCGTAGCCGCCGCTCTTGCGCTTGTAGACCACGGCAAACCGCCCCTCATCGTCCTGGTTCTTAAAGACAAAGAACTCGTGGTCCAGGAGGTTCATCTGCAAAATGGCCTCGTCCACGGTCATGGGCTTGATGGAGAAGCGCTTGGTGCGCACCACCTCAAATTCGCCCTCCTCCTCGTCGTCGGGGACGGCGGGGACGGAGATCTCACGCTCAAAAGCGCCGTCCCGCAGACGCTTTTCAAGGCGGGTCTTGTTCTTGCGGATCTGCCGCTCAATGGAAGCGGCGGCGGAATCAATTGAGGCGTACATATCCCCCGTTGTCTCCGTGACACGGTAGATCATGCCCCCGGCCCGCAGCGTGGCCTCAACGATGAAGCGCCCGCGCTCCATGGAAAAGGTCACCGAGGCGTCCGCTTCGTTCTTGAAAAGCCTGTCCAGCTTCCCAAGCTTTTTCTCGGCATATGCCCTCACATCAGCGGAGACCGGCAGCTTCTTCTCGGTAAAAGTAAACCTCATTGTCGTCAGCTCCTTTCTGTATGCGGGAATTTCTTCCCTTGAACACATTATAACACACCTTGTTGGAAAAATGAACAAAAATTTTCGTATAAATCGAAAAAATTTCTGAAAGATAACGAATCAGACCGGGTCACAGGGTCACGGAGGCGTGGCGGGTGACGTGGCATCCGATGTTGACGACGCAGGCCGTCCCGGCGATGTGGGCGGCATAGGCGCTTATGTTCACGGCCAGGGCCGTGGTGCGGCCGCCAAAGCCCTGGGGGCCGATGCCCAGACGGTTGATCTTCTCCAGAACGCGCTTTTCCATGTCCGCGTAGAATTCGTCGTCGTTTCGCCGGTCCACGGGCCTTACGAGGGCCAGCTTTGCCATCATGGCGGCCTTCTCCACCGTCCCGCCGATGCCGACGCCCACCACCACCGGCGGGCAGGGGTCGGCCCCGGCGATCTCCACCGTCTCCACGATGAAGTCCTCGAAGGCGTCCTGCTTTGCCGAGGGCAGGAACATCTTCATGCGGCTCTTGTTCTCGCTGCCGAAGCCCTTGGGGGCCACCGTGAGGGTGAGGGCGTCGCCGGGGACGAGCCTCGTCCAGAGGACGGGCGGGGTGTTGTCGTTGGTATTCACCCGCCGGAAGGGGTCGGCCACCACGGATTTTCTGAGATACCCATTTACATACCCCCGGCGGACGCCCTCGGCCACGGCCGCCTCAAAGTCCCCGCCCGTGATGTGGACGTCCTGGCCCACGTCGGCAAACACCACCGCCATGCCGGTGTCCTGGCAGATGGGCAGACCGTCCGCGGCGGCGCATTTAAAGTTGGCCGCCATGTCGCAAAGCGCCCCGCGCCCGGCCTCCGAGGGTTCGGAGACGGCGGCGGCCTCGATGGCCGCGCAAAGGTCCGGCGTCAGCACTGTGGCGGCGCGGATACAGAGCTTTTCCACGGCGTCAGTGATCTGGGAGCAAAGTATCTCTCTCATAGCGGTTCTCCTTTGGGGTCGAAAAAAATTATATTATCTGCTGTACAGATAGTATATCATATCTCGGCCTTATGTGGTATAATGATTTTAAAAGTTTTCAGGGGGTCGCGTATGTTTTACCGTTTTTGGGATCAGGATGAACGCCGCGCCTTCGGCGGCGGGGATTTTTACGAGCTGCAATTCTGCCGCCACCCCGCCGGGACGCCCATAAAACAGATCGTGGACGTGGGCGTGGAGCATTGGCGGGACGACTCCCTCTACATCCCCGGTGACGATACGGCGCTTTTTGACCGGGAGTACGGCGAGATCTTCACCGGCGGGACCTGCAACAACCTCCAAACCGGCCCCTGGGACTGGTACGGGATCAACTACTATGACCCGGCGCTGACGGAGAAAATCATCGCCGAGGTTTTGGAGCGGAAGCCCATGGAGTCCACAAAGCTTCTTTTGTGGCTCTACGAGGCCAGAAGGTATAACGGATTTTACCTTTTGGGGGTTTGAGGGGTGACGGCTGTGCTGGAGGAGATGGCGGCGTTTTTTGAAAAAAGGCTGGACGGGTATGACGAGCACATGAAAACGGAGATCGAGGGCAGCGGGGAGTTTTATCCCTTCACCGCCTCACTCCTGCCGGCGCGGCCCGGATGCCGGGTGCTGGACCTGGGCTGCGGCACGGGGCTGGAGCTGGAGGCGTATTTCAGGCTGAACCCCGGTGCCCTGGTCACGGGCATCGACCTCTCCCCCGGTATGCTGGAGGCCCTCCGGCGCAAATTTCCCGACCGGGAGGGTCTGAATCTCATCTGCGGCTCCTATTTCGATGCGCCGCTGGGGGAGGGCTATGACGCGGCGGTGTCGGTGGAGTCCCTGCACCACTTCACGGCGGAGGCGAAGCTGAGCTTCTACCGGCGGCTGTGGGCGGCGCTCAGGCCGGAGGGGTATTTTATCCTCACGGACTATTTCGCCGAGAGCGAGGCGTTGGAGAAAACGTATTTTGAGGACCTCCGCCGTTTGAGGCAGGCGGAGGGACTGCCGCCCGGATCGTATCATTACGACACGCCCCTGACGGCAGAACACGAGCTTGAGATATTGAGAAAGGCCGGTTTTTCATGGGCGGAGATCTTGGCCCGCTGGGGCAGTACCTGTACGCTCCGGGCCGATGTTTGAGGGGGAGCTATGGCGAGAGAATTGACACGCGCGGGGGAGATCGAGCGGAGCATCATCAAGAAATACCGCAAGGAGCTTTGGAACCCGTTTACCTACGCGGTGAACCACTACGAGCTTATAAAGCCGGGGGACAATATCGCCGTGTGCGTCTCCGGGGGCAAGGACTCCATGCTCCTTGCAAAGCTGATGCAGGAGCTTCACCGCCACACCGTCGTGCCCTTTGAGGTGCGGTATATCTCCATGGACCCCGGCTACGCCCCGGAGAACCGGGCGAAGATCCAGGAGAACGCCGCTCTGCTGGAGGTCCCCCTTCAGATTTTTGAGAGCGATGTGTTCGCCGTGGCGAACGCCCAGGAGAAGAACCCCTGCTATCTGTGCGCCAGGATGCGGCGCGGGTATCTCTACGCCAAGGCGCGGGAGCTGGGGTGCAACAAGATCGCCCTGGGGCACCACTTCAACGACGTCATCGAGACCACCGTTATGGCCATGTTCTTCGGTGCGCAGCTCCAGGGGATGATGCCGAAGCTCCACAGCACCAATTTCCCCGGTATGGAGCTTATCCGGCCCCTCTACTGCGTCCACGAGGAGGACATCATCGCCTGGGCCCGCTATAACGGCCTCTCCTTCATCCGCTGTGCCTGCCGCTTCACCGAGGGGCTGGAGACAGGGGAGCTGACGGGGAAGCGCCGGGAGACGAAGGAGCTTATCGCCGCCCTCAAAAAGACCAACCCCAACATCGAAAAATCCATCTTCAACGCCATCCACGAGCTGAGCCTGGACACCTTCCCCGCCTATAAGACCAGGGGCGTGGAGCACTCCTTCTTAGAGTGGTACGACGAGAGGTGAAATCGCCCTTTTTCCCCGGTTGGCCCTTGATTTTCCCGGCTGAGTATGGTATTCTTAAATAGGAATCATTCCTGTTAGGGGGGGACGCCTGTGGCGGCTGAGAGGAAAAGCGAAAAGCGCGACGCCATACTGGCCCTTCTGCGCCGCGTCCGCTGTCACCCCAGTGCCGAGTGGGTCTACAATGAGCTGCGCAGGACGTACCCCGGACTGAGCCTGGGCACCGTCTATCGGAATCTCCGCCGCCTTACGGAGAGCGGCCTTATCCGCAGTGTGGGCGTGGTGGACGGACAGGAGCGGTTTGACGGCAATCTCTCCGCCCACGGACACTTCGTCTGCCAGGGCTGCGGGGCCGTGCTGGATGTGGAACTCTCGGAGGACGGGCTTGACGCCCTGGCCGGCGGCGGCTCCCACGGGCGCGTCACAGGCGTTGAGGTGCGCCTGACCGGCCTTTGCAGGGATTGCCTTGACAAGGATATACGGGCCTGACGGCCCTGTATATACATTTTTACATTTTACTTATGGAGGTAAACAATATGAAGAAGTGGGTCTGCCCCGTATGCGGTTACGTCTATGAGGGGGAGAATCCTCCCGAAGCCTGCCCTGTCTGCAAGGTCCCCGGCAGCAAGTTCACCGAGATGAAAGAGGACGCGAAGCTGGCCGCCGAGCATGAGTTCGGCGTCTACGCCAAGACCGTGAAGAACAACGCCGACATCAGCGACGCCGACAAGAAGTACATCCACGAGCAGCTGATGGCCAACTTCCAGGGCGAGTGTTCCGAGGTGGGTATGTATCTGTGCATGGCCCGCATCGCCCACCGCGAGGGCTATCCTGAGATCGGCCTTTACTGGGAGAAGGCCGCCTTCGAGGAGGCCGAGCACGCCGCGAAGTTTGCCGAGCTTCTGGGGTCCGACCTGGAGCCTAACATGACCGACTCCACCAAGAAGAACCTGGCCTGGCGCGTTGACTGCGAGTTCGGCGCCACCCAGGGCAAGTTCGACCTGGCCGCCTGCGCCAAGAAGAACGGCCTGGACGCCATCCACGACACCGTCCATGAGATGGCCCGCGACGAGGCCCGTCACGGCAAGGCCCTGAAGGGACTTTTGGAGCGGTATTTCAAATAAGCCGTTATGGCTGAATAAACCCGTTTTTAAAACCTCCAAACCGCCTGTGTCTCAGGCGGTTTGGAGGTTTTTCAGCTCTTTTTTGAAGATTCCGAAGATATGTTAAGATTTTACTTGAACAAGGGGGCGAGTGATGATATAATGAACGAGCATAGGGCCTATCGGCGCACAGGACGACTGGAGACCCCTTCCGGCGCGACTGATTTGCGGACAGCTGTAAAAGCTGTGACGCGGGCCTGAAGGGACTTACTTGAGAGGTGCTTTCAATAAAGACTTTTATCTGGGACCTCATGCGGAGGATCAAGCGGCTCTTCTTCCCCGCTGAGCACACCGTGGTCGGCCGCTTCTGGCGGCGGCGCGGTTACATCCTTCACGGGACCGGGGTGCGGCGGCTTTTAAAGCCCCTCTACACCCTCCAGAACAGCCGCACGCTGGTGCGCTCAAACGCCAGCATCCCCACCACGGACGCCATCGCCCACTTCACCGCGCCCCACGGCTTTTCGGGCATCTACATCTCCGCCGCCGCCCGCGTGGGGGAGGGGTGCGTGATCTTCCATCAGGTGACCATCGGCTCCAACACCCTCAGGGACAGCGCCGGAGCGGGCGCGCCCGTGCTGGGGAAGAACGTATACGTGGGCGCGGGGGCCAAGATCATCGGCGGCGTGACCGTGGGCGACAACGCCAGGATCGGGGCCAACTGCGTGGTGACGCACGACGTCCCGGCCAACGCCACGGTGGTGCTTCCTGCCCCCAGGGTCATCCTCCACGATGAGCCGAGGGACAACACCTTTGAGGCCATGCCCCTTTCGCCTCAGCCGGCGGACGGAGTAAAGAGGCCATAAGGACCGTAGATCAGACCGCAGGGCCGCCGGCTTTGCGGCCGGAAATAGAGAGGAGAATGAACATGGTTTGCCCAAGATGCGGCGCGACACTCCCGGAGGGCGGCAATTTCTGCCCGGTTTGCGGCGGAAATCTCCAGTCCTCCGCCAAGTCCTCCAGCGGCCAGCAGGGCTGGCAGCAGCCCGGAACCACGCAGAACAATTATCAACAGCCGGGTTGGCAGCAGCCGGGGGTTTCCCAGAGCAGCCAGCAGGGCTGGCAGCAGCCTGGCTACCAGCAGCCGGGCTGGTCACAGACGGGGTTCTCGTATAACCAGGGGAGGCCTCCCTATGCACCCGCCCTGCCTATGAAGTGGTACAAATTCCTGATTTATTTTCTCCTGTGGTTCAGCGGTGTGGTGAACATCATCGGGTCCTTCGGCTATTTTGGCGCGGGGTTCCTGGGTACCCTCTATGGCCTTGTCTGCATTGCCGCCGGGGCCCTGGCCATTTACACCCGCTACAGGCTGGCGCAGTACAGGGCGGACGGCCCCATGTGCCTGTATGCCCTCTACGCCATTCAGGGGGGTTCGTCCCTGCTTTACGCCATCCTTTTCGCCATCTTCTATTACCCCAACGCCGGGCTGTTTGGCAACGCGGTGGGGTCGATCATCGGCTCGGGGGTTATGATCGTGCTCAACCGCATCTATTTCCAAAAGCGCGCCAGCCTTTTCACAAACTGAGCGATCCTTCAAACACGATCCGCCTACGGACAAGTATGCGGAGGGCCGGTCATGGCCCTCCGCCTTTCGCTTTTTTGATTGCCCGCCCGCGGGGTCACCGGCAAAGCCTATCGCAGACCGTGTAGATATTGCCCGCGCCCACCGTGAGGATCACGTCTCCGGGCTTAGCCTCCTGCCGCAGCTTCTCCGTGAGTTCGTCGAATGTGGGACAGAACACCGCACCGGGGATGGCGGCGGCCAGGTCCTTAGAGGAGATGCCGATGGTGTTGCTCTCCCGGGCGGCGTAGATCTCCGCCAGGTACACCTTGTCTGCGCGGGCGAGTTCCCTGGCAAAGTCGTCAAAGAGCGCCTTGGTGCGGGAATAGGTGTGGGGCTGGAAGGCCAGCACCACCCGCCCGTCGGATATGGAGCGCACGGCGTCCAGAAGGGCGTGCAGCTCGCCGGGGTGGTGGGCGTAGTCGTCGTAGACCTGCGCGCCGTTGACAGACCCCTTGTACTCGAAGCGCCTGTTGGCGCCGTGGAAGGCCGCCAGCCCCCGCGTCACCGCCTCGCCGGGGATGCCCAGCTCGATGGCCGCGGCGGCGGCCGCCAGGGCGTTCTTCACGTTGTGGCGGCCGGGAATCGCCAGGTCAATGTGGCAGTAGGGCTTCATTTTGTAGAACACGTCGAATTTGCTGACGCCGTTTTCCACCGTAAGGTTCCGGGCGCGGATGTCCGCCGCAGGGGAAAAGCCGAAGGTGACCACCCGGCGGCGGATGCCGTCGATGGCGTCCATGGTGTTGTCGTCGTCGATGTTGGCGATGACCACGCCGTTGGGAACGGGGACCAAATTGGCGAAGGCCCGGAAGGATTTTTTCACGTCCTCCAGGTCCTTGAAGAAATCCAGGTGGTCCGCCTCCACGTCCAAAATGACGGCGATGGTGGGGAAGAAGCTCAAAAAGGAGTTATAATATTCGCAGGATTCCAAAACGATGGTGTCGCCCCGGCCCACCCGGTAGCCGGAATGGAGCAGAGCCAGCGTCCCGCCGATCATGACGGTGGGGTCCATCTGCGCCGCCATGAGGATATGGGTACACATGGACGTGGTGGTGGTCTTTCCGTGGGTGCCGGAGATGCACAGGGCGTTCTTGTAGTGCCGCATAAGGCACCCCCACGCCTCGGCGCGCTCAAAGACCGGGATGCCGTTGTCCCTGGCGTACTCCACCTCCGGGTTGTCGTCGTGGGCGGCGGCGGTGCGGATGACGAAGGCCGCGCCCAGCACGTTCTCGCTCTTGTGGCCAATGTGGACGGTGATACCCTGACTGCGAAGTTCCTTGACCACGTCGCTGTCGTTGATGTCGGACCCGGAGACGGGAACGCCCCGGTCAAACAGCACCTTCGCCAGAGGGGACATGGAGACGCCGCCGATCCCGATCAGGTGGCACCGGCGTTTTTCAAGTATCAGCCTTTCAAGTTCAGCAGTTCTGTCCATATTCGCTCCGATACATTTTAGGTTTCGCCTAATTATAATACAAAGGCGGAACAAATACAACAGGAATTTCACTTTTTGAGAAAAAAGGGGGCGGCGGCGGTGCCGGAATTTGTCCGAAAAATCATCATGCGGTTGAAATCTGCCGGGTTTTCCGCCTTCGCCGTGGGCGGCTGTGTGCGGGACACGCTGTTGGGGCGCGAACCCCACGACTGGGACGTGACCACCTCCGCCGGCACGGAGGAGGTGGAGGCCCTCTTTGAAAAAACCGTCCCCACCGGCGTCCGATACGGCACCGTCACCGTCATTATGGACGGCGTGGCCGTGGAGGTCACCACCTTCCGGCTGGACGGGGCGTACAGGGACGCCCGCAAGCCGGAGAGCGTCCGATTTGTCTCCGACCTGAAAGAGGACCTCTCCCGCCGGGACTTCACCGTGAACGCCATGGCGATGGACGAGGCGGGGGCGGTCACCGACCTCTTCGGGGGGCGGGAGGACCTTCATAATCGCGTCATCCGCTGTGTGGGAGACCCGGAGAGGCGGTTTTCCGAGGACGCGCTGCGGATGTTCAGGGCCGTGCGCTTTTCGGCGCAGCTGGGCTTTAGTCTGGAGCCGGGGACCCTCTCCGCCCTTCGGAGATTGGCGCCCCTCTGCAAAAAGCTCTCCGCCCAGCGTGTCCTGAGCGAGCTTCAAAAGACGCTGGGATCCCCCGACCCGTCGCGGGTGCGGGAGATGGCGGGCTATGGCCTCCTGAAGCCGTATATCGCCGAAAAGGCCGCCGCGCTCCCCCTTGAGCGCCTGAAGGAGGCCCCGGAGGGGCTTCGCCTCCCGGCACTGGCCGTCATGACCGCCGCCTCCGGGTACAGCGCCGGGGCGGAGGAGCTTTTGCGCAGTCTCCACACCACCGCCGCCCAGGCCGTGTGCGCCGAGCGGGCGGAGGCGGTGTACGGGGCGCTGGCCCCCGCGCCGGACGGGCAGGGCGTGCGTCTCGCCCTGTGCGAAAATCAGCCGGAGGCCGTCGCCGCCGCTTGCGCCGCCCTGGGCGCGTACCCTCTGGCAGAGCGGGAGATCGCCGCGAAGCGGTACGTCCGCCCCCGCGAGCTTCGGGTGTCAGGCCGGGACGCGGCGGCCCTGGGGCTTGCGGGCAGTGAGATCTCCCGCGCCCTCCTGCGTCTTGCCCGCGCGGTGACGCTGGGAGAGTCGGAGAACGACCGCGCGGCGCTGTTGAAAAAGCTCAGGGCGATGAAAAAGGAGCTTCGGTGAGAGGCAAATGCCATACGCGGGCCGAGGCGCGGAAGCCGAAAGGAAGAGGAAAGACAAAACGGCGGGGACCCTGTGTCAGGGTCCCCGCCGCGCTGGTATGCAGGGGGTGAGAAGATGCGGGAGCTGGCGTTTAACGATATGGGACTATAATATCTTATTCTACCTTGTCCGCCCTCCACTGTCCGTTAAACCATTGCCTCTGTGTCAGCCAGTAGTTTGCGGCGATGATGGCGTGTTCCTTGAAGTTTTTAAAATCGAGGTCAATAGAATAGATGCGGCCCTGACTGTACTGCTCAGAGAAGACATACAGACCGTGCCAACCGTTTTCAACGTGTTCAGGCGTACCGCCGTTTACCATTGAAATGAATTTAGGCAATTTCAGAAAGTCGCCGTCTAAGACGATGATCGTGCTCCAGAAAAACGACTGCATCGCCTGGATCGACGGTTCTCTGTCGCGTGTCACGCGGTCACGAATGCTGGTTTTGCTCTGAATGCACCCGTAGCAGAATTGCTTCCCGTCAGTCGTGTGAAGAATGGCGTACAGGTCAAAAATACTCGCTCTTATTTGCTCCTTCAGCCAGCTAATGTCACGAGGCTCGTTGTTCAATTCATGCGCCTTGATCAAGGTGTTAAGGTCGCGTTGCAGAATGATTTCGATCCCGCTGTCGCGCAGCGCCGCAGTCCCTAAAATCTTGATCATTTCCTCAAAAGCGTGTCCGCTTGACTTTTTCCAGCTTTGGTCCGCGCTAACGACCTTTGCTATTGTGTCGGAGTCGCTTATGCCGCTTTTCCTGTGAATATGGCTTTCATACACGGCTTTCCAGACGGAAGCCGCTTCAATGTTCGGAAACTGCTTTATGCCCTCAATGGTGGCGTATTTGATGGCCTCCTTTTGCGCGAGGGTTTCAATCTCCGCTTCCTTTGTCGCCGGCACAACGCCGCTTCGGGAGTTAGCTGTGATCTCCGCTTCAAGTCTTTGCTTCTCCCATATGTAGACGTCCGAATAGATTCCGCCGCAGTATTCGCGGATCTCGTTTTCTTTCATCTGTTTTCACCCCGCAAAATCCTGATCAGCTCCGTCCCCCACGCATAGGCAAGCAGGGGAGGGACAGCGTCTCCTATTTGTTCATACTTGTCCTGGACTGTTTTCTCTATATGCGGCACGATATAGGGGCCGCCTGCAAAGTTATAGCAATCGGGGAATGATTGCAGTCTTGCGCACTCCCTTACGGTCAGCGCACGGTTGCTGACAGGGTGTACAAACTCGTCCAAACAATGGCTTGTCACCGTTGGAGCGGCCTCGTTCAGCTTTAGCCGGTAATTGCGTTTGATAAACATTTTCTTCGGCAAAACGCGGCGCGACTGCAATTTCTCCCGATCTGAGCCTGTATATTTTTCAAAAAGGTCCTTCAAGCTTTCACCCGGCCGCAACAGGGAAAATCGCTCCAATGTACACGCCCTGTGCTTCATGGGCGTTTGATATGTGATAGACTCGCTTCTTTCGGCGCCGGTTTTCCAAAAGGCATTATCCCTCATGGTGTCGGAATAGGCGGAAGAGACGTCTGTGTATTGCGTCCCCTCAACCGCTGTGTTTGGCGTTATATCAGGCAATCCCGCGAGGGCATCCTGTACCGTCACCTCATCATTGCAAGTGGCCTTGGGCGCGCTTAAAACAACGGTTGGGTCCTTAGCGGCAAGGATGAAGAACCTGTTCCTCCGCTGTGGGACGCCATAGTTTGCCGCGTTCAAGATAAACCGTTTGTGATTCGTATAACCCGCTTCATCAAGCTCTTTTTCTATAATATCGACGATCAAGTCCTTCGAGTTCTTAGTAACTGTCTTTGTCGTGATGGCGGGCACATTTTCAAACAGGATCAGCTTCGCGTCAGCGATTTTCGCGATCCGTATCCCCTCGCGGAACAGAAATTGCCTGTCGTCGTAAAAAGAACGAGAAGTGTTCCCGGCAGTGGAAAAGGTTTCGCAAGGCATTCCGGAAGAAACAATATCAACGCCGCCCGAGGGGATAAAAGGCACGATTTGTTCTGCCGTTACGTCCCGTATGTCGGAGTGTATCACATGGACCTCCGGGTGGTTTGCGGAATATGTATCTACGCAGCTTTGTATACATTCAATCGCAACCAGGGTCTTTAACCCCGCCGCGTGAAAACCCGTACATATTCCGCCGGGGCCGGAAAAACAGTCGATATGCGTAAATGCCATTTTACTCGCCCTCCGCCGTGTTTACTTCTACAATATCATCAAGCCCGCAATTCATAGCGGCGGCGACACGCGCCAGCGTGTCCATTGACACGGTTTCGTTCTTCCCCATTTTGGCAAGTACGGTGGTGCTGATACCCGCCTTTTTGCGCATTTCCGTTTTCGTGATGCCTTTATCAATCAACAGCTTCCACAGCCTGTTATAGCTGACCGCCATCGCGTTTCCTCCCCTGTGAAAGATAATCTTACTATAGATATAACGCAACGGCGCTCAAAAGTCAACATATTATCCATAAAAATAAACAATTTATCCCCACTCAGGAAAAGTCCGCCGGGTATTCGGCAATCGCGCCCCGATCTGTCATAAAAAAATTTCATAATTTTTCGCCGGGATATATTTACATTTCCGATTAAAAGCTATATTATAAATAAAAAATGTCGAATTTTGCGGGTTTATCTGCAAGATCACGGAGGCATGGATTGGAAATGCAAATAAGACGCAGACTTTTCCCCATCCTGTTGGCGGTTTCAACGGTCCTGATGCTGGCGACTGCGGCCAACACGACGGCCCGCGCCATGGGCGTCCTGTACGAGGAGGGCCATTCCTTGACGGACGCTTTCGGGGAGGAGGGGCAGGACTACGCCGTATATGACAGCGGCAGCGCCATCTCCGTGACGCTTTTTGAGGACATCACCATGAGGACGAGCCTGCGGGTCCTCGGCGGGGCCTTGAACATCAACTTCAGCGGCAGGAGCCTGACCTATCTGGGCGAACCTGGGGAGGAGGGGAGCCAGCCGGCCCTGACCATAGCGGACGCCAAGGTGAACCTTTTCAACAACGGGCCGGACCAGGAACCCGCAGGCGCGGTCTTTTCCGCCCCGGACTGCGTGATCGAGGTGGAGAGCGGGACGCTTGTGGTGAGCGAAAACATCACTCTTTGCAAGAATAACGGCGGGGAGGACACCGGCCGGGCGGTGCTGGAGGCCCACAGCGGCGACATCACCATCGAGGACGGCACGGTGGAGAGCGGCAGCGAGGGCCGCGGCCCCGCCGTGGGCGTGTCAGGGGATGCGTCGTTTACGATCCTGTCCGCAAACCTTCTCAGCACGGACGGCCCCGCCCTCTCCCTTGACGAGCAGAGCGCGTACGCCTTTGTAGACATCTCCGAAAGCGCGTTGGAGAGCGTCGGAGCCGCCGCCATCGACCAAACCGGCGGCTATATTAACGTGAACTGCTGTGACATCACGGGGAAGGCCGGCGCTGTCGTCCGGGGCGGCTCGCTGAGTTTGTATGCCTCCGCTGTCACCGCCGCCGGGGGCGGGGAGATCGACAGCGGCGGATACCCGGTGCCCGCCGCCGGGATCGCGGTGGACAGACGCGGGAGAAGCGTGTTCGTCAGCGTCACCGGCGACTCAAAAATCATGGGACCTGAGGGCGGAAGGGCCGTCATCTACTGCGAAAACGGAGCTGTCACAAAAGCGGAGCGGCCGGAGGACGTGTTCGAGCTTGCCGAGGGCGTCTTTTCCAGCGATGTGAGCGACTTTCTGGGGAGCGACTATTCCTGCGGGCCGGACGAGACCGGGCTTTACGTCATTGGCCCGTCGGCGGCCGCAGCCGTGGCGTCGGTGGAGTTTCGCGAGAACACCACCTACCATCGGAACCTGATGGACGCCATCAACAAGGCGCGGAACCTGTCCGAGGCCGCCGGGGACGGGGACAGGACCGCCACGGTGACCCTGCTGAAGGACGCCAGGAGCAATCAGATCGAGATTTTTCCGCTCTCCGGGGCCGCAGACAGCCCGCCCCCTGACATTGTCATTGATTTCAACGGCAGGAGCCTCACAATGGTTGGCGATTCCGGGTTTATGCCCAATTCCAACCGCCACGGGGTGAACGTCAGGGGAAATATCCGCGTGACGTTGAAAAACGGCGCCATCACGACCGAAGAGGGCCTTGAGGGGGTCCAGACCCTTGTTGAAAACAGCGGGGACCTGACGCTGGAGAACATGACCCTGGACGGCACCGGGCTGGCTGTGCCCACCGCCGGGGCCGTCTGTACGCTGCACAGCGTCGGCGGAACGGTGGACATCGTGAACACCCGCTTTATTGACGGCGCTTCCGGGGAAAAGACCTGCTCCATATGCGGCACGTATTCCGCCAACGCCTCCGGCGGTGCCACCCGGATCCGAATCGACGAGCTTTCCACGTTTCAAAACGTTCAGGTCACCAGAGATGGCACGGGCGGCGCGGCGCAATTCGGCGGACTGGGGGCGTGGGTCGATTACAACGGCCAACAATACGGCCTGGACGTGATGGATGACGACAACTCCACGGTCATTGAGTTTGAAAAGAGCGACGGCGTCCTCGCCCCGGTCCTGCCCTCTGCCGTCCTGAGCTACACCGCCGTCGCCAACTCGAAAATCGTGGGGAACTGCCGGCCAAAGAGCATATGCGTCCAATTTGCCGAGGAGCTTTTCGAGAATACGTGGCTTTGGTTTGAGATCGCCGGTGAGAGCGGGAACGTCTGGGGTACCGCCGTCAGGGCGGACAGCCCCGCGATGGCGTGGAGCTTTGAGGAGGGCGGGATAGAGATGCGCCCGGCGGACAGCTCCGGCACCGGCGCGGGGATCTATTCCGTGACCTGTTACGTCCTGCCCGGAAAACCCAGAGGCGAGACCGCGCCGGAGACCGCCCCCGCAGAGAAATATTTTGCCTGGACCAAGACCGTGGAGGTCCGAAACGACCTGACCCCGCAGATTGTCAATACCCAGCCGAATGTGGAGGGGGTGGAAGCGGAGGCCGTTATCGAAGCCGCAAGAGAGAGCGGGATCGAACCCTCCGGCATGAACGAGCTGGCGCGGGAGGCCATGACGGAGGCCGCCCTCACCGCAGATGCCGCCCTGGCGGAGCGGGCGCTAAAGGAGGAAAATATAGCCACGCAGAACAGGGACGTCGCCGTGATCGTACAGATGTACGTGAACGTGACGGTCAAGGGCGTCTCTTCTGAGGAAGAGTCCCTGACATACGACATCACGCCCCTGTACCGCGTCGTGGCCACCACCGCCGCCGATGTAGCGTACATCTGTTTGGAGGGCAGCGACAAAAACGCCGTGGTGATCGGCGATGAGCGCGCGCTGACGGTCACCGAGCCGGTGACCCTGACCCTGGGCGTGCCGGCCGGCATAGCCGGGGAGGGGGAGGAGGTCTATATCAAGCACGTCAAGGACAGCAAAATGACCTGTTATTACAAAGGCGTTGCCCGGGGCGGCAAAGTGACCTTCACCAACCCCCACGGATTTTCAAGCTTTACGGTCACCGGCAAGAAGCCGGAGACGGCGGCGAAGATCGGCGAAACCCTTTATGCGAGCCTTCAGGACGCGGTGGACGCCGTTCAGGAGTACGGGATCATCCAAGTGACCGGCGACTGTTCCGAGGAGATAGCGACCGTCAGCAGGGAGGTGACCTTCACCGTCTGGACCGAAGGAGACGGCATAATCGGCACCATCAACGCCGGTCCCGGATACACCCTGACGGTTGACGGGGACACCTACACCGTCAAGGCCAAACCCAGCAGCCAGCCCTCTGCCCCCGGACAGGCGGAGGACGATCCCTTCCAGTGCGACGGCGGGGACGACTGCCCGTCCCACAGCTATACCGACGTGACGGCGGACTACTGGGCGCACCCGTACATCGACTATGTGAAGACCCACGGCGTTATGGACGGCATCAGCAGTACGCAGTTCGCTCCTGAGAGCACCGTAAACCGCGCCACCATGGCCACGGCCCTTTGGAAGCTGGCCGACAAGCCCCTCGTGACGGGCGAGATCGCCTTCGTGGATGTGGACGAGGACACGTGGTATGCCGACGCCATTCGCTGGGCGGCGAAGCTCGGCATCATCAACGGGTATGACGACACCCACTTCGGGCCTGACGACGCCATCACCCGCGAGCAGATGGCGCTGATGCTGTACCGCTATGAGAAGAACGTGATGGAGGGCGGCTTCACAGGCGACTGGAGCTATGAGCTGAGCTTCAGCGACAAGGCGGGCATAAACGACTACGCCGTGGAGGCGGTGTCGTGGCTGAACATGAACAAGGTGATGGAGGGGATCGATGGGGCGTTCTCGCCCGCCGGCAAGGCCCGCCGCTGCGAGCTTGCCAAGATCCTGACGGTCTACCTCACCCTGGACGAGTAAACGGAAAAAGGACTGAGACCGCGCAGGCGAAAGCCCGCGCGGTCTTGCTGATGCAAAAAAGCCTTCCCCGCAGGGCGGGGAAGGTGTCGCCGAAGGCGACGGATGAGGTGGGAATAGCCTCCCCTCTCTGAGGGGAGGTGGCCCGGAGGGCCGGAGGGGAGTTGGGCGCGGGAACGCGCTCCCCTCAGTCTCTTGTCATCGCGGATGCCGCTTAACCTCGCTCCGCCGCAAGGACAGGACTCAGGCGCAGGCTTGGCTCGCCCTCTCCCCACGCAATCTCCGATTGCGCGGGGACCCCGGCGTGCGCGGAGCAAAACCGCAGGGAAACTTTCTCTGAATTTCGCAAAATTTACGCGAAGTTTCCCGCACGTTCCCCTTTGTCGGAAAAGGCCAAGGGCCTTTTTCGACAGGTTAAGGCCCGTGGGGGAACCCCACGGGCCTGTGCTTATCTGAATTTCCTTGCTGCTGGCGGCTTTACGCCGCTATGTATTCAGCCACACGCGCATCTCCTGCTCCCCACGGTTTGCCCAGGCGTGGTAGGGGATAAGCGTCAGAGAGGCGCCGGCCTCCTGAGGCGGCGCATAGGGGGAATAGAGAGCCTCGCCGGGGAGGGCCTTTTTCACCGGGACGGTGAGGGCGGCCATGGGGACGCCGGAGATCTCAATGGGCGTGGGGACGATGTCTGAGAGCCTGTCCGTATCGAGACGGCACAGCGCAGGCTCGCCGCCCTCCGCGCAGTAGACGAAGGGGCCGCGGGCGACGGCGGCCTTCCCACGGCACGCTCTGACTCTGGGGTCGGCGGTGAGGACCCGGACGGGCATGGGAAAGGTCAGGCTCACCCGGTCGCCCTCGCGCCACTCCCCGGTGAGGGTGACGAAGCTTCCGCGAGCCGCCTTTTCCACCCCGGCGGGGCAGTCCAGCAGGACGCCCGCAGGGTCTGTCCACTCAGGGATGCGAAGCGCCAGGGAGAGCTTTTCCGGGGCGGGGCCGGAAAAGGTCAACGTCACGTGTCCGTCCCAGGGCATATCCGTGTCCACGCGGACGGTGAGGCCGGCCTTTTTGATCTCACAGGCTATATAGAGGTTGAGCCGCAGAGCGCCCTCCTCCTCGGTGAAGGCGTAGGCGGCGACGGAGCCGATGAGGCGGGCCAGATTGGGCGGGCAGCAGGCGCAGCCGAACCACTTTTGACGCGAGGGGGCCACGTGGGAGAGGCGCTCGTCCCTGCGGCAGGCCTCCGGGGACATCTCCAGGGGATTTACGTAAAAGAAGCTCTGCCCATCGAGGGACATCCCGGAGAGCACGGCGTTGTAGAGCGCACGCTCCATCACGTCGGCGTACTCGCCGTCCGGGGCGCGCTCCAGCATCCGGCGGGCGAAGAAAACAAGCCCCACGGCGGCGCAGGTCTCGGCGTAGGCGGCATCGTTGGGGAGGTCGAAGGGGTAGGAGAACGCCTCCCCCCGGCTGGTGCCGCCGATCCCGCCTGTGATGTAGAGCTTCTCGCGGGTGATGCTGTGCCAGAGGGCGTCACAGGCCGCGTAGAGGGAGTCGTCCTTTGTGAGGGCCGCCACATCCGCCATGCCGGAATAGAGGTAGACGGCGCGGACGGCGTGGCCCACGGCCTCCCTCTGCTCCCGGACGGGGAGGTGGGACTGGGAATACTCGTGGCGGCGGGGGCCGCCCGGAGTCCAGGGCTGGCCGCGCCTGGCGGCCTCGCGCTTTTCCTCCTCGTCAAAATAGTGGGGTTCACGGCCCCGGCGGTCGAGGAAAAGCCGGGCGAGCGTAAGATAACGGGCCTCCCCGGTGAGCCTGTACAGGCGCGCCAGGGCCATCTCCGCGATCTCGTGTCCGGGAAAGCCGGGCCGGTCGCCGTCAGGGCCGCAGCGCAGATAAATATAGTCGGCAAACCGGCGCGCGGCCTTGAGAAGCGCGTCTTTGCCGGTCGCCTCGTAGTAGGCGCAGGCGGCCTCGATAAGGTGGCCCATGCAGTAAAGCTCGTGGTTTGAGCGGAGGTTCGTGAGGATGGCGTCCATGCCGTTGAGGATGTAATACGTGTCTAGATAGCCGCTGGGGTGCTGGGCGGCGGCGATGAGGCCGATGGCCCGGTCGGCGGCGGCCTCAAGCTCCGCGTCCGGGTGGACGCTGAGGGAGTAAGCCACGGCCTCCAGCCACTTGTAGAGGTCGGTGTCCTGAAAGACGAAGCCGTAAAACCTGTCGGGATCGGCCTCTTCCCCCTGCGCGGGCAGGACCTCAAAGCCGGGATCGGCAAAGACCGGCTCCCGGAAGCCGGGCTGTGTGCGGCGTTTTTCGTTCAGGCGCGCCGCCGCGCGGAAGTTGTGGATGCACCAGCTTTTGGCGGCTCCGGGGATCTCGTCGTTGAGGGCGCGCCACTGCCAGGGGAGCATCTTTGTGCGCACAAGCTCCTGAAGCCGGCCCCAGAAGGGGTCCGTGAGCTTCACGTTTTTAATGTCGATGGGCCGCATGACGCCGCCTCCCGTGTAAATTGATGAGATGGGGCGGGGATCAGGACCGCCCGGCCCCTGCCCTGTCAAGGGCGATGAGGCGCTTTATGGCCTCCACGCCGGTCCTGACGGCGGCGGAGGTGTCGTGCGATTCCGCCTGGTCAAGGCCCGCGGCTTCCCGCTCCTGGTTCCAGACCACGTGGAAGCAGCTCCCACAGCGCGCGTGGAGGGCGTTCGCCGCCACAAAGAGCGCCGCGGACTCCATCTCGCTGGCCTTGACGCCCAGACGCTTCCAGGCGGCCCATTTTTCAAGAAGCTCTGCGCTCACGGGCATACGGGCGGGGCTGTGCTGCCCGTAAAAGCTGTCCTTGCACTGGACGACGCCCATGTGGGTGCGGTAGCCCAGGGCCAGGGAGGCGTCCCGCAGGGCCAGCGCCACGTCAAAATCCGGGACAGCCGGGTACTCGATGGGGGCGTACTCGCGGCTGGTGTGCTCGTACCGAATCGCCCCGGTGGCCACCACCACGTCCCCGGCCTGTACGTCCAGGTCGATGCCGCCGCAGGTACCCACGCGCACAAAGGTGTCCGCGCCGATGGCGCAAAGCTCCTCAAGCGCGATGGCCGCGGAGGGGCCGCCGATGCCGGTGGAGCAGACGGACACCTTCTCGCCCAGAAGCGTGCCGGTGTACGTGCGAAATTCCCGGTTCTCGGCCACAAAGTGCGGCTCGTCAAACAGCGCCGCGATGTCCGCGCACCGGCTCGGATCGCCGGGGAGAATGACATAGCGCCCCACGTCGCCGGGGGAGCATTGGATGTGATACTGTTTTTCCCGTTCCTGCATTGTCCCGCCCCTTTTCCCTGATCTGCCATGCTTCGGCATGGCGCAAGCTGTCCGAAAGGCGCTCCCGCGAGGGAGCCTCGCGCGGGGGCCGCTTACAGGACAACCTTACCACAAACGGCCGTTCTTGTAAAGTCCCGGCCGCCGAAAAGGGGGCGCGGGAAAAGAAAATTTTCATTTGAGATTAGAGCTACAGCGAGTAAATAAAAGAAAAACGGAGAAAATAAAAGAAATTATGGAAGCATATAAAATTTTTAGAAAATAAGTGTTGACACCTGATTCGGTTTGTGCTATAAAAATAGGGCATGAGAAATGCTCTGAAAAATCATTTTTTTCTATATTGGAGGAACAAAATGTCCACTACACTCGCTAAGAAGGAGACCGTTTCCCGCAAATGGTACGTCCTGGACGCGGCAGGCAAGCCCCTTGGGCGCACCGCGGTCAAGGCTGCCACGCTTCTGCGCGGAAAGCACAAGACCGATTACACGCCCAACGTTGACTGCGGCGACTTCGTCATTGTCATCAACGCGTCCAAGGCCGTTCTCACCGGCAAGAAGCTGACGGACAAGTACTATCGCCGTCACAGCGGCTGGATCGGCGGCCTGAAGGAGGTCCAGTACGCTAAGATCATGGCGGAGAAGCCTGAGTTTGCCATGATCGAGGCCGTCAAGGGGATGCTGGCGAAAAATTCCCTGGGCCGTGAGCAGTTGACCCGCCTTCGCGTCTATGCCGGCGCGGAGCACAAGCACGAGGCCCAGAAGCCCGAAGCCTGGACTCAGGAGTAAGGAGGATTAAAGAATGTATACTTCCAAGAAGCCCTATATGTACGGCACCGGCCGCAGAAAGTCCTCTGTCGCCCGCGTCCACCTCTTCCCCGGCGGAACCGGGAAAATCACCGTCAACGGCCGTGACATCGACGACTATTTCGGCCTCGACACCCTCAAGTTCATTGTCCGTCAGCCCCTGAACACCGTGGGCCTTGTGGGCAAGGTGGACATTGACGCCACCGTGTCCGGCGGCGGCGTGTCCGGCCAGGCCGGCGCTGTCCGTCACGGCATCGCCCGCGCCCTGCTGGAGGTGGACGAGAGCTACCGCGCCCCCCTGAAGGCCGCCGGGTTCCTCACCCGCGACCCCAGAATGAAGGAGCGCAAGAAGTACGGCCTCAAAGCCGCCCGTCGCGCGCCTCAGTTCAGCAAGCGCTGAAAAACCGCCTTTCACGCCCCCGCTTTGGCGGGGGCGTTTTTATAAACAAAAATCCCTGAATTTCGCAAAATTCAGGGATTTTTCCGTTCATTGCGCCGCCGGGCCGCAACGCGCACGGCCGAAAAAACCGCCTTTCAGCATAAAAAAGAAATCCTCATTTTTGCCTATTGACATTTACATTCTAATCCGTTAGAATAATACTAACAGATTAGAATGGAAGGCGATTTAAATGAGCGCACCAAAAATATTTGAAAGCGAATACCGTTTCTGCCTGCTCCTCTGGGACCACGAGCCCATCAAGAGCAGAGATTTGGCGAAGCTTTGCGCGGAGCGGCTGGGCTGGAAGGTCACCACCACCTACACTGTAATAAAGCGCCTGTCAGAGCGGGGCGTGATAAAAAACGAAAATACCATCGTCTCCTCGCTGGTGTCCAAGGAGCAGGTACAGGCGGCTGAAATTGAGGAATTGGTCGAGAAGAGATTCGAGGGATCCGTCCCCGCATTCCTGACCGCGTTTACCAAAAGCCAGAGCCTCACCGACAATGAGATTCAGGAAATGCAGCAGATGATCCACCGTTTTCGGAGGGAGCATCCCGATGACTGAATGCTTTTTGAAACTGCTCCACATGAGCCTCAACGCCGGATGGCTCGTGCTTGCCATTATGCTTGTTCGCATTTTATTCCGTAAGGCCCCGAAATGGCTGTTTCCCCTGTTGTGGAGCTTTGTCGGGATTCGGCTTCTCATGCCGAAAGCACTGGAAAGCCCCTTGAGCGTCATTCCCGATATGAGCGGCGTTTCCATGCCCGCAGAGATACCGCTTCCCGCCGCGCACCCCGGTGTTCCGGCCCCTTATGTCGGGATCGTGTGGTGCGTCGGTGTGGCGGCAATGCTTCTGTTTGAAGCGGTAAGCTATGCGCGGCTTCGCGGCAAAGTGAAAACGGCCGTCCGCCTATCTCCCAATGTCTACCAAAGCGAATATGTCAGCTCGCCGTTTATCCTCGGCCTCTTCACGCCGCGCATTTACATTCCGTTCCATATAGACGGCAGCGAGCTTGATAGCGTTCTTGCGCATGAAGCTGCGCACATCAGACGCGGGGACCACAGGTTAAAACCGGCGGCGTTTCTGCTGCTGTCTGTCTATTGGTTCAACCCGTTGATTTGGCTTGCGTATTTTCTCTTTTGCAGGGATATTGAGTACGCCTGCGATGAATACGCCGTCAAAAGTATGAGCGATTCCCAGCGCGCGGCCTATTCGCAGGCCCTGCTCTCCTGCACTGTAAGACGGCGAGACATGGTTGTCTGCCCGCTGGCTTTTGGCGGCCAAAACGTGAAAACCCGGATCCGGGCGGTGCTCTCTTACGAAAAACCTCGCGCCTCGGTCATAGCCGTGTCCGCAACTCTTATTTTGGCGATCGCCGTTTGCTTTTTAACGAACCAAAAGCGGCCTGAGGAAAAGCCGGTCTGGGAGAACAATGATATTGAGGTAAATCAGATGCCAATATCAGATGCGGTTCCGCCCGGACAAACCGCTTCGGATACAGGGGATGGTGGAGACTGGCGCGGCGAATTGGAGCTTGAAAGCGGCTTGTTGGGAGAACAGATACGGGAGATGGAAGCGTTTATCCGAGCCGGAAACAACTGATCTTCAGGTGAGTATACGGCATGGGACATCGATTGGAGCGCAGTTTAGATGATCGTATTCTTTTACGAAAAGACGCGGTTGAGGCGCGGCGTTTGGCAAACGGCGAGCATAGTGCTGCTGATCGCCCTCCTTTGCGCGTTCTTCGCCCTTTTTAACGGCTTCATCCGGCAAAAGGAGCGCGATATGGACGAGACCTACACAGCAATCCCTGTAACCGTCGCCGTGTCTGATCTTACCGGCACAAAGACGGACGATCTGGAGATAACGGACTATATTATCAACTACTTTCTTTCCGACCAATATGTTTATGGCGGGGAGTTGCAGGAAAAAGCGTTTTCCTCTTATGTAAAGGACGTCTACCTGAAGGCGTCGGTCTATTATAGCTTTGGAGCAGGGTTTTCAAATTTGCGGAAGCTGTCCGGCATTACCTCTGTCGCCGCCGCGTCGGAGCTGAATCCTCTCTCCGGGGAACCCATTACATATTTTGCGGGGTACGATGAATCCATTTTTTCTTCAGACAAAGCGGTATGCGTTGTGTCAACCGCCGTGGCGGAAGAACTGATGCAAGGGAAAGATAACAACGGAAACGTCCTGTTGACCGTTCAAATGGCGCCTGCTGCGACCGGCGAAGCGTCTACACAAATCGCCTTTGATGTCGCGGGAACGTACTTGTCGGAATCTCAAACGATTTACTGCCCGTTCAGCTGTGTTGCAGCAGCCCAAACAGAACTGGATGGGAAGGTCACGGGGGACAGTCTGAGCGCCACAGTGCGGGATAATCGCAAATTGGATGAGTTCCGGCAAATACTGCAGCGTCACTTTGCGCAGGTAGACCCCTCCGGGCATCGGGAAGAGATCGATACCTCTCCAGTACTCCGCTATCATCCGTTTGCCATAACGGTACACGACGAGATGCTCCGTGAGACGCTGAATGCCCTGAACCGAAATCTGCAGACCCTGTATCGGCTCAAACCGATGTTTGCCTGTATGGAGGTTATGATCGGCGCCGCCGCAGGATTTTTCTATTTTCATATCCGAAAACGGGAATTTGCCATCGCGCGATCCCTTGGCACAAAGCGCCTTGAAGCGGTCTTGGCGGTTTTTGCTGAGGTGTGCGTGATATTCGCGCTCGGATCGGGCCTTGGGGCGATCGTACTCCTTTTTATCCGAGAGGCCGGCATCTATTATGGGATGGCCGCGGCGCTTTTCCTCGCGGCCAACGCCGGAGCCATTACGGCCTGCCTGATGGCAACCGGGAAAAGCGGGGTCCGACTGCTGAGGGAGGTGGAATAATATGCCCGTATTATCCGCGCAAAATCTTTCCTATTCATACAAAACAAAATACCAAACCGTTCAGGCGGTAAAAGACGTCTCCTGCGATTTAAACGCCGGGACATTTTACGCGCTCATCGGCAAGAGCGGGAGCGGAAAAACGACGCTGCTCTCCCTGCTGGCGGGGTTGGATACGCCGCAAAGCGGCGCCGTGCTGGTCAACGGCCAAAATTTGCGGGAAATGGACGTGGATATGTACCGCCGCAAACAAGCGTCTGTGATTTACCAAAGCTACAATCTGTTCCCCCTCATGACCGTCCGCGAAAATGTCATGTACCCGCTGAAGCTCTTGAGGCACTCCGATGCCGGCGCAAAAAACGAGGCGCAGGACGCGCTCAAAAAGGTGGGTCTTGACGAGAGCTATTGGAAACGCCTCCCCGCCATGCTGTCCGGCGGCGAACAGCAGCGGGTCGCGATTGCCAGAACATTGGCCGTTCATGCGCAGATCATTCTCGCCGATGAACCTACGGGAAATCTGGATACGGAAAACAGCGCCCAGATCATTGGGCTGCTTTCCGGACTGGCGCATGAGGAAAACTGCTGCGTAGTGGTGGTCACGCATGATTCGGAGGCGGCCAAAGCGGCGGATATTGTATTCCGCATGGACAGCGGCAGGCTCAAGGAGGAAACGGCATGACGCCTTTGAGACAGCTCCTCCGTCAGCCGGTCCGCTTGCTTGCCGTCTTTCTGCTGCTGGGATTGGCGTCCGCTTTTTTCTGCCTGAGCGCAGGCGTATTTGCGTCTGCTCAAACGACCCTCGCGCAGGTTGAAGAGAGCTATGTGACCATTGGCGTCCCGACAACGGAAACGAAAGACGTGGAAACGCAGTACAACGGGCTGACTCTGCACCACGAAGAAAGCGTTATCACCGATGAGATGTGGAAGTATCTGGATGGACTCGCCGCCGAGGGAACGATCATCGAGGGCGGTTACCGGCAAAAATACATCTCCGCATACAGTTCATCTTTGCAGAGCGTCACCAGCGGACGCCAGGACGGAAAGTACGTTCCTGCTCTCGACGATCCATATGACCGGGCAATTTTTGTTGTACGTGTCGTATCGGCCCAGGTGGACCCTCCGATGGAGGGGACCGACCTGGTCAACGCCACGGTCACGGCGGAAATCGAAACTGCGGTCAAATTGCACCCCGATTACGAGTTGCGAAACAACCTCCGCTTCACCGTGAGCTGCAACTCCCGGGATGAGTTGGACGCGCTTGACATTGCCCCCGGCAAAAGATATTTGATTTATAGTGCAGATTATATTGATTTAGATTTGGAGTTGAGGACGACCATTGCCGGCGACTTTCGCTGTGACGTATCAGACATTGACCTCTCCCGCCTGTCATATGAGTTGACAGCCGAAGAGATGATGACGGAACACCCTGATCCTGATTTTAAGCCGGTCGCAAAGTATGTCACAGAGGACAAAACGATGCTGTTGAGCCAGAAAATGTTAAATCAGATGAATGCCTGCCATTTAACGGTCAATCACTTCAACGGAATGTATCCCGACGATCGGATGGCTGTCGGGATAGATGGGACCGAGACGGACATTCCACTGAACGAATGCTATCTCGACGTGTATATGACCCCCCTGGACACGGAACTTGACACCTTCTTAAAGTCGGACGAAGGGGCGGAGTGGCTGGAGGCCATACACGAGTTGGACGTTCAGTACCATTCGGTCAGCGTGATAGGCACCGACCTTCTTGAGAGTATGTACTGTTTCCATCAAGGCGAAGCCTTTGTAACGGAAGGCAGGAGCTTTACGGACGCAGAATACGAAAAAGGCGCCTGTGTATGCCTCATTTCCGAATCCACAGTGATGGCGAGCAGGCTTGGCGTTGGGGACAAAATAGACTTGTCTTTCTACTGGGGGCCGGATCCTCTGGCGGATATAACGGCGCCTGAGTGGAAATTGCAGCCGCAGATGTATTCGCAGAGGGCCGGCCTGATGGGCGGGACTCAGGAATATGAGATCGTCGGGGTTTACCGCCAGTCGGATCTGTGGGATACTGCGGATTACCGCTTTTTGCCGAACACAGTATTTGCCCCGAACGCCTCTCTGCCAGAAGACTGCTACAGCAGCCGAAAGGGCGTTTTCTTTACATACGTTTTGCAGAACGGAAAGGTCTCTGCGCTTCAGGATGCGCTGGCTTCCCAAAATTACCCGACAAATATTCTGTTCTGCTTTGATAACGGATACTCTGAAATGGCTGAGATTCTGCACGGGTTCTACAGAAGCGCCCTGCAGCTCTTTTTCGCCGCCTGTTTAACAGCGGTTGCCGCCCTGTCCGTATTCCTTGCCCTGTTTGTAAATCGTCAGCGGCGGACGCTTGGCCTGATGCTTTCCCTCGGCTCCGGCAAACGTGCGGCCATTCAATTTAGCTGGAGGGTGGCGGCGCTCCCCGCCGTTTTTGCGGCTACGGCTGGAATCATCGTCGGGATCCTCACCATGAATGTCACATCCCGGAGCCTGTTGTCCTCCGCTTCGGAGGTGCTTAACACGAGCCTGAGCAGTGCGGGAGCGGTTGGATTTGGCGATATAGGGACGAAATCCATATCCATGCCGGTCGCGGTCATTGCCGCCGGCGTCCTGCAAATGGCGGTTTGCTCTGCGGCGGCTTACCTCTATTTGAGGCGCTTGGCGCAGAAGTCCCCGCTTGATTTAAGGTGACGGGAGACGAACCCGCGCCGGGGGAGGCGTAGTTGTTGTCGTTATTCTCGATGGTCGCGCCGTTCTCAATGCGCCGTCCGAAAGCTGATGCGCCGCCGCGATGGTGTCCGTGCGCCTCAGTTCAGCAAGCACTGAGAAACCGCCTTTCACGCCCCCGCTTTGGCGGGGGCGTTTTTATGCGCAAAAATCCCTGAATTTCGCAAAATTCAGGGATTTTTCCGTTTATGCACGGGCGTATACTTCAGGGGAGGGTTTATCACCCTCCCCTGATTCTCTCTATTTAATTTTGCTTCACGCGGTGGGCGGAGAGCCTGTGGACGGCGGCGCGGAATACGGCCCGGTGGGTCGTCAGCCAGTAGCAGGACAGGGCCGCCGACGCCGCGCCCACAAGGGCGCAGACGATGAAGGGCGTGGAGCGGAAGAACACCGGCACGCCTTCCAGCGGAATGAGGAAGGATACGGGGGCGAGCGCCTTGGAGCCGATGTTGACCAGCGCGGCGGGAATGACAACCAGTCCCATGTTGACCAGCATCGCGTCACGGTTGCGGCGGCAGAGGGAGGAGGTGAGCATACACAGCTGCCCCACCGAGAGCATGATCAAAAGCCGCCGTCCGTAGTGGAGGGATAGCGTCAGCCAGATAGGCGTGGAGGATTCCGAGCCGAAGAAGGTATAACAGATGGTACTCAGCCCCAGGCTGCTTGTGGGGGCCGCAAGGCAGGTAAAGGGGCCGTAATAGCGGGAGATCAGGAAGAACTCCGTCCCGTACACCATAGCCCACACAAGCGCGGACGCCAGCGCCGCCAGAGACGCCTTTCTCCGCCAAAGGCGGCCCCTCCCGCCGGGGGAGGCGAACATCAAAAGCTTCACTCTCGCCTCGTTCTCCTGAGAGGCAATGGGCGAGATCAGCAGCACCAAAAACAGCAGGGCCAACAGGGCCGTCGCCCCGTGCCGCCCCTCGTCGTCCTGACTCCAGACAGAGTCATACGGCCCGGAGGGGACGAGCCACGCGCCTTCCGGCGCACGGGACACGGTATTGATGAGGCGCATCAGGGAGCTTGAACGTTCCGCCTCGGTGGAGGCGGCCAGCTCGGCCTCCAGAGAGGCTGCGGTCTCCCCGGTGATGGGTCCGGCGTAAAGCTGCTCATAATACTGATCATACATATCCAGCGGATCGTACCGGCGGTAGGGGGGCACAGACTCCGTCAGCACCAGCGCCAGAAGGATCAACAGCAAAAGCCCCTTGCGCCGGATGAAAAGCTTGCCTGTTTCCAGCGCCATAAGCCCGCCGCGGGCGGTGCCGGGGTCCACCTTCTTCCTCATCCCGTCGGCAAAGCGCAGGAGGCGGTTCGCCGGGGCCACGGGGTGCTTGTATCGCGCCACGGCCAGGCACGCGCCGGCGCAGACAAAGCACAGGGGCGGCAGGATCACCAGGACTAGGTCGCTTCCGCTGATAAGCGCGCCGAACAGGTTGAGGTTCAGGTATCTCTGAAAAACCTGTATGTAGTCCACATAGCTGAACAGGTTTGCGTAGCGAAGGATGGCAAAGGCGGAGCCTGAGCGGATGGTGGTGCAGGCGTACTCGGCGGCCAGGAGAAGGCCCGCCGCGCACAGGGCAAGGCCGAGATTGGCCACCATGCTCATAACCGCCCAGAGCACAAGGCCGATAAGGAAGGTCCCGGCGGCCTTTACCGCCATGTAGAACAGCCAGAATTGCCCCACCGTCATGGGAACGGGGACATTTTTGAACATGGGGATGGATTGCAAAAGCCGGCCCCACTCATCAAGTCCGTTATAGAGCCACGCGGAGAGCAAGATCCTCGGCCCCAGCACGGCGACGGTCCCAATGAGGGAACCCGCCAGCAGGATACCCACCCGCTTTGCCGCCAGCTTTACTCTCCCGCCGGGGGCGGCGTAGATCATGGGCCAAAGGCCGGCGCGGCGCTCCGCCAGGAACATGGCGCAGATGACCGCCGCCAGCAGGACGATGCTGTAATCCGCCCAGCGGTCCTCAAGCACGTCCGTCACCGCCATATCGTGGCCGAAGCTCACGTCCCGGCCCTTCATACGGGCAAAATCATTCGCCGTCTTTACGGTGTTCTTGTAGTTGAAGCTGTTCGGATCGGAGAAGAGGCTGACGCCCTGGATCTTCTTCGCGTCCTTCTCGATGCCGTTGAGGTAGGGGGGATAGGAGATGAGATATTCAAGCTGCGCCTTGATGGCATCCATAGAGGCGCTTTTGTAGCGGTCGGGGCCTCTGTCCCAGTTGCCGTTCATAATGGCCTGAGATACTTCCTCGTGGTATGCGTCACAGGCCGCGACGCCCTCCTCCCAGCTGAGGGAGGCAAGCTCCTCCAGATTTCGGTTGTACGATTCCGCCCGGACGCCGAACTGCCCGTAGGAGCCGCCGTGCTGGTAGTAGAAGAAAAAGGTGTTCAAGACAACGAGCAGGGCAAGGATCGAAAGAAACGCCTTGCCAAGAAGTACACGTCTCCATTCCATATCAGTCCGCCCCCAGCCAGAACATATAAACGTCCTCCAGGTCTTTCCCCTTGGCCTTCTCGATCAGGGTTTCAGGGGTGCCGTGGGTGACAAGCGTGCCCTCCTTCATAAGAAGCACGTCCTTGGCGATGGACTCGATGTCGGAGACGATGTGGGTAGAGAGAAAGACGATGCGGTCCTGAGAGAGGTTGGATATGTAGTGCCGGAGCCTCAGCCTCTCCTTGGGGTCAAGGCCCGCCGTGGGTTCATCCAGGATCAGCACCTTCGGATCGCCCAACAGGGCCTGCGCCAGCATCACCCGCTGACGCATACCGCCGGAAAAGCCGCCCACTCTTCGGTGCGCCGCGTCCGAGAGATTCACCAGCTCAAGCAGCTCTTCGATTTGTCCCCGCGCCGCCTTTCTGGGCAGCCCCTTGATCTGCGCCATGTACCGCAGGAAGGCGCGCGCGGAATAATCTCCATACATCCCCTGCTCCTGGGGCATATACCCCACCAGTGCGCGGAAAGCCGCCCCCAGGGAAAGAATATCCGTCCCCTCCCACAGGATTTCCCCCTCGTCCCGCTTCACGTTGTCGGTGATGAGGTTCATAAGCGTGCTTTTTCCCGCGCCATTCGCACCGAGGATCCCATAGATTCCCGGCGTGAAGGTGTAGGAAAACCCTTTCAACGCCAGCTTGTTGCCGTAGCGTTTCGTAAGGTCGCTGATTTTTAATTCCATTTTGAGTACCCTCTTTCGGATGCGCTCTTTTTTTGGGGGCGCGCCGCCCGCAGACGGCGCGCCGAAATTAATTAGTAACTTCCCGTTCTTTACTCACCAAAGCTCCCCTGGTAAGCCGCTTGAATGGCGTCCCAATCCATGTCGGGCATATTGAACTCGTGCAGCTCGATGTGGCCCGTGCCAAAATCTGCCTTATCTACGTAACACCAGGGAAGATAGGGGGAGTTGAAGATCAGCCGGTCCTCCGTCTCTCCGCAGAGGGTTATCCAACTGCCTTCAATCGTGACGTCCCCCACAGGCTCCATGGCCCAGTTATAGAAGTAGAAGGTGGAGCGGCGGTCCTCACGCTCTTGTGGCTGGTGTTGTATATGCAGCACCAAGCAGTCAGGGAAGCAGAGAAGGCTGATATAATCATCCTCCCCAGGCAGGATGCCCGTGTCCAGCAGGGCCTCTTCCTCCCCGCTGGCGTAGTTCAGGTGATAGATGACGCCGTCCTTTAAATACCAGGCTTCCTCCATGCCATAATAGCCGCTGCCCCTGTTTTCCGTCAGCTCGTGGACCTCGCCCGTCTCCGGGTCCCATATGCGGACTGTCTCATAATAATCGTTATCAATAAAATTGCCCGTGCTGTCGCATTCTACCATGGTGGCTAATAAAGGACCCGGTACTACAGCGGGTTCTTCCATGGAGCCGTCCAGCTTGTAGTAGATTTGAGCGGCTACTCTATCTCCGCTTTCATCAAGGCGCGTGGTGCACAGGAAAAATATGCCATTGCTTATATGGGGCGCATAGTATTTTCCAAAGCCCATCTGGGGCGTGACAAAGTCCGCCAGGTCCATGACCACTTCCTGATTGCTGCCGTCCAGGTCCATGCGGATCACTCTGGGCTTGCCGGGGAAAGGTGTTTCGTTGACAAAGAGGTGGCTACCGTCGTAATAGACGCTCTGACAGCTACGAAAACGCGCGTTGCAGTCCTCGTTGAGGTGGTCGCAATCGGGCCGGCCGCACAGCTTGACGAGGGTGTCCGAACCGTAATCTCCGTAAAAGATATAGTTATTAAAGTCACTTTCCCTTTCATCTTCGCCGACAATGTAATATCCTGTTTCTGTACAGGCAAATCCGCCAAGATACCCTTCCAAATCACAGGAAAGGCCAACATGGCGGTCGGGGATGGGGCTTTCACCGGCCATCCAGGGATAGGCAGGAGCTTCGGATTCAGCGGAAGATGGGTTGGAGGGACCACTCGTCTTTGTCCCGCA